>NZ_JAJMZI010000001.1:0-638201 GCF_021012935.1 Kocuria sp. LUK
CGCCAGTGCCGGGGCCTACCACACCCTGTGGTCCGGGGACCGCTCCGAGGTCATCGCCTGAGCCCACCCCGCAGCGCACGCAGCGCCTGTTGCGCCGAGGGGCGGCGTCCGGTGGCTCCCCCCGCGGGAGAACCACCCAACGCCGCCCCTCGGCGCGCTCCGGAGGGGACAGCGGCTCAGATCCACATGGCCGGGTCGATGTAGGTCGACGGGTCCACGAGGGGCTGCTTCTTCTCGGGCGTGCGGGGACGCACCTTGCCGGGGATCCCGGTGACGATGGAGTCCTCGGGCACGTCCTTGACCACCACGGCGTTGGCGCCGATCGCGGAGTCCGCACCGATCTCGATGGGGCCCAGCACCTTCGCGCCGGCGCCGATGACGACCCGGTCGCCCACGGTCGGGTGCCGCTTGACCTTGGCCAGCGACCGCCCGCCCAGGGTGACCCCGTGGTAGAGCATGACGTCGTCGCCGATCTCGGCGGTCTCGCCGATCACCACGCCCATGCCGTGGTCGATGAAGAAGCGCCGCCCGATCGAGGCGCCGGGGTGGATCTCCACGCCCGTGAGGAAGCGGGCGAGCTGGGACAGCGTGCGCGCCAGCAGCCGGCGGTCGGGGCGCTGCCACAGCCGGTGGGTGAGGCGGTGGACCCAGATGGCGTGCAGCCCGGAGTAGTTGAGCGCGATCTCCACGTCGGACCGGGCGGCCGGGTCGTGCGTGCGGGCCGTCTTCAGGTCCTCGGAGAGTCTGCTCCAGAAACTCACGGCTGTCCTCTGTTCTTCCGGGGTCGGTGGTCGGCCCGCCGGGCGGGCGTGCGGCCCCGGGGGAGGGGCCGGGGCGTGCCGACGGCCCGCCCACATCCGGGGGCAACACCGCGCAGCGGCATCGCTATTCCCGGGCGGGCGGGCCGTGGGCTCGCGGGCTCAGCCGCGGATGTCCTCGTAGAGCAGGGTGGAGATGTAGCGCTCCCCGAAGTCGCAGACGATCGCGACGATCAGCTTGTCGCGGTTCTCCTCCTTCGCGGCCTCCTGGAGGGCGGCCCAGACGATGGCCCCGGAGGAGATCCCGCCGAGGATGCCCTCCTTGGTGCCGAGCTCGCGGGCGGTGCGCACGGAGTCCTCCACGGTGACGTCGTAGACGTCGTCGTAGATCTCCCGGTCGAGGATCGCGGGCACGAAGTTGGCGCCCAGCCCCTGGATCTTGTGGGGCCCGGCCTTGCCCTCGGTCAGCAGCGGGGAGTCGGCGGGCTCGACGACGACGAGGCGCACGTCCGGCTTCTGCTCGCGCAGGTAGCGGCCCGCGCCGGTGATGGTGCCGCCGGTGCCCACGCCGGAGACGAAGACGTCGACGGCGCCGTCGGTGTCCTCCCAGATCTCGGGCCCGGTCGTGGCGTAGTGCACCGCGGGGTTGGCCTCGTTGGCGAACTGGCTGGCCAGCACGGCGTTCTCGGTGGTGTCGACGATCTCCTGGGCCTTCTCCACGGCCCCGCGCATGCCCTCGGAGCCGGGGGTGAGCACGATCTGGGCGCCGTAGGCGCGCAGCATCACGCGGCGCTCGGTGGACATGGTCTCGGGCATCGTGAGGATGACCTTGTAGCCGCGGGCCGCGCCGACCATGGCCAGGGCGATGCCGGTGTTGCCGGAGGTGCCCTCGACGATCGTGCCGCCGGGCTTGAGCGCACCGGCCTTCTCGGCGGCCTCGATGATGGACACGCCGATGCGGTCCTTGACCGAGTTGGCCGGGTTGTAGAACTCGAGCTTGACGGCGACGTTGCCCGGCAGGCCCTCGTCGAGGCGGTTGAGGCGGACCAGGGGGGTGCGGCCCACGATCTCGGTGACGTCGGAGTAGATCTTCGCCATGGGGGTACCTCGGTTTCTGCCCGCGGTCTCGTGCGACGGGCTCGGGGACGGTCTCGTACGGGTGGTGCTCGTGGCGCCGCGGGCGGGCCCGGCGGCGCGGTCCTAGCTCAGCCTAGCCAGGGGCCGCAACCGCTACTGCGCGGTAAGCCACGCGGAGTAACGTTGCCGGACCTTGGCCAGCTTCGGGTTGATGATCACCTGGCAGTAGCCGTTCCAGGGCTGGCGCGCGTAGAAGTCCTGGTGCTCCGGCTCGGCCGGCCAGAACGGCCCGAGGGGCTCCAGGGTCGTGACCACGGGATCGCTCCAGTGCTCCTGGGCGCGCTCGATCGCGGCCCGGAAGACGTCGCGCTGCTCGTCGTCGGCGAAGAACATCGCGGAGCGGTACTGGGTGCCGACGTCGTAGCCCTGACGGTTGAGGGTCGTGGGGTCGTGGCCGGTGAAGAAGAGGTCGAGGATCACCTCCGAGGGCACCACGGCGGGGTCGAAGGTCACCGCGACGGCCTCGGCGTGGCCGGTGGTGCCGCTGCACACGGCGTAGTATCCGGGGTCCGGCTGCGCGCCGCCGGTGTAGCCGGAGACCACCTCGGTCACGCCGCGGGTGACCCGGTACACCGCGTCGAGGCACCAGAAGCACCCGCCGGCGAGCACGTAGGTGAGGGAGGAGGACCCCTCCCGGACGGGGGTCGGGGCGGCGGCGTCGTCGTCGGTCGGGGAGAAGGCCATGCCCGGTACAACAGCGGCGCGCCGGGAGCATTCCCGCCCCGTCGCGGCCGGCGGGGCTGTCCCTAGACTGGGCCCATGAGCCCGTCCCGCACTCCCGCCCCCGCGCCCGCCCTCGCCGAGGTCCTGGAGGTCGTCGAGCAGCTGTGGCCGCTGCACCTGCAGGAGCCGTGGGACGCCTCGGGGCTGGTCACCGGGCGCCCGGAGCAGCCCGTGCGCCGCGTGCTGCTGGCCGTCGACCCCGTGGCCGAGGTCGTGGCGGAGGCCGTGTCCGGGGGCCACGACCTGCTGCTGACCCACCACCCCCTGCTGCTGCGGGGGGTGACCTCCGTGGCCGCCGACCGCTTCAAGGGTGCCGTGGTCCACGAGCTCGTCGAGAACCGCTGTGCGCTGCTGACCTGCCACACCAACGCCGACTCCGCCCCCGGGGGCGTCTCCGACGCCGTCGCCCGGGCAGCGGGGCTGACGACGGCGGCCCCGCTGGTCCCGCACCCCGCGGACCCGGCCGCCGGCCTCGGCCGCGTGGGGGAGCTGCCGGAGCCGGTCCCGCTGCGGGAGCTGGCCGAGCGGCTGGCGCGGGCCGTGCCCGCCTCCGCCCACGGCGTGCGGGTGGCCGGCGACCCGGACGCGCCCGTGCGGCGCGTGGCCGTCTGCGGCGGCGCCGGGGACTCGCTCTTCGACGAGGTCCGGGCCGCGGGCGCGGACGTCTACGTCACCGCCGACCTGCGCCACCACCCCGCCTCCGAGGCCCGCGAGGCCGCCACGGGTCCCGGCGGCTCCGGCACCCCGCACCTCGTGGACCTCTCGCACTTCGCCAGCGAGTGGCTGTGGCTGCCGATCGCCGCCGCGGCCCTGCGCGAGGCCCTCGCCGGCCGCGGCCACGACGTCGAGGTGGTCGTCTCCGAGCGGCGCACCGATCCCTGGGACTTCCGTCTCGAGACCCCCGGCCCGACCTCAGGAGGAACCGCATGACCCGCGCCACCCCCGAGCAGCAGCGAGCCCTCCTGGAGCTCGAGCGTCTCGACGCCCGGCTGCGGCGGATCGCCGCCCGCATCACGGAGCTGCGGGAGGACCCGGAGACCGCGCGCGCCCTGCAGCGGCGGGCCGCGGCGATCGCGGCCGCGAAGGAGCTGGACGCCGCCGAGCAGGCGATCGCGCAGCGGCTCACCGCGGCCGAGGAGAAGGTGGCGCGGGTGCAGGCCTCGATCGACAAGGACCGGGCCCGGCTCGAGCAGGGCGGCTCCGCGAAGGACCTCATGGGGCTGCAGCACGAGCTCGACACGCGCACCCGGCAGCTCGCCGAGGCGGAGGACGCCCAGCTCGCGCTCATGCAGGAGATGGACGACGCGCTGGCCCACCGGGCGGCCGTGACGCCGCGGCTGAAGGAGGCCGACGCCGAGGCGCGGCGGCGGGTGGCCGCCCGCGACGAGGAGGGGGCGGCCCTGGTGGCCGAGCGCGCGCAGCTGACGGCGCGCCGCCCCGAGGTCGCGGCCGCCGTGGGGCACGACGAGCTCGTGGGGCGCTACGAGCGCATCCGCACCGGCCGGTCGGCCGAGCGGCCCGCGGCCGCGGAGCTGCGCGGCACGGCCTGCGGGTCGTGCGGCAGCGCGCTGAGCCCCACCGACGCCGCCGTGTTCCGGTCGGCGGCGGCGGACGAGGTGCTCGTGTGCCCGGAGTGCGGGGTGATCCTGGTCCGCTCCTGAGGCGGGCCGGCGCGCACGGGCACGAAGGAGGGGCGGGGGACAGGCCGGCCTGTAAGCCGGGTTCTGTGCGCACGGCCGGTTGCCCTGACCGTGGCGGTGACCATCCATCTAGGCCCGTCGTTGCCGGCGGGCTCGAGCGGTCCACCCGGGTGCTCGGGCGAGCAGCCCTCGAACGCACCCTGTCCGACCTTGCTCCGGATGGGGTTTACCGAGCCGCGCCGGTCACCCGGCGCGCTGGTGGTCTCTTACACCACCTTTTCACCCTCACCCGCACCGGCGGTGCGGGCGGTCTGTTCTCTGTGGCACTGTCCTGCGGGTTCCCCCGAGTGGGCGTTGCCCACCATCCTGCTCTGCGG
This sequence comes from Kocuria sp. LUK, assembly GCF_021012935.1. NCBI lineage: Bacteria > Bacillati > Actinomycetota > Actinomycetes > Micrococcales > Micrococcaceae > Kocuria > Kocuria sp. LUK. Next base: position 4,636 of record NZ_JAJMZI010000001.1, read on the forward strand.
AGCCCGGACTTTCCTCGCGCCGCGGCCCGGGGGCCGCGGCCCGCGGTCACCCGGCCGGCCTGTCCGCCGTCCAGTCTACCCGCCGGACGGGACCGCGGGCGCCGGGCGCAGCCGCCGCCGGGCCGCGTCCCGCACGGCCGCGGCGAGCCGGTCCAGCCGCCCGGACGCCAGCGTCCAGGTCTGCCAGTGCAGCACGACGTCCTCGGGGGCGTGCTCCGCGAGCAGGACCAGGGAGCCGTCGGCGAGCTCCGCGCCCAGCTGGAGCTCGGGGACCATGCCCCACCCCAGGCCCGCCCGCACGGCGGCGAGGAACGCCTCCGAGGAGGGGACGGTGTGCGCCGGCGGGGAGCGGTCGAGCCCCAGGGCCCGCAGGGCGCGCAGCTGCAGGTCGTCCTTGCCGTTGAAGCGCAGCACGGGGACGCGGCCCCAGTCGAGGCCCGCGCCGCCCGTCGCGGCCGCCGGTCCGGCGCCCCAGCGGCGGAGCAGCCCGGGTGCTGCGACCGGCAGGTAGCGCATCGCCCCCAGCGGCTCGACCCGGCACCCGCCCACCGGCGCGGGGTCCGAGGTCACGGCCGCGAGGACCTCCCCGCCGCGCAGGAGCCGGCTGCTGTGGTCCTGGTCCTCCACCCGCAGGTCCAGGACCGTGTCCGTCCAGCCGGCCGCCTCGCCCAGGACGGGCGCGAACCAGGTGGCGAGGGAGTCGGCGTTGACGGCCACCGGCGTGACCGTCCGGTCGGCCGCGCCCAGGCCGAGGGCGTGCCGCGCCTCGGCCTCGAGCAGCTGCACCTGACGGGCCGTGCGCAGCAGCACGGCGCCGGCGTCCGTGGGGGTGCAGGGGCTGCCGCGGCGCACCACGACCTGGCCCACGGAGGCCTCGAGGGCCTTGATCCGCTGGCTCACGGCCGAGGGCGAGATCCGGAGCAGGTCGGCGGCCGCCTCGAAGGACTCCTCGTCGACGACGGCGGTCAGGGCGCGCAGGTGCTCGAGGTGCATGAAGGAAGTCTAATGTGGGCTCAGAATCCTTCGCTTGTCTGCACCGCATCGCGACACTAGCGTTCGAGGGCATGTGGAGCATCTGGGGCGCGGGCCTCGTGACCGGGCTGGCGCTGATCGTCGCGATCGGGGCGCAGAACGCGTTCGTGCTGCGCCAGGGCGTCCGGCGCGAGCACGTGGGCGTGGTGGTGGCGCTGTGCGCGGCGAGCGACGCCGTGCTCATCCTCGGCGGCACGGCCGGGGTCGGCGCGCTCGTGGTCCGGTTCCCGACGGCCCTGGAGGTGCTGCGCTGGGGCGGGGCGGCCTACCTGGCCTGCTGGGCGGCGCGCTCCTTCGCCTCGGCGCTGCGGCCGGCGGCGCTGACCGCACAGGCGCCGCGCTCGCGCGGGACGGTCGTGGCCACGACGCTCGCGCTGACCTGGCTGAACCCCCACGTCTACCTGGACACCGTGGTGCTGCTCGGGGGTCTCGCCAACCAGGAGGGCGCGGGCGGGCGCTGGGTCTTCGCCGCCGGCGCCGTGACGGGCAGCCTCGTGTGGTTCTCCGCCCTGGGCTGGGGTGCCCGTGCGCTGTCGGGCGTGCTGGACAGCCCCCGGACGTGGCGGGCGGTCGACCTGGGCGTCGGGGTGGTCATGCTCGTCCTGGCCGTGGGCCTGGTCCGGGGCTGAGCCCGGCGTCCTGCCCTCGCGGGCGTGCGGTGCTGCGGGTCCCCGGCCCGGGGACGGCGCTCCGGCGGATCCGGGACGGCCCGACCGGGCGTGCCGTCCGCCGGGCTGTTGCGGGCGGGCACGGCGGGGCCCGGGCCGGCGCACTAGACTGCTGCGGTGCTGATCCTGCTGCCGCCCTCCGAGACCAAGACCGCCCCCGCCGTCGGCGCCCCCGCCGGCCCGGACACCCTGTCCTTCCCCGAGCTGGGTGCCGCCCGCCGCGAGGTCCTCGCGCACCTGGAGCGGGCGAGCGCCCGGGCCGACGCTCTCGAGGTCCTGGGGGTGGGTGAGCGGCTGCGCCCCGAGGTGGAGCGCAACACCCGGCTGGCGCAGGAACCGGCCGCGCCGGCCCTGGAGGTCTACACGGGCGTGCTCTACGACGCCCTCGACCCCGCGGGGCTCACCGTCGCGCAGCGGGAGGCGGCGGAGGCCTCGCTCGTCGTCGTCTCGGCGCTGTGGGGCGCGGTGCGGCCGGCGGACCGGATCCCCGCCTACCGGCTGTCCATGGGCACGCAGCTGCCCGGACTGGGCCGGCTCGCCGCCCACTGGAAGCGCCACCTGCCCGCCGTCCTCGGCCCGGCCGCCGGGGACGGGGTCGTGGTCGACTGCCGGTCGGCGGCCTACGCCGCGGCCTGGCGCGGTCCCCGTGAGCGGACGGTGGCGGTGAAGGTCGTCCGGGAGCGGGACGGGAAGCGGACGGTGGTCTCGCACATGGCCAAGCACACCCGCGGGCTGCTCGCCCGCCACCTCGTCGAGCGCGCCGCCGAGGGGCGTCCGGCAGGCACCCCGCAGGAGCTGCTCGCGGTCGCGCGCGAGCGCTGGGACGCCGAGCTCACCGGGCCGACGGCCCGCTCGGCCGGGGAGCTCGTGGTGGTGCGCACCGAGGACTGAGCCCCGTTCCGGGCGCGGGCCGGCTCCGCGGACACGCGCGGACCCGGCCCGAGAGGTGCGGACCCGGCCCGGGGGCGTGCGGGTCAGTGGCCGAAGGGGTCCTCGTCGACGCCCGGCAGCCAGCTGCTCTCGCCGCGGCCCCAGCCCTCGGCCTTGACCGCCCTGCGCGCCCTGCGGCCCCACTTGTCGTTGAGCCGGTCGACGTAGAGCTTGCCGTCGAGGTGGTCGTACTCGTGCTGCATGACGCGGGCGAACCACCCGTTGGCCTCGAAGTCCACGGGGCGGCCCCCGGCGTCGAAGCCGGCCACCCGCACCCAGTCGGCGCGCTTGAGCGGCCAGCTGTGCCCGGGCACGGACAGGCAGCCCTCGGTCTCCTCGTCCGGGTCGGGGGTCTCCTGCGAGACCTTCCCCAGGGTCAGGACCGGGTTGACCAGGACGCCGCGCGGGGGGACGCCGTCGTCGTTGCGGAAGGCGTAGGTGAAGATCCGCAGGCCCACGCCGATCTGCGGGGCCGCCAGGCCCACGCCGTGGGCGGCGTCCATCGTCTCGTACATGTCCTCGACCAGGGCGCGCAGCTCGTCGTCGAACGCGGTGACCCGGGCGGCGGGACGGTGCAGGACGGGGGTTCCGGTGATCACCACGGGACGGACGGCCACTGCGGTCTTCCTCTCACCGCGCCGGCGGCGCGGGGGACGGGGGCGGGTGACGACGAAAGGCCGCCCCGGGGACCCCGGGGCGGCCTTTCGCGCGAAGGGTGAGCGACGGGGGTTGAACCCGCGACCTCCTGGACCACAACCAGGCGCTCTGCCGACTGAGCTACGCCCACCATGGACACCCCGCGGAAGCGCGTTCCGCTGGGCAACGCCTACGAGTGTACCCCATCGCCGGCGGTGCTCCGCACCGGCCGGGACCCGGCGCCGGCCGGCGCTCCCCCCGACCGGGACCGGGGCCCGGGATCCGCTCCCGGCCGGGGGCCGGCGCGGGGACGCGGCCCGGGCCCCGGCCGGGCGCCGGGACGGCGGGGCGTCAGGCCTCGGGCGTCTCCGCCGCTGCAGGCTCGGCGCCCGTGCGCGAGGCGGTGATCTCGGCGGAGATCGCCCGGGCGGTCTCGGAGTCCGGCCCCGGGTCGGCGGCGAAGACGGCCCGGCGGTAGTAGCGCAGCTCGTCGATCGAGTCGCGGATGTCGCCCAGGGCGCGGTGGTTGCCGGTCTTGGCGGGGGCCTGGAAGTAGGCGCGCGGGTACCAGCGGCGGGCGAGCTCCTTGATGGTGGAGACGTCGATCACCCGGTAGTGCAGGTGCGCCACCACCTCCGGCATGTCGCGGACCAGGAACGTCCGGTCCGTGCCCACGGAGTTCCCGCCCAGCGGGGCCTTCCCGGGCTCCGGCACCCACTGCCGCAGATAGGCCAGGACCTGCTCCTGGGCCTCGGCCATGCTCACGCCGCGGGGCAGCTCCTCGAGCAGCCCGGAGGCGGTGTGCATGCCGCGCACGAACTCGCCCATCTGCGCGAGCGCCGCCTCGTCGGGGCGGATGACGACGTCGACCCCCTCGCCCAGCACGTTGAGCTCGTCGTCGGTCACCAGGGCGGCGACCTCGATGAGGGCGTCGTGCTCCAGGGACAGTCCCGTCATCTCGCAGTCGATCCACACGATCCGCCCGTTGGGGCGTCCGCTGGTGTTCGCGCGTCCGTTCGTCGTAGCCACCCCGCCAATCTATCGTGCGTGCCGCCCCGGGGCGTCGGGCGGGGCGCCCGGGCAGGCGGTTCCGGCCGGCCGGGCGGGCCGCCCCCGTCCCGCGGGCGGGACGCCCGCGGCGGGCGCCGAGCGCGTCGCGGGCGGCCTCCGGCGGGTGCCGTCCCGGCCCGTCGGCAGGTGCCGCCCGGGGGGCGGGGATAGGATCGGGAGGACCTCGGGTCCGCGCTCCGCCCGGCCGCGGCACCCCTCGGCACCGGACGGGCACGACTGGGAGAGCAGTGCGCACCACCTCGAGGACCGGCCCGGCCGCAGCGGGCGAGCGGACCCCGCTCGCCCTGCCCGGCGGCTCCCAGTACGTCTCCGGCTCGCCGCTGCGCACCGTCGTGATGGGCGCCGTCGGCTCCCTGATGCTCCTCGCCGGCTCCCTCGGCGTCGGCTGGCTGGCCTCCGTGTCGCCGCTGCGCCAGGAGCCGCTGATCATCGCCATGCGCTACACCACCACGGGGGTGATCGCCTCCATCCTGCTCGTGGCCGTGGGCGGGATGCTGCTGGTGCGCGAGTGGCTGCGGCTCGGGCAGAAGCTCAACCGGTGGGGGCCCGGGTCGGGCCGGTGGGTGCTCGCCGCCATCGCGGCCTGGACGGCGCCCATGCTCGTGGCCGTGCCGCTGTTCAGCCGCGACGTCTACTCCTACATCGGCCAGGGCCGCGTGATGGAGAGCGGGCTCAACCCCTACGAGCACGGCGTGTCCACCATCGACAACTTCTTCCAGCTCGGCGCCGACCAGATGTGGTCGGAGTCCCCGCCCCCGTACGGGCCGCTGTTCCTGTGGATCGAGCAGTTCGTCGTGGCCGTCACGGGGGCGGATCCCGACGCCGCCGTGCTGCTGTTCCGGGCCCTGTGCGTGCTCGCCGTGCTCGCGTGCATGTGGCTGATCCCGCGGCTGGCCCGCCTGCACGGGATCAACCCCGCCCGCGCGCTGTGGCTGAGCGTGGCCAACCCCCTGTTCCTCACGAACTTCGTGGTGGCCGTGCACAACGACGCGATCATGATCGCCCTGGCCCTCGCCGGCACCTACGTCGCCGCGGCGCACCGCACCTGGAAGGGCGGGGTCGCCGGGACGGTCCTCGTGACCCTCTCCGTGGCGATCAAGCCCATCACCCTCGTCCTCCTGCCCTTCATCGGCCTGCTCTGGGCCGGGCGCGGGGCGTCCTGGCCGCGGCGCTTCGTGATCTGGGCGCTCACCCTCGCCCTGTCCGTGGCGCTGCTCGGGCTGATGGGCCTCGTCAACGGCTTCGGCTTCGGCTGGGTCGCGGCGATGTCCACTCCCGGCTCGGTGTGGATCTGGTACGCCCCCGTCGGCTTCCTCGGCAGCCTCGCCGCGTCCTTCGCCGCGACGATCGGCGCCGACTCCGGGCAGTGGCGAGACACCGTGCACACGTTCTTCCAGGCGCTCGCGGTCCCCGTGATCCTCTGGCTGATGTTCCGCGGCCGCGACGAGAAGCTCGTGCGCCGGCTCGCCTGGGCCTTCGCGACGATCGTGCTGCTGTCGCCGATGATCCAGGCCTGGTACGTGGTGTGGCTGATCCCCCTGTTCGCCGTCACCGGCATCCGCAGCGACTGGCAGGTCGACATCCTGTTCTTCCTCACCGCCTTCTTCATGGTCTACGCCGTCTCCGACCAGATCGACGTCTTCCCCTACCTGGACCTCGACCTGAGCTCGGGCCGGCTCATCGCCTCCGTCGTCGCCCTGTCCTACGGGGTGTACCTGTGGTTCATCGACCCGGCCACCCGCAGGCTCTTCCGCGGCCGCTACTCCCCGCCGCCCGCCCAGGCGGTCATCTGACGGGCGGTCGTCGGGGACCCGTGCCGCACCCGTGCCAACCTGGCCGTGTTGATAGACTTCCCGGCGGCGTCCGGGCCCGTCCCGGCGCCCCGCCCCAGTAGCTCAGCGGACAGAGCAGGAGCCTTCTAATCTCTTGGTCGGGGGTTCGATTCCCTCCTGGGGCACCAGCGGACGCACGCCGTCCCCGACCGCGGCGCCCCGGACCCCGGTCCGGGGCGCCGCTCCGTCCCGGGGGCGTCCCGGGGTTCCTCCGGTCCCGTCCCGGGTGCACCCGGCCGGGACCGGGCACCACCGGGCCCGTCCCGGTCGGGACCGCCCCGGCGGCACGCGCCGGCGCGGAAGAGGGGACAGCACAACCCCGGTGATTTGCATACATTAATCAGCATCGGGGGTCCGCCACCTCAGTTCCGGGCGGAACGGCCCCCGGGCGGCGCCCGCGCCGGGGGACGGGCGGGGCGCGCCGCACGAGCACCGGCACGAGAGCACTGGGGGATCGGGATGAGCGTCATCGTCACGCGCAGATGGGTCGGCGGGGGACCGCGCCACTTCCACTACGACACGTCCGAGGAGGCCGAAGCCGACACCCGCGACTTCATCGCGAGCCGGCTCGGGGAGGACTGCGACCCCGCGCGGGTCGAGGAGCTCACCCGCCGGGCCCTGGGCTGCGACTGCATCCGGCTCGACGTCGACGGCGGCGGGATCGACATCGGCCCGGCCCTCGTGGCCTGAGGGCCCCGCCCCGCACCACGGGACGACGACGGGGCCGCCGGCCGCTGCGGCCACCACGGTCCCGCCACGGCCCGCCCGGCCCGGCGACCTCGCTCCCCAGGAGCCCGGTCGCCGGGCCGGGCGCCGTCGTCGTCCACAGGCGGGTCCGGTCCCGCCCGCGGCGGCGGGCGGGCGGTCAGGCTGGGCGGACCCCGAGCACCCGGGGCCCGACCCGGCCGTCCGGCCGCCGCCCGAAGGAGCACCCCATGACCGAGCAGATCACCGTCCGCGGCTACGTGGCCACCGACCCCGAGTCCCGCAGCCTGCCGGACGGCACCGTGGTCGTGACCTTCCGCCTGGCCTCGACGCCGCGGTGGTTCGACGCCCAGAGCTCCACCTGGCGCGACGGGCACACCAACTGGCTGACCGTCCAGGCCTTCCGCGGCCTCGGCCTCAACGCGCTCGCGAGCCTGAAGAAGGGCCAGCCGGTCGTGGTCGTCGGCCGGCTCAGGGTCCGCTTCTGGGACGGCGAGAACGGCCGGCACACCGCGGTCGACGTCGACGCCGTCTCGATCGGCCACGACCTGGCCCTGGGCACCGCGTGCTTCCAGCGCACCGTCACCGCCGCTGCGGCCGGGGAGCGCGAGCGCCCCGGCGACCCCGCCGCCGCGGCGGACGGGGCGGAGGAGACGACCCCGGAGGGCGTGGACCCGGCGACCGGCGAGCTCCTCCGGGAGGCGCAGCCCGCCGGGGCCGGCGAGGACCGGGCCCCCGCCTGAGCCGGGACGCCGGCACCGGGCGGGCCGCCGGGGCGCCCGGACCCCGGCGGCCCGCCCGTGCCCGGGCGCCGGGAGGGTAGCCTGGAGGGCATGGCGGAATTCATCTACACCATGTCCAAGGCCCGCAAGACCGTGGGCGACAAAGTCATCCTGGACGACGTCACCATGTCGTTCTACCCGGGCGCCAAGATCGGCGTCGTGGGCCCCAACGGGGCCGGCAAGTCCACGATCCTGAAGATCATGGCCGGCCTCGACCAGCCCTCCAACGGAGAGGCCCGCCTGAGCCCCGGCTACACCGTCGGCATCCTGCTCCAGGAGCCGCCGCTGAACGAGGAGAAGACCGTCCTCGGCAACGTCGAGGAGGGCGTGGGCGAGATCAAGGCCAAGCTCGACCGCTTCAACGAGATCTCCGAGGAGATGGCCCAGCCCGACGCCGACTTCGACGCCCTCATGGAGGAGATGGGCCGGCTGCAGGAGGAGATCGACACCGCCAACGCGTGGGACCTCGACTCCCAGCTCGAGCAGGCGATGGACGCGCTGCGCTGCCCGCCGCCGGACGCCGAGGTCTCCGTGCTCTCCGGCGGTGAGCGCCGCCGCGTGGCGCTGTGCAAGCTGCTGCTGCAGAAGCCGGACCTGCTGCTGCTGGACGAGCCCACCAACCACCTGGACGCCGAGTCCGTGCTGTGGCTCGAGCAGCACCTGAAGGACTACCACGGCGCCGTCATGGCCGTCACCCACGACCGGTACTTCCTGGACCACGTGGCGGAGTGGATCTGCGAGGTCGACCGCGGCCGCCTCTACGGCTACGAGGGCAACTACTCGGCCTACCTCGAGACCAAGCGCGCCCGCATGGAGGTGCAGGGCAAGAAGGACGCGAAGCAGGCCAAGCGCCTGGCCGACGAGCTCGAGTGGGTGCGCTCCAACGCCAAGGGCCGCCAGGCGAAGTCCAAGGCCCGTCTGGCCCGCTACGAGGAGATGGCCGCCGAGGCGGAGAAGACCCGCAAGCTCGACTTCGAGGAGATCCAGATCCCGCCGGGGCCGCGCCTGGGCAACCTCGTGATCGAGGCGAAGGACCTGCAGAAGGGCTTCGGGGACCGCTCCCTGATCAAGGGCCTGTCGTTCTCGCTGCCGCGCAACGGGATCGTGGGCGTGATCGGCCCCAACGGCGTCGGCAAGTCGACCCTGTTCAAGACGATCGTGGGGCTGGAGCCCCTCGACGGCGGCGAGCTGAAGATCGGCGACTCGGTCAAGATCTCCTACGTCGACCAGAACCGCGAGAACCTCGACCCGAACAAGTCCCTGTGGGAGGTCGTCTCCGACGGGCTGGACTACATCAACGTCGGCAACGTGGAGATGCCCTCCCGCGCCTACGTCTCCGCGTTCGGGTTCAAGGGCCCGGACCAGCAGAAGAAGGCCGGGGTGCTCTCCGGCGGGGAGCGCAACCGGCTCAACCTCGCGCTGACCCTCAAGCAGGGCGGGAACCTGCTGCTGCTCGACGAGCCCACCAACGACCTCGACGTCGAGACCCTGGCCTCCCTGGAGAACGCCCTGCTGGAGTTCCCGGGCTGCGCCGTGGTCGTCTCCCACGACCGGTGGTTCCTCGACCGGGTCGCCACCCACATCCTCGCGTGGGAGGGCACAGAGGAGGAGCCGGACCGCTGGTACTGGTTCGAGGGCAACTTCGAGTCCTACGAGGCGAACAAGGTCGAGCGCCTCGGGGCCGACGCCGCCCGCCCGCACCGGGTCACCCACCGCCGCCTGACCCGCGACTGATCCGCCGCCCGGCGCCGCCCGCCCCGGCGCCACCGGGGGGCGGCGACCGCAGCGGGTCCGCGGCCACGGCGGCAGCGGAGGGGCCGGTCCGCGCACGCGCGCGGACCGGCCCCTCCGTCGTGCGCGGATTCCGTCGTGCACGCATCAGGACGCGCCGGGAACCCGTCGTGCGCGGACGCCGTCGCACGCGGGTCCGGGCGGGCCCAGGTCCCGGCGGGCGGGGCGGCGGCCCGTGCGGTCCCGCCGGACGGCGGGACCGGGTCCTGCCTCAGGAGAACTCGGGGAACCGCAGCATGCCCTCCTGGGCGGTCGTGGCGATGAGCACGCCGTCGCGGGTGAACATCCGCCCCACGCCGAGGCCGCGGGCCGAGGAGGCGTTCGGGGAGGACTGGACGTAGAGCACCCACTCGTCGGCCCGGGCCTGGCGGTGCCACCACATGGCGTGGTCGAGGGAGGCGATGTTCATCCCCGGCTCCACCCACGTCTTCCCGTGCAGGCGCAGCACCGGCTCCAGCAGGGTGTAGTCGCTGGCGTAGGCGAGGGCCGCCCGGTGCACGTCCGGGTCGTCGGGCAGCGGCTTGAGCGTCTTGATCCACACCGCGTTGTAGGGCTCCCCGCTCCGGTCGGGGCGGAAGTAGATCGGCTCGGTGATGTAGCGGATGTCGAAGGGCCGCTCGTAGGCCACGGCGCGGGCCTCGGGGGCGTCGATGTGGCCCAGCAGCTCCCGGGCACTGGGCAGCGACTCGGGGTCGGGCATCCCGCGCGGGGCCTCGTCCTGGTGCTCCAGTCCCGCCGCGGGGACCTGGAAGGAGGCGATCGCCGAGAGGATCGCCCGGCCGCGCTGGTAGGCGTGCACGCGCCGGGCCGAGAAGGAGCGGCCGTCGCGGATGCGCTCCACGCCGAAGGTGATCGGCTCGGACACGTCCCCGGGGCGCAGGAAGTAGGCGTGCAGGGAGTGCACGACGCGCTCCTCGTCGACCGTGCGCATCGCGGCGGTGGTCGCCTGGGCCAGCACCTGCCCCCCGTAGACGCGGGAGCGGGGGCTCATCGCCGTGTGGCCCACGAAGATGTCCTCCAGGGTGCGGGCACCGCCCCCGTCCGCCAGGTCGAGCATCTCCACCAGGGCCTGCGTCGGGTCGTCGATCGCGCTGTAGGTCATGGCGCCAACCCTAGTCCAGCGCCCCCGCCCGCCCGGTCGGACGCCCCGCGCCGCGGCGGTCCCGGCACGGCCCGGCACGGCCCGCGGCGTGCGGGACGGGCGGCCGTGCGGCACGGGGCGGCCGGACCCGCGGCACCCGCGACGGGCGGCCGTGCGGCACGGGGCGGGCGGGCCGGATGTGATGGGATGGGACCATGCCCTCCCTGCTGATCCCCGTCCAGATGCGCTTCGGCGACATCGACAGCTACGGCCACGTCAACAACGTCACCATGCTCCAGTACCTCGAGGACGCCCGCGTGCGGCTCATGCGCCTGCCCCTGCCGGCCGACGCCGGTCCTGCCGCGGCCGCCGGACCCGGCACCGCGCAGGACGGGCCCGCACCGGAGGAGCCGGCAGCCGACGGGACGGGACAGCTGTCCTTCCGCGACCTGGTGGGGGAGCGGCTGACCGTGATCGGCCGCCAGGAGGCCGAGTACACCGAGCAGCTGCTGTGGCGGGCCGAGCCGGTGTTCGTGCGGGTGTGGGTCTCCGCGGTCGGCGGGTCGAGCTTCGTGCTCGACTACGCCGTGCAGGAGGAGGACGGCTCCCGGGTCTACGCCGTGGCCCAGACCGTCGTCGTGCAGATCGAGCGGTCCTCGGGGCGGCCCTCGCGCCTGGACGCCGCCCAGCGCGCGGCCCTCGCGCGGTGGGCCGACGAGCCCACCCGCTTCGCCCGCCGGCCCGCCCCGGCGGGGGAGTGAGGCCCGTGGGGCGCTCGCTGCCGCTGACCGACCCGCACGACGTCGCCGACCTGCGCACCTTCCTCACCCGCGCCCGCGGCGTGGACCCCCAGGGGGCCGTCCGCTTCCAGGCCCGGGGCCGGGCGCTGGGCGCGACCGTGTGCGTGCTCGAGCCCCACGGGCTGCTGGACCGCACCCCCACGGTGCTCGGCCTGCGGGCCGTGGCCCTGGCCGAGGAGCTCGAGCTCGACGTGACGGTGCCGCTGGGCGGGGTCCTCGACCGGCTCCCCCGCCAGGAGGCGGGCACGACCGAGGTCGGGCTGCCGCCCGTGGACGTGAGCGTCTCCTGGGCCGGGATCGCCCCGCCGCTCGGGGGCTGGACCCCCGTCGGCCGGCTGGCCGGCGACGCCGTGCGCGCCGCCGCCCGGGAGGGCGTCGCCGAGGTCGCCCGTGCCGTCCCGCAGGACGCCGGGGGCGCCGTCGTCGACGCCGTGCGCGCCCGCGTCTGGGGTCGCCCCGCCTCCTGGGCCGCGCCGCTGGAGGCGGCCCTCACGGGCGGGCCCGTGCCCGAGGGCGCGGCCTTCGCCGCCTGGTCGCTGGGCTTCGTGCCCCCGGGCGCGCCGGTCGCGGTCGCCGAGCACGGGCGCTGGGTGCGCCTGAGCGCCCCCGGCGGGCACGTGCTCGCCCGCCGCTGAGCCGGCCGCGCACGGCGCCGCGCCCGGGGTGCGGCCCGCTCAGCCGGGCCGGTTGATCATCGCGTGGGCCGCCCGGTCGAGGTAGTCCCACAGGATCCCGTCGTGCAGCGGGGACAGCTCGAGGGTGTCCAGGGCCGCGCGCATGTGCGCCAGCCACGTGTCCCGGGCCCACGTGTCCACGGGGAAAGGCATGTGCCGCATCCGCAGCCGGGGGTGGCCCCGCTGCTCGGAGTAGGTGGTCGGCCCGCCCCAGTACTGCTCGAGGAACATCCGCAGCCGCTCCTCGGCGGGGCCCAGGTCCTCCTCCGGGTACAGGGCCCGGAAGCGCTCGTCGGCCGCGACCCGCGCGTAGAACTCGTGGACGAGCTTCGCGAACGTCTCGTGCCCGCCGACCTGGTCGTAGAACGACGACGCCGCACCCGCCTCGGACTGCTCCCGGCCGTCGCCGACCTGCGGCACCGGGCGGCGCACCTGCGAGAGCGGCACGCCCACCGCGAAGGAGCGGGCCCCGGCCGGAGCGGCCGCCTCGGGGCTCGTCGCCGGCCCGTCCGCGGGGCGCTCCGCCGGGCCCCGGTCCTGCGCGGCGCTCACGCCTGCACCTGCGCGGCGGCCCCGGCCCGGGCGTCGACCTGCTGGGCGCGCACGGCGCGGCGCACCGCGTCGCGCTGCTCGAGCACGATCCGGCGCAGCCCGTGCAGGTCCTCGGGCAGCTCGGCGAGGAACGCGTCCGCGGCCTCGAGCACGGAGGGCTCGGGCAGGTTCGGGAACATCCCGCCGGCGATCTGCTGGGCGAGCTCGTGGGTGCGGGTGCGCCAGATCTGCGGGACGGCCGCGAAGTAGGGGCCCACGTAGGGCTCGAGCAGCGCCGGGTCGGCCGCGGTGCGGAAGCCGTCGATGGCCGCCTCCTGCAGCGAGTTGGGCAGGTCGCCGTCGACCATGATCCGCTGCCAGGCGCGGGCCTTGGCCTCCGCGGTGGGCACGGCCGCGCGGGCGCGGGCGGCGGCGATCGCCCCGTTCTCGGTGTTGTCCTCGGCCAGCATCGCGTCCACGTCGGCCTCGTCCCGGCGGCCGCCGGCGCACAGGCCCGTCAGCACGGCCCAGCGCAGGTCGGTGTCCAGGGGCAGGCCGGGCAGCTCCCGCCGGCCCGCCAGCAGCTCCTCGAGCACGTCGAGCTGGCCGGGGGTGCGGGCCTGCCGGGCGAAGGCGCGCAGGAACTGCAGCTGGTGGTCGGAGCCGGCCTCCGCCGACTCGGTCAGCTCCCGCAGCCGCTCGGCGGCCTCCCGCTGGACGGCCTCGCGGGCGGGAGCGGCCACGTAGCCCTCCAGCACCGTCTCGAGCCGGCGCAGCTGGACCTGCAGGGTCGTGGACTCGGTCTCCCGGGCGATGTTGCCGAGCACCAGCTCCACGTAGCGGCGGGCGGCGGTCTCGCCGTCGTCCACGCCGTCCCACACCGAGCCCCACACGAGGGCGCGCGGCAGCGAGTCCTCGAAGGTGCCCAGGTGGGTCAGGGCGGTGTCGAGCGAGGGCTCGTCCAGGCGGATCCTGGCGTAGGCGAGGTCGTCGTCGTTGAGCAGCACGAGGTCGGGGCGCTCTCGCCCGACGAGCTCGGGCACCTCGGTGACGGGCCCGTCGACGTCGAGCTCGAGGCGGTGGGTGCGCACCAGCCGGCCGTCGAGGTGGTCGTAGAAGCCGATCGCCAGCCGGTGCGGGCGCAGCACGGGGTGCTCCTCCGGGGCGGTCTGCTCGATCCGGAAGGAGCGGATGACGCAGTCGTCGTCCTCGGCCACGACCGGCACGAGCGTGTTGACCCCGGCGGTGCCCAGCCACTTCGCCGACCAGTCGTCGAGGTCGCGCCCGCTGGCCCGCTCCAGCTGGACCAGCAGGTCGGACAGCTCCGTGCTGCCCCAGGCGTGGGCGCGGAAGTACTCGGCGATCCCGGCCATGAACTGCTCCTGGCCGACCCAGGCGACGAGCTGCTTGAGCACCGAGGCGCCCTTGGCGTAGGTGATGCCGTCGAAGTTGACGAGCACGTCCTCGAGGTCGCGGATCGGGGCGACCACCGGGTGGGTCGTGGGCAGCTGGTCCTGCTCGTAGCCCCAGGACTTCTCCCCGGCGGCGAAGGTCGTCCAGGCCGCGGTGAACCGGGTCGCCTCGGCGGCGGCGAGCGTGGACATGTACTCCGCGAAGGACTCGTTGAGCCACAGGTCGTTCCACCAGCGCATCGTCACGAAGTCCCCGAACCACATGTGCGCCAGCTCGTGCAGGACCGTCACGGCCCGCCGCTCCACGCGCGCCTGCGTGGGCCTGGACCGGAAGACGTAGAGCTCCACGAAGGTCACGGCCCCGGCGTTCTCCATCGCCCCGGCGTTGAACTGCGGCACGAACAGCTGGTCGTACTTCTCGAACGGGTAGGCCCGGCCGAACTGCGCCTCGAAGAACGCGAATCCCGCCCTGGTGATCGCGAACATCTCCTCGGCCTCGACGTGGTCCATCAGGGACCGCCGCGCGTAGAGCCCCAGCGGGATGCGCCGGCCGTCGGCGCTGGTGAGCTCGTCGTGCACGGAGGCGTAGGGCCCGGCGATCAGCGAGGTGACGTAGCAGGGCACCACGGGAGTGGGGGCGAAGCGCCACGTGGCCGTGCCCTCCCCGGCTGCCTCAGGCTCGGGGGTGGGCTGCGTGGAGACCACCGTCCAGTGGGCCGGGGCGGTGACCGTGAAGGCGAAGCGGGCCTTGAGGTCGGGCTGCTCGAACACGGCGAAGACCCGGCGCGTGTCGGCGACCTCGAACTGGGAGTAGAGGTAGACCTCCTGGTCCACGGGGTCCACGAACCGGTGCAGACCCTCGCCGGTGGTCATGTACCGGAAGTCCGCGTCCACCGTCAGCTCGTTGTGCTCCGCGAGCTCCCCGAGCCGGATCCGGGCGCCGTCGGCGACCTCGCCCGGGTCCAGCGCCCGGCCGTTGAGCACCACGGAGTGCACCGCGTCGGTGATCGCGTCCACGAAGGTCGAGGCGCCGGGGGTCGCCCGGAACCGCACCGTCGTCGTCGACCGGAAGATCCGCTCCCCGCGCGTGAGGTCGAGGACCACCTCGTAGGCGTCCACCGCCACGGTCGAGGCGCGCTCGGCGGCCTCCTCGCGGGTCAGGTTGGTTCCGGGCACGGCGTGCCGTCCTCTCGTCGGGGTCAGGGGGACGACCGCGGCCTCCCGGCCGCGGGAATTCCCCCATTATGACAGCCGCCCCCGTCCCGGCCAGGGAGCCCGCGGGCCCGCCGGGCGGTCCCCGCGCCGACTACCCTGAGAGGGGCCCGCGCCGCAGCGGGCCCCCCGTCCCCGCGAGCCCAGGAGCACCCGCCCATGCGCGTCCACATCGCCACCGACCACGCCGGCCTCGACCTCTCCCGCTACCTCGTCGAGCAGCTCACCGCCGCCGGCCACGAGCTCGTCGACCACGGCCCGGCCGAGTACGACGCCCTCGACGACTACCCGGCGTTCTGCATCGCCGCCGCGCTCGCGGTGCGGGCCGACCGTGAGCAGGGCCTGGACTCCCTCGGCATCGTGCTGGGCGGGTCGGGCAACGGCGAGCAGATCGCCGCGAACAAGGTGGCGGGCATCCGCGCCGCCCTGGCCTGGAACCTGGACACCGCCCGCCTGGCCCGCCAGCACAACGACGCCCAGGTCGTGGCCGTCGGCGGGCGCCAGCACTCGCAGGAGGAGGCGCTGGCCATCGTCACCGCGTTCCTCGACGAGCCCTTCTCGGGCGACGAGCGCCACGTGCGCCGGATCGGGCAGATCGCCGAGTACGAGACGACCGGCACGGTCGCGGGCCGGCTCGAGGACCTCGCCCCGCGCACGTTCCCCGCCCGGGGCGCCTGAGTGCCCGAGGGCCACTCGGTCCATCGCCTCGCCCGCCAGTTCGCCGACTGCTTCGCCGGCCAGGCCCTGGCCGTCAGCTCCCCCCAGGGCCGCTTCGCGGACGGGGCGGCGGCCCTGGACGGTGCCGTGCTCGAGGGCGCCCGGGCCCACGGCAAGCAGCTGTTCCTCGACTTCGCCGGGGACCGGGTGCTGCGCTCGCACCTGGGCCTGTACGGGGCGTGGAGCTTCGGCGGCACGGAGCGCTTCCGCGGGGCCTCCTCCATCGGGGCCCCGCGCCGGATCGGGGAGCGGGAGGACGACGACGACGCCGCTGCCGCCGACGGCCCGCTCTCGGTGCCCCCGCCGGTCGGCGCGGTGCGGGTGCGGCTGGTCGGCGAGGAGGGGTGGGCCGACCTGCGCGGGCCCTCCCTGTGCGTGCTCGAGACCCGTGCCGAGGCCGACGCGGCCCGGGCCCGGCTGGGCCCCGACCCGCTGGACCCGGCGGCGGACCCGGAGCCGTTCCTGGCGGCGCTCGCCCGCAGCCGCCGGCCGGTCGGGGCGCTGCTGATGGACCAGGCGGTGGTCGCCGGGATCGGCAACATCTTCCGCGCCGAGTCGCTCTTCCGCCGCGGCACGGACCCGGCCGCCCCGGGCCGCTCGCTCGACCGCGCGACGGCGGAGGGGCTGTGGGCGGAGAACGTCGCGCTGATGCGCACCGGCGTGCGGCTGGGCCGGATCGTGACCACCGACCCCGCCGACCGTCCGGGGATCTCCGAGAAGCGGGCCTGGCCCGACCACGCCCACTACGTCTACGGGCGCACCGGGCTGCCGTGCCGGCGCTGCGGGACACCGGTGGCGGCGGCCCCGCTCGAGGCGCGCACGCTCTACTGGTGCCCCTCCTGCCAGCGCTGAGCGCCCCCGCCCTCCCGGCGGTGCGTCCCGTCGGCGGTCCACCCCGAACCCACCCGTGCCGTGGCGCCGCAGCCCGTCCGCCCTCACCCGCCCGTGCCGCGGCGCCGCAGGCCGTCCGCCCTCACCCGCCCGTGCCGCTGCGCCGCTGATCCGACGGCGCCGTCCGGACCGGGGCGGGGCGCACGCCCCGGCGTGCTCCTGCCGGCGGGGTGGCCGGCGTGTTCCTGCCCGCTGAGGGACTCAGGCGCCGGCGTGTTCCTGCCCGGCTCCGGTGCGGACCAGGAGCACCACGCGCCAGACCGGGGCGCGGAGCGCGGCCACGGGTGCCAGACCGCACCGGTCGAGCACGGCGAGCATCGCCGCGGGGGAGTGGGCGTAGTTGCGGAACGGCGAGCCCGCCGCGCGGTAGACCAGGTTGAGCGCCCCGGCCGCCGCCCGCCCCAGCGCCCCGCCGGGCGGGTGGCTGAAGACCAGCAAGCGCCCGGTCCGGCCGGCCGCCGCGGTCAGGAGCCGCTCGTGGTCGGGGTAGCAGCACACCACCCGGTTCAGCACCACGACGTCGTGGACGCCGACGGCCCCCGGGTCCACGGCGAGGTCCGTGCGGCGGCGCACGACCCGGTCGCCGAGTCCTGCCGCGGCGGCCAGAGCGGCGGCGTCGGCCTCGTAGGAGTCCACCAGCTCGAGGTTCGTGGTGCGCTCCGCACCACGGCGCAGCAGCTCGAGCTGCAGGTCGCCGACGCCGCCGCCGATCTCGAGGACGGTGGCGCCGGTGATCCCCTGCGCGGTGAGCAGCCCGGCGACCCTGCGGGCCGTGCGGTCGAGGCCGCGGCGGCGGTAGCGGCGCGCCAGGTGGTGGGCGAACCGGGGGCCGAAGACGCGCTCGTAGCCGGCGGGCCCGCAGCAGCTGGACATGGCGGCAGGATACGCCCGGGCGGTCCCCGGTGTCCCGGGCACCGCGCTGTTCCGGGGCCGCCGCCCCGGGCCGCCGTGCCCCGCCGCGGCAGCTCCGCCGCGGCAGCTCCGCCGCGGCACCGCGTTCCGCCGGGCCCTGCGCCCGTCGGCGGCACCTGACCGCCGAGTTCCCACGACCATCGCGCGTGCGGTCGCCGAGTCCCCACGACCATCGCGCGTGCGGTCGCCGAGTCCCCACGTGAACAGCCGAGCCCCCAAGCCCGCTGCAGGGGGCTGCCGCCGAGCCCCCATCCGGGCAGCCGAGTCCCCGTGCCTGCCGCAGGGGTCGCCGCCGGGTTCCCACGTCGACCGCCGGGTCCCCACGACCATCGCGGGTGCAGGCGCCGAATCCTCCTGTCGACGGCCGAGTCCCCAGAGCTGTTCCCGGGCTGCCGTCGAGTCCCCCTGCCCGGCGCAGATCCTCACGTCGATTTCCCCTTCCAGCCGCCGAGTCCCCTCCGGTCCGGCATTTCCCCCGTCGGGCGACGGGGGAAATGCCGGACCGGAGGGGACTCGGCATCAGTGGTGGCGGGACAGGGGGGGGAGAGAGGGGGCGCGGCCCGGGCGCAGCGGATCGCCGGGAGACAGGACCGCCGTGCACCCGGGGGCCGGGACCGGGACCGGGGCGTCGGGTGTGAACAACCGGGGTCGGGGCCGACCGGGGAGCGGGGACGACGGGGCCGCAACGGGGTGAGCGCCCCGGTCCTGCGGGACCGGGGCGGAGGCCGGTGCGGGAGCGGGGCCGACGGGGCCGCAACGGGACGAGCGCCCCGGTCCAGCGGGACCGGGGCGCTCGGGGCCCGGCGGACCGGGCGGGGGAGGGGATGACGGGAATCGAACCCGCGTAATCAGTTTGGAAGACTGAGGCTCTACCATTGAGCTACATCCCCGTGCTGGTGCCTCTTCATTAACCGGCGCGGCGGGCACGGTGTCAAATTCCCGTCCGTCCCGGCGGACCTCGCGTGCGCGCTCGCGGCCCGGCGGGAACGGGCGACGGCGGGCGGGTCAGGTCGCGGCCCGGTCCGGGCTACCGGTAGACTCCCCGTGGTCCGTGCCGAGCGCCGGGCCACGCGGTCGCAGCGCAGGCTGCAGGAACCGGGGCGTAGCGTAGTGGCTAGCGCGCCTGCTTTGGGAGCAGGAGATCGCAGGTTCGAGTCCTGTCGCCCCGACGTTGGAGCGGTTGCCCGGCCCAGCTGGGCAGCTGCTTTCTGACTGTCCGGACCGCCGCGCGGTCCAGAGCACATCCAACCGACTACCACCAGGAGCACAGCGAGTGAAGAGCGCCGTCGAGAAACTCAACCCGACCCAGGTCAAGATCGTGGTCGACGTCCCGTTCGCGGAACTCAAGCCGTTCATCGACCAGACCTACAAGTCGCTCGCCGAGCAGATCCAGGTCCCGGGCTTCCGCCGCGGCAAGGTGCCCGCGCGCCTGATCGACCAGCGCGTCGGCTACGACTTCGTCGTCGAGAACGCGCTCAACGAGGGCCTCAACACCTTCTTCCAGCAGGCGCTCGCCGAGAACGAGATCACCCCGCTGACCCAGCCGAAGGTCGAGGTCCTGGCCAAGCCGGAGGAGAGCGCCCGCGAGGCCGACGCCAAGGTCGAGATCGACGTCACCGTGCGCCCCGAGATCGAGCTGCCCGACTACAAGGGCCTGGCCGTGGAGGTCGAGGCCCGCGAGGCCTCCGCCGAGGACGAGCAGAAGGCCCTGGACGAGCTGCGCGCCCGCTTCGGCACCCTCAAGACCGTGGACCGCCCGGCCGCCGAGGGCGACTTCGTGACCCTGAACCTGCAGGCCCTCATCGACGGCGAGGAGGTCGACGCCGCCAACGACCTGTCCTACCAGGTGGGCGCCGGCACCATGCTCGACGGCATGGACGAGGCCATCACCGGCCTGTCCGCCGGTGAGGACGCGACCTTCGAGACGACGCTCGCCGGCGGCGAGCACAGCGGCGAGAAGGCGACCGTCAAGGTCGAGGTCACCGCCGTCAAGGAGCGCGAGCTGCCCGAGGCCGACGACGAGTTCGCCCAGCTCGCCTCCGAGTTCGACACCATCGAGGAGCTCAAGGCCGACCTGAAGAAGCAGGCCGCCGAGTCCTCCGTGGTCGACCAGGGCGTCGAGGCCCGCGACAAGGTCCTCGAGAAGCTGATCGAGATGGTCGAGGTCCCCGTGCCGGAGTCCGTGATCGAGGAGCAGATCTCCCAGCACTTCGACAACCCGCAGGCCGAGGCCGACCACGACACCGCGGAGCACCGCGACGAGGTCCGCCGCAACGCCGAGTCCGCGTTCCGCAACGAGATCGTGCTGGACGCGGTGGCGGAGGCCGAGGAGATCGGCGTCGAGCAGTCCGAGCTGATCGACTACATCATCAGCATGTCCCAGCAGTACGGCATGGACCCCAACCAGTTCGCGCAGCTGCTGGACTCCTCCGGCCAGGCCGGGATGATGGTCGGCGAGGTGCGCCGCCGCAAGGCCCTGGCCAAGGTGCTGGAGTACGCGACCGTCACCGACAGCGAGGGCAACGCCGTGGACCTGTCCTCCTTCGTCAGCCCCCAGGGCGAGAAGGCCGGTGAGCCGGCCCCCGAGGAGACCACCGCCGCCCCGACCCCGGGCACCGAGGACGGCTCCGCCGGGTCCCCGGAGTCCGCCGACTCGCCCGAGTCGGCCGACTCCGCCGAGTCCGCGGACAGCGCCGACTCCGCGAAGTGACCCGCTGAGCCGCCCGCGCCGGGCGGCACGCGACGAGGGCGCCGTCGTTCCCGAGCAGGGGACGGCGGCGCCCTCGTCCGTCCCGTGGGGCCGGGGACCATGCGCCATCAGCGAACAACCCCGCCGCGGGCGGGGGCCGGGACGGGGCGGGCACTAGTGTGCTGTCTCAGAGATTCCACCGGACCCCACGCAGGAAAGAGGTACCGTCCCATGACCTCCGCTCACGAGCCGTTCTCCGGCTCCCCCCGCTCCTCCGCGCCGCGCATGCAGGGCACCACCGTGGTGGGCGCCCAGGACGACTTCGTCTACAACCGGCTCCTGAAGGAGCGGATCATCTGGCTGGGCTCGGAGGTGCGCGACGACAACGCCAACCTCATCTGCTCGCAGATGCTCCTGCTCTCGGCGGAGGACCCGCAGGCGGACATCTTCCTCTACATCAACTCCCCGGGCGGCTCCGTCACCGCGGGCATGGCCATCTACGACACCATGCAGCTGATCCCCAACGACGTGGTCACGGTCGCCACCGGCCTGGCCGCGTCCATGGGCCAGTTCCTGCTGTCCTCCGGCACCAAGGGCAAGCGCTACGCGACGCCCAACGCCCGGATCCTCATGCACCAGCCCTCCGGCGGCATGGGCGGGACCGCCTCCGACATCAAGGTCCAGGCGGAGCTGATCCTGTCGATGAAGCACCGCCTGGCCGAGCTGACCGCCGAGCAGACGGGCCAGAGCCTGGAGACCATCCTGCGCGACAACGACCGGGACAACTGGTTCGACGCCCAGCGCGGCCTCGAGTACGGCTTCTTCGACCACATCGCCAGCTCGGCCGGGGCCATGGCCGGCGGCGGCGGCACGATGAAGGACCAGGACCGCCAGGACGACCAGCAGTAGCGCCGGGCCTCCCGCACGCCCGGCAGCACACCAGAGACCTTCGAGGAAGAGGACGATGATCACCACCCACGGACCGACGTCCACGGCCGGCTCCGCCGCCGCCCTGCCGACCAGCCGCTACGTGCTGCCCGACTTCGAGGAGCGCACCCCGTACGGCTACCGCCGGCAGAACCCCTACACCAAGCTGTTCGAGGACCGCATCATCTTCCTGGGCGTCCAGGTCGACGACGCCTCGGCCGACGACGTCATGGCCCAGCTGCTGGTGCTCGAGGCGCAGGACGCCGACCGGGACATCACGATGTACATCAACTCCCCGGGCGGGTCGTTCACGGCGATGACCGCGATCTACGACACCATGCAGTACATCCGTCCCGAGATCCAGACGGTGTGCCTGGGCCAGGCCGCCTCCGCGGCGGCCGTGCTGCTGGCCGGCGGCACCCCGGGCAAGCGCCTGGCGCTGCCCAACGCCCGCGTGCTCATCCACCAGCCGGCGATGTCCGGCCAGGGCGGCGGGCAGGCCTCGGACATCGAGATCCAGGCCAACGAGATCATGCGCATGCGCGAGTGGCTCGAGGAGACCCTGGCGCTGCACTCCGGCAAGACCGCCGAGGAGGTCAACCGCGACATCGAGCGCGACAAGATCCTCACCGCCGCGGCCGCCAAGGAGTACGGCATCGTGGACCACGTCCTCGAGTCGCGCAAGGCGAACAAGCCCGCGACCGTCACCCGCTGACCGGACGGTCCCGGCCCCGGGGCGCGGCGACCCGAGCGGTCGCCGCGCCCCGGGGCGTCGCGGTGTTGGGCGCCTCCCCGGTCCTCGCCTATCCTGGGTCGAGGACCTCCGTACCCTGACCAGAGGACTTCATTCATGGCGCGCATCGGCGAGACCGCGGACCTGCTCAAGTGCTCCTTCTGCGGCAAGAGCCAGAAGCAGGTGCGCAAGCTCATCGCGGGCCCGCGGGTCTACATCTGCGACGAGTGCATCGAGCTGTGCAACGAGATCATCGAGGAGGAGCTGAGCGAGGTCAAGGACCTCGAGCAGCAGGAGCTGCCCACCCCCCACGAGATCTACCAGCACCTCCAGCAGTACGTGATCGGCCAGGACCGCGCCAAGCGGGCCCTGTCGGTGGCGGTGTACAACCACTACAAGCGCGTGCGCGCCGGCGAGGGCGGCAAGCCGCTGTCCCTGGCCACCGCCGCCGGGGACGAGGACGTGGAGATCTCCAAGTCCAACATCCTCCTCGTGGGCCCCACCGGCTCCGGCAAGACGTACCTCGCGCAGTCGCTGGCCCGCCGCCTCGACGTCCCCTTCGCCGTGGCCGACGCCACCTCCCTGACCGAGGCCGGCTACGTGGGCGAGGACGTCGAGAACATCCTGCTCAAGCTCATCCAGGCCGCCGACTACGACGTCAAGCGCGCCGAGACGGGCATCATCTACATCGACGAGATCGACAAGATCTCCCGCAAGTCCGAGAACCCCTCCATCACCCGGGACGTCTCCGGCGAGGGCGTGCAGCAGGCGCTGCTGAAGATCCTCGAGGGCACGGTCGCGTCCGTGCCGCCGCAGGGCGGGCGCAAGCACCCCCAGCAGGAGTTCATCCAGATCGACACCACGAACGTGCTGTTCATCGTGGCCGGCGCGTTCGCCGGGCTCGAGGACATCGTGGACTCCCGGGCGGGGCGGACCTCGATCGGCTTCGGCGCCGCCCTCAAGGAGGCCGCCCCCCGCGACGACGTGATGGCCGACGTCATGCCCGAGGACCTGCTGAAGTTCGGTCTCATCCCGGAGTTCATCGGCCGTCTGCCCGTGGTCACCACGCTGCGGGAGCTCACGGTCGACGACCTCACCCGCATCCTCACCACCCCGCGCAACGCCCTGGTGAAGCAGTACAAGAAGATGTTCCAGCTCGACGGGGTCGAGCTGACCTTCGACCCGGAGGCCCTCACCGCCGTCGCCGAGCTGGCGATCCGGCGCGGGACCGGCGCCCGGGGGCTGCGCGCCATCCTCGAGGACGTCCTGCAGCCGGTGATGTTCGAGCTGCCCAGCCGCGACGACATCGCCGCCGTGCTCGTCACCGCCGAGGCGGTCGCCAAGGAGGCCGAGCCGGAGATCATCACCCACGAGATGATCCGCGAGGAGCAGCAGCGGAACAAAACCGCCTGAGCCCCGGCTGTACTCCTCGGAGGCCCCGCCGCCCCGGCGGGGACCGATCGACGAGAGGATGCCGGATGGCTGAGAAGGTGGAGTTCTGGTTCGACCCCGCGTGCCCCTGGGCGTGGATGACCTCGCGCTGGATGCTCGAGGTGGAGACGGTCCGCGACGTCGAGGTGGAGTGGCGGGTCATGTCCCTGGCCGCGCTCAACGAGGGCCGCGACGAGCTGCCGGAGGGCTACAAGCGCTTCCTGCGCTCGGCGTGGGGCCCGGTGCGCGTGCTGGTCGCCGCCCGCGAGGAGCACGGCCCGGCGTGCGTCAAGGCGCTCTACGACGCCATGGGCACGCGCATCCACCCGGGCGGGCAGAAGGACTTCGCGGTGGTGATCACCGAGTCCCTGGCCGAGGTGGGGCTGCCCGCCGAGCTCGCGGAGGCCGCCGAGGACGAGCGCTGGGACGATCTCGTGCGCGCCGCCCAGCGCGAGGCCCAGGACCGCGTGGGCGACGACGTCGGGACCCCGGTGATCGCCGTCAACGGGACCGCCTTCTTCGGGCCCGTGCTCTCCCCGGCGCCGAAGGGCGAGGAGGCCGGGCGCGTGTTCGACGGCGCCGTGGCCCTGGCGAGCTACCCCGGGTTCTTCGAGCTCAAGCGCTCCCGCACGGCCGACCCGATCTTCGACTGAGGCGCCCCGGGCGCCCGTCCGCCGGTACGACGAGGGCCCGGCCGCTCCTGCGAGCGGCCGGGCCCCGGTCGTGCCCGGGGCGTCCCGGGACGGCGCGCCCGTCAGCGGACGGGCTCCTCCGCGGGGGCGAGCTCGACGTCGCGCACGCCCACCCCGGCGTCGCCGGCCTCCAGCCGCAGCTCGGCGGCGTTGCCGGCGGCGCGCAGGTCGCCCAGGCCCGCCTCGAGCCGGGCGACCTCCTCGGCGGAGCCGGTGATCACCGCGGTGCGCACGGCGGTGCGCTGCTTGACCTTCGCCTCGGACTTGGCCTTGCGCAGCCCCGAGAGGGCCTCGCCCACGGTGGTCAGCAGCTCGGGGTCCGCCCCGTCGGCGAGGGGGGCGAGCGCGGCGGCCTCCGGCCACGGGGCCCGGTGCACGGAGCCGGCGCGCCACCAGGACCACACCTCGTCCGTGGCGAAGGGCAGCACGGGGGCGAACAGCCGCAGCAGCGCGTCCAGCGTCGTCGCCAGGGCCGCGTGCACGGAGGCCTGGGCGGTCTCCCCGCGGGCGCCGTAGGCCCGGTCCTTGACCAGCTCGACGTAGTCGTCGGTGAAGGTCCAGAAGAACGACTCCGTCAGCTGCAGGGCGCGGGCGTACTCGTAGTTCTCGAACGCCTCGGTGGCCCGCTCCACGACCGTGGCCAGCCGCGCGAGCAGCGACCGGTCGAGGGGGTCGGCGACCGTGCCGGCGTCGGCCCCGGCACCGAGCACGGAGGCCTCCGTGACGCCCTGGGCGAGGACGAACTTCGAGGCGTTGAGCAGCTTGATCGCCAGCCGGCGCCCGATCTTGATCTGCCCCTCGTCGAAGGCGGTGTCCGCCCCGAGCCGGGCGGAGGCCGCCCAGTAGCGCACGGCGTCGGAGCCGAACTTCTCCAGGGTGTCGGTGGGCACGACCACGTTGCCCTTGGACTTGGACATCTTCTTCCGGTCCGGGTCCAGGACCCAGCCCGAGATCGTCGCGTCGCTCCACGGCAGCGAGTCCGTGAGGGAGTCGGCGCGCACCACGGAGGAGAACAGCCAGGTGCGGATGATCTCGTGGGCCTGCGGGCGCAGGTCCATGGGGTAGGTCTTGGCGTGCAGATCCGGGTCGGTGGCCCAGCCGGTGACGATCTGGGGGCTGAGGGAGGACGTGGCCCAGGTGTCGAGCACGTCCGGGTCGCCGGTGAAGCCGCCGGGGCGGCCGCGCTCGGACTCGTCGCGGCCCGGGGCCGGCTCGGCGGCCGGGTCCACGGGCAGCCGGTCGGCCGGGGGCAGGATCGGCTCGTCGTAGACGGGCTCGCCCTGGGCGTCCAGCGGGTACCAGACCGGGATCGGCACGCCGAAGAAGCGCTGCCGGGAGATCAGCCAGTCGCCGTTGAGGCCCTCGACCCAGTCGTCGTAGCGGGCCTTCATGAACGCCGGGTGCCACGTCAGCTCGGCGCCGCGGGCGAGCAGGCGCTCGCGGCGGGCGGCGTCGCGCCCGCCGTTGCGGATGTACCACTGCCGGGAGGTGACGACCTCGAGGGGCTTGTCGCCCTTCTCGTAGAAGTTCACCGGGTGCACGATCTGCTTCGGCTCGCCCTCGAGGGCGCCGGCCTCGCGCAGCAGCTCCACGGTCCGCTCCTTGGCGGAGAACACGGTCTTGCCGGCGAGCTCGGCGTAGGCGGCGGCGGGCCCCTCGCCGCGGATCCACTCGGGGGTCTCGGCGAGGATGCGGCCGTCGCGCCCGACCACGGGGCGGGTCGGCAGGTCGAGCTCGCGCCACCAGACGACGTCGGTGAGGTCGCCGAAGGTGCAGATCATGGCGATGCCCGAGCCCTTGTCCGGCTTGGCCAGGCGGTGGGCCACGACCGGGACCTCGACGCCGAACAGCGGGGAGGTCACCGTGGTCCCGAACAGGCCCTGGTAGCGCTCGTCGTCGGGGTGGGCCACGAGGGCCACGCAGGCGGGCAGCAGCTCGGGGCGGGTGGTCTCGATGTGCACCGGCTGCCCGTCCGGGCGGGCGAAGGCCACGCGGTGGTAGGCCCCGGGGCGCTCCCGGTCCTCGAGCTCGGCCTGGGCCACGGCGGTGCGGAAGGTGACGTCCCACAGGGTGGGGGCGTCGGCGAGGTAGGCGTTGCCCGCGGCGAGGTCGTCCAGGAACGCCTTCTGCGCGATCCGCCGGGAGTGGTCGTCGATGGTGCGGTAGGTCAGGTCCCAGTCCACGGACAGGCCCAGGCGGGTGAAGAGGTCCTCGAAGACCTTCTCGTCGTCGACGGCGAGGCGCTCGCACAGCTCGATGAAGTTGCGCCGGGAGACCTGCTCGAAGTCCCGCTCGTTCCTCGCGGGCTTCGCCGGGGGCCGGTAGTCCGGGTCGTAGGCCAGCGTGGGGTCGCAGCGCACGCCGAAGTAGTTCTGCACCCGCCGCTCGGTCGGCAGGCCGTTGTCGTCCCAGCCCATGGGGTAGAAGACGTTCTTGCCGGTCATCCGCCGGTAGCGGGCGACGACGTCGGTCTGGGTGTAGGAGAACATGTGCCCGACGTGCAGCGAGCCCGACGCGGTCGGGGGCGGGGTGTCGATCGAGTAGACCTGGGCGCGCTCGGTGTCGCGGTCGAAGCGGAACGTGCCCTCCTCCCGCCAGCGGGCCGAGAACTTCTCCTCGAGGCCCTCCAGGGCGGGCTTGTCGGGGACGGTCACGGTCGTGGTCCCGGGCGTGTCTGTGCCCTGCGTGTTGTCAGCCATGCGGACCAGTCTCTCACGAGCCCCCGGCCGCGCGGCCGGGACCGCGGCACGGCGGCGCACCGGACGGGCCCGCGGCCCCGAGCGCGGCGACGACGGCGCCCGGCGCGCGGGCGGTCCTGGGCCCGCAGCGGCCCGCCCGCTAGCGTGGGGCCCATGAGCGAGATGCACACCACCCACACCGGAAGGGTCGCGGTCGTCACCGGCGCGTCCACGGGCATCGGCGAGGCCACGGCGCGTGCGCTGCGCCGCGACGGCTGGACCGTCTACGCGGTCGCCCGCCGCGCCGAGCGGCTCGAGGCCCTGGCCCGGGAGACCGGGGCGATCGCCGCACCGTGCGACGTCCGCTCCGAGGACGAGGTCGCCGCGCTGCGCGACCAGGTGCTCGAGGAGCAGGGCCGGGTCGACGCCCTGCTGAACATCTCCGGGGGCGCCCGCGGCACGGACACCGTGGCCGAGGCGCGCACCGAGGACTGGCAGTGGATGTACGACGTCAACGTGCTCGGCACGATGCGGATGACCCGGGCCTTCCTGCCGGCCCTGCGCGAGAACGGGGAGGGCACGGTCCTGAACCTCACCTCCCTGGCCGCCCACCGCGCCTACGAGGGCGGGGGCGGGTACAACGCCGCGAAGTACGCCGAGCGCGCCATGACCGAGGCCCTGCGCCTGGAGGAGGCCGAGCACAACGTGCGCGTCGTCGAGATCGCCCCCGGGCTCGTGCACACCCCCGAGTTCTCCCTCCGCCGCCTGGGCGGGGACGAGGAGGCCGCGGCGAAGGTCTACGCCGGGGTCGAGAAGCCGCTCACCGCCGAGGACGTCGCCCGGGTGTGCGCCTTCGCCGTGAACCTGCCCCACCACGTGGACCTCGACACCGTGACGATCAAGCCGGTCGCGCAGGCGGCCCCCCACAAGCTGATCCGCACCTCCTGACCGCCCGGACCGAAGTCGGCGGGCGGGGGAGGGCCCCCGCCCGCCCCGGCCCGCCGGTGGGTTAAGCTGGGAGCAGTTCAGGCGTCGATCCGGCCATCACCGGGGAGCCTTCCGGAAGAACAGGACGCCAGCGTCCCCAGTAGAACCGGACGGGTCGGCCCGTCACAGCCGGCGACGAGCGGCGGCCCCCGCACTCTCCGGGAGCGGGAGCCGCAAGCGAGGTGGTACCGCGTTGCGCCCCGGGGCACCGGCCGGCAGCGTCCTTGCACCCTGACCCGCACGAGCAGCACCGACGTCAGAACGAGGATGGACACCGTGCCGAACCCGCCCGTCTCCCCGAAGGCCGTCTACCCCAGGGCGAGCACCGACCCCGCCGCCGCCGGCGTGCCCGCGGCCCCGCGCTTCCCCGCCGTGGAGGAGCGCGTCCTGGCCTACTGGGCCGAGGACCGCACCTTCCAGGCCAGCGTCGACGCGCGCGAGGCGGGGGAGGACGGCGCCAACGAGTTCGTCTTCTACGACGGCCCGCCCTTCGCCAACGGCCTGCCGCACTACGGCCACCTGCTCACCGGCTACGTCAAGGACCTGGTGGCCCGCTACCAGACCCAGCGCGGGCGCCGCGTCGAGCGCCGCTTCGGCTGGGACACCCACGGGCTGCCCGCCGAGCTCGAGGCGATGAAGCAGCTCGGGATGACCGACAAGCAGGAGATCGAGCGGATGGGCGTGGCCGCGTTCAACGACGCCTGCCGCGCCTCGGTCATGAAGTACGCCGCCGAGTGGCAGGACTACGTCACCCGCCAGGCCCGGTGGGTGGACTTCGACAACGACTACAAGACCCTCAACGTCGACTACATGGAGTCCGTGCTCGCGGCCTTCAAGTCCCTCGACGACAAGGGCCTGGTCTACTCCGGCTACCGCGTCCTGCCCTACTGCTGGAAGGACGAGACGCCGCTGTCCAACCACGAGCTGCGCATGGACGACGACGTCTACCAGGACCGCCAGGACCACACCGTCACGGTGACCTTCCCGATCCTCGACGACGGCTCGTGGGCGAAGCGCCCGGAGCTCGCCGCCGAGCTCGCCGGCGTCGAGGCCCTGGCCTGGACGACCACGCCGTGGACGCTGCCGACCAACCAGGCGCTCGCCGTGGGCCCGGAGATCCGCTACGCGGTCGTGCCCGGGGCCGGCGAGCTGGCCGGGCGCCGGTTCCTGATCGCCGAGGAGCTGCTGGGCGGCTACGCCAAGGACCTCGGCTGGGGCGCGGAGGAGGACCCGGCCGCCGCGGCCGCGGCGGCCGTCACCGCCCGCTTCACCGGCGCGGACCTCGAGGGCCTGCGCTACCGCCGGCTGTGGGACTACTTCGCCGACGCCGAGCGCTTCGGCACCGGCACCTCCTGGCAGATCGTGGTCGCCGACTACGTCACCACCACCGACGGCACCGGCCTCGTCCACCAGGCACCGGCCTACGGCGAGGACGACCAGACCGTGTGCGCCGGCTACGACATCCCCGTGGTGCTCTCCCTCGACGAGTCCGGGGTGTTCCACGGCCTGTTCGCCGACGAGCGGCTGGCCGCCGGGGCGCCCCTGGCAGGGATCGCCGGGAAGAACGTCTTCGACAAGGACGTGGCCCGCACCGTCGTCCGGGACCTGCGGGCCCAGGGCCGGCTGGTGCGCGAGGCCAGCTACGAGCACGCCTACCCGCACTGCTGGCGCTGCCGCAACCCGCTGATCTACCGGGCCGTGTCCTCCTGGTTCGTGGAGGTCACCCGGATCCGGGACCGGATGGTCGAGCTGAACCAGCAGATCAACTGGATCCCCGACAACGTCAAGGACGGCCAGTTCGGCAAGTGGCTGGAGAACGCCCGCGACTGGTCGATCTCCCGCAACCGCTACTGGGGCACCCCCATCCCCGTGTGGGAGTCCGACGACCCGGAGCACCCGCGCCGGGACGTCTACGGCTCCCTGGCCGAGCTCGAGGCCGACTTCGGCCGGCTGCCGCGCAACGCGCAGGGCGAGGTCGACCTGCACCGGCCCTGGATCGACGAGCTGACCCGCCCCAACCCGGACGACCCGACGGGCCGCTCCACGATGCGCCGGGTCCCGGAGGTCCTCGACGTCTGGTTCGACTCCGGGTCGATGCCCTACGCGCAGGTGCACTACCCGATGGAGAACCGGGAGTGGTTCGAGACCCACAACCCCGGCGACTTCATCGTCGAGTACATCGGCCAGACCCGCGGCTGGTTCTACACGCTGCACATCCTCGCCACCGCCCTGTTCGACCGCCCGGCCTTCCGCAACGTCATCAGCCACGGCATCGTGCTGGGCTCGGACGGGCAGAAGATGTCGAAGTCGCTGCGCAACTACCCCGACGTCACCGAGGTCCTCGACCGGGACGGGGCCGACGCGATGCGCTGGTTCCTGATGTCCAGCCCGATCCTGCGCGGCGGCAACCTCGTGGTCACCGAGCAGGGCATCCGCGACGGCGTGCGCCAGATGCTGCTGCCGCTGTGGAACGTCTACCACTTCTTCGGCCTCTACACGAACGCCGCCAACGGCGGGGCCGGCTACGAGGCGCGCCCGCGCCACGAGGCCGAGCACGTGATGGACCGCTACGTGCTGGCCGTGACCGGCCGGCTCGTGCGCGAGACCCGCGAGGCCTTCGACGCCTACGACATCTGGGCCGCGGCCGAGCGGCTGCGCTCCTACATGGACGTGCTCACCAACTGGTACGTCCGCCGCTCCCGCGACCGGTTCTTCGCGGAGGACACGGCCGCCTTCGACGTCCTGCACACCTGCCTGGAGACCGTCTGCCGGGTCGCCGCCCCGCTGCTGCCGCTGGTCACCGAGGAGATCTGGCGCGGGCTCACCGGCGGACGCTCCGTGCACCTGACCGACTGGCCGGAGGACTCCCTGTTCCCCGAGGAGACGGAGCTCGTCGCCCTCATGGAGACGACCCGCACGATCTGCTCCGCCGGCTCCTCCCTGCGCAAGGCCCACGGACTGCGCGTGCGCCAGCCCCTCGCCGGCATGACCGTCGTCGTCCCCGAGGGCGCCCGCCTGGCCGGCACCTTCGAGCGGATCGTGGCCGACGAGCTGAACCTGAGGACCGTCGAGCTGCTCGACGCCGCCGAGGCCTCCGCCGAGCAGTTCGGGATCTCCCAGCAGCTGAGGGTCAACGCCCGCGCCGCCGGCCCGCGCCTGGGCAAGGGCGTGCAGACCGTGATCCGCGCCGCCAAGTCCGGGGACTGGCGCGTCGACGACGACGGCACCGTCGTCGCCGGCGGCACCGCCCTGCAGGAGGGCGAGTACGAGCTCGAGACCGTCGTCGCCGAGGGCTCCGCCGGCGCCCGCGCTGTGACCGTCCTGCCCGGCGGCGGGTTCCTCGTCCTGGACACCGCGCTCACCCCCGAGCTCGAGGCCGAGGGCACCGCCCGCGACGTCGTGCGCACCATCCAGCAGGCGCGCAAGGACGCCGGCCTGGCCGTCTCCGACCGGATCCGCACCGTGCTCACCGCGGACGCGGCGACCGTCGCGGCCGTCGAGGCCAACCGCCGGCTCGTGGCGGGGGAGACCCTCAGCGCCGAGCTCGAGCTGCGCACCGGCGAACCGGCCGTCGCGGTCGAGGTCGTCGGCGCGTCCGCCGGGGCGGTGCAGGCGTGAGCGCCGCGTTCGAGGAGACCTCGGCCGGCACCGTCGAGGAGGTCTACGCCCAGCTGCTGGCCCGGGCCCCCGAGCACCGGATGGCCCCGCGCCTGGACGCGGTGCGCCGGGCCGTGGAGGTCCTCGGCGAGCCCCACCGGGCCGCGCCCGTGGTGCACGTGACGGGCACCAACGGCAAGACCTCGACCGCCCGGATGATCGAGGCGCTGCTGCTGGCCCACGACCTGCGCGTGGGCCGGTACACGAGCCCCCACCTGGCCCGGGTCACCGAGCGCATCAGCGTGGACGGGGCCCCCGTGGACGACGAGACCTTCGTGCGCGTGCACGGGGAGATCGCCCCGTACCTCGCCCTCGTCGACGCCGAGCTCACCGGGCGCGGGCAGCCGCGGCTGACCTACTTCGAGACGCTCACCGTGCTCGCCTTCGCCGTCTTCGCCGACGCCCCCGTGGACGTCGTCGTCCTCGAGGTCGGGATCGGCGGCAGCTGGGACGCGACCAACGTGGCCGACGCCGCTGTGTCCGTGGTGACCCCCGTGGACCTCGACCACACCGACATGCTCGGCGACACGGTCGAGGAGATCGCCGCCGAGAAG
The DNA here is from genome assembly GCF_021012935.1 of Kocuria sp. LUK. Lineage (NCBI taxonomy): Bacteria > Bacillati > Actinomycetota > Actinomycetes > Micrococcales > Micrococcaceae > Kocuria > Kocuria sp. LUK. Next base: position 36,661 of record NZ_JAJMZI010000001.1, read on the forward strand.
GCGGGGATCGTCAAGCCCGGCGGCTTCCTCGTCTCCGCCGCGCAGCAGCCCGAGGCCGCGCAGGTGCTGCTCGAGCGGGCCCGGGAGCTCGGCGTCCCCTTCCGCTTCGGCGGGATCGAGTTCGGCGTGGAGTCCCGCGCCACGGCCGTGGGCGGGCAGGTCCTGACGATCCAGGGGCTCGCCGGGCGCTACCCCGAGGTCCTCCTGCCGCTGTTCGGCGCCCACCAGGCCGAGAACGCGGCGCTCGCCGTGGCCGCCGTCGAGGCCTTCCTCGGCGGCGGGGACCGCGAGCTCGACCTCGAGCTGGTGCGCACCGGACTGGGCGCCGCCGAGTCCCCGGGCCGGCTGGAGCTGGCCCGCACGGCGCCCCCGGTGCTGCTCGACGCCGCGCACAACCCCCACGGGCTGCGCGCGGCCGCCGCCGCCCTCCAGGAGTCCTTCACCTTCGGCAAGCTCAACCTCGTCGTCGGCATCCTCGCGGAGAAGGACGTCGAGGAGATGCTGCGCGGGCTGCTCGACGAGTACGAGGAGCACGCCACCGAGTTCTGGTTCACCCGCTCGTCCTCGCCGCGCGCGGTCGACCCGGAGGAGCTCGCGGAGCTCGCCGTGGACCTGGGCTTCCCCGAGGACGTGGTGCACGCCGTGCCGACCCTCGACGACGCCCTCGCCGAGGCCGTCCAGGACGCCGCCGACCGGCCCGAGTTCGACGGCGCCGTGCTGGTCACCGGCTCGATCACCGTGGTCGGCGAGGCCCGGACCCTGCTGGGCCTGTGACGCGGACCCATCCCCGGGCGCTGCCCGGCCCGCACGGAAGGAACCGGCTCCAGTGGCACGCATGACCAAGGCCCAGCGCGAGTGGCGCCCCGGGCAGAAGCGACCGCGGCGGTCGATCCGCACGACCTTCGCCTCCTCGGTGCTCGTGATGGAGGGCTTCATCGCCTTCTTCGCGGCCCTGACCGTCTACGGGCTCCTCGGCCGGGAGCTGTCCTCCGGGGCCCGCACGGGCGTGCTCGTGGCCGGGTGCGCCCTCGCGCTCGTGCTGCTGCTCGCCCCGGCGCTGCTGCGCCGGCCGTGGGGCTACGCCGTGGGCTGGGGCCTGCAGGTCGTGCTGCTGGCCACGGGCTTCGTGCTGCCCACGATGTTCGTGATCGGTGCGATGTCCCTGCTCGCCTGGTGGTACGCCGTGCGCACCGGGGCGCGCCTGGACCGGGAGAACGCCGCCCGGGACGCCGCACAGGCCCGGTGGGAGCGCGAGCACCCCGCCGGATAGGCTGACCGGGACACGACCGCACCCCTCTCGGAAGGACCTCCATGACCACGGAACGCACCCTCGTCCTCGTCAAGCCCGACGGCGTGACCCGCGGCCTCACCGGCCAGGTGCTCGCGCGCATCGAGGCCAAGGGCTACCGGCTGGCGGAGCTCAAGCTCGTCCACCCCGAGCAGGAGCTGCTCGAGCGCCACTACGAGGAGCACCGCGGCAAGCCGTTCTTCGCCCCCCTCGTGGAGTTCATGCGCAGCGGGCCCGTGGTCGCCGCCGTCGTCGAGGGCGACCGGGTGATCGAGGGCTTCCGCTCGCTGGCCGGCACCACCGAGCCGACCACCGCCGCCCCGGGCACGATCCGCGGCGACCTCGGCCGCGACTGGGGCGGGACGGTGCAGCAGAACATCGTCCACGGCTCGGACTCCCCGGAGTCGGCCGAGCGCGAGATCGGCATCTGGTTCGGCTGAGCCCCCGCCGACGACGGACGGCCCGCCGCTCCCCGACCGGGAGCCGCGGGCCGTCCGTCGTCGGAGCCGCAGGATCAGGCGGGCAGGATCACCCCGGCGAAGCGGACGAAGACCGTCCCGAAGACCAGCACGAGCAGGACCGCGCTCGCGAACCAGGCCCACGCGCCGCCGGCCCGGCGCAGGGCCGCGGGGGCGGGGAGCACGCCCGCCTCGAGGTTGCGGGCGGTGGTGTGCGCGAACAGCACCGTCTGCACGACCCACACGAGCATGCAGTACAGGCACAGGGCGTTGATCTCGAACGTGGTCTGCCACCACAGCCACAGCACGAAGGCCCAGCCGAGGGTCACGCCGATCTGCACGCACCACCAGTACCAGGCGGCGAACCGGGCGCCCGCGAGCACCGCGGCGGCGATCACCGCCACGACGGCGTAGGCGACGATGCCGATGAAGGGGTTCGGGAAGCCGAAGGCCTCCGCCTGCGGGGTGCGCATGACCGTCCCGCAGGACAGCCAGGAGTTGATGTCGCAGCTGGTGCGGTGACCGGCGTCGAGGAACAGCTGGAGCCGCTCGTAGACGAGGGTGGCCGCGCCGTAGAAGCCGAGCACCGCGGCGGCCAGGGCCACCAGCGCCCAGCGCCGGTCCGGGCGCACCGCCGGGGCGGGGGCGGTGCCGGGGGAGTCGTCGAGGGAGGACGTCGTCGAGGTCACGCCCCGATCCTAGGCGATGGGTCCTCGCGGTGGGCCGGCTCCGCGGGCTCCCGGCACCGGGAGGGACCGCCGGCCACCGCACGGGACCGGGCGTCGGCGCCGGTCGGGCGCCACAATCCGGCCGCGCGCAGGACGACTGTGCGACAATGGCCACGGTCGCACCCGCCCGTACGCGGGACGCGGCCCAGTCGGCCTCCGACCGCCGGCGCAGGACCCGCGGCTCTCATCGGATTGAGCGCGTCCCCGCCGGCCCCAAGACCGCTGCCCTCGCGAGCAGCGGCTCGGAGCCGCGGACTGGCTCGTCGCCGTCCCCGCCCGTTCGCGTGGCGTGCGGGACGCGGCGGGTACGCACAGGACTTCCGGCCGCCGCGTGCACCGCACCGGCGAAGCCGACCAAGCCGCTGCGGGCACCGGGTACGGACGGCGGACCGCGGCAGGAGCACATTTCGCACATGGATGCCGAACAGGTGAACCCGGCCGGGGCCCAGGACGCCCTGGAACCCGGTCAGCAGCACGCACAGGACGAGGCCCGCGGCCAGCAGCCGCCCGCCGGCGCGCAGGAGGCCCCGGCCACCGGTCGCGTCGGGCAGGACGCCCCCGGGACCGGAGCGGCCGAGAATCCCGCGGCGGGAAGCCCCGGGCAGGAGGCCCCCGTGGCCGAGCCCGTCGGGCAGGACGCCCCCGCGGGCGAGCCCGTCGGGCAGGACGCCCCCGGGACCGGAGCGGCCGAGAACCCCGCGGCGGGAAGCCCCGCGCAGGCGGCCCCCGCAGCCGGGCCCGCGGCGCACCAGGACCCGGCGAACGGCGCCGCCGCAGCTCCGGACACCGGCACCGCCGGTCACGGGGGTGCGGCCGCGGAGGCCGCCGGAGCGGGGACCGCCGCCGGGCCCGCCACGGAGACCGCCGCGACCGGCGCGGAGCCCGTGGCGGCCGGCGCCGAGCCCGCAGCGGCGCAGACCGCCGCGTCCCCGGCCGTGCAGGAGCCGGACGCACAGGAGCCGGACGCCCCGGCACCGCAGGGGACCGGCGCGGCGCGGACCGAGACCGACGTCCTCGACGTCGCCCCCGGAACGGCCCTGCCGGGCGAGCCCGAACCGCTGGCCGCCGCGCAGGAGGAGGCCGCGCCCGAGCACCCGGCGCCGAGCACGCCCGGGGCCGAGGAGGCGGCGGAGGACCTCGAGCCCGCCGGCCAGGCCGCCGACGAGGGACTGCGCAGCACCCCCGGCGACCGCGAGCCGGCCGCCTGGGAGCGGAGCGGCACCGGACCGCAGGACGCGGGACCGGACGCCGCCGAGCAGGCGTCCGGGACCCCGGACGCCCCGCACCGGGGCGCCGACGGGACGGCCGCACAGCGGCAGGACACCGACCGGCGCGCCGCGCAGCCCGCGGACGCCGACGGGACCGCCGCGCAGCGGCAGGTCACCGACCGGCGCGCCGCGCAGCCCGCGGACGCCGACGGGACCGCCGCACAGCGGCAGGACACCGACCGGCGCGCCGCGCAGCCCGCGGACGCCGACGGGACCGCCGCGCAGCGGCAGGTCCCGGAGCAGGAGTCCGGGGCGCCGGAGACCGAGCAGGACGAGGACCCCCTGACCGCCCTGAGCTCGGCCGTCACGGCGACCTCGATCATGTTCCACGCCCCGGACCTGGACCAGATCCGGCAGGCGGCGGAGGCCCGGGCGGCCCGCCGCCGGGAGGCCCGCCGCCGCCGCGAGGAGGAGGCCTCGTTCGAAGACCAGGGCGACGGCGTGGACGCCGAGACCGCCGAGGCCGAGGACGAGGGCGGGGAGCAGCCCGACGGACCGGTCACGAGCCGGCGCCGGCGCCGGCGCCGCCGCGGGGACGTCGACATGGAGCTCGTGGGCGGCAGCGACGACGACCCGCCCAACACCGTCACCCGCGTGCGCGCCCCGCGCGGCGCGGAACCGGCCGGACCCGACCAGGTCGTGGCCGTGAAGGGCTCCACCCGCCTCGAGGCCAAGAAGCAGCGCCGCCGCGAGTCCCGCCAGACGGGCCGCCGGCGCCAGGTGATCACCGAGGCCGAGTTCCTCGCCCGGCGCGAGTCGGTCGAGCGGCAGATGCTCGTGCGCCAGAAGGAGAACCGGATCCAGATCGGCGTGCTCGAGGACGGGGTGCTCGCCGAGCACTTCGTCTCCCACACGCAGCAGGACTCCCTGATCGGCAACGTCTATGTCGGCAAGGTCCAGAACGTGCTGCCCTCCATGGAGGCCGCGTTCATCGACATCGGGCGGGGCCGCAACGCCGTGCTCTACGCCGGCGAGGTCAACTGGGACGCGTCGCGCCTCGAGGGCGGCCCGCGCCGGATCGAGAACGCCCTGAAGTCCGGGGACTCGGTGCTCGTGCAGGTCACCAAGGACCCGGTCGGGCACAAGGGCGCGCGGCTCACGAGCCAGATCTCCCTGCCCGGGCGCTACCTCGTCTACGTGCCCGGCGGGTCGATGACCGGCATCTCCCGCAAGCTGCCCGACGTCGAGCGCAACCGGCTGAAGAAGATCCTCAAGGACCGGCTGCCGGACGGCGCCGGGGTGATCGTGCGCACCGCGGCCGAGGGCGCCTCGGAGGAGGAGCTCACCCACGACATCAACCGGCTGCGGGCGCAGTGGGAGCAGATCCAGGAGCGGGCGGGCTCCTCCAAGACCCTCGCCCCCGAGATGCTCTACGCGGAGCCGGACCTGACCATCAAGACCGTCCGGGACGTGTTCAACGAGGACTTCACGACGATGGTCGTCCAGGGCGAGGAGGCCTGGGACAACATCGAGGCCTACGTGACCTACGTGGCACCGGACCTCCTGGACCGGCTCAAGCGCTGGGACGAGGACGAGGACCTGTTCGTGCACTACCGGGTGGAGGAGCAGATCCAGAAGGCGCTGGACCGCAAGGTCTACCTCCCCTCGGGCGGCTCGCTCGTGATCGACCGCACCGAGGCGATGACCGTCGTCGACGTCAACACGGGCAAGTTCACCGGTTCCGGCGGCAACCTCGAGGAGACCGTCACCAAGAACAACCTCGAGGCCGCCGAGGAGATCGTGCGGCAGCTGCGCCTGCGCGACATCGGCGGGATCATCGTCATCGACTTCATCGACATGGTCCTCGAGACCAACCGCGACCTCGTGCTCCGGCGTCTCGTCGAGTGCCTGGGGCGCGACCGCACCAAGCACCAGGTCGCCGAGGTCACCTCGCTGGGCCTCGTGCAGATGACCCGCAAGCGCATGGGCACGGGCCTGCTCGAGGTCTTCTCGGAGCCGTGCGAGCACTGCGCCGGCCGCGGGGTCGTCGTCCACGACCACCCGCTCGAGGGCCGCGCCGGCGGGTCCGGCTCCGAGTCGCGCGAGCAGCGCCCGAACCGCACCGAGCGCAAGCGCAGCCGCCGCGGCGGCGCCGAGCAGCAGCCGCGGGCCGAGGCCCGCCCGGCCGAGGCGGATCCCGCGGAGAAGGCGAAGGCGGAGGCGGCCCGCACCGCGTTCGCGACCATCGCCGCCGCCACCCACCACGAGGTGCCGGCCGAGGCCGCCGCCGAGCACGCGGCGGCCGGAACGGCTCCCGCGGCGGAGGGGGCCCGGGGCGAGGAGAGCGAGGGCCGCTCGGAGGGATCCGGGCGCTCCCGCAAGAAGCGGCGCGGCAAGCGCAGCCGCAACCGGGGCCAGGGCGGCGAGTCCGCGCAGCGGCCGGAGCCCGGGGACCGTGAGGAGCCCCGCGGCGAGGACCGTGGCGAGGATCGCGGGGCCGCGCCCGAGCAGCAGGACGGCGCCGCGTCGCGCCTGACGATCAAGGGCGAGGTCATCGAGCTCCCGCAGGGCCACGCCGCGGCCGGTGAGCAGCCCGAGCGCCCTGCGGAGGGCGCCCGGCTGACGCTGGACTCCCTGGCCGACGCCTTCGGTGCCCCGGCGGACGCGCAGGCCGAGACCCCGGCGCGCCGTGCCCCCGAGCCGGCCCCGCGGCAGGAGCGTGCCCCGCGGGAGAAGCCGGCCCGCCAGGCGGAGCAGCCCCGCCGGCCGGAGCAGCCGCGGCAGGAGGAGCCGGCCCGCCCTGAGGAGCCCGCACGGCCCCGTCGTCGTTCCCGCCGGGCCAGCGCCCCGGCCGGACGGGCGGGCGAGGCGACGGTCACCGCCGAGGAGGCCGCGGCCGCCGAGGGCGCCCGCCACGTCGCGAAGCTGCCCGCCCGGCCCGCCGGGCAGGAGCGCCCGCAGGGCTCCGGTGCCCCGACCATCGTGGGCGTCGGCGTCAAGGCCGAGGACCTCACCAGCGGCCGCCCCGCCGGCGAGGGCTGAGCCCCGGCATCCCACCCTGCAGCACCCGGAAGGACCCCGGCCCGCGCGGCCGGGGTCCTTCCCCGTCCCGGACCCGGCGCGGCGACCGCGCACGGACCCCGGCCGGGCGGCCGGGGCCGTCCCCGCCCCGACCGCCGCACCGCCGGGCCCCGTGCCGGACCCGCCGCACCGCCGGACCCGCCGCACCGGTCCGGACCTGCCGGGCCCCGTGCCGCACGGGTGGCTAGACTGGCAGGACCACGTGACACGGGGTGCCGCGAGCAGCGGCTGAGATCACACCCGTCGAACCTGATCTAGTCAGTACTAGCGAAGGGATGTCGCAATGCGCGATGCCGTCTCCACCTCCCCGCCGCGGCCCGGGAGCGCCGCGCCCCCGGACCCCGCCCTCGCCGAGGCCGCCGCCGCGGCCCTCGAGCGGCTGCGCACGGCCGCCCCGCTCGTGCAGTGCATCACCAACACGGTGGTCGCCAACGTCACCGCCAACGTCCTGCTCGCCGTGGGCGCGTCCCCGGCGATGACCGACATCCAGGGGGAGGGCGGGGTGTTCGCCGAGCTCGCCGACGGGCTGCTCGTGAACACCGGCACGCCCTCCGCCGAGCAGCGCGGGGCGGCCTACGAGGCCGTCGGCGCCCGCTCCCGCGCGGGCCGGCCCTGGGTGCTGGACCCGGTGGCCGTCGGCGCGCTGCCCGTGCGCACCGCACTCGCCCGCGACCTGCTCGCCTTCCGCCCTGCCGTGGTGCGCGGCAACGCGTCCGAGGTGATCGGCCTCGCCGGCGGCGCCGGCGGCCGCGGCACGGACGCCACCGACGACGTCGACGCGGCGCGCGGGGCCGCCGCCGAGCTGGCCGCACGGGCCGGGTGCGCGGTCGCCGTGTCCGGGCCCGTGGACCTGGTGCGCTCCGCCGGTGGGGCGGTCGTGCGCGTCCCCCACGGGAGCGCGATGCTGACCCGCATCACCGGCGGCGGCTGCGCCCTCGGGGCCCTGACGGCCGCGTTCACCGCCGTGGCGGAGGACCCGGCGGCCGCGGCCGTCGCGGCCACCACCGTCTACACCCTGGCCGCCGAGGACGCCGCGGCCACCGCCGGGGGGCCGGGGTCCTTCGCCGTGAACCTGCTGGACCGGCTGCACGGGATCACCCCGGAGCAGGTCGCCGCCCGGGCCCGGCTCGTGCGCGAGGAGGACGGCCGGTGAGCGCCCGCCTCGATCCCGCCGCCCTCGTCCTGCACCTAGTGACCGACACCGCCCTCAGCGCCCCGCGCCGGGTTCCCGACGTCGTCGCGGCCGCCGTGGCCGGTGGCGCCGGCATGGTCCAGGTCCGGGACAAGCGCGCCACCGCCCGCGAGCTCACGGCCCTGCTCGTGGCCGTGGCCGAGCGCGTGGGCCGTGCGGTGCCCGTGCTCGTCGACGACCGCGCCGACGTCTACCTCGCGGCCCGGGCCGCGGGGGCCCCCGTGGCGGGGGTGCACGTGGGGCAGGCCGACCTGCCCGTCGAGCTCGCCCGCCGCGTCGTGGGCCCGGACGCGGTCCTGGGCCTGAGCGCGGCCTCGGCCGGGGAGCTGGCCGCCGCCTCGGCGCTGCCCCCGGGCACCGTGGACTACCTCGGTGTGGGCGCCGTGCACGCCACGCGCACCAAGCCCGACCACCCCGAGCCGCTCGGGGTCGAGGGCTTCGCCCGCGCCGCCGCCCGCACGGGCCTGCCGTGCCTGGCCATCGGCGGGGTGCGCGTCGAGGACGCCGCCCCGCTGCGGGCCGCCGGGGCCGCCGGGCTCGCGGTGGTCTCGGGGATCTGCGCGGCCCCGGACCCCGCCGCCGCGGCCGCCCGCTATGTGCGGGCCTTCGCCGCGTCCGGCCGTGCGCCGGGCGCCGGGCCGGACGGGCCGCCGGAACCGGCCGCGGCCGGCCCCGCCGCGGGGGAAGGGGCCCGATGAGCGCGCGCGTGCCCCGCGTCCTGGCCGTGGCCGGCACCGACCCCACCGGCGGGGCGGGCCAGCACGCGGACCTGAAGTCGATCGCCGCGATGGGCGGCTACGGGATGAGCGCCGTGACCGCCGTCGTCGTGCAGAACACCCTCGGCGTGCGCTCGGTGCACGTCCCGCCCGCCGAGGTCCTCACCGCCCAGCTGGAGGCGGTCAGCGACGACGTCGTGATCGACGCCGTGAAGATCGGCATGCTCGGCTCGGTGCCCGTGATCGAGGCCGTCGCCCGGTGGCTGGCCGAGCACCGCCCGCCGGTCGTGGTGCTCGACCCGGTCATGGTCGCCACCAGCGGCGGGCGCCTGCTCGAGCCCGACGCCGAGGACGCCCTGCGCGCCGTGCTCGGGCTCGCCGACCTCGTCACCCCCAACCTGCAGGAGCTGGCCGTGCTGGCGGGGGAGGACCCGGCCCCGTCGTGGACCGCCGCGCTCGCCCAGGGCCACCGCGTGGCCCGGACCCACGACGTGCTCGTGCTCGTCAAGGGCGGGCACCTCGCCGGGGACCGGACCCCGGACGCCCTCGTGGGGCCCGGCTCGCCGGAGCCGCTCGTGGCCCTCGACGGCGCCCGCGTGCCCACGGCCAACTCCCACGGCACCGGCTGCTCCCTCTCCTCGGCCCTGGCCACCCTCCAGGTCCGGCACGGGGACTGGCCGACGAGCCTGCGGATCGCCCGCGAGTGGCTGCGCGGCGCGCTGGCGGAGGCCGACGGGCTCGAGGTGGGCGGCGGCAGCGGACCGGTCCACCACTTCCACCACGTCCAGGACGCCCTCGCCTCCTGGGGCACGGCACCGGAGCGGTTCAGCGACGAGCTGTGGGCCGACTCCGCCGGGGTGCGCCGGCAGATCGAGGAGCTGGAGTTCGTGCGCCGGCTCGGCGACGGCCGGCTCGCGCCGGAGCCGTTCCTGGCCTACCTCGACCAGGACCTGCAGTACCTGGAGCACTACGGCCGGGCGCTGGCCCAGCTGGCGGCGCGCGCCCCGGACGAGGCCTCCCGGCGGTTCTTCGCCGCGGGCTCGGTGAGCTGCACCGAGACGGAGGCCGAGCTGCACCGGGCCCGGCTGCGCCAGGCCGGGCGGGAGCGCCCCGCCGCCGCGGGGCCGACCACCCGCCGGTACACCGCGTTCCTGCTGGCGGCCACGGCCGCCGAGCCGTACCCGGTGGGCCTGGCCGCGGTGCTGCCGTGCTACTGGGTCTACGCGGAGGTCGGCCGCCACCTCCAGGGGCTGGCCGAGGCCGCCGGGCACGCCGAGCACCCGTACGCGGACTGGCTGGCCACCTACGCCGACGAGGGGTTCCAGGAGGCCACCCGCACGGCCCGCCGGCTGCTCGACGAGGCGGCCCGGGAGGCCTCCCCGGCGCTGCGCGAGCGGATGCGGGAGGCGTTCCTGGAGGCGTGCGCGCTCGAGCGGGACTTCTTCGCGGCACCCCTCGAACCGACGCTCGCCGGCACCGCCGCCGGACCGGGCGGACAGGGGTGTGCCGGGGCCGGGGCGGCGGGTCGTTTGCCGCGGGTTGGCGCGATCGAGTAGTCTTGACCCTCGGTGCCATGCCTGGTGCGCGCGCGTTCGACTCCGGACGCCCCGCCCGGCGGCACATGCGGGTGCAGTTCCTGAAATTGCGGCGACCCTGCGCTGACCACGGTTCGGTCCCACGGCCCGGTCACCGGCGGCTCGTCTCAACGTCGTTGGTCCTGTCAGGTGTGCGCTCGACCCGAACTGTTCCATCAAAGACGTCGAGAGAAGTGAGTTCCCAAGTGGTGTACGCGATTGTCCGCGCTGGCGGCCGCCAGGAAAAGGTCTCCGTCGGAGACCTCGTTACCCTTGACCGCGTCGCCGGCGGTGCAGGCAGCACCATCCAGCTTCCTGCCCTGCTGCTGGTCGACGGGGACAAGGTGACCTCCGACGCCGGGACCCTGGCCAACGTCAAGGTCACGGCCGAGATCGTCGAGGACCTGCGCGGTCCCAAGATCTCCATCCAGAAGTTCAAGAACAAGACCGGCTACAAGAAGCGCCAGGGCTTCCGCGCCGAACTGACCACCGTCAAGGTGACCGGCATCGACGCCTGACCGTCCCGGTCCCCTCATCCGACAGCAGACGCCAGTCCTGACACGAAGGTAGGCACACCCCATGGCACACAAGAAGGGCGCGAGCTCCACCCGCAACGGCCGCGACTCCAACGCGCAGTACCTCGGCGTGAAGCGCTTCGGCGGCCAGACCGTCAACGCCGGCGAGATCCTCGTCCGCCAGCGCGGCACCCACTTCCACCCCGGCCAGAACGTCGGCCGCGGCGGGGACGACACCCTGTTCGCCCTGGCCGCCGGCCAGGTCGAGTTCGGCACCCGCCGGGGCCGGAAGGTCGTCAACATCCAGGCTGCCGCCGAGTAGTCCCCGGGCCGGCCCCGCCGGCCCCGGTGCGGGCACCGCCCGCACCACCCATGCCTGATGCCGTAGAGGGTGGGTGCTTCCAGCGCCCGCCCTCTACAGTCTTAAGCGGCCCCTCCCGCGGGCCCACGACACCGAGGAGTTCCCGTGGCCAGTTTCGTCGACCGCGTCGTCCTGCACGTCTCCGGCGGCAACGGCGGGCACGGCTGCGTGTCCGTGCGCCGCGAGAAGTTCAAGCCGCTCGGCGGCCCCGACGGGGGCAACGGGGGCGACGGCGGGGACGTGGTGCTGCGCGTCGACGGGCAGACGACCACCCTGCTCAACTACCACCACGCCCCGCACCGCGCCGCGCAGAACGGCGGCCCCGGCAAGGGCGACCTGCGCCACGGCCACCGCGGCGAGGACCTCGTGCTCTCGGTGCCCGACGGCACGGTCGTGAAGGACGCCGAGGGCAACGTCCTGGCCGACCTGGTCGGCGAGGGCGCCGAGTTCGTGGCCGCGGCCGGCGGGCAGGGCGGGCTCGGCAACGCCGCGCTGGCCTCCGTCAAGCGCAAGGCCCCCGGCTTCGCCCTCCTGGGCATCCCCGGGTCCTCCCGGGACATCGTGCTCGAGCTGAAGTCCATCGCGGACGTCGCCCTCGTCGGCTATCCCTCCGCGGGCAAGTCCAGCCTCGTGGCGGCGGTCAGCGCCGCCCGCCCCAAGATCGCCGACTACCCCTTCACCACCCTCGTGCCCAACCTCGGCGTCGTCCAGGCCGGGGACGTGCGCTACACGGTCGCCGACGTCCCCGGGCTGATCCCCGGTGCCTCGGAGGGGAGGGGCCTCGGGCTGGAGTTCCTCCGCCACGTCGAGCGCTGCGCGGCCCTCGTGCACGTGCTCGACTGCGCGACCCTCGAGCCCGGCCGCGACCCGGTCACCGACCTCGACACGATCGAGGCGGAGCTGGCCGCCTACACCGTGGACGACGCCCTCGACGGCGGGGGAGCCGTCCCGCTCACCGAACGCCCGCGGCTCGTGGCGCTGAACAAGGTGGACGTGCCCGAGGCCCGCGAGCTGGCCGAGTTCGTCCGCCCCGAGCTCGAGTCCCGCGGCTACCGGGTCTTCGAGATCTCCACCGCCTCCCACGAGGGTCTGCGCGCGCTGACCTTCGCCATGGCCGAGGTCGTGGCCGAGGCGCGCGCCGCCCGGCCGGCCGCACAGGAGGCCCCCCGCGTGGTCCTGCGGCCCAAGGGGGTGCGCGGGCCCGGCTTCACCATCACCCGCGAGGAGCGCAACCTCGAGCCGCTGTGGCACGTGCGCGGGGACAAGCCCGAGCGCTGGATCCAGCAGACCGACTTCAACAACGAGGAGGCCGTGGGCTACCTCGCCGACCGGCTGGCCAAGCTCGGCGTCGAGGACGAGCTGTTCCGCCAGGGCGCCCGCCCGGGCGACGCCGTGCTGATCGGCCCCGAGGACAACGGCGTGGTCTTCGACTGGGAGCCCACCATGGTCGGCGGCGCGGAGCTGCTCGGCGGGCCCCGCGGCACCGACCTGCGCCTGGCCGAGTTCGACCGGCCCACCCGCGAGCAGAAGCGCCGCGAGCACCAGGAGCGCAAGGACGCCAAGGCGGCCGCGCGCGCCGAGCTCGAGGAGGAGCGCCTCGCCGGGGTCTGGACGGAGTCCGTGCAGGCCCGCCGCGGCACCGCCCCGCAGGCCCCGGACGAGGAGCCCGGCGCCTGACCCGGCCCGGGCCGTCCCGCCGGACGGCCCGTCGTACGGTGCGGCGCCGCGGGTGGACCCCGCCGCCCACCGGCCCGCTTCCCGACCCACCGTTCGACCCCCACGACGCCGCCGTCCGCGGCGGCAGGCCCGGGCGCCCGTCGCGCCGGGCCGCGCGGCGGGCCCGCGCCCCGTACACTTCCGGATCAGCGGCACGGCCCACCGCACGCACTCCGCCCGCACCCACCCGATCCACCGACCAGCCCGAGCACCGAACGGCGCCCCGAGACCGAAGGACGACCCAGAGGATGAGCGAGAACACGCAGGAGCACGCGATCGACGTCGAGCAGCTGGAGGAGGTCGCGGAGAAGTCCGCGATCCAGCTCAGCGCCGAGAACCGGGGGAAGAACCGCCGCAGCCCCGTGCACCGCCGGGAGGACATCCCACGGGCCCATCGGGTCGTCGTGAAGGTCGGCTCGTCGTCGCTGACCTCGATCGAGAGCTCCATCGACGAGCAGGCGGTCCGCACGATCGTCGACGCCCTCGGCGGGGCGAAGTCGCGGGGGATCGAGCTGGTCTTCGTCTCCTCCGGCGCGATCACCGCGGGACTGGCGCCCCTGGGCCTGTCCCGGCGGCCGAAGAACCTGGCGGGCAAGCAGGCGGCGGCCGCCGTGGGCCAGGGCCTGCTGATGGGCCGCTACATCGAGTCCTTCGCCCGCTACGGCGTGACCGTGGGGCAGGTGCTGGTCACCGCCGAGGACCTGATGCGCCGCACGCACTACCAGAACACCCACCGCCAGATCGAGCAGCTGCTCGACTTCGGGGTGCTGCCCATCGTCAACGAGAACGACGCGGTCTCCAGCGCCGAGATCAAGTTCGGCGACAACGACCGCATCGCGGCGCTGATCGCGCACCTCATCAAGGCCGACGTCCTGCTGCTGCTCTCCGACGTCGACGCCCTCTACACGAAGGACCCCCGCAAGGGCGGCGAGCGGATCCCCGTGGTCGAGGACCCGCTCAAGGACCTCGAGGGCGTGCAGATCGGCTCCGTGGGCCGGGCCGGGGTGGGCTCCGGCGGCATGGTCACCAAGGTGCAGGCCGCCCGCATCGCCGCGGCCTCCGGCATCCCCGCCCTGGTGACCTCCGCGCAGAAGATCGACGCCGCCCTGGCCGGGGAGGACGTCGGCACGTGGTTCGCCACCACCGGCGGGCGGCGCAACGTCCGGCTGCTGTGGCTGGCCCACCTCGCCGACATCCAGGGCTCCCTGACCCTCGACGACGGCGCCGTGAAGGCCATCCGCCACCGCAACTCCCTGCTGGCCGCCGGCGTCACCGACGTCACCGGCAGTTTCGAGGCGGGCGACCCCGTGGTGATGCGCGACCAGAAGGGCCGGGACATCGCCCACGGGCTGTGCAACTACTCCTCCGAGGAGATCCCGCCCATGCTCGGGAAGAAGACCTCCGTGCTGGCCGAGGAGCTGGGCGAGGACTACAGCCGCGAGCTCGTCCACGTGAACAACCTCGTGGTCCTGCGCCCGCGCGGCGCACGGACTAAGCTGAAGAAATGACTTCAGCCGCACAGCAGACCGAAGCCACCAACGAGCGGGACGAGCGCAGCGGCAAGGCGATCGTCTCGGACACCGGGGTCATTGCGACCTTCGGGGAGGATCCCGTCGCCGGGGTCTCGGCCATGGCCGACGACTCCCGGACCTCCGCCAAGGTCCTCGCCCGCGCCACGCGGGCCTGGAAGGACCGTGCCCTGCACGCCATGGCGGACCGGATCGAGCGCAAGCAGGAGATCGTGCTGGCCGCCAACGCCAAGGACCTCGAGCGCGGCCGCGTCAACGGCGTCTCCGAGGCCCTGCTCGACCGCCTCAAGCTCGACGCCGGCCGGGTGAGCGCCCTCGCCGACAGCCTGCGCGAGCTCGCCGCGCTGCCCGACCCCGTGGGCGGGGTCGTGCGCGGGCGCACCCTGCCCAACGGGCTGCGCATGCGCCAGGTGCGGGTGCCCCTGGGCGTGGTCGGGGCCATCTACGAGGCCCGCCCGAACGTGACCGTCGACATCGCCGGGATCGCCCTGAAGTCCGGCAACGCGGTGCTCCTGCGCGGCGGCTCGGCCGCCGAGGAGAGCAACCGCGCGCTCGTGGGCATCATCCGCGACGCCCTCGCCGACGTGAAGCTGCCCGTGGACCTCGTGCAGAGCGTCGACGAGTACGGCCGGGAGGGCGCCAACGCCCTCATGGGCGCCCGCGGCAAGGTGGACGTCCTCATCCCGCGCGGCGGGCACGGGCTGATCCAGTCCGTCGTCCAGAACGCCAAGGTCCCCGTGATCGAGACGGGCGAGGGCAACGTGCACCTGTTCGTCGACGCCACCGCCCCGAAGCAGATGGCCGTGGACGTCGTCGTCAACGCCAAGACGCACCGCACCAGCACCTGCAACACGACCGAGACCCTGCTGCTGCACAGCGGCTTCGAGCACGGCGCGGCCGTGCTCTCCGCCCTGGACCGCGCCGGGGTCACCCTGCACGTCGACGAGCGCGCCGAGCAGCTGCTTCCCCCGGGCAGCGACCGCCACGTGCGCGCCACGGAGGAGGACTGGGGCACGGAGTACCTGTCCATGGACCTCGCCGTGAAGGTCGTCGACGACCTCGACGAGGCCCTCGCCCACATCGACCGGTGGTCCACCCGGCACACCGAGGCGATCGTGACCAACGACCTCGCCCACGCCGAGCGCTTCGTGGCCGAGATCGACGCCGCGGCGGTCATGGTCAACGCCTCGACCCGCTTCACCGACGGCCAGCAGCTCGGCCTGGGCGCGGAGGTCGGGATCTCCACGCAGAAGATGCACGCCCGCGGCCCGATGGGCCTCGAGGAGCTGACGACCACCAAGTGGATCGTCCAGGGCGACGGGCACGTCCGCCCCTGACCCGGTCGGGGCGGGCCCGCGGCGGATTCAGTACGATGTGAACCGTCCGGGCCCGCCGACCGCGCGGGGTGCGGACCGCCCACCGACCACCTGCCGTCCCGGCGGCACCAGAAGGGAAACCCATGCTGCAGCAGATCGCCACCACCGTCCTGGCCGCCACCGAGGAGGCCGGCCACGGAGCCGCCGAGGCCGGCATCCCCCCGGAGGTCTGGGGGCTCGGCACCTTCGCGATCCTCCTGACGCTGTTCGTGGTGACCCTCTCCTACAGCAACCGGTCCCTGAGCCCCGAGGCCGGCCGGCACGCGGACCCCGCGGCGCTGCCCGCCGAGGAGCAGGCCATGCTCGACGAGTACCACGCCAAGCGCCACGCCTGAGCCCGGAGACGCCCGCCCCGTGACGACCGCCTCCCAGGACGCCGCACCCAGCCGCGAGCTGCCCGCGACGGGGACCTCGATCCCGCCCCGCACCCCCGGCCGGACCCGGCTGGGGGTGATGGGCGGGACCTTCGACCCCATCCACCACGGTCACCTGGTGGCGGCCTCCGAGGTCGCGGGGGAGTTCGACCTCGACGAGGTCGTCTTCGTCCCCACCGGGCACCCGTGGCAGAAGTCCCACAAACGGGTCAGCCCCGCGGAGCACCGCTACCTCATGACGGTCATCGCGACCGCGTCGAACCCCCGCTTCACCGTCAGCCGCGTGGACATCGAGCGCGAGGGCCCGACCTTCACGATCGACACCCTGCGGGACCTGCGCCGGCTGCGGCCGGAGGCGGACCTGTTCTTCATCACGGGCGCGGACGCGATGGCGGAGATCATCACGTGGAAGGGCGCCGAGGAGCTGTGGGAGCTCGCCCACTTCGTGGGGGTCACCCGCCCCGGCCACGAGCTGGCGGCACCGGTGGGCTCGAGCGGGGTGACGCTGCTCGAGGTCCCGGCGATGGCGATCTCCTCGACCGACTGCCGCACCCGCGTCGCCCGCCACCAGCCCGTCTGGTACCTCGTGCCCGACGGCGTGGTGCAGTACATCGGCAAGTACGGGCTCTACCTCGACGACGAGGACGGCTCCGCGAGCACGGACGGCTCCGGGGCGCGCCCGGTGGGCGCACCCCTCCCGGCCCGCGGGAGCACGGCGTGAGGCCCGCACGGGGAGGGTCCGACGACGACGCCCGCCGCGGCCCGGACGCCGCCGGCCCACCGGAGCCCGGCACGGCCGGGGACATTCCCGTCCCCGCGCCGGGAGGCACGGTCCCCGCATCACCGGGGGCCGGGCCCGGCGGCACCGCCGCGGCGGTGCCCGCCGAGGACCCCGGCGTCCCTGCGGCCCCCGCCCCGGACGCGCCCGGCGCCGGATCGCCGGCGGCGCCGGAGCCGGACGTCGCGCCCGGGACGACGACCGCCGCGCGCGACGTGCCCGCCGCCCCGGCACCGGAGGACACCACCCCCGTGGCCGGTCCGGCCCCCGTCATCGACCTGGGCGACGACGCCGTGCCGGTGCGCCCGGCCAAGCCCCTGGGCCCGCGCCGGCTCGCACGCCTCCAGCGCGAGCTGGCCGAGCGTGCCCGCGAGCTCGACGAGCACGGCGCGGACCCCGAGCAGCGCCGCATGCTGGAGAAGCAGCAGCGCTTCGCGGCCCTCGCCGCTGCGGCGGCCGCGGCGAACACCCCCGCCCCGGACCCGGACGACCGCGGCACCGGCGAGAGTCCCGCCCAGCGCGGTGCGGGCGGGACCGGACCTGCGCTCGAGGGCGTCGACGCGGCCGGGCACGTGACCGTGGCCGCCGGAGCGGGCCGCGGCCCGCTGCTCGAGGGCGTCGACGGGCCGGAGGTCCCGCCCATCGGCCCGACGGCCCCGACGGCGGAGGAACCGGGGGAGGAGCGGGACCGGATCACCGTGGTCTTCCCCGGCGCCCCGGGCGGCTCGGACGATCCCGGGGCCCACGACCCCGTGCGCGTGGACCCCGGGCTGTTCACCTCCCGGCTCGCCCCCGAGGAGCTCGCCGCGCTGACGCACGTGGAGATCCTGCCGGCCGGACCCGCCGAGGACGTCCCCGCCGCCGGAACCCCGGCAGCGGGGGACCGGCCCGCGCCGACCCGCCCGGCGGACGCCGGGACGGACGGAGGACCCGTCGCCGCACCGACGGCGGGGGGTCCCGCCGCGCCCGGGACGCACGGTCCCGCATCCGGCCCGGAGGAGCCCGCCGGCCCGGAGGAGTTCCCCGGTCCGGGCCCCGGCTCCCAGCCGCTCGCCGGCCCCGCGGGAGCCGGTCCCGGGGCGTCCCCCGGACCGGGTCCGCTCGGCGGGCCCGAGGAGGAGCCGGAGCCGCCCGCGGCACCGGTGCCCGCCTCGACCGCGGGCGGCCTCGAGCTGCTCGAGGTCCGGGAGTACCGCCGCCGCGGCGGCACGGGCCTGCTCGTGGCACTGCTGCTGGCGCTCGTCGCGGCCCTCGTCGTCGTCCTCGTGCTCTTCGTGCTCTGACACCGCCCGTCCGCGCGGTCCGTCCGTGCCGCACACCCTCCCCACCGACCCGCGCCGCGGGTCCGCACCTCCGGTCCGCCGGGAAAGGAACCCCTTTGACTGTCAACGACCTGTCCCTGTCCATCCTGCGCGTCGCCGCCTCGGCGGCGGACGCGAAGCAGGCCCACGACATCGTGGCCCTCGACGTCAGCGACGCGCTCGGGATCACCGACGCCTTCCTCGTGGCCTCGGCCTCCAACGAGCGGCTCGTCAACGCCGTCGTGGACGAGATCGAGGAGAAGCTCATCGAGCAGCTCGACCTGCGGCCCCTGCGCCGCGAGGGCCGCTCCGAGGGACGGTGGGTGCTGCTCGACTACGGGGACGTCGTCATCCACGTCCAGCACGACGAGGACCGGGCCTTCTACGCGCTCGAGCGGCTGTGGCGCGACAGCCCCGTCGTCGACCTCGGGCTGCCGGCGTCCCGCGGTGGAACCGCCGCGGGCCCGGACGGGGCGGGTGCGGAGGTCCGCGGGGCGACCGGCCCGGCCGATTTGCACGGACCCGGAACGCCTGCCTAAGATGAATGCGTTGCCCCGGGGAGCACGGGAGCGGCGAGGGAGGAGATCCCGAGCCTGTGATAGTGTTCCGGAAGGCAACGGCCTGGGGCTGTGGCGCAGCTGGTAGCGCATTTGCATGGCATGCAAAGGGTCAGGGGTTCGAGTCCCCTCAGCTCCACCAGGAACGAGCGGCGGGCCCGTCCTTCGGAAACGAAGGACGGGCCCGCCGCTCGTCGTCGTGCCGGGGGGCCGGGCGCCCCTGCGCGCCGGCCCGGCGTGCCGGGCTCGTGCCCGTCGCCGGACCGATCCCGCACCCGGGAGCGGCCACCCCTGCCGGAACGGATGCCGCCGCGCTGTCTCCGCCCCCGCGCCCGCATCACCGGCACGGCCCCGCCACCGGTGCACCCGTGTCCCCGCCGCAATCCCGTCGCTGGTGCGCCGTCGGCACGGATGCCGCCGCTCCGCTGCCGTCCTCGCGCTGCGCCCACCGCCTCGCCGCCGCCACCGCCGCGCCCGGTCCTGCCGCAGCGCCGGTGCACCCCGCCCCGGTGTCGCATTCCCGGCCCTTCGCACCCGCCTCTTCCGCCGGGGCGGCACCGCTGTTAGCGTCTGCACCACGGCGGAACGTGACATGTCCCACATCTGGTCACCGTCCGCCGCCGATGCGCCGTCAGCGGCGGCGCCCGTCCGAGCGGAAGAGGCCAGCATGGCAGGCAACAGAGCGGTCGCCTACAAGGGACCGGGCAAGGTCGAGGTCATCGACACGGACTACCCGACGTTCGAGCTCCAGGACGGCCCGGGGGTGAACCCGGCCAACGTCGGCCGGAAGGTGCCCCACGGCGTGATCCTGAAGACGGTCAGCACCAACATCTGCGGCTCGGACCAGCACATGGTTCGCGGACGCACCACGGCGCCCACGGATCTCGTCCTGGGCCACGAGATCACGGGCGAGGTCGTGGAGTGCGGCCCCGACGTGGAGTTCATCAAGGTCGGGGACATCGTCTCCGTGCCCTTCAACATCTCCTGCGGGCGCTGCCGCAACTGCAAGGAGCGCAAGACGGGCATCTGCCTCAACGTCAACCCCGACCGCCCCGGCTCGGCCTACGGCTACGTCGACATGGGCGGATGGGTCGGCGGGCAGGCCGAGTACGTCCTCGTGCCCTACGCGGACTGGAACCTGCTGAAGTTCCCGGACCGGGACCAGGCGCTCGAGAAGATCATGGACCTCACCATGCTCTCGGACATCCTGCCCACCGGCTTCCACGGGGCCTACACGGCGGGCGTCGGCGTCGGCTCGACCGTCTACGTCGCCGGGGCCGGGCCCGTGGGCCTGGCGGCGGCGGCCTCGGCGCAGCTGCTCGGCGCGGCCGTGGTGATCGTGGGCGACCTCAACGAGGACCGCCTCGCCCAGGCCCGCAGCTTCGGCTGCGAGACGGTGGACGTCTCGAAGGGCGACCCGCGCGACCAGATCGAGCAGCTCCTGGGCGTGCCGGAGGTCGACTGCGGCGTGGACGCCGTCGGCTTCGAGGCCCGCGGACACGGCAAGGACGCCTCGCACGAGGCCCCGGCCACCGTGCTGAACTCCCTGATGGACCTCACGGCGGCCGGCGGTGCCCTCGGCATCCCCGGTCTCTACGTCACCGGCGACCCGGGGGCGGTCGACGAGGCGGCCAAGAAGGGCTCGCTGTCCATCAGCCTCGGCACCGGCTGGGCCAAGTCCCTGTCCTTCACCACGGGCCAGTGCCCCGTGATGAAGTACAACCGCCAGCTGATGATGGCGATCCTGCACGACCGGATCCAGATCGCGAAGGCCGTCAACGCCAAGGCCATCTCCCTGGACCAGGCCCCGCAGGGCTACGCCGAGTTCGACCAGGGCGCCGCCACCAAGTACGTCCTGGACCCGAACGGCTACCTGGCCACCGCCTGACCGGCCCGCGGCCCCGGCCGGCGCACCCCGTCCCGAGGACCTCCCGCCACGGGAGACCTCCTCCCCGGAGGGGCGCGCCGGCCGGGGCCGTGCCGTGCGCCCGCGCACGGCACGGGCGGGCCCTGTGGAAGACTGGCGGCATGGCCACGACGACCGACAGCTCGGAGCTCAAGCAGACCGTCGACCAGGTGACCGAGGAGGCCATCAACGTCGGCTACCGGCTCGAGCAGCGGTTCCACCGCTTCCGGCAGCGCCGGGCCGAGGCCCGCGGGGACATCCCGGTGATGGTGGCCTTCGAGGGCTACGGCTCGGAGCACCACGTGCGGGTCCTGGGCCGGGCGCTGCTGAAGTCCCGCGGGCTGATCGAGTCCACGGACGAGAGCGCCGAGTCGATCCGCGGCTGGCGCTCCTTCACCGCGGTGCCCATCGCCTTCGCCCA
This sequence comes from Kocuria sp. LUK, assembly GCF_021012935.1. Lineage (NCBI taxonomy): Bacteria > Bacillati > Actinomycetota > Actinomycetes > Micrococcales > Micrococcaceae > Kocuria > Kocuria sp. LUK. Next base: position 57,740 of record NZ_JAJMZI010000001.1, read on the forward strand.
CGTCAACGTCTGGATCGACGACTACGAGTTCCACCTCGTCGCGGACAAGGGCGGGGTCGTCGACGTCGACCTGCAGGTCGGCCTCGCCCCCGGGGAGCACACCGTGTGGATGCAGACCGAGGGCTCGGAGGTGGTCGAGGCCCGGGTGTTCGTGGTGGCCGACGACCAGCGGATCGGGATCGTCTCCGACATCGACGACACCGTCATGGTCACCGCCCTGCCCCGGCCGCTGCTGGCCGCGTGGAACTCCTTCGTCCTCAACGAGCACGCCCGCAGCGCGACGCCGGGGATGCCCGTGCTCATGGAGCGGCTGCTGCGCCGCCACCGCGGGGCCCCGTTCCTCTACCTGTCCACGGGGGCGTGGAACGTGGCCCCGACCCTGCGCCGCTTCCTCTCCCGCAACGCCTACCCCTCGGGCGCGCTGCTGCTCACCGACTGGGGCCCCACGACCGACCGCTGGTTCCGGGCCGGGGCGGCCCACAAGGTGCACAACCTGGAGCGCCTGGTGACGAACTTCCCCGAGGTCCGCTGGATCCTCGTCGGCGACGACGGCCAGCACGACCCCGAGATCTACAGCGGCTTCGCCCAGCGCTACCCGGAGCACGTCGCCGCCATCGTCATCCGCAACCTCTCGCCGACGGAGGCGGTCCTGGCGGGGCACCCGCTCGTCGCGGAGGAGCGGCGGGTGCGCATCCCCGAGGGCGTCCTGTGGATCCAGGCCAACGACGGCGCCTCCCTGTCCCGGCAGCTCGCGGAGCACGGGCTGCTCTGAGACGGGGTTGCTCCGAGCCAGGGCGGCTCGACGCGCGGCCCGGGCTCGGGGTGCGGTCCGGTCACAGGCGGGCGCGGTGTGCGCCGACCGCGGCCGGCACGGTCCGGGCCCGCGCCGCCCCGGCCGCGTCCGTGGCCGCTCTCGCACCGTCCGGGCACTGCCGGCCGCCTTCGCCCGACCCGGAGCCGCTCTCGCTCCGTCCGGGACCGGCCGACGGCAGGGCTCCGGCCCGACCACCCCGACCACCCCGACCGCCCTGCCGCCCCGGCGTCCGAGGGGCGCTCTACCCTGGGGGCATGACCGCCGCGCACTCCGCACCCGCCGCCCCGCCCGCACCTTCCGCCCCGGCTCCCCCCGGTGGGGAGGACGCGCCCTCCGGCGCCCGGACGCCCGGGGCGGTCCAGGAACTCGCGCCCGCGGAGGCCGCCGCGGTCGACGCCGCCGTGGCCCGCGCCCGGGCGGCGTTCGTGCCCGACCTCGGGCTCGAGGCGCGCCTGGACCGCCTGGACCGTCTCGAGACCCTCGTGCGGGAGCACCGCGAGGAGCTCGAGGAGGCGCTCGCCGCGGACCTCGGCAAGCCGCGCCAGGAGGCCTGGCTCACCGAGCTGGCCTTCACCCTCGAGGAGGTCGCCGGCCTGCGCCGGGGGCTGCCGCGCTGGACCGCCCCCGAGCGCACCCGGGTCCCGCTGAGCCTGGCCCCGGCCCGGGCCCGGACGGAGCGCCAGGCCCTCGGCACCGTGCTGGTGATCGCGCCGTGGAACTACCCGGTCCAGCTGGTCCTGGGGCCGCTGGCGGGGGCGCTGGCCGCCGGCAACACCGTCGTCGTCAAGCCCTCCGAGGTCACCCCGTCCGTCTCCCGGGTGCTCGCCCGCCTGCTCGAGCAGCACCTGGGGGACTGCACGAGCGTGGTCGAGGGCGGTGTGCCCGAGACCACCCGGCTGCTCGAGCACCGCTTCGACCACGTCTTCTACACGGGCAACGCACGGGTCGCACGCGTGGTCGCGGCCGCCGCGGCCCGGCACCTGACCCCCGTGACCCTCGAGCTGGGCGGGAAGTCCCCGGCGTGGGTGGACGCCACGACCGACCTGCGCACCGCGGCCCGCCGGATCGTGTGGGGGAAGTACCTCAACGCCGGCCAGACGTGCGTGGCCCCCGACCACGTCCTGGGCACCCCCGAGACCCTGGCGGCGCTCGAGCCGGAGCTCGTGCGGGCCGTCCGGCAGTTCCACGGGGAGGACCCGCGCCGCAGCGGCTCCTACGGGCGCATCGTCACCGAACGCCACCTCGAGCGGCTGACCCGCCTGCTGGCGCAGGTCCCGGCGGAGGACGTGGTGTGCGGAGGGCAGGCCGAGCCCGCGGAGCGCTACCTGGCCCCCACGGTCGTGCGCTCGGCCCCGGACGGGCCGTTCATGGCCGAGGAGATCTTCGGGCCGGTGCTGCCGTTGGTGCCGGTGGACTCCGCGGAGGCGGCCGTCGGGCTGATCACGGTGGGGGAGAAGCCGCTGGCCCTCTACGTCTTCAGCGAGGACCCCGCGGTGAAGGAGCTCTTCGCCCGCCGCACGTCCTCGGGCGGGCTGTCCTACAATGCCCCGCTGCTGCACCTGTCCCACCCCGAGCTGCCCTTCGGCGGCGTCGGGGCCTCGGGCACGGGGGCCTACCACGGGAGGCACTCCTTCGAGACGTTCTCCCACCGCCGCGCGGTCCTGGACAAGCCGCAGGCCCCCGACACCCTGCGGGTCGTCTACCCGCCCTACCGGGGGCTGCGGGCCCGGCTCGCGGCGGCCGCGATCGGGCGCCGCCGCGCCCGCCGCGGCTGAGCCGCCCCCGCCCGGAGGAGGTCGACACGCCGTGGCCGAAACTTAATTTCCTCCACCGCCGGAGGCCCTCCCCGGACGCACAGGCTGTGCATATCGGGGCGGTCCCCGCGGATTCCCGCGCGAGTCGGGGAGGGCCTCCTGTGGACGACGCAGGGGCCTCCTGGGGACATCTCGGGGGAGCCTGTGGAGAACCCCGAACACTGCATCTAGGGGCAACTTCCCCTTCCTGACACTAGATGTAGTATGAAAGCCAGTCCTCCGGAGAGACCCCTTCCCCCGCCGCAGCGCCCGGGAACCGAGGGTCCTCCGCCCGAAGAACGCCCGTCCGACCCAAGGGGAAACCGCGATGTCCGTGACCGTGTACAGCAAGCCGTCCTGCGTCCAGTGCAATGCCACCTACCGCGCCCTGACCAAGAAGGGCATCGAGTACACGGTCGTCGACGTCACCGAGGACGAGGCCGCCCTGGCCCACGTGCTCGCCCTGGGCTACCAGCAGGTCCCCGTGGTGGAGACCCCCCAGGAGCACTGGTCGGGCTACCGCCCGGACAAGATCACCTCCCTGGCGATGCTGCTGTCGGCCTGAGGCCGGCGCGCCGCCCGCTTCCCCGCGGCGCCCCGGTCCGGGTGCACAGCAGCACCACCGACCACCGACCCCCCTGGGAGCGCGGAAGCAATGAGCACCACCACCCCCGGCGCACCGGCCGGGACCGCCCGGCAGGACCCCGGTCCGCCGGAGCAGGACGGCCCGCTGGTCGTCTACTTCTCCTCGGTCTCCGAGAACACCCACCGCTTCGTCACGAAGCTCGGCTGCCGCGCCGTGCGCCTGCCCCTGCACACCGGGGACGAGCCGCCCGTCGTGGACGAGCCCTACGTGCTGGTCGCCCCCACCTACGGGCGGCCCAACGGCTCCGGCGCCGTCCCGCCGCAGGTCGTGCGGTTCCTCAACCGTGAGGTCAACCGCCGCCACCTGCTGGGCGTGATCGGGGCCGGCAACACCAACTTCGGCGATCACTTCTGCCTGGCAGCGGAGAAGATCGCCGCCAAGTGCGACGTCCCGGTCCTCTACCGCTTCGAGCTCATGGGGACCGAGGAGGACGTCCGCAACGTCACTCGAGGAATGGAACAGTTTTGGCGACAATGCATGCAGCTCCGGGCCTGAGCGTGGAGCCCGGCCACGAGGACGAGCGCGTCCCGGAGAAGTACCGGGGCCTCGGCTACCACGAGCTCAACGCGCTGCTGAACCTCTACGACGCCGACGGGAGGATCCAGTTCGACGCCGATCGGCAGGCCGCGCGGCAGTACTTCCTGCAGCACGTGAACAACAACACCGTCTTCTTCCACGACCTGGAGGAGAAGCTCGACTACCTGGTCTCGCACCACTACTACGAGGCCGAGGTCCTGGACAAGTACAGCCGGGACTTCGTCAAGGAGCTGTCCAAGCGGGCCTACGCGAAGAAGTTCCGCTTCGAGACCTTCCTGGGCGCGTTCAAGTTCTACACCTCCTACACGCTCAAGACCTTCGACGGCCAGCGCTACCTGGAGCGCTTCGAGGACCGCGTGGTCATGGTCTCCCTCTACCTGGCCGACGGCGACGAGACCCTCGCGACCCGCCTGGTCGACGAGATCATCTCCGGGCGGTTCCAGCCGGCGACCCCGACGTTCCTCAACGCGGGCAAGAAGCAGCGCGGCGAGCTCGTCTCCTGCTTCCTGCTGCGCATCGAGGACAACATGGAGTCCATCGGCCGCTCCATCAACTCCGCGCTGCAGCTGTCCAAGCGCGGCGGCGGCGTGGCGTTCGCGCTGACGAACATCCGCGAGGCGGGTGCACCGATCAAGAAGATCGAGAACCAGTCCTCGGGCGTCATCCCCATCATGAAGCTGCTGGAGGACTCCTTCTCCTACGCCAACCAGCTCGGCGCCCGCCAGGGGGCCGGGGCGGTGTACCTGCACGCCCACCACCCGGACATCTACAGCTTCCTGGACACCAAGCGCGAGAACGCGGACGAGAAGATCCGCATCAAGACCCTCTCGCTGGGCGTGGTCATCCCGGACATCACGTTCGAGCTGGCCAAGAAGAACCAGGACATGTACCTGTTCTCCCCGTACGACGTCGAGCGCGTCTACGGCATCCCCTTCTCCGACGTGAACGTCACGGAGAAGTACTACGAGATGGTCGCCGACGCGCGGATCACCAAGAAGAAGATCAACGCCCGCGAGTTCTTCCAGACCATCGCCGAGGTGCAGTTCGAGTCCGGGTACCCGTACGTGATGTTCGAGGACACCGTGAACCGGGCCAACCCGATCGACGGCAAGATCATCATGTCCAACCTGTGCTCCGAGATCCTCCAGGTCTCCCAGCCCTCCGCCTACGACGAGGACCTCGGCTACGCGGAGGTGGGCAAGGACATCTCCTGCAACCTGGGCTCGCTCAACATCGCCCTGACCATGCAGTCCCCGGACTTCGGGAGCTCCATCGAGACGGCCATCCGCGGCCTGACCGCGGTCTCGGACATGTCCGACATCACCTCGGTGCCCTCGATCCAGCGCGGCAACCGGATGTCCCACGCCGTGGGCCTGGGGCAGATGAACCTGCACGGCTACCTCGCCAAGGAGCACATCCACTACGGCTCCGAGGAGGGGGTGGACTTCACGAACATCTACTTCTACACGGTCACCTACCACGCCGTGCGGGCCTCGAACGAGATCGCCAAGGAGCGCAAGGAGACCTTCGACGGCTTCGAGCGCTCGAAGTACGCGTCGGGGGAGTACTTCGAGAAGTACACCCGGCAGGAGTGGGCCCCGGCCACGGAGCGGGTCCGGCAGCTGTTCGCGGAGGCCGGCGTGCACATCCCCACCCGTGAGGACTGGGAGCGGCTGAAGGCCTCGGTCATGGCGCACGGGATGTACAACCAGAACCTGCAGGCCGTGCCGCCGACCGGTTCGATCTCCTACATCAACAACTCCACCTCCTCGATCCACCCGATCGCCTCGAAGATCGAGATCCGCAAGGAGGGCAAGCTCGGGCGCGTGTACTACCCGGCGCCCTTCATGGACAACGAGAACCTGGAGTACTTCCAGGACGCGTACGAGATCGGCTACGAGAAGATCATCGACACCTACGCGGCGGCCACCCAGCACGTGGACCAGGGCCTGTCCCTGACACTGTTCTTCAAGGACACCGCCACGACCCGCGAGATCAACAAGGCGCAGATCTACGCCTGGCGCAAGGGCATCAAGACGATGTACTACTCCCGGATCCGCCAGCTGGCGCTGGAGGGCACCGAGGTCGAGGGCTGCGTGTCCTGCATGCTCTGACCGGTCCCCGGCACCACCACGAACTCCCCGGGTGCGCCCGCAGGGCGCACCCGGGTCCCCACCCCAGCGAGGAAGAGACCGACATGACGATGGAGAAGAGCGAGACCTTCGAGAAGGTCGACCTGCTCCACCACCAGGCGCAGGCCATCAACTGGAACCGGATCGAGGACCCCAAGGACGACGAGGTCTGGGACCGGCTCACCGCCAACTTCTGGCTGCCCGAGAAGGTGCCGATCTCCAACGACGTCCCGTCCTGGAAGACGCTGACGGAGGAGGAGAAGCAGCTGACGATGCGGGTCTTCACGGGCCTGACGCTGCTCGACACCATCCAGGCGACCGTCGGGGCCGTCTCGCTCATCCCGGACGCGACGACCCTGCACGAGGAGGCGGTGCTCACGAACATCGCCTTCATGGAGTCGGTGCACGCGAAGTCCTACTCCTCGATCTTCTCGACACTGTGCTCGATGAAGGAGATCGACGAGGTCTTCCGGTGGTCGCGGGAGAACCCGTACCTGCAGAAGAAGGCCGAGATCATCGTCAAGTACTACAAGGGCGACGATCCGCTGAAGAAGAAGGTGGCCTCGACGCTGCTCGAGTCCTTCCTCTTCTACTCCGGCTTCTACCTGCCGATGTACTGGTCCTCGCGGGCGAAGCTGACGAACACGGCAGACCTGATCCGCCTCATCATCCGCGACGAGGCCGTGCACGGGTACTACATCGGCTACAAGTTCCAGCGCGCCCTGGCCCTGGAGACCCCGCAGCGCCAGGAGGAGCTGAAGTTCTACACGTACGAGCTGCTCGAGGAGCTCTACGAGAACGAGGTCCGCTACACGGAGTCGCTCTACGACGGCGTCGGGTGGACCGAGGACGTCAAGAAGTTCCTGCACTACAACGCCAACAAGGCCCTGAACAACCTGGGCTTCGAGGCGCTGTTCCCGAAGGAGATGACCGACGTCTCGCCGGCCATCCTCTCGGCGCTGTCCCCGAACGCCGACGAGAACCACGACTTCTTCTCCGGCTCGGGCTCCTCCTACGTGATCGGCAAGGCCGTGAACACGGAGGACGAGGACTGGGACTTCTGAGCCCGGCGTCCTGAACCCGCCGGTGGAGCCGGGCGCCGGCGACCGGTGCTCCGTCCCCGGCGGGGACGGAGCACCGCACAGGAGTCCGGCTGGCGCGGAACCGGTCCGCCGGGATCCCGGCCGGAGCAGCACGACCACGGCGAAGCCCCTGGAGCTCCTTCTCCAGGGGCTTCGCCGTGGTCCCGGTCCCGACAGGCGGCGTTGCGCGCCCGTGGCACCGGCTCACGGCGCGGGCTGCGACACGTCGATGCCCGTGACGGGCACGCCGGCGCGCTCGTAGACGAGCGAGACCGCGCCCTTGGGGAACGCCCGGGGCGGCCCCGCCAGGGAGAACGCCGCGGGGACGGCGCCGTGACCGAGGAAGCGCTTGCCCGACCCCAGCACCAGCGGGTAGAGCAGGAGATTGAGCCGGTCGACGAGGTCCTCCCGCAGCAGGCTCACCACGAGGTCGCCGCTGCCGATGACGTGGATCCGCGCGAAGCGCTCCTTCAGCTCCCGCACCTCGGCTGCGACGTCCGACAGCACCGTGGTCCCCTCCCACGACGCCGCGGTGAGCGAGCGGGAGGCGACGAACTTCGGGACCGCGTTGAACCTCGCGGCGATCGGGTCGTCGTCGCCGTGGCCGGGCCAGTAGCCGGCGAAGATGTCATAGGTCCTGCGGCCGAGCAGCAGCGCGTCCAGGCGCTCGATCTCCGCGCTGATCGACTCGCCGGACGCGTCGTCGAAGTACGCCCCCTGCCAGCCGCCGTGCTCGAAACCGCCGGTGCGGTCCTCGTCGGGCCCGCCCGGTGCCTGGTAGACGCCGTCGAGCGTGAGGAAGAGATCGACCTGGACGATGCCCATGGTGGTCCTCCGGTGTGCCGTGCACGGTGCGTGCTGTGCGGGATGCCTGGGCCATCACCCTGACCCCGCGGCGTGCCCCGGTCAACAACCGGCGGCCGCATGACCTCGGGTTCCGTTCGGCCGGTCACGGCCGCCGGTCCCGGGGCAGCGCCTCGACGACGAGCTCATAGGCGTTGCGCACCAGTTCGTCGACCAGCTCCTGCGTGATGCCCGCACCGGCCGCGACCGAGATCCAGTGCCGCTTGTTCATGTGGTATCCGGCCCGGATCGACGGGAACTCCTGACGCAGTGCCAGGGCGTGCTCGGGCTCGCACTTCATCGTCGCGAGCGGTTCACCGGTCGCCTCGGTGGTCATGAGGAAGATCCTGCCTGCGACCTTGTACACGTCGTGCTCCGGGCCGAAGGGGTGCGTGAGGGACACCCCCGGCATCGCGGCCGCCGTCAGGGCGGCCGCCTCCTGGAGGGTCGTTCCGTCCATGGTGCTGCTCCTTCCGCGGCGCCCGCCGTCCGTTCCGTCCATGATCCTGCCTGCACCCGCACGCACTGCTCCGGGCAGGGTTCCCCGTCCGTGCCCGTGGGGCTGCCCGGCCTTGCCTGTCCTGCCCGGCCCGGCCTTGCCTTGCCTGCCCTGCCGGCCTTGCCCTGCCTGCCCGGCCTTGCCTTGCCTGTCCTGCCCGGCCTGCCCGGCCTGCCTTGCCTGCCCTGCCTGCCCTGCCGGCCCGCCGCTTCTACCGGTTCTCGACCGGCAGCGGGCGAACGGCACGTGCACCGCCGATCCGCACGCGGGCAGCGTCCGGGCTCTCAGAACGGTGGCGGGTCGTCGGGGGAGTGGCCCGGAGGACCTGTGGGCGGACAGGTGGCGTTCTGCTCGGCGGGCGGCGGAGCGGCTGCCGCAGCGTGGCGTGGGAGGCGGTCGCCCGGGGCGGCAGCAGGCGCAACGTCTCCGGGACCACGGGGGGAGCCTGCGGTGGCCTGCGCGGCCCAGGACTCCGCCGCCTGACCGGTGTCCCCTGCGCCCTCGGGGATCGCGGGGTGGCCCGAGCTCCGGTGGCACACGGCGTGCTCGGGTTCGGTCCGGTGCACCAGCCCGGCAGGGGAGACCCACTCGAGCACAGCGGTGGCGCCCGGCTCCGGGCCCGCACCGGGCGGACCGCGGTGCGGCCGCGGCCCGGGAGGGACGGCGACCCTCCGCACGGACCACCGCCCGAGCGGGCCGTCGCGGTGCTTGAGGCGGTGGTGGTGCCGGCAGAGCACCGCGAGGTTGTGCTCGGCGGTCGTTCCGCCGTCCTGCCAGGCGACGGTGTGGTCGAGGTCGCAGCGCTCCGCGCGGCGGCGGCAGCCGGGGAAGCGGCACGTCCCGTCGCGCAGCTCCACGAGCCGCCGCAGGTCGCGGGGCACGGCGTAGACGGTGCGGTCGTGATCGAGGACCACGCCGGTGCCGGGGTGGGTCAGGATCCGGTGCCACGCGCCGGCCCCGGCCGCCAGCCGGCGGGCGACCCCGGCCCCGATGGGTCCGTAGCCCGAGAGCACCGGCGCGCCGGTCCCCGAGCCCGCGGCGGCGGACGCCCCGGCAGCCGCGTCGGCGAGCACCGACACCGGCACCAGGACGCTCACCCGGGCCCTGACACCGCGAGGGAAGTCCGGCTCCTCCGGGAGGACGCCGTCCAGGAGGAGATCGGCGAGCACGTCGGCGCGCAGTTCACCCGCCGAGCGCGGCTCGGCGTCCTCGGGGAGCTCCGGGCGGGCCAGGCGGCCCGGTCCGGGACGACCGGGCGCCGGCACGCGCTCCCCGAGGCGGGAGGCGAGCTCCTCCAGCCGGTCGTGCGCCGCGAGCGCGACGTGGGCGTCCAGCAGCGCGTGCAGGTACGCGGTGCCGTCGGGGGCGGGCTCGACCCACACCGACCGGTTCTTCCGCGCGGCGCGCCGGCTGCGCTCCTCGGCGTCGGCGACGAGGACGGCCCGGCGGGAGCGGGCCGCGGCGCGCAGCTGGGCCGCCGTGGCCCGCGGGGCCCGCTCCAGGAGCTCCGACACCAGCCGGAGGACGGCGTCGACGGGCGGCGGGACGCGCTCGCGGGCCGTCCACGTGGGCGCCTCCACGACGAGCTCGCGCCACTGCTCGACCAGCACGGCGGCCTGGGGCGGGCCGATCCGGCCCTCCTCCAGGGCGGTGAGGACCTCGGGCAGCATCTCGGCGAGGAGGACGGCGTCCTCGACGCGCCGGCGGGCCGTTCCCGGGGGCAGCTGCAGCGCCGCGCCGACCTCGGCGGCCACGTCCAGCACGAGCTCGTGCTCCGCCTCGGCCAGGGGACCGAGGGGATCGGGGCGCGCCGATCCGGTTGACGTCTCCGCCTCGGCCAGGGCGGCGAACCGGGCCGCTGTCCGGACCGCCTGCGCCGCCGACCACAGCCGGTGGATCGAGCGCACCTGCGCCGCCACGGCCCGCGACTCGGACGCCCGCGCCTCGACGAGCTGGGCCGCGGCGGTCCGGATCTCCTGCCGGTGGTCCCCGGCCCCGTCCTCCGGGCGCGGGAAGTCCTCCACGTGCGCCGGGCCGGGGGCGCCCGCCCGGAACCCCGGCCGGAGTTCCGGGTCGGGTGCGCGGAGCCGGACCGATTCCGTCATGAGGTCATTGTCCGCGGCGCCTCCGACGCCGTAAGCAGTGGCGTGTGCGCCGCGCCCGCCGCTGTGGCGCCCCCACGTGCTCGGCGGCGGACCAGCCCGGAGGGAGGGACGTCGCACCCGGACGCGGCGCGGCGCCTGCGATGCCCGGACGAGGTGCCGCGGAGGCTCGAACGGGGTGCCGGGCATGCGCGAGGAGGTGCCGGGGGACTCTCGGGGGACAGTGACGGGGGCAGCGCCGGCGACTGTTCGGACGTCGTGCCGAGCGAGCGCGAGGAGGTGCCCGCGGTGTCCGGGTGTGGCGCCCGGACCGCCCAGGAGCACAGCCAGGGATCGTCGGGAACGACGTCCTGCGCACGCGCACGCCGTGCCTGACGCGCCTTCGAGGGGCCGGTGACCCCCACGACGGGTCCGCGGGTGCGTCGACACGGCGCCGGGGCGCGCAGGAGCGGGTCCGTGAACGCTCAGGTCCCGCGCCGCCGGCGGCTGTGCGGTGCGGTGCCGCGGGAGCGACGGTGCCGGACGTGCCGCACCGCGGTCACGACCGCCGTCAGCACCAGGACGGCGCCGATGAGCTGGAGCCCCGGCGAGTCGTCGGCCTCCCCGAGGGCGAGACCGGCGATGCCGGCGAGGAGGGCCAGGAGAGCGAGGAACCAGGTCACGGGAGTGCCTTCCGGGGACGGGTGCGTCGTCGGGGCGCGGCACGAAGGGCCGCTCCGTCCCCGCGCGACGGAGCGGGTGCGGACGTCGGTGCCGACCGGACCGGCACGTGCCGGCGCGGTGTGCGGGCGGGCACCGGGCGGTGGCCCCGGAGAGGGGGGCGGGGACGGGCCGGTGGTCCCGTCCCGGCGGCGGTCGGAGCGAGCGGGGGCAGGTCCCGGGACGGACTGTCCGGGCCCGGGGACCGGGGCCTCCGGCCGTGCGGCGGGGACCTCCGGAGGTCCCGGGCCCGCGCACGCTTTCGGCGGGAACAGGCCGCCGTCCCCGGTGCGCCGGGCGGGCCGTGCCCCGAGGCCGGTTCCGGGGACGGACGGCAGGGGCGGCGCGGACGCGGTCCCCGGCGCGGGCATCTGACCGGCCGACCGCTGCACGGCTCACTCCTCGACGTATTCGAGGAGGTCCCCGGGCTGGCACTGCAGCACCCGGCACATCGCCTCCAGGGTGGAGAAGCGCACCGCCTTGGCCCGCCCGTTCTTCAGCACGGCCACGTTCGCGGGGCTGATGCCGACGGCCTCGGCGAACTCGCCCACGCTCATCTTCCGCCGGGCCAGCTGGACGTCCAGGCGCACGACGATCGGCATCAGATCACCGCCTCCATGTCGGTGCGCAGCTCGGTGGCCCGCCGCAGCAGGGCGCGCATCACCACCATGAGCAGTCCCAGGACCGTGACCCCGGTCGTGGCCAGCACGACCACCAGAACGGGGCCCGGGTCGTCGGCGCCGAGGCCCACGAGCGCGGACACGCCCAGCAGCACGGCCCACGCCGCCCCGACGGCCCACACGATCGCGTCCACCCACACCAGCGCGGCGTCGCTGAAGATCCGGTCCTCGCGGACCAGGGTGAGCAGCCTCCAGGTGGCGACGACGACGACCTGCACGCACAGGATCCAGAACCCGAACAGTGCCGTCAGCGGCCACCGCAGGTGCGCCGAGCCCGGGGACTCCTGGGCCATGTGGGCGAACTGTCCGGGCATCGACAGGAACTGGAAGACGAGGAGGATGCCGAACAGCAGCACGAGGAAGACTCTGAGGGCCGCGACGGCCCAGCGCTCGGTGATCATGCATCGAGTGTCGGTCGATACCTATCGGAAGTCAATAGACATTCTGCGGTGGCGGTGTTCGCCGTGCCGCGGGAGCCTGCCGACTGCACGCCGGGCCCGCCGGTTGCCGCGGGGCGTCGCCGGCGCTCCGGCCCCCGTGCGCCGGTCTGCGCCTGCGGGCCCCTCCGCCCCCGGCGGTAGGCTGGTCCGGTGGTCGAGAAGAGCAGGTGGATGCAGCAGGTGGAGGCGGACCCGGGGCACTCCGCGTGGTACGTGGAGCGGTTCCGGGCGCTGACCGCGGCCGGCGAGGACGTCGTGGGGGAGGCCCGCCTCGTCGAGGCCCTCGTGCCGCCCGGCTCGCGGATCCTCGACGCCGGGTGCGGCCCGGGCCGGCTGGGCGGGCACCTCCACCGCCGCGGCCACGACGTCGTCGGGGTGGACGTGGACCCCGCCCTGATCGCCGCCGCGCAGGAGGACCACCCGGGCCCGCACTGGCTCGTGGGCGACCTCGCCGAGCTGGACCTGCCCGCCCGCGGGCACCCGGAGCCCTTCGACGCGATCGTGTGCGCCGGCAACGTCATGGCTTTCCTCGCCCCGAGCACCCGCACCGAGGTGCTGCGCCGCCTGCGCGGTCACCTGGCGGCCGGGGGGCGGGCCGCCGTCGGCTTCGGCGCCGGGCGCGGCTACCCCTTCCCGGAGTTCCTCGCGGACGCCGAGCACGCCGGTCTCGTCCCCGACCTGCTGCTGTCCACCTGGGACCTGCGGCCCTTCCGTCCGGACAGCGACTTCCTCGTGGCCGTGCTGCGCGCCGACCGGTAGCGTGGACGGTGTGAACGCCACCGTTCCGTCCACCCTGACCTTCGACTCCCGCTTCGCCCGGGACCTCCCGGAGCTGGCCCTCTCCTGGCAGGCCGAGGAGGTCCCCGACCCGCGGCTGCTCGTGCTCAACGAGCCGCTGGCCGCGGAGCTGGGCCTCGACCCCGCCTGGCTGCGCACCCCGGAGGGCGTGCGCCTGCTGGTCGGCAACCTGCTGCCGGAGGGCGCCGCCCCCGTGGCCCAGGCCTACGCCGGGCACCAGTTCGGCGCCTGGTCCCCGCGCCTCGGCGACGGCCGCGCCCTGCTGCTCGGGGAGCTGCACGACGCCGCCGGCCGGGTGCGGGACCTCCACCTCAAGGGCTCGGGGCGCACGCCCTTCGCCCGCGGCGGCGACGGCCTCGCGGCGGTCGGCCCGATGCTGCGCGAGCACGTCGTGAGCGAGGCCATGCACGCCCTGGGCATCCCCACGACCCGGTCGCTGGCCGTGGTGGCCACGGGCCGGCCCGTGCGCCGCGAGACGGTCCAGCCGGGGGCGGTGCTTGCCCGCGTCGCGGCCGGGCACCTGCGCGTGGGCACCTTCCAGTACGCCCGGTCCCGGGGCGACACGGGACTGCTGCGCCGCCTGGCCGACCACGCCATCGCCCGCCACCACCCCGGGGCGGCAGCGGCCGAGCACCCGCACCTGGCGCTGTTCGACGCCGTCGTCGCCGCCCAGGCCTCCCTCGTCGCGCAGTGGATGCACGTGGGCTTCATCCACGGGGTGATGAACACCGACAACACGACGATCTCGGGGGAGACCATCGACTACGGCCCGTGCGCGTTCATGGACGCCCACGACCCGGCCACCGTCTACAGCTCCATCGACCTCGGCGGCCGCTACGCCTACGGCAACCAGCCCATCGTGCTCCAGTGGAACCTCGCCCGCCTCGCGGAGGCGATGCTGCCGCTGTTCGACGAGGACCAGGACCGTGCCGTCGCGCTCGCCGAGGAGGTCCTCGGCACCTACCCCGCCCGGTACGGGGCGGCGTGGACCGACGGGATGCGCGCGAAGCTCGGGGTGCCCGGGGCCGACGACGACGACGTGGCGCCGCTGCTCGAGGAGCTCTCGGCGCTGCTGCGGGACAACCACGTCGACCACACGTCCTTCTTCCGCGGCCTCGGCGCGGCCGCCCGCGGCGACGCCCGACCCGCCCGGGACCTCGTGCTGGACCTGGCCCGCTTCGACGCGTGGGCCGAGCGCTGGCGCTCCCTCGGCCCCGACGCGGAGCTGATGGACCGGGTCAATCCCGTCTACGTCCCGCGCAACCACCTCGTCGAGGAGGCGCTCCCGGCCGCGGTCGCCGGTGACCTCGACCCGCTGGGGCGGCTGCTCGAGGCGGTGACCCGGCCGTTCGAAACGCGCCCGGGCCTGGAGCGGTACGCGGAGCCGGCGCCGGGCGACTTCGGGGCGAGCTACCAAACCTTCTGCGGCACCTGAGCCGAGCCGGGCTCCGCGGCGCGTCCGGGACGGCCCCCGCCCGGCCGGAGTGCCGCGCGCACGGCGTCCGCTCGCGGCGTGCGCCGTCCGTGCGACGTCCGCCGCGGGCGGGCGGGTGCTCACGGCGCGGCGGCGTGCACCGGTGGCCCGTCGTCGTCCCGGTGCGCCCGCGCACGGCGGACCTCCGCGGCGTCCCGGCGGGCGTGGGCACGCCGTGCCCACGGGACCGGCACGTCCTGCGCGCACGCCACGGCCCGCGCCGTTCGTCCCGGAAGTGCCCACGGCACGCGCTCGCGGGACGCCGGAGCGTCCCGGCGGGAGCTGGCCCCCGGGGTGATCCCGCCCGGCGGGTCCGGGCTCACCGGCGGTGCAGCGTCAGGATCTCCCCGCCGATCAGCCGCCGCTCCCCGGTCGCGCTGTCGCGGATCCACGCCACGCGCAGGGTCGCGGCGGCCTCCTCGACGACGCCGCGGTGGACCACCTCGCCCGCGCGGGAGACCTCGATCTCCGTCCCGGGCTCCAGGTCCTCCCAGTCCACCGCCGTCGTCCCGGCACCGGCCGTGCTCACCTCGGTCATCGCAGCTCCTCCTCGGTCGTGCGGGGTGTCCGCACCATCCTCGCCGGGCGGCGTTGCCGGAGGGTGACCGGCCGGTGAACGGCTCCGCACGGGCCGCGCGGAGCCGGACGGCCCCGGTCAGACGGTCTCGGTGGCGACCTCGGCGCCCAGGCGCGGCAGGCGCGGGTGCCGGGGATCCTCGGCGGGCCGGCCCACGGCCACGACGAGGAAGGCCCGGCGGGAGGTCCCGGCGTTGAAGCGCGCGTCGACACCCGCGGCGTCGAAGCCGCCCATCGGGCCCGCGGCCAGGCCCACGGCGCGCGCGGCCAGCACGAAGTAGCCGGCCTGCATCCACGCGTTGTCCCGGCCGATCCCGGCACGGGCCTGCGCGTCGGACTCGAACATGGCCCGCCGCTCCGGGGCGTGGGGGAAGAAGGTGGCGAAGTGCTCGTGCCACTCGGTGTCGTAGGAGAGGACCGCCACGGCCGGGGCGGTGCGGGTCTTCTCCTGGTTGCCGGCGGCCATCAGCCCGACCAGCTCCTCGCGGGCCTCGGGGGAGCGGACCCAGGTGATGCGCAGCGGCTGGTTGTTCATCATGGTCGGCCCGAGCCGGGTGAGCTCGTAGACGGCCCGCAGGTCCTCGTCGGTCACGGGCTCGTCGGAGAAGGCGCTCGCGGTGCGGGCCTCGAGGAAGAGGCGGTCGGCGGCGCCGGCGTCGATGGCGAGCCGGTCCTCGACCAGCAGGCCGGTGCGGGTCTCGGCGGTGTCCACGGTCATGGGGTCCTCCTGGGGCGGAACGGGAACATGCTGTTGACGATTCAACAACATGGGGGGCGCAGAGGATTTCCCCCGGGGACGTGAGGTCCGTCACGGCGAGGGTGCCCGGGCGGCGGGGAGCAGGCACGGGGGCGGCGCTGCGCGGGAGCACCCGGCCCCGGCGCCGCGCCCGCAGAGCCGCTGACCCCCGAAGTGGGGTCAGACAGGGGTGGGACCCGCGTGCCACGATGCCGGGGGAACAGGGCGCTCCCAGGGGCCACCGGGCTCCCAGGGGCACCGGGCTCCCAGGGGACCGGGAGTTCCGAGGGGGCGGCGAGTTCTCAGGGGGCCACGGCTGCCGGGGACCACGGTTCCTCAGGGAGCCCGTGCTCCCCGTGGACAGCAGGTCCCCGCGGACCACCGGACGACGAACGAGGGGGACTGCCGTGCCCGATGCCGCCGACCGGCCGGCGTGCGCCGTCCTGGGCGCGCTCGGTCTGCTGATGACCCTCGGCGCGCTGCACGAGTGGCGTCCCGGGGACCGCTTCAGCACCGTCATGGCGCTGGTGATGCTCGCGTGGACGCTCTACGCCGCCACCTGGGCGGTGCAGGCGCTGCGCTACCGGCGCGTGCCCGGCCGTGCGGGGGGCCCCGCCGCCTCCGGAGAGCTCGACGACGGCGCGGCGTGGGACCCCGCCGGCGACGGCGCGAACCGGCCCGCGGCCCCGCAGGCCGCCACCCACGGCGGTGCCTCGGAGCCCAGCAGGTGGGCCGCCCGCGCGTAGGCCTGGGCCTCCACGGCGCGGTCGGCGACCACGACCACCTGCCGCCAGGGGCTGCGCGCGGCGGCGCCCGTCACGGGGTTGACCACCGCGTGCTCCGGGCCCTCGACCACGGCCACGCCCCGGCGACCGCCGGCGAGCAGCCGCGCCCAGGCGGCGGCACCGAGGCCGGTCTCCGCGCGCAGCTCCCGCTCCAGCAGCACGGCGGCGTCGTCGTCCGGGCCGGCCACCGCCAGCGCGTCGCCGGCGCGGTGCAGCACGGCCGTCCCCGGCCTGTCGTGCTCCGCCGCCGCCACGACCTGCTCCGCCGCCCAGGCCCGGGCGGCAGGACCCAGGTCGAGGACCGTGCCGCGGGCCATGCGCAGCCGCCGGGTGGCGGGGTCGTAGGACAGCTCCCCGAGACCCGGGGCGGGTGCCGCCGGCAGCCCGTCCAGGCCACGCCAGGCCGCCCCGCCGGTGGTGGGGTCCACGAGCCCGCTGGTGAGCAGCGCCGCCCGCAGCGCCACGTCCACGACCGCGCCGAGGACGGGGCCGACCACCAGGTCGACGTCGTCGTGCTCGGCGCACCGGTTGAGCAGCGAGAGCTGCGAGTCGATGCGGTCGGGGGCCACGGCCTGCGCCACGGCGGCCAGGATCTCCCCGGCGCCGGCGGTCCCCGGACCGGTGTCCGGCCGGGCGGCGGCCTCCCCGGACGCCGCGGACGGTGACGCCGGGCCCGGGGTCCCCGGCTCCGGCGCCTGCGCCTGCGCGTCCGGGGACGCGGGCCGGGCGGCCTCCCGGTTCTCCTCGGGGGCCGGCGGGTGCAGCGGGGCGCGCGGTGGGACGGGCGGGTTCATGATGGCTCCTCGTGCGGGGGGTCTCGAGGGTGAGGTCCGCCACCATGATCGGGCAGACCGGGCGTCCCGGGCCGTCACGGCCCTCTTCCCGGCGCGGCGCAGGGCCCCGGACGGCACCGCGGGCCTCCAGCGGCCGCGGCGGGAGGTCGGAGCGGAGGTCCCCGGCGCTCGCGCGTGCTCCGCGGCTCCGCCCGGCGGGCCGTCCGGCCGCCGGGGATCCGGTCCGCCCGGGCCGGGACGCGACCCGCGCCCGCCCCGGGATGCCGCAGGCCGGCGGGGGTGCCCCGCGCCCGCCGTGCGTGCCCTGTGCGCACCCGGGCCTGCCGTTTGGCACAATGACGGGCATGAGCGAGCAGCACGCACCCACCCGCACCATCAACGGCCGTTCCGACCGGGGGTCCTCCGGACCGCTGATCGCGATCGTGCTCGGCTTCCTCCTGTCGCTGGCCGCGATGGTCGGCGTCGGGATCGTGAGCCTCGACATGACGGAGCAGACCCTCGGCGACGAGGGCGCCGCCACGGTCCAGGAGCCCGCCGACGGGCACTGAGGCCCCCGGCGTGCTGCCCGGGACGGTCTGCGCCCTCGTCGTCGGCGGCGGCCCCGCGGGGCTGTCCGCCGCGACGTGGCTGGGCCGCTACCGCCGCCCCACGCTCGTGGTCGACGCCGGCGAGCAGCGCAACCTCGCCGCCGACCGGGCCCACGGCCTGCTGGGACGGGACCCGACCACCCCGCGGCAGCTGCTGGCCGACGCCCGCGCAGGGCTCGCCCAGTACCCGCACGTGCGCCTGCACCACGGGTGCGTGACGGCCCTGCGCCGCGACGAGGACGGGGCGTTCCGGGCCGAGGTCGACGGCCGGGAGGTCGCCGCCGAGCGCGTCGTGCTCACCACCGGTGTGCGCGACCGCCTGCCCGACCTCGACGGCCTGGCCGCGCACTACGGCACGGACGTCCACCACTGCCCGGCCTGCGACGGCCCGACCGCGCAGGACCGCGCCGTCGTGGTCCTCGGGTCCGGCGCCCAGCTGCCCGGCTACGCGGCGGAGCTGCTCGACTGGGCCGCGCCGGTGCGCCTGGTCCTCGACCCGGCGGAGCCGGGGATCGACGACGGGCAGCGGGCCGCCCTGGCCGACCACGGCGTGGAGGTGCTCGAGGGGACGGCCGTGGCGCTGACCGGCGAGCCCGGGGACCTGCGCGGGGTGCGGCTGGCCGACGGGCGCACCGTGCCCGCCGCGAAGGTGTTCTTCTCCTACGCCCACCTCCCGGCCGGCGACCTGGCCCGGCAGCTGGGCTGCGCGCTCGACCACGAGGGCCTGATCACCGTCGACGGCTTCCAGCTCACCAGCGTGGACGGCGTCTACGCCGCCGGGGACGTCACACCCGGGCTGCAGCTGGTGCCGATCGCCGTCGGGGAGGGCGCCGCCGCCGGGGTCGCGTGCGCGACCTCCCTGCGGGGCCGGCCCGCCCTCGGCGGCGCCCCCGCGCCGGGGCCGCCCACCCGCCGCTTCGCCCCCGGCTGAGCCCAGGGGCCGCCACCGGGCATCAGCCGCCCGGGCAGGGGCCGCCGCCGGGCCGTCACGGTGCGCGCTCCTGCCCCGGCGCCGTTCCTGCCCCCGGTTCCCGGTGCGGATGTGACGCCGGGAGACGCCCGCCGGGGCGTCCCGCCTAGAATCGTGCCCACCCCCGAAAGGACCCCGCCGTGCCCTCGACGACCGTCCCGCCCCTGACCGACACCGAGGTGCGTGCCCTGCGCGAGGACTTCCCGCTGCTCACGGGCACCGAGGTGATGGGCGCCCCCCTGGTCTACCTCGACTCGGGCGCAACCGCGCAGAAGCCGCTGGCCGTGCTGGACGCCGAGCGGGAGTTCTACCTGCACCGCAACGCCGCCGTGCACCGCGGCGCGCACACCCTGGCGGTCGAGGCCACCGACGCCTACGAGGAGGCCCGCCGCGTCGTCGCCGGCTTCGTGGGCGCCGGCGAGCGCGAGCTCGTGTGGACCTCCAACGCCACCGAGGGGCTGAACCTGATTGCCTACGCCTTCTCGAACGCCACCGCCGGCCGCGGCGGGCAGGCCGCCGAGCGCTTCCGGCTCCGGCCCGGCGACGAGATCGTCACGACCGAGGCCGAGCACCACGCCAACCTGATCCCGTGGCAGGAGCTCGCCGCCCGCACCGGGGCGAGCCTGCGGTGGATCCCCGTCGACGGGACCGGGCAGCTGGACCACGAGGCCGCCGCACGGGTGATCGGGGAGCGGACGAAGGTGGTCGCGTTCACGCACGTCTCCAACGTCACCGGCGCGCTCACCGACGTCCCCGCCCTCGTCGAGCTCGCCCGGGAGGCCGGGGCGCTGACCGTCCTGGACGCCTGCCAGTCCGTGCCCCACCTGCCCGTGGACCTGCCGGGCCTGGGCGTGGACCTCGCCGTGTTCTCCGGGCACAAGATGCTCGGGCCCACCGGCATCGGCGCCCTGTGGGGCCGGACCGAGCTGCTGGACGCGATGCCGCCGTTCCTCACCGGCGGATCGATGATCACGAGGGTCACGATGGAGGAGGCCGAGTACCTGCCGGCCCCCACCCGGTTCGAGGCCGGCACCCAGCGGATCGCCCAGACCGTCGCGCTCGCCGAGGCGGTGCGCTACCTCCAGGCCGTGGGCATGGAGCGGGTCGCCGCCCACGAGCACGCCCTGGGCCAGCGGCTGGCCGAGGGCATCGCCGAGCTGGAGGGGGTGCGGCTGATCGGCCCGCCCCCGGGCGCGGACCGCGTGGGACTGGCCGCCGTGGACGTGGCCGGGGTGCACGCCCACGACGTCGGGCAGGTCCTCGACGCCGCCGGGGTCGCCGTGCGGGTGGGCCACCACTGCGCCCAGCCGCTGCACCGGGCCCTGGGGCTGACCGCGACCACCCGGGCCAGCACCTACCTGTACACCACCGCCGAGGACGTCGACCGGTTCCTGG
This sequence comes from Kocuria sp. LUK, assembly GCF_021012935.1. Lineage (NCBI taxonomy): Bacteria > Bacillati > Actinomycetota > Actinomycetes > Micrococcales > Micrococcaceae > Kocuria > Kocuria sp. LUK. The sequence goes on from NZ_JAJMZI010000001.1 coordinate 78,122, forward strand.
CCGAGCTCGCCGGGGTCCGCTCCTACTTCGGCGTGGCAGGCTGACCGGGTGCGCACCGACACCGTGGGCCCCGGGCCGGACCGATCGAGGAGACGACGATGAGCGCGCTGGACGGGCTGTACCAGGAGGTCATCCTCGACCACGCCAAGCGGCGCTCCGGGGAGGGGCTGGCCGACCCGGACCCCGGGCACGGTGCGGGGGAGTCCCACCAGTACAACCCGACGTGCGGCGACGAGATCACCGTGCGCGTGGAGCTGACCCCCGCCGGGCCCGGCGCGGAGCCGGTCGTGGAGCGGGTCACCTGGGCCGGGCAGGGGTGCTCGATCTCCATGGCGGCCGCCTCGGTGCTGGCCGAGGCCGCCCCCGGGCTCACCCGCCGGGAGCTGCTCGAGCTGATCGAGCAGTTCCGGGTGCTGCTGCGCTCCCGCGGCACCGCCGAGCCCGACGAGGAGGTCCTGGGCGACGCCGCGGCCTTCGCCGGGGTCTCCCGCTTCGTGGCCCGGGTCAAGTGCGCGATGCTCGGCTGGGTCGCCGCCGAGGAGGCCCTCGCCCGCGCGGCCTGAGCCCCGCGCCGCGCCCGGCCGTCCGGGCGGCAGCGCCGGACCCGGTCCGCCGGGACGGGCCCTCCCCTGCGGGGACGTCGTGGCCCCGTGTCGCGGGCTGCGTCCCCGGGCACGGTCCGGGGCCGCCGGGCGTGCCCCGCGCCGCCGGGTGACCGTCCCGTCCTGCCGTCGTGACCTGCCGCCGCGCGCCCGGGCGCCGGCCACGAGCCCAGCGCCGAAGCAGCGTTCCACTGGACCTGCCGCCGCGCGCCCGGGCGCCGGTCCCCGTCCGGCGGTGCCGGGTGCGCCCCGCGCCGCCCGGTGACCGTCCCGTCCCGCCGTCGTGGTCCGTCACGTCCGGCGCCGTCCTTGTCCGGTGCCGGACCCGGTGGGACACTGACCGCCCCGGCACCGAGGAGGCGGCCATGAGCGTGTTCGACGACCTCGCCCGGCGCATCGAGCGCTGGAGCGCCCTGGACCGGGCGGCCGACCCGCTGGCCACCGCCGTGGCCCGGGCCGTCCGGCCCGGCCCGGTCCGCGACCTCCTCAGCGGGGCGGTGCTCGGCCACCCCCTGCACCCGCTGCTCACCGACGTCCCCATCGGGGCGTGGACCATGGCCGGGCTGCTCGACCTCGTCGGCGGGCGGGCCGCCGCCCCGGCCGCCGACGTGCTCGTGGCCACCGGCGTCGTCGCCGCGGTGCCCACCGCGGCGACCGGCCTGCACGACTGGTCCGACACCCGCGGCGCGCCGCGCCGGGTCGGGCTCGTCCACGCCGCCGCCAACAGCGCCGCCCTGGGGCTCTACACCGCGTCGCTGCTCGCCCGCCTCCGCGGCCGGCGCACGGCCGGCAAGGCCCTGGGCCTGGCCGGACTGGGCGCGCTGACGGCCGGCGGCTACCTCGGCGGGCACCTCAGCTACGTCGAGGGCGTCGGCGTCAACCGCACCGCCTGGCGCCGCGGGCCCGCCCGGTGGACCGACGTCGCCGCCGCCGGCGAGCTGCCCGAGGGCGAGCCGCGCCGGGTCGTGGCCGGGCGGGTCAGCCTCGTGCTCGTGCGGGAGGGGGAGCGCATCCACGCCCTCGACAGCGTCTGCAGCCACATGGGCGGGCCCCTGGACGAGGGCGAGGTCGCCGGCGGCTGCGTGCGCTGCCCCTGGCACGGCAGCGTCTTCCGGCTCGTCGACGGGTCGGTGGTCCACGGGCCCGCCACCAGCCCGCAGCCCGCCTACGAGACCCGCGTCGAGCAGGACCGCGTCCAGGTGCGGGCCCGCCCGCGCTGAGCACGCCCCCCCGGGGAACACCGCGCGGACCGCGCCCGGCCGGGCTCGGCCGCCCCGGGGCGCGCCGGGCCCGACGGCGGCACCGCACCGGCCGTGCCGCGGGACCGCCCGCCGGTCCCGGGCTCCTCCGGCCCCGGGGACGGAACAACCCGGGCGCGGACCCGGTTGTGCGCACCGTGCCCCCTGCTGCCGTGACCCCGTCCCCGCCCGTGGCGCCGCGCGTGCCCCTGTCCGTCCTCGACCGCGCGCACCTGCTCGCCGGCGGCACCGAGACCGAAGCCCTGCACCGGGTCCTGGAGCGGGCCCGGCGGGCCGAGGCGCTGGGCCACCGGCGGTTCTGGGTCGCCGAGCACCACGGCGTGCCCGGCATCGCCGGCGCCGCCCCGGCCGTGCTGATGGCCGCGGTCGCCGCCCGCACCGGGCGCATCCGCGTCGGCTCCGGCGGGATCATGCTCCCCAACCACCGGCCGCTGGTCGTCGCCGAGCAGACCGCGACCCTCCAGGCCCTGCACCCCGGGCGGATCGACCTGGGCCTGGGCCGCTCCCTGGGCTTCACCCGCGCCGTGCGCGAGGCGCTGGGCACCGGCCCCGGCGCCGCCGAGCGCTTCGAGGCGGACCTCGACCGGCTGCTGGCGCTGCTCGCCGGCGAGGCCCCCGTGACCGCCCGGCCCCGCGACCGCGCCCGGACCCCCGTGTTCGTGCTGGCCACGGGCGCGGGCGTGGAGATCGCGGCGCGGGCGGGCCTCGCCGTCGTCCTCGGGGGCCCGGCGACGACCCGCCGCGGGGAGCGCGGGGCCGCCGCCGCCCTCGAGCGCTACCGCGCGGGGTTCCGGCCCTCGCGCTGGTGGGAGCGCCCGCACGTCGTCCTCGCCGCCGACGTCGCCGTCGCCCCCACCGCCGGCGCCGCCCGGGCGCTCGCCCTGCCCCAGGCCCGGGCCGTGGCCCACTCCCGCACCCGCGGGGAGTTCCCGCCGCTCGCCCCCGTCGCCGAGGCGGAGCTCGCGCGGCTGCCCGCCCGCGAGCGCGACCTCGTCGAGGAGCACCTGGCGACGGCGGTGACCGGAACCCCCGCCGAGGTCGGCCGCCGCCTGGCCCGGCTGCTCGAGGACACCGGCGCCGACGAGCTCATGGTCACGGGCGGGGCCGCCGACCCCGAGGCGCAGGAGCGCTCGGACCGGCTGCTCGCCGAGCTCGCCGGCGCCCCCGCCTGAGCCCCGCGGACCCGTCCGGGCCGGCGCCGGCGCCGGGCTAGAGTGGGCGCGATGGAACGACTGCTCGTGCTCGCCGCCCACCCCCTCGAGACCCGGTACCTCCCGCCGGGCCTCGACCTCGTGCTCACCGGGGTCGGGATGTCCGCCGCCGCCGTGCGCACCACCGAGGCCGTCCTCACCCGCTGCCCCGACCCCGCCGGCCGCGACGGGCTGACCGTGCTGAACATCGGCAGCGCCGGAGCCCTGCGCGACGGGCTGAGCGGTGTCCACGAGCCCTCCCGGATCATCAACCGCGACGTCGACGAGCAGCTGCTGCGCGCCGCCGGGATCCCGGTGGACAACGTCCTCGAGCTCGGCGGGGAGGGGCCCGTGCTGGCCACCGGCGACTCGTTCGTGGCGGGCGGCCCGGTGCGGGACGCGCTCGCCGCCCGCGCCGACCTCGTGGACATGGAGGGCTGGGCGGTCGCGGTGGCCTGCCGGCACCTGGGCGTGCGGCTGCGGATGGTCAAGCACGTCTCCGACGCCGCGGACGAGGCCGCGCTGGCGTGGGCCGAGAAGGTCGAGACCAGCGCCCGGGAGCTGGCCGCGTGGTTCGCCGCCAGCGGCCTGCCGGCCGGCGGCCCGCACTAGGATGGGCACCAGCATGAGACTTCTCCGCCAGCGCGAGTCCCTGGGCGCCCAGCAGGACTACGAGAGCGCCATGACCCTCCTCGCCGAGGTCCACCGCACCGGACCCGTGCTGCGGCTCTACCAGCCCGTGCCCACAGTCGCCTTCGGGCGCCGCGACGAGCTGCGCCCCGGCTTCGCCGCCGCCGCCCGCGCCGCCCGGGAGAGCGGCTTCGAGCCCCTGGTCCGCCGCGTCGGCGGACGGGCGGCCGCCTACCACGGCGGGTGCCTGGTCGTGGACCACCTCGAGCCCGCGGAGGACCCCACCTCCGGGATCCAGGACCGCTACCGGCTCTTCGGCGACATGGTCGTGGCGGCGCTGGAGGAGCTCGAGGTCGAGGCCGACGTCGGGGAGATCCCCGGGGAGTACTGCGCCGGCGAGCACAGCGTCCACGGCACCCACCCGTCCGGCACCCCGGCCGCCGGACGGCGGGTCAAGCTCGCGGGCACCGCCCAGCGGGTGGTCGCGGGCGCCTGGTACTTCTCCACGGTCGTCGTGGTCGAGCAGTCCGAGCCGATCCGCTCCGTGCTCACCGACGTCTACGCCGCGCTGGACCTGGACTGGGACCCGGCCACCGCCGGGGCCGTCGACGACCTGCGCCCCGGCACGACCGTCGCCGACGTCGAGCGGGGGATCCGCAAGGTCTACGGGATGTACGCGAACCACCTGGGCTACGGCCCGCTCACGGAACCGGACTGACCGGGGCCCCGCGGGGCCGGCGAGGAGGCAGCTATGTGCGGACGCTACGTGATCGCGCGGGCGGTGGGGGACCTCGTGGCCGCCACCGGCGCCGTGCCCGACGAGAGCCTCGGCGGGGGCGACGAGACGGCCCTGCGGGCCAACTGGAACACCGCGCCCACCACCGACGTGCCGATCGTCCTCGAGCGCCTGGCGGGGGAGGGCGACGACGCCGGACGGGTCCGGGAGCTGCACGTGGCCCGGTGGGGCCTGGTCCCGGGGTGGGCCAAGGACCCGGCGGTCGGGGCGAAGATGTTCAACGCCCGCTCCGAGACGGTCCTCGAGAAGCCCTCGTTCCGCAAGGCCGTGCGGGCCCGGCGGTGCGCCGTGCCGGCCAACGGCTACTACGAGTGGAAGAAGGCCCCCGGCCCGGGCCGCGGCGGGCGCAAGCAGCCCTACTACGTCCATCCCGCCGACCCGGAGGAGACCATCTGGTTCGCCGGGATCTACGAGTGGTGGCGGGTGCCCGAGGGTGCGGAGCCGGACTCCGGGGCCCTGCAGCCCGGCCGCGGCGGCACCGGGTCCTGGCTGCTGTCCTGCTCGGTGCTCACCACCGACGCCCCCGAGCCCTCCGCGGAGCACCCCGTGCTGACGCAGCTGCACGAGCTCCACGACCGCATGCCGATCCCCCTGGCGCCGGAGCACCTGGACGACTGGCTGCGCCCGGGGGAGGAGGAGGCCCCGCAGCTGGTGGACCTCGTCCGCGCCGAGGCCTCCCGGGTCGCCGCGCGCTGGGTGCTCGACCCCGTGGACCCCGCCGTGGGCAACGTGCGCAACAACTCCCCGGAGCTCGTGGTCCCGCAGCAGGAGCTGTTCTGAGCCCGGAGCCGGGCGCCGGGGACCACCGGCGTCCCGCTCCGGCACCTGGGCTCCCGGCCGGCACCGGGGACCCGGCCCGCCGCGGACCCCGGCCCCGCACGGTGCCTCCGCCCGGGACCCCGCCGGGCGGCCCCGCCGTCCCGCCCCGAGCGGGGCCGCCCGCCCGCCCCGCTGGACTGCCCGGTCCCGCCCCGTCCTGTTCCCCGCGCCCGTTCCCCGACCGGAGGAGATCCGCATGACCCCCGCCCACCGGCAGACCCTCGAGCGCCTCGTGGCCTTCGTCCGCACCCACGGCGGCGGCGTCGTGGCCACCAACGCCCCCGGCGCCTGCCCCGAGTCCGCCTGGGTCAACCTCGTGGCCGACGACGACGGCCGCCTGGTCTTCGGCACCAACACGGCCAGCCGCAAGTTCGCCAACCTGGGCGCCGACCCGCGGGTCTCCCTGGTGGTGGTCTCGGGCACGGGCCAGGAGTACCAGCTCGAGGGCGAGGCCGTGGTGCTGGCGGGCGAGCCCGCGCGGGCCGCCGCCGGGCTGCTGGAGTCCCGCCACCCCGGATCCGGCGGCCACGACCCCGCCGCGACCCGGCTCGTGGAGGTCACGGTGGGCTGGGTGCGGTTCGTCGACGTCGCGGTCGACCCCCCGGTGCGCGAGGAGACCGTGCTCTGAGCCCTGAGCCCTGAGCCCTGAGCCCTGAGCCCTGAGCCTTGAGCCCTGGGCCGGCCGGGCCGCGCCGCGGTGCCGCTGCCGGCGCGCTCTGTCGGCACGTGCCTCCGGGGGCGCCTGCTCCAGCTCGCGCTCTGGCACGCGTCTTCCGGGACCTCCTCTGCCCGGCACGCGCCTCGCGGCACGGTCTCTCCGGCGCTCGCGCCGCCGGTGCGCGGTGTCCTGTCCCGGGCAGGGGCTCCGTCCCGCGTCAGCCGGTGCCCGGCGGGTCGCCGGCCAGGACGTCGAGCAGCTCGCCGACCTCGTGGGCGGCGGTGGCCGGGTGCCGGAAGTGCCGCCGCCGGTCCACGGTGTAGTGGCTGCGCCGGCCCACCCGGTGGCGGGTGAGGTAGCCGGCCTCCTCGAGGTCCTTGAGCACGGACAGGGTCGCGCGCACGCTGATCCCCACCTGCTCGGCGATCTCCCCGACCCGGGCGTCCGGAGAGCGGGCCGCGGCCAGCAGGACGTGGCCGTGGGTGGTGAGCAGCGTCCAGGCCGGGCGCCGGGGCGGGACCGCCCCGGCGGGGCGGCGGGATGCTCCCGCCGGGGGCCCGGCGGCGTCGTCTGAGGTGGGCACGGATCTCCTCTCGTGGCGGGGCCGGGAGGCGCCGGCCCGGGCGTGCCGGGCCGGGACCTCCCCGCCCGGCCGGTCCCCTCGGGCCGGCCGGGCGGTGGACCTGGGCGGTCTGTTCCCGGGACCCGCCACGGGCACCGTCCCGGCACCGCAGCGCAGCGTCGGCGGCGGCACCGCCGCCGGGGTGACCACCACGGCGGCCTCGGGGCCGCCGGTGACCACCGCGGCCACCGGCCGGCAGGAGGAGGGGGCCAGGGCGGTCATCGCCGCTCCTCCTCCCGGCGGGCGCCGGGATCCCGGTCGGCCGTCCTCCCGGGCCCGGCGCGCACGGGGCGGCGCCGGGCCCGCAGGGGCTCGAGGGCGGCGTTCTCGGCCTCGGTGGCGACCCGGAACGGCGGCTCGGCCGGAACCGGCAGGGAGCGGCGGCCCTGGCCGCGGGTGGCCCGCAGGCTGGCGACGACGGAGACGGCGATGATCGTGGCGACCACGGCCAGGGAGATGCCGGTGGGGATGTAGAAGAGGTCGATCTTGAGCAGCATCTTGATCCCGACCCAGATCAGCACCAGCGCCAGGCCGGTCTTCAGGTACACGAAGCGGTGGATCAGGTCGGCGAGCAGGAAGTACATGGCCCGCAGGCCCAGGATCGCGAAGGCGTTGGCGGTGAAGACCAGGAACACCTCGTCGGTCACGGCGAAGATCGCGGGGATGGAGTCCACGGCGAAGACGACGTCGGTGGCCTCGATCAGCACCAGCACCGCCAGCAGCGGGGTGGCCAGCAGCACGCCGTCCCGGCGGACCAGCAGCTTCTGCCCGTGGTAGGCCTCGGTCATCGGCACGAGGCGGCGGAAGGTGCGCAGCACCGCCGACCGGTCCGGGTTCAGGTGCTCGTCGCGCCGGCGGACCATCCGCCACCCGGTCCAGAGCAGGAACGCGGCGAAGACGTAGAGGATCCAGGAGAAGTTCTGGATCAGGAGGGCGCCGGCGGCGATGAAGACCCCGCGCAGCACCAGGGCGCCGAGCACGCCCAGGAACAGCACCCGGTGCTGGAGCTCGCGCGGGACGGCGAACCAGCTGAAGAGGATCGCCCAGACGAAGACGTTGTCCACGGCCAGGGACTTCTCGATGAGGTAGCCGGCGAAGTACTGCTGGCCGAACTCCGCGCCCCAGCCCCACCAGACGAGGGCCCCGAAGGCCACGCCGCAGGCGACCCACACCGCCGACCACGCGGCGGCCTCGCGCACGCCGATGACGTGGGCGCGGCGGTGGGCGAACAGGTCCACGGCCAGCATGAGGAGGATGAAGACGGGCACCGCGGCCCAGATCCAGAGGGGGACGTCCATGGCAGGACCTTCCGATCGTGACGACCGGAGGTCTCTCCCGGCCCCGCGGGGCCCGTCCCGCCGGGCCGCACGGGACCGGAATGACGACGGGACGACGGTGGGATACTCCCCTCCCTGACACGAACAAGTGAAGCACGCTTCACCTGTTGGGGACAAGGGGTGCCTGTTGGGGACAAGGGGTGCCTGTTGGGGACAAGGGGTGCCGGAGGGCGGACGGGAGGAGGCCCGGGACCCGCTGCGGGTCCCGGGCCTCCTCCTCGCCCCCGGTCCGGTGGCCGGCTCAGTAGTCGTCGTCCTCCGGGACCCAGCGGTTGAAGTCCAGGGTGAGGTAGAGCGCGAGCGCGGCGGCGTTGTCCTCGGCGATGCGCAGGCACAGCTGGTCGTAGCCGCTGTGGCAGAGGGTGTCCATGCTGGAGCGCACGAGCTGCTCCGCGAGGCCCTGCCGGCGACGGGACGCGGCGGTGAACAGCTCGAAGAGGTACGGGGCGTCCGGGAGCTCGCCGTCGCCCACGCGGCGCTCGAGGGTCAGGGCCGCGGCGACGATCGTGCCGTCCTCGTCGGCGACCACGGGGGAGGCCTCCGCCAGGAAGGGACCGTACTCGCCGGCGAAGACGCCCTGGACGACCTGGCGGGCCTCCTCGAGGCTGGAGACCCCGCCCTGCTCGTAGGAGGAGTAGTAGAGCTGGGCCAGGGCCTCGGCGTCCTCGGGCGTGGCCGGGCGGGTGGGCACCGGGTTCGGCCTGGTGTTCGCCACGGTGCGGGCGATCAGCGTGATGGTTCCGGTCATGGGGGCCTCCGTGGGTCGACGCCGGCTGCTCCGGCGGGGGCGGACGAGGGGTCAGGGGCGTCAGGGAGGGCGCGGCGGGCGCGTCCTCCGTCCTCTCAGCGTATCCATTTCACCGGGGTTGTCCACGGATTCCGGGCGCCCCGGCGCGGTCCGGGCGGCAGGCTCCGGGCAGTGAACACATGTTCCCTGCGGAGGGCTCATCGGCTTAGCCTGTCGCACAGGTGTTCTAGCTTCCAGGGGACAGGGTGCCCGGCCGGCGGGCGCCGCCGGAGGGAGAGGAGCCGTGGTGGGAGTGCTGACGGAGAGCGTGGACGTGGACTGCGACGCCGAGGGCGTGCCGGTGGGGGTGCGCTGGCGCGGGCGGGCCTACCGCGTGGCCCAGGACCCCGTGCGCTGGTACGAGCGGCGGGCGTGGTGGGCGGAGGACCTGCGGCTGCCCCGGGAGCGGGGCGCCGGGGTCGTCGACCAGCAGATGTGGCGGGTGCAGGTCCAGCTCGGCCCGCGCACGGAGCTGCTCACCCTCGAGCTCGTCCACACCCTCGACACCGGCCGCTGGCGGCTGCTCGCGGCCACGAGCGCGACCGGGATCCGGGTCGGGCGCTGCGCGTGAGGCGGGCCCGCGCGCGGCGGGTCCCGTGCATAGGATCGGGGGTGCGGGCCGTCCGCGCGGCGCCCGCACCGACCGCGCTCCCCGCGCGGCCCCGTCCGGCAGAGAGGCAGCACCCGTGAGACTCGGCACCGTGGCCCGCAGCGGCAGCACCCAGGCCTTCCGGCAGGAGGCGGGGGAGACCGTCTACCTGCCCGTCCCGGACGTGGGGGCGCTGCTGGCCGGGGGCGACCTCTCCCTGCCCGGGGAGCCCGGGCCCGCCCCCGCCCCGGAGGAGCTGCTCACCCCGGTGCTGCGGCCCGGGAAGATCCTGTGCGCCGGGCTGAACTTCTACGACCACGCCGAGGAGGTCGGCCAGGAGATCCCCGAGCACCCCACGATCTTCGCCAAGTACGCCAACGCCCTCGTCGGCCCCGTCGACCCCATCGCCATGCCCGAGGAGTCCGAGAAGATCGACTGGGAGGCCGAGCTCGTCGCGGTGATCGGCACGACCGTCCGCCACGCGGACGCCGGACGGGCCCGGGCGGCCATCGCCGGGTACACGATCATGAACGACGTCTCCGTGCGGGACTGGCAGGGCCGGACCTCCGAGTGGTTCCAGGGCAAGAACTTCGACCGCACCACCCCGGTGGGCCCCGTCGTCGTGACCCCGGACGAGGTCGACCCCGAGGCCGGCCTGGCCGTGCGCTGCACGGTGGACGGGGTGCGCCACCAGGACTCCAGCACCGACCGGATGATCTTCTCCGCGGTGCAGCTGGTGGAGTACCTCACCCGGTTCATGACCCTGGAGCCGGGCGACCTCGTCGCCTGCGGCACCCCCGCCGGCGTGGGCCTGGCGAAGAAGCCGCGGCGGATCTGGCTGCGGGACGGCCAGGAGGTCGTCACCGAGATCGAGGGCATCGGCGAGCTGCGCAACGTGTGCACCCCCGCCGAGGACCTGCTGCCCCGCTGACCCGACCGCGACCGGAGGAGACCCCATGGCGACCGTCGGCTTCCACGCCTCCCACGAGCAGATCCCGCCCGAGCAGCTGCTGCGCGACGTCCGGCACGCCGAGCAGGCCGGCTTCGCCGCCGCCATGTGCTCGGACCACCTCGAGCCCTGGTCCCCGCGGCAGGGGCACGCGGGCTTCGCCCTGTCCTGGCTGGGGGCGGCGCTGGCCTCCACCGCGCTGCCGTTCGGGTTCGTGCACGCCCCGGGCCGGCGCTACCACCCTGTGGTCACGGCCCAGGCCACGGCCACGCTGGCGCGGATGTTCCCCGGCCGCGTCTGGGTGGCACTGGGCACCGGGCAGCGGCTCAACGAGCGGCCCGTCTCCCCGCGCTGGCCGGCCAAGGAGGAGCGGCAGCGCTTCCTCGAGGCGAGCTTCGACGTCGTCCGCCGCCTGCACGCGGGCGAGGAGGTGACCCGCGAGAAGCCCTTCCGCGCGGACCGGGCGCGGGTCTGGAGCGCCCCCGAGGTGCTCCCGCCCCTGCTGGTGCCCGCCCTGACGCCGGGCACCGCCCGCCGGTTCGCCCCGGTCGCCGACGGGCTGATCACCGTCAACCAGCCGCTCGAGGACCTGCGCCGGATGCTGGACGCCTACCGGGAGGGCGGGGGCACCGGGCGCACCGTGCTCCAGGTGCACCTGAGCTGGGCCCCCGAGCCCGAGCAGGCCCGGGCGATCGCCCGGGACCAGTGGCGCACCAACGTCTTCGACCCCGTGACCATGGCCGAGCTCGCCTCCCCCCAGGACTACGAGCGCAAGGCCCTCCAGCAGGACGTCGGCGACGAGCAGGTGGCCGGGGCGGTCAACGTCTCCGCGGACCTGGGCCGGCACGCGCAGTGGCTGCACGAGTACGCCGAGCTGGGCTTCGACGAGCTCCAGCTGCACCACGTGGGCCGGGAGCAGGCGCCGTTCCTCGACGCCTTCGGCCAGGAGGTGCTCCCGCAGCTGGCCGGCTGAGCGGGACGCCGGTCAGCGGGGCGGGTTGCGCTCCAGCCACAGGCTCAGCCACGGCCTCAGGCGCACCTCGCCCCACTCCGGGACGCCGACGACCAGGGCGGCGGGCCCGTAGCGGTGCACCGAGACGACGCCGTCGCGCTCGCACAGCTCGTCGACCAGCCGCTCCACCAGCGCCGGGTGCCGCTCGGGCAGATCGGCGCGCAGCCCCACGTCGAAGCAGCCGACCTCGGCCACGACCGTCACCAGCGGCTCCCCGGAGGACCCGCCCGCCACCGTGCCGCCGCGCAGCGCGGCGGCCGTCCGGCGGACGTGGGCCAGCATCGCGTCCCCGTCCATCGGGTCGCGGCCGTGGGCGGACTGGTAGGCGCTGTAGAGCGGCAGCCCCGGCAGGAAGACCTGGTGGCCGCCGGCGGCGAGCACCGGGTAGTTGAGCGAGGGGTGGTCGACGAGGCGGTGCTCGCCCACCTGCCAGCGCGCCTGCGGCACGGCGGCCGTGAGCACCTCGGCGAGGTAGGCGCAGAACCCGTCGACGAGCACCAGCGACTCCTCCGGCGGGTGCGGGTCCACCAGCTTCCCGTGGCGGGCCCAGCTCGGCCACCGGGACCGGGTCGGATCGGCGTCGAGGGTGCGCGGGTCCGTGCCGAGCGCCGTGATCCGCGCGGTGATCCGGTCCCACAGCGGGGCCGTGGACTCCGGGGTGCCGTCCAGCAGGTCGTCGGGGGCGACCCCCTGCGCCTCGAGCCAGGACCGCAGCCGCCGCAACGCCGGGCCGCGCTCGGCGCGGTACTCCTCCAGCGCGGCCGCCGCCTGCTGCTGCGTCATCCACTCGTACAGCAGTTCGCCCATGGGAGGAACTCTAGCCGGGATCGCAGCGCGCCCCTCCGGGCCCGGGGCGCACGGGAGCGGGCGCCCCGGAGCACCCGCGGGGCGGGCCCCGGACGTCGCGGGCGGCGCGGGCCCGTGCTGCGGGGCCCGTGGGGTGGGATGCTGGGGGCATGAGCGCGCCGCACCGCTACGACGTGGAGATCCTGCACCTGCTCGTCTCGCCCGGGCACGCCTACTTCGGCAGGGCCCGCGACGGCGCCGCCGACGTGCCCACCCGGGACGCCGACCGGGTCGAGCTCGTGGCGGGCAAGGGCGTCGTCGGCGACCGCTTCTTCGGGAGGGCCGCCCACATGGACGCGGCCGTGACCCTGCTCGCCGTCGAGGCCCTCGAGGCGATGGCCGCCGAGCTGGGCGCCGCCGCGCCCTTCGACCCGCTGCTGACCCGGCGCAACGTGGTGCTGCGCGGGGCGCACCTGCCCCCGCTGCTGGGCGAGGAGTTCGCCCTGGAGGCCGGCGGCGCCCCCGTGCGCCTGCGGGGCGGCCGGGCGGCCCACCCCTGCGCCTGGATGGACGAGGTGCTGGCCCCCGGCGCCCACGCGGCGATGCGCGGGCGCGGCGGGATCCGCTGCCGGGTGCTCACGGACGGGGCCCTCCGCCGCGGCCCGGCGGTGCTGCACAGCCCCGTGCCGCTCGAGCCGCAGCGGGCGGGGGAGGCCGTGCTGCGCCGGGCCTCCCGGCTGCCCTAGCGCCGGCCCTCCCGGCGCCCTCGTCCCGGCGCCCAGGGCCGGAGCACGCACTCCCCGCACCGTCCGCCCGGATCCCGTCGCCCCCGCACCCGCCGCCCGGGACGGCGCCCGCCCCGGGTCCGGGGGCCGGGAGGGGCCGGCGCGGCGAGGGCCCGTCCCGGCTCCCCGGGCCGCGCAGAACGCACCGGGCCCCCGACGGCGGTTTGCGATTGACTTAATGTCGAACACATCTTCGAATGAGGGGGTGAGCTTCCCGCACCTCCACGTCGCCACCGCGTTCAGCGCCCACTACGGGGTCAGCCACCCCCGGGTGCTCGCCGCGGCCGCCGCCGCCGACGGCGCGGACGCGCTCGCCTGCACCGACCGGGACGGGCTCTACGGCGCCGTCAAGCACCTGGGCGCCTGCCGCGAGCACGGTCTCGACCCGGTCCTCGGCGCCGACCTCGCCCTCCTCGACGACGACCGGGGCCGGGTCCTCGGACGCGTCGTGGTCCTCGCCGCCGGCGGCACGGGCGGCGCGGGCTACGCCGCCCTGTGCCGGCTCGTCTCCGCGGCCCACGCCGGCCCCGGCGCACGGGACGGGCGCGGCCCCGGGCGCGGCGGGCCCTTCCCCGTGGGGGTGGACGCCCGCCGCCTGGCCGCCCACGCGCGCCTCCTCGCCCCGGGCACCCCCGCGCTGACCGTCCTGCTGGGACCGGACTCCGACGTCGGCCGTGCGCTCGCGGCCCGCCGCTACCGGAGCGCCCGGGCCGCCCTCGCCCGCTGGCGCTCCCTGCTGCCCGCCGAGGCGCTCGCCGTGGAGGTCGTCCCGCACCTGACCGCCCCCGGCGTCGCCGGCAGCACCCCCCACGCGGCCCGGATGCTGCGGGCCGCCCTCGAGGCCGGGCTCACTCCCGTGCTCAGCAACGCGGTGCGCTACGCGACCCCCGCGGAGGCCGCGACCGCCGACGTCCTCGACGCCGCACGCGCCCTGACCCCCCTCGAGGCGCTGGGGGCCGCCGGGGCGCGCGGGGGCCGGGGGAGGGCCACGGCGCCGCTGCAGCCCAACGGGCAGGGCTGGCTCAAACCCGCACGCCAGATGCACGCGCTGGCCGCCGAGGTCGCCCGGGCCGCCGACCTCGGCGCGGAGGGGACCGCGGCGCTGCTCGCCGGCACCGGGCGGGTGGCCGACCGCTCCCGGCTGGACCCCGTCGCGGACTGCGGCTGGGGCCGGCCCGTGGTGCCCGAGGCCGCCGTCCTGGGCCTGGAGCGGCCCGCCGCCGCCGAGCTGCGGGCCCGCTGCGAGGCCGGGCTCGCCCGCCGCTACCCGCACCGGCGGGACGGCCCCCGGGTGCGCGAGCGGCTCGAGCAGGAGCTGCGGGTGATCGACGAGCTGGGCTTCGCCGCCTACTTCCTCACCGTCGCGGAGGTCTCCGCGATGATCGGGGCGCTGGGGGTGCGCCACGCCGCCCGCGGCTCCGGGGTCTCCTCCCTCGTGAACTACCTGCTCGACGTCTCCCAGGTGGACCCGCTCGAGCACGACCTGCTCTTCGAGCGCTTCCTCTCCGGGGACCGCTCGACCCTGCCGGACGTCGACATCGACGTCGAGTCCGCCCAGCGCCACCGGGTCTACCGGGAGGTCTTCGCCCGCTTCGGTGCGGAGCGGGTGAGCCTGATGAGCATGCAGAACGCCTACCGGGCCCGCGGCGCCGTCCGGGACGCCGGCCTGGCCCTGGGCCTGGACCCGGAGGCCGTGGACTCCGTGGCCAAGCAGCTGTGGAACCTGCCCGCCGCCACGCTGCGCACGACCCTGGCGGAGCGCCCCGAGCTGCGGGAGCTGGCCGAGCAGGTGGCCCGGGAGCGGCAGCTGGACCTGCTCGTGGACCTCACCGAGCGCCTCGACCGGCTGCCCCGGCACATCTCCGTGCACCCGTGCGGGGTGATCCTCGGCGACCGCCGACTGCTGGACCGCACCCCCGTGCAGGCCAGCGGCATGGGCCTGCCCATGAGCCAGTTCGACAAGCACGACATGGACCCCATGGGGATGCTCAAGCTCGACGTCCTCGGGGTGCGGATGCAGTCCGCCCTGGCCCACGCCGTGGACGAGATCGCCCGGATCCACCCCGGCCGGCCCCGCCTGGACCTCGACGCGGTCCCGCGCGACGACCCGGCGACGTTCGCGCTGATCCGCACCACCCACACCCTGGGCTGCTTCCAGATCGAGTCCCCCGGCCAGCGCGAGCTCATCGGGAAGATGGCCCCGGAGCGGTTCGAGGACCTGATCGTGGACATCTCGCTCTTCCGCCCCGGACCGATGCACTCGGACATGGTGCGGCCCTTCCTCGAGCACCGCCACGGGTGGTCCCGCCCCGAACCGGTGCACCCGGCCCTCGACCCGATCCTCGCCGAGACCCACGGGGTGACGGTCTTCCACGAGCAGGTCCTGCGGATCCTCGACGCGTTCACCGGGTGCGGCCTGGCGCGCGCCGACGAGCTGCGCCGGCGGCTGGGCTCCGAGCGCGAGGCCGGGGTCGAGGCCCTCTTCCGCGAGCGCGCCCGGGACCGGGGCGTCCCCCCGGACGTCGTGGACCGGGTGTGGGGGATCCTCGCCGCGTTCGGCTCGTTCGGCTTCTGCAAGGCCCACGGGGCGGCGTTCGCGGTGCCCACCTACCAGTCCGCGTGGCTGAAGGCCCACCACCCCGAGGCGTTCCTGGCCGGGCTGTGGGAGCACGACCCCGGGATGTACCCCAAGCGGCTGCTGGTGAGCGAGGCGCGGCGGATGGGGATCCCGGTCCTGCCCGTGGACGTCGACCGCTCGGACGAGCACTACCGCGTCGAGCGCCTCGACGACGACCCGTCCCGCCTCGGCGTGCGGATGGCCCTCACCGGGGTCCACGGCGTCGCCCGGGCCGAGCTGCGCCGCATCGCCGCCGGGCGGCCCTACGCCTCGCTGGCCGACCTGCGGGAGCGGGCCCGGCCGGGCCGGCGGACCCTCGAGCGCCTCGCCGCCGTGGGCGCCCTCGACGGCCTGCTGCACCGCTCGGGAGCCGCCGCCTCCCGGACCGACCTCGTGCACGCCCTGCGGGCGCGGGCCGACGCCGCCCGGCCCCCGCGGGCGGGCGGGGCGGGGGAGGTCCGGGGCCAGCTGGCCCTCGACCTGGGGGACCTCGAGCTGCGCGCGCTGCCCGCGGAGCGGCCCGAGCCCTCGCTCGCGGAGAAGGTGCGCACCGAGCTGGACCTGCTCTCCGTGGACGTCTCGGCCCACCTGCTGGAGAGCTGGGCGCCGCTGCTGCGCGCGCTCGGGGTGACGCCGGCGGAGCGGCTGCTCGAGCTGCGCAGCCGCTCGGAGGTGCTCGTGGCCGGGGTGCGCGTCTCCACCATGACCCCGCCGATCCGCAGCGGCCGCCGGGTGGTCTTCGTCAGCCTCGACGACGGCACGGGGGCCGTGGACTGCGCCTTCTTCGACGACGCCCAGGAGCGCTCCGGCCGACACCTGTTCGGCACCCGCCTGCTGCTGGTGCACGGGCGCACGCGGCGCACCGGTCCCCGCGGGATCAGCGTGAGCGCGCTGCAGGCCTGGGACCTCGCCGATCCCGGGACCCCCGCCGCGGTGCGGGCCGCGACCGGGGCGCCGGGGCCCGTCCGCCCCGGCGGTGGCCGGGGATCCACCCTGCAGGTACGCTCAGCACACTGATCAAACGAGTGGTCCCGCCGCCGGCGGGGCCGGGAACGGAGCACCACGAGCATGCGCAAGATCCTGCTGACCCTCGCCCCCATCGTGATCGGGCGCCTCCTCGACCGCCGCCGGCAGGGCGGCGCCGGGTCCGCCCGGCGCCGTCCGCGCCGGCGCTGACCGGGGACCGGCCGGTCCCGCCCGCACCGGATTTCACTCTGGGTGAAGCCATTGGTCAGTGGGCTGATCGGCAGTATGGTTACTACCAACAGCGGACGAGCTGCACCGCCACCCCCGGCGGTTCGCCCGCGACGGACCCCACCCGGGGCCGTTGGAACGCAGACCAACCGGAGAAGGAGTTCTCATGGCCACGTACGACGTGAACGCACTGCTGTCGGCCACCGCCTACGGCTCGGACGGCGACAAGATCGGCAAGGTCGAGCAGGTCTTCCTGGACGACAACACCGAAGAGGTCACCTTCGTCACCGTCAACACCGGCCTGTTCGGCACCAAGGAGAGCTTCGTGCCCGTCGACGGCGCGCAGCAGGACGGCGACCGCCTCGTCCTCCCGTACACCAAGGACGTCGTCAAGGACGCCCCCGGCATCGACGCGGACCAGCACCTCTCCCCGGCCGAGGAGGAGGAGCTCTACCGCTACTACAAGATGAACTACGACGGCACCGCCGCCCGCACCGATCGCGACCGCACCGCCGCGGGCACGGCCGCCGCCGGCACCGCGGGCCACGCCGGGACCGAGCGCGACGACCGCTACGCCACGGACACCGACCGCAACGCCGTGCCGGCCACCGGCACCGCCGCGGGCACGGCGGGCACCGCCGGCTACGCCGAGACCGAGCGCACCGAGGAGCTGGACCGCGACCGGACCGCCGGGCTGGACCGGGACCGCACCGCGGACCTCGACCGCGACAGCAGGGCCGGCACCGCGGACCTCGACCGCGACCGCGACCGCACCGGTGTCGACGACGGCTCGGTGGTCCGCCACGAGGAGCAGCTGCACGTCGGCAAGGAGCGCCAGGAGACCGGCCGCGCCCGCCTGCGCAAGTACGTCGTGACCGACCACGAGACCGTGGACGTGCCGGTGGAGCGCGAGGAGGTCCGCGTCGAGCGGACCCCGCTGAGCGGCACCGAGGCGACCGCCGGCACCATCGGCGAGGAGGACGTCGAGGTGACCCTCCACGAGGAGCGCCCCGTCGTCGCCAAGGAGACCGTGGGCGTCGAGAAGGTCGGGCTCGAGAAGGAGTCCGTGCGCGACACCGAGCGCGTCGAGGCCGACGTGCGCAAGGAGCAGGTCGACGTCGAGAACGACGCCGACCGCGGCCTCACCGACCGCGACCGCGATCTCACCGACCGCGACCGCCGCG
Source organism: Kocuria sp. LUK (assembly GCF_021012935.1). Lineage (NCBI taxonomy): Bacteria > Bacillati > Actinomycetota > Actinomycetes > Micrococcales > Micrococcaceae > Kocuria > Kocuria sp. LUK. The sequence goes on from NZ_JAJMZI010000001.1 coordinate 95,938, forward strand.
ACCGCATCTGATCGGAGACCTCCGATCCCGCCGGGCCCGTCCCGGCGGCCCCGGAGCCCCCGTTCCCCGTCCCGGGGAACGGGGGCTCCGCCGTGCCCGCCGCGGGCGTCCCGCCACCGGTCCCGGGGCCGCCGCGGTGCGGGCGGGTACCATCGGAGGCGGTGCGTGCCGCCTGCCGTGCGGCGCTGCCTCCGCACGCCCCTCCGTACGGGCGCGCGCCCACCCCACGACCCAAGGAGTTGCCTCCCGATGACCACCGCGCCGGAGCCCACGACCTCGCCCGCGTCCCTGACCATCACCGTCGACGGCGAGCGGCGCACGGTCGGGGCGGGGACCACGGCCGCGGACCTGTACCGGGAGGACCGCGCCGTCGTCGTCGCCCGCGTCGGCGGCGTCCTGCGGGACCTGGCCCACGAGCTGGCCGACGGCGACGTCGTCGAGCGGGTGCTGATCTCCGACCCCGAGGGCCTCGAGGTGCTGCGCCACTCCGCCGCGCACGTGATGGCCCAGGCCGTGCAGCAGCTGCACGAGGAGGCGAAGCTGGGGATCGGCCCGTACATCACCGACGGCTTCTACTTCGACTTCGACGTCGCGCAGCCCTTCACCCCCGAGGACCTCAAGGCGATCGAGAAGCGGATGCAGAAGATCGTCAACTCGACCCAGTCCTTCCGCCGCCGTGCGGTCGACGAGGCCGAGGCCCGCGCCGAGATGGCCGGCGAGCCCTACAAGCTCGAGCTCATCGGCCTCGCCCAGGGCCCCGGCTCCGGCGGGGACGTCGACGCCTCCGCCGAGGGCGCCTCCGTGGAGGTGGCCGCCGGCGAGCTGACGATCTACGACAACGTGGACCGCAAAACCGGGGAGACGGTCTGGAAGGACCTGTGCCGCGGCCCGCACCTGCCCGACACCAAGCTGATCGGCAACGGCTTCGCCCTCACCCGCTCCGCGGCCGCCTACTGGCGCGGGTCGGAGAAGAACCAGCAGCTCCAGCGCATCTACGGCACCGCCTGGCCGACCAAGGAGGAGCTGACCGCGTACAAGGAGCGCCTGGCCGAGGCGGAGCGGCGCGACCACCGCCGCCTGGGCGCCGAGCTGGACCTGTTCTCCTTCCCGGACGAGCTCGGCTCGGGCCTGCCCGTGTTCCACCCCAAGGGCGGGATCATCAAGCGGGAGATGGAGGACTACGTCCGCGACCGCCACGTGGACGAGGGCTTCCAGTACGTGGGCACCCCGCACATCTCCAAGGACGGGCTCTTCCACACCTCCGGGCACCTGCCCTACTACGCGGAGACCATGTTCCCGCCGCTGCACGTCGACGAGGAGCGCGACGAGGACGGCACCGTCACCAAGCCGGGCCAGGACTACCGGCTCAAGGCGATGAACTGCCCCATGCACAACCTCATCTACCGCTCCCGGGGCCGGTCCTACCGCGACCTGCCGCTGCGGCTGTTCGAGTTCGGCCACGTCTACCGCTACGAGAAGTCCGGGGTGGTCCACGGCCTCACCCGCGTGCGCGGCTTCGCCCAGGACGACTCCCACTCCTACGTCACCCGCGAGGACGCCCCCGCGGAGATCCGCCACCTGCTCGAGTTCATCCTCGGGCTGCTGCGGGACTTCGGCCTGACCGACTTCTACCTCGAGCTCTCCACCCGCGACCCGGAGTCGGAGAAGTTCATCGGCTCCGACGAGCAGTGGGAAGAGGCCACCCGCGTCCTGGAGGAGGTCTGCACCGAGACCGGCCTGGACCTCGTGCCGGACCCCGGGGGAGCCGCCTACTACGGGCCGAAGGTCTCCGTGCAGGCCAAGGACGCGATCGGGCGCACCTGGCAGATGTCCACGATCCAGTACGACTTCAACCAGCCCGAGCGCTTCGACCTCGAGTACCAGGCGGCCGACGGCACCCGCCAGCGCCCGGTGATGATCCACTCCGCCAAGTTCGGTTCGATCGAGCGGTTCCTGGGGGTGCTCGTGGAGCACTACGCGGGTGCGTTCCCCGCCTGGCTGGCACCCGTGCAGGTGCGGGCGATCCCGGTCGCCGAGGCCTTCGACGACTATCTCGGGGAGGTCGTGGCGACCCTGCGCGCCCGCGGGATCCGCGCCGAGCTCGACGCCGGCTCCGACCGGTTCCCGAAGAAGATCCGCACCGCGGCCAAGGACAAGGTCCCGTTCGTGCTCATCGCCGGCGGCGAGGACGCCGAGGCCGGCGCGGTCTCCTTCCGCTTCCGCGACGGCTCCCAGGACAACGGGGTGCTCGTGGGGGAGGCCGTCGAGCGGATCGTGGCCCACGTGCGCGGGCGCGTCAACGAGGACCCCACAGCCCCCGCGCCCCGCGAGGACGCGGCGGCGGCCGCGGGAGCCGGGCAGTGACCGGACCCGCGGACGGGTCCTGCGGTGCGCCCCCGCCCGGCTGGATCCGCCAGGACGAGTTCGAGATCCCCGGGGTCCCCGACAGCTTCCAGCGGCTGTGGACCCCCCACCGGCTCGCCTACGTGCGCGGCGAGGACCCCTCCGTGCAGGCCTCCCCGGGCTGCCCGTTCTGCGGCGGCCCCGAGCGCGCCGACGAGGAGTCGCTGATCGTCCACCGCGGCGAGCGGTGCTTCGTGATCCTCAACCTGTTCCCGTACAACCCCGGGCACCTGCTCGTGTGCCCGTACCGCCACGTCGGGGACCTGACCGACCTCGACGACGACGAGGCGGAGGAGCTCACGCAGCTCACCCGCACCGCCGTCGGCACGATCCGGCAGGTGGCCTCCCCGCACGCGTTCAACATCGGGCTCAACCTGGGCCCGGCGGCCGGCGGGTCCCTCTCGGAGCACCTGCACCAGCACGTGGTGCCGCGCTGGAACGGGGACGCCAACTTCATGCCCGTCCTCGCCGGGACCAAGGCGATCATGCAGACCCTCGGCGACACCCGCCGGGACATCGCCGAGGCCTGGCCCCGGATCTGAGCGGCGCCGTCGTCGTCCCGCGCTTCGTCCCGTCCCCGGGCCGGGGCGCGGACCGGTCGCGCGGACCGCAGCTGCCCCGGGGGCCGGGGCAGCAGGAGCGCGGGCCCGCCCCCGTCCGCCGCCGCGGGGCGGACCCTCCCGCGGCCCTGTGCGCCCGGGTGCGGCGCCCACGTCCTAGGATGGAGCGCATGTCCCGACCCCACGTGCGCCTGCTCGGCCAAGGCATCCGGTACCTGACCACCCTGCGCGGGGGAGGCTCCGCCTTCCCCGGACTCGTGATGGAGAAGCTGCACCCCGGGTTCGTCGCCGAGGAGCTCGCGAAGCTGCCCCACGGGGTCGTGGTCGTCAGCGGCACCAACGGCAAGACCACCACCACCAAGATGGCCGTGCAGCTGCTGCGCGCCCAGGGCCTGAAGGTCTTCACCAACCGCACCGGCTCCAACTTCGTGCGCGGGGTGGCCGCGGCCCTGCTGGGGGAGATGAGCCTCACCGGCCGGCTCGACGCCGACATCGCCGTCCTCGAGCTCGACGAGGCCCACGCCGTGCACTTCGTCCGGCAGGTCGAACCCCGGTACGCCCTGCTGCTCAACGTTATGCGCGACCAGCTCGACCGCTTCGGCGAGATCGACACCACCCGCCGGATGCTCGCCCGGATCGCCGCCGCCACCACCGGAACGGTCGTGCTCAACCGCGAGGACCCCCGCATCGCCTCCCTCGCCGAGCACGTCCCCGAGGGCACCGGGATCCGCTGGTTCGGCCTCTCCGCCGCCCTGCGCCCCCTGTTCCCCTCCGACGACGACATGCGCTCCGCCGGCGGGCCCGAGGCCGGCGCCGACCACGAGGACGAGCTCGTCCCCCGCCCGGCCGCCGCCGTGGAGCTGAGCTCCTTCGAGGCCAACCGGGTGCGGCTGCTCGTCGAGGGCCGGCCCGTCGAGACCACGGTCGACCTCTACGGCGTCTACAACATCTACAACGCCGCCGCCGCGCTCGCCCTCGCGCTCGCGGTCGCCGGCCCCGACGCCGACCGGCCCGCGCTGCTGGCCGAGCTCTCCCGCGTGACCCCCGCCTTCGGCCGCGGCGAGACCATCGAGGTCGGCGGGCGCCCGCTGCAGCTGCTGCTCGTGAAGAACCCCGCCGGGTTCCGGCTCTCCCTGGCCTCGGCCCGCCCCGGGGACTACGCCACGATGATCACCATCAACGACGAGTACGCCGACGGCCGCGACGTCTCCTGGCTGTGGGACGTCGACTTCCACTCCCTGCGCGAGGGCGGGGTCGACGTCGTCGCCGGCACGCGCGCCTGGGACATGGCCCTGCGCCTGGACCACGACGAGGTGCCCGTGCGCGAGGTCGTGCCCGGCCTCGGCGACGCCCTGCGCCGCTTCGTGGCCGGGGCCGGGGACCGCCCCATGCGCGTGTTCTGCACCTACACCTCCATGCTCGAGCTGCGCCGGGAGCTCTCCCGCGTGGCCGAGGTCGCCGAGATCTGAGCGGAGCCCCCCCCATGACCGACCGCAGCATCCACCTCGTCCAGCTCTACCCGAGGGACATGAACATCTACGGGGACTGGGGCAACACCCTCGCCCTCAAGCGCCGGCTCGAGCGCTACGGCTACGCCGTGCGGCTGAGCGACCACGACCCCGGGGACCCCTTCCCGGCCGACGCCGACCTGCTCGTGGGCGGCGGCGGGCAGGACTCCGGGCAGTTCCGCGTCCAGGAGGACCTGCAGCGCATCGCCCCCGAGCTGCGCGCCATGGCCGCCGACGGCGTGCCCCTGCTCGCGATCTGCGGGCTCTACCAGCTCCTCGGCCACGAGTTCCGCACGGCTTCCGGGGAGGTGCTGCCCGGCATCGGCCTGCTCGACGCCACCACCGCGGCCGGGCCCACCCGGCTGATCGGCAACATCGTCCTGGAGTCCCCGGAGTTCGGCACCGTCGTCGGCTACGAGAACCACTCGGGGCTCACCCGCCTCGGCCCCGGCCAGGACCCGCTGGGACGGGTGGTCAAGGGCGCCGGCAACAACGGCGAGGACGGCACCGAGGGCGCCCGCGTCCACCACGTGGTCGCCTCCTACCTGCACGGGTCCCTGCTGCCGAAGAACCCGGCCGTGGCCGACCACCTCATCCGCGCCGCCGTCGAGCGCCGGCACGGGAGCTTCGACGCCGAGCCCCTCGACGACACCCTTGCCGAGCGCGCCCGCGAGGCCGCGATCGCCCGTCCCCGCTGAGCCACCGGCCGGGGGCGGGCGCACCCGGTAGAATGGTCCACGACTTTCCCGGGCCGCCCCCGGCGCGTCCCCGGGGCGCAGCCGCCGCGGGGGCGCGCCCCCACCGCAGGACTTCCCGAGGAGGAACGCATGTCCGGACACTCCAAGTGGGCGACCACCAAGCACAAGAAGGCCGTGATCGACGCCCGTCGCGCCAAGGCCTTCGCCAAGTACATCAAGGGCATCGAGGTCGCCGCCCGCATGGGCGGGCCCGACACCGCCGGCAACCCGGCGCTCGAGCTGGCCGTGACCAAGGCCAAGAAGAACTCCGTGCCCAACGACAACATCGACCGGGCGATCAAGCGCGGCGCCGGCCTGACCGGCGAGACGATCAACTACGACGAGATCCTCTACGAGGCCCGCGGCCCCCAGGGCACCGCCCTCTACATCGAGTGCCTCACCGACAACAAGAACCGCGCGGCCTCCGAGGTGCGCGTGGCCGTCACCCGCAACGGCGGCACCATGGCCGACTCCGGGTCCGTGGCCTTCCTCTTCGAGCGCAAGGGCGTCGTCGAGGTCGCGAAGAAGGACGGGCTCACCGAGGACGACGTCCTCGTGGCCGTCCTCGACGCCGGCGCCGAGGAGGTGATCGAGGGCGAGGAGGAGTTCGAGGTCGTCTCCGAGGCCACCGACCTGCCCGCGATCCGCACCGCCCTCGACGAGGCCGGGCTCGAGTACAACAACGACGACCCCCAGTTCCGCCCGTCCATGAAGGTCGAGCTCGACGAGGACGGCGCCCGCAAGTTCCTGCGCCTGGCCGACGCCGTCGAGGAGCTCGACGACGTGCAGAACGTCTACTCCAACGCCGAGATCCCGGCCGAGGTCCTCGCCCGGCTCGAGGACGAGGACTGAGCACGCAGGGCCAGCGCATCCTCGGGGTCGACCCCGGGCTGACCCGGTGCGGGTTCGGCCTCGTGCAGGTGCGCGGGGACCGCACCGCCACGCTCGTGGAGGTCGGCGTCGCCGGGACCCAGGCCGCCGAGCCCCTCGACAGGCGCATCCTGCGGATCTGGGAGGCCACCGACGAGTGGATCCTGCGGCACCGCCCCGACGCCCTGGCCCTCGAGCGGGTCTTCGCCCAGGCCAGCGTGCACACCGTGATCGGCACCGCCCACGCCTCCGGGGCCGTGATCGCCGCGGCCGCCCGCCACGGGGTGCCCGTCGCCTGGCACACCCCCTCGGAGGTCAAGGCCGCCGTGACGGGCGACGGCCGGGCCGACAAGGCCTCGGTCGCGCGCATGGTCGTGCGGATCCTGCGCCTGGCCGAGGCCCCGCGCCCGGCCGACGCCGCCGACGCCCTGGCCATCGCCATCTGCCACGGCTGGCGCGGGGGCGGCACCGGCCTCGACGCCACCGCCGGCACCGAGACCCACCAGGGCGCCCGGCCCGTGGCCACCCGCCGCTCCGCCATGACCCCCGCCCAGCGGGCGTGGGCGGAGGCGGAGGCCCGGGCCCGGCGCGGCCGGACCGGCTGAGCCCGCCCCCGGCCGGTGCGGCCGGGACCGTGGTCGGGCCGGCTGAGCCCGCGGCCGGGCCGGTGCGGGGCGTCGGCCCGCCCTGCTACAGTGGCCGTCGACCCGCATTCGTAGATCCGTTCGAATCGTCCGCGCCCGGCCGGGCGCGCCGGCAGGGGACCACGGGAAGGAGCCGCGCGGTGATCGCGTCCATCACGGGAGAGGTCGAGCACGTCGGCCTCACCACCGCCGTCGTCTCCGTGGGCGGCTTCGGCGTCCAGGTCCACGCCACCGCCGAGACGCTCGCGGGCCTGCGGGTCGGGCGCCAGGTGCGCCTGGACACCGCCTGGGTCGCCCGCAAGGACGAGTCCCCGCTGCTCTTCGGCTTCCGGGCCCCCGCCGAGCGGGAGGTCTTCGAGACCATGCTCGGCGTCAGCGGCGTCGGCCCCCGCACCGCCCTGGCCGTGCTCGCGGTGCTCGGCCCCGACGACGTCCACCGGGCCATCGCCGAGGGCGACGCCAAGGCCTTCACCCGGGTCCCCGGCATCGGGCCCAAGGGGGCCCGGCGGATCGTGCTCGAGCTCGCCGACAAGCTCGTGGTCCCCGAGCGCCCCGCCGAGCCCGCCCCCGCCCCGGTGGAGCCGTGGCGCGCGCAGGTGCTCGAGGCGCTCGTGGGGCTGGGCTGGAGCGAGAAGGACGCCGCCCGCGGGGTCGCCGACGCCCTCGACGGCCGTGAGGAGCTCGCCGCCTCCGGCGACGTCCCGCTCATCCTGCGCACCGTGCTCGGCTGGCTCGGCGCCGCCAAGGCCGGCACCCGCACCGCCGACCGGGGGGTGTGAGCGTGGCACGGGAGGACGGCGCCGCCGTGAACGCCCGGGACCGGCTGGTCTCCGCGACCGACGAGCCCGACGAGAAGCAGCTGGAGTCGGCGCTGCGCCCGGGGAACCTCGACGAGTTCGTCGGCCAGAAGCGCGTGCGCCAGCAGCTCTCCCTCGTGCTGGAGGCCTCCCGCCTGCGCGGGCGCTCCGCCGACCACGTGCTGCTGTCCGGGCCCCCGGGCCTGGGCAAGACCACCCTCGCGATGATCATCGCCGAGGAGATGGGCGCGCCCCTGCGGATCTCCTCCGGCCCGGCCATCCAGCACGCCGGTGACCTCGCCGCGATCCTGTCCTCCCTGACCGAGGGCGAGGTGCTGTTCCTCGACGAGATCCACCGGATGTCCCGGCCCGCCGAGGAGATGCTCTACATGGCGATGGAGGACTTCCGCGTCGACATCGTCGTGGGCAAGGGCGCCGGGGCGACCTCCATCCCGCTGGACCTGCCCCCGTTCACCCTCGTGGGGGCCACGACCCGGGCGGGGCTGCTGCCGGGCCCGCTGCGCGACCGCTTCGGCTTCACCGGCCACCTCGAGTTCTACTCCGTCGAGGAGCTCGAGCTCGTGCTGCGCCGCTCCGCCGGGCTGATGGACCTCGCCATGACCGCCGAGGGCTTCGCCGAGGTCGCCTCCCGCTCCCGCGGCACCCCCCGCATCGCCAACCGGCTGCTGCGCCGGGTGCGCGACTGGGCGCTCGTGCACGGCGTCGAGCGGATCGACGCCCGCGCCGCCTCGACCGCCCTGGACATGTACGAGGTCGACGCCCGCGGCCTCGACCGGCTGGACCGCTCCGTGCTCACGGCGCTCGTGACGAAGTTCAACGGCGGGCCCGTCGGGCTGTCGACCCTCGCGATCGCGGTGGGGGAGGAGACCGAGACCGTCGAGACCGTCGCCGAGCCCTACCTCGTGCGGGAGGGGCTGCTCGGGCGCACCCCGCGCGGGCGGATCGCCATGGCCGCCGCGTGGGAGCACCTCGGGCTGCCCGCCCCGGAGCACGCCGCCTACCGGGACCCCGCGCTGCGCGCCGCCCTCGGCGGCCCCGCCGAGGACGACGCCACCCTGTTCGAGGACTGATCTCCCGGGCCCCGCCCAGGGGGATCCCCTACCATGGGACGGAAAACCCGCTCCCGATCGAACGGACGTCCGTGACCTCGCACCTGATCGCCCAGTCCCTCGCCGCCCAGGCGGCCCAGCCCCAGGGCGGCGGTGGCTCCTGGCTGCTGCCCCTCATGCTCGTGGCCTTCGTGCTGCTGCTGTGGCTGCCGATGCGCCGGCAGAAGAAGGCCATGGCGCAGATGAAGCAGAAGCAGTCGACCATGGGCCCCGGCACCGAGGTCATGACGAGCTTCGGGCTCTACGGCACCGTCGTCGAGATCGACCGGGACGCGAACAAGGCCGTCCTCGAGATCGCCCCCGGCACGGCCGTGACCGTCCACCTCCAGGCCCTCACCACCGTCGTCGAGGAGGAGGCCCCCGCCGGGGACGAGGTTCCCGCCGAGGGCACGGCCCCGGAGACCGCCGGCGGGCTGCCCGCCGGCGCCGGCCCGCTCGAGACCCCCTCCGCCGAGGACCGTCCCGGCTCCTCCGCCGCGGGCCCCGACGGCGAGACCCCGCGCGAGCCCGGGCAGCGCACCGACTGACCCCCGCGGGACCACGGGCCGGCCACTGGCCGGCCCGTTCCCATGAGCAGGCCCGCCCCCACGGCCGACGCGCGAGAAGGAACACCATGGCACAGACCCCACCCCCACCCTCCGGCGACCCCGGGCCCGACCCCGCCCGCCCGGCCCCGCCCCCCGGCACGAGGACCCGGACCCTCTCCGGGCCCCGTGCCGCCGTCGGCGGGGCGCGCCGGGCCCTGCTGGGGCTGCTCGTGCTGCTGGCCCTGCTGGGCGGGCTGCTCGCCTGGGGCGCCGGCACGGACCGCACCGGCTGGGGGCCGAAGCTCGCCCTCGACCTCGAGGGCGGCACGCAGATGATCCTGTCCCCGACCCTGCAGGGCGAGGACACCGGCCAGGAGATCAGCCCCGAGCAGCTCGACCAGGCGGTGGAGATCATCCGCCAGCGCGTCGACGGCAGCGGCGTGGCCGAGGCCGAGATCGCCACCCAGTCCGGGGACAACATCGTGGTCTCCATGCCCGGCACGCCCTCGGCCGAGACCCGCGAGCTGATCCAGGCCTCGGCCGAGATGGCCTTCCGCCCCGTGCTCACCACCGCCCCCGCCGAGGCCGTGCCCGCGGACCAGCGCACCCCCGAGGACGAGCTGCCCGAGCCCGAGGGCGAGCCCGCGGACTCCTCCGACCCGAACTGGATCACCCCCGAGCTCTACCAGCGCTTCGAGGCCACCGACTGCACCGCACCGCTGCCGCCGGAGGAGCGCGAGCAGCAGCCGGCCGACGCGCCGGTCGTGGCCTGCGAGCCCGAGACCGGCACCAAGTACCTGCTGGGCCCGGTCGAGATCCAGGGCACCGGCATCGCCGACGCCTCCTACGGCACCGCCTCCAACGCCCAGGGCGTGTCCCTGAACCAGTTCGCCGTGAACCTCCAGTTCGGCCCCGAGGCCACCGACCGGTTCCGGGCGCTGTCCGAGCGCCTCTACGGCATCGGCCAGTCGACCCCCGGGGACCCGCGCAGCCAGTTCGCGATCCTGCTCGACGGCCAGGTGGTCTCCGCCCCGTCCATGAACGCCGTGATCGCCGACGGCCAGGCCCAGATCACGGGCAGCTTCACGGAGGAGCAGGCCCGCTTCCTCGCCGAGCAGCTCAAGTACGGCGCCCTGCCGGTGAGCTTCGAGATCCAGTCCGAGCAGCAGATCTCCGCGACCCTCGGCTCCGACCAGCTGCGGATGGGCATCCTCGCCGGGATCATCGGGCTCGTGCTCGTGTGCGTCTACTCGCTGTTCCAGTACCGGCTCCTGGGCCTGGTCACGATCAGCTCCCTCGTGGTCGCGGGCGTGCTCACCTGGCTGGCGATCACCCTGCTGGGCTGGTCGGCCAACTACCGGCTCTCCCTCGCCGGGGTGGCCGGGCTGATCGTGGCCATCGGTCAGACCGCGGACTCGTTCATCGTCTACTTCGAGCGCATCCGCGACGAGATCCGCTCCGGGCGCTCGATCCCCGCCGCCGTCGACCACGGCTGGCAGCGGGCCCGCCAGACCGTGCTGGCCTCCAAGGCCGTGAACCTGCTGGCGGCGCTCGTGCTCTACTTCGTGGCCGTCGGCAACGTCCGCGGCTTCGCCTTCACCCTGGGCCTGACCGCGATCGCCGACCTGCTCGTCGTCTTCCTCTTCACCCACCCGGTCATGGTCCTGCTGGCCCGCACCGGCTACTTCGGCCGCGGCGGGAAGCACTCGGGGCTGAGCCCGGAGGCCCTGGACGCCGTGCCCCTCTACCGCGGCGCCGGCCGGCTGCGCGAGCCGGGGACCGGCCACGACGGGCTGACCATCGCCGAGCGCCGCCGCCGCGCCGCCCAGCAGGCCGCCGCGCCGGCCGACGGGCAGGACCCGGACGAGGGCGCCCCGCCGGCCGAGGACCGCCGGCCCGGCGGCAGCACCCCGGTCGGCGCGCCGTCGTCGTCCGCCCCCCGCACCCCCGAGGAGAACGCCTGATGTCCCGCTTCGCCGACTTCGGCAACGCCCTGCACAGCGGGCGGAAGTCCTACCCGTTCGTCGCGCGGGCCCGCCTGTGGCTGGCTGTCACCGGCGTGCTCGTGCTGCTGTCCCTGCTCGTGCCCGTCGTCAAGGGCGGGTTCAACCTCGGCATCGAGTTCACCGGCGGCTCCGAGTTCACCGTCTCCGCCGTCGGGGACGCCGACGTCGCCACCGGCCAGCGGGCCGTGGCCGAGTCCTCCGACGCCGAGGAGGTCCGGGTCACCGCCATCGCCCCGGGCACCGTGCGCGTGCAGACCGAGCAGCTCGACGACGACGAGACCCTCGCCGTGAAGGACGCCCTCGTCGAGGCCTACGGCGTGACCGGCGACGAGGTCACCTCCACGTTCGTCGGCCCCACCTGGGGCGCGGGCGTGACGAACCAGGCCCTGCGCGGGCTCGTCGTCTTCGTCGCCCTCGCCACGGTGCTCATGGCCCTGTACTTCCGCACCTGGAAGATGTCCGTCTCGGCGATCGCCGGGATGCTCGCCAGCGTCGCGATCACCGCCGGGGTGTACTCGCTCGTGGGCTTCGAGGTCACCCCCTCGGCCGTGATCGGCTTCCTCACCGTGCTCAGCTACTCCCTCTACGACTCGGTCGTCGTCTTCGACAAGGTCCGGGAGAACACCGAGGGCATGCTCGACGGCACGGCTCCGCCCGACCGGGCCGCGACCCGCTTCTCCGACCAGGTCAACCTCGCGATCAACCAGACGCTGGTGCGCTCGATCAACACCTCCGTGGTCGGGATCCTGCCCGTGGGCTCGATCCTGTTCATCGGCTGGCTCGTCCTGGGCGCCGGCACGCTCAAGGACCTGTCCCTGTCCCTGTTCGTCGGCATCATCGTCGGCACCGTGGCCACCCTGTTCGTGGCCGGGCCGCTCTACGCGCTGCTGCGCGCCCGGGAGCCCGCGGTGCGCGCGCAGGAGGCCGGGGCGGCGGCCCCGCCCGAGACCGCCAACGCCTCCCTCGCGGGGCTCGACGAGGAGAACCCCGCGCCCGGGCGTGCCGCCGAGGGGAGCGCGGCGGTCTAGACTGGGTCCACCGTGGGCGGGGGCACCGCAGCACCCGCCGCGCACCAGCACACGTCAGCACCACGTCAGCTCGGCACGGGGGCGGCGGCCGTACGGCCGCCGCCCCGCGTGCATCACCGGGAAGGAGCCACGGGGATGGCCAGCACCGACGACGGCGCCCCCGCAGGCCAGGGGACCGCGCCTCCACCACCGCCCCGGCGGTCGGACACGGCCGGGACGCACTACGTGCTGCCCGCCTCCCGGCCCCTCCTGGGCCGTTCCGTGTTCCCGGGCCGCAGCGACCGCACCCGCTCCTCCCTGTCCTACCTCGCGGGCCGGCCCATGGACCACTCGCCGATCCTCGAGCCGCTGCTGCACACCGTGCGCGCGACCCACCCCGAGGAGGACCTCGAGGTCCTCGAGCGTGCCTTCAAGGTCGCCGAGAAGTGCCACGAGGGCCAGAAGCGCAAGAGCGGGGACCCCTACATCACCCACCCGGTCGCGGTCACCACGATCCTCGCCGAGCTGGGCATGACCGGGGCGACCCTCGTGGCCGCGCTGCTGCACGACACCGTCGAGGACACCGACTACACCCTCGAGCAGCTGCGGGCGGAGTTCGGCGAGGAGGTCGCCGCGCTCGTCGACGGCGTGACCAAGCTGGACAAGGTCAAGTACGGGGACGCCGCCCAGGCCGAGACCGTGCGCAAGATGATCGTGGCCATGGCCAAGGACATCCGGGTGCTCGTGATCAAGCTGGCCGACCGGCTGCACAACGCCCGCACCTGGCGCTTCGTGCCCCCGGCGTCCTCGGCCAAGAAGGCGCGGGAGACCCTGGAGATCTTCGCGCCCCTGGCCCACCGGCTGGGCATGAACACCATCAAGTGGGAGCTCGAGGACCTCGCCTTCGCGGCGCTCTACCCCAAGGTCTACGAGGAGATCGTGCGCATGGTGGGGGAGCGCCAGCCCCAGCGCGAGCGGTCCCTGGCCGCGATCCGGGAGCGGATCGCCGAGGACCTCTCCGAGGCCGGGATCGAGGCGACCATCACCGGCCGGCCCAAGCACTACTACTCGATCTACCAGAAGATGATCGTGCGCGGGAAGGACTTCGACGAGATCCACGACCTGCAGGCCGTGCGGGTCCTGGTGAACACGGTGCGCGAGTGCTACGCGGCGCTGGGCGCCCTGCACGCGCGGTGGCGGCCCCTGCCGGGGCGGTTCAAGGACTACATCGCCATGCCGAAGTTCAACATGTACCAGTCCCTGCACACCACGGTGATCGGCCCCGACGGGCGGCCCGTGGAGATCCAGATCCGCACCCACGAGATGCACCGGCGCGCCGAGTACGGCGTGGCCGCCCACTGGAAGTACAAGGACCAGGTCAACCAGGCGAACTCCGCGACCCCCCGCGCCCGCGAGGGCGACCTCGACTGGCTGCGCTCCCTGGTCTCGTGGCAGGAGGAGACCCAGGACTCCTCCGAGTTCCTCGACTCCCTGCGCTACCAGATCAACACCTCCGAGGTCTACGTCTTCACCCCCAAGGGCGAGGTCATGGCCCTGCCCGCGGGCTCGACCCCGGTGGACTTCGCCTACGCCGTGCACACCGAGGTCGGGCACAAGACGATCGGCGCGCGCGTCAACGGCAAGCTCGTGCCGCTGTCCTCGGCGCTCCAGCACGGGGACTGGGTCGAGGTGCTGACCTCCAAGTCGGAGCACGCCGGGCCCTCCCAGGACTGGCTGAAGTTCGTCCGCTCCCCGCGGGCCCGCAACAAGATCCGCCAGTGGTTCTCCAAGGAGCGGCGCGAGGAGGCGATCGAGAAGGGCAAGGACGCGCTCACCCGCGCCCTGCGCAAGCACCACCTGCCGCTGCAGCGGACCCTGACCTCCGAGTCGCTGCTGGCGGTCGCCCAGGACTTCCACCGCACCGACATCAGCGCCCTGTACGAGGCCATCGGCTCCGACCAGGTCAGTGCCCAGGACGTCGTGGAGAAGATCGTGGGCAACCTCGGCGGGGCCGACGGCGCCGAGGAGGACTTCGCCGAGACCACGGTCGCCACCCACCCGGTGCGCCCGCGCGTGTCGGACTCCGGGGTGGTCGTCAAGGGCGCCTCCGACGTCTACGTCAAGCTCGCCCGGTGCTGCACCCCCGTCCCGCCCGACGAGATCATGGGCTTCGTCACCCGCGGGGCCGGGATCTCGGTGCACCGGCGGGACTGCGCCAACATGCTCGCACTGACCTCCCGGGAGCGCGTCGTGGACGTCGAGTGGGCCCCCACCCAGTCCAGCGTCTTCCTCGTCGAGATCCAGGTCGAGGCCCTCGACCGCAAGTCCCTGCTCTCCGACGTCACGCGGGTGCTGTCGGAGAACCACGTCAACATCCTCTCCGCCTCCGTGCACACCTCGAAGTCGCGGCTGGCGATCTCCCGGTTCGCCTTCGAGATGGGCGACCCCCGCTACCTCGACCACGTGCTCAACCAGGTGCGGCGCATCGACGGGGTCTACGACGTCTACCGCACCTCGGGGCACCGCCCGATCTCGGAGCCGGCGGGCCGCTGACCGGCCGCTCCCCGGCGTGCGGCGGCCCTGCTGCGGCTCACGGGAGCGGGCGGCCGACGGCCCGGGCCGCCCGGCGCACCCGCAGCAGGGCCGCCCGCCGCCCCGGGAGCCGGCCGAAGCTGCGCAGCGCCGTGGCCACGAGCGCCGGCGGGCAGTGCAGGTGCGGGGCCTGCAGCAGCCGCTCCAGGGCCGCCGTGCCCTCCGGCCCGGGCACGTGCAGGGCCAGGTCCACGGCGGTGCGCAGCGGGGTGGTCACCTGCACCGGGCCCGCGGTGTGGACGTCGTAGCCGCCGAGCGTCACCTGGTGCAGGGCCAGGCCCTCGGGCACGGGGCTCATCGTGGTCCGCCGCAGCTTGTCCAGCAGCACGGGCAGCACGGCCGGCGGGGCGGCGCAGTCGTAGAACCAGGCCGCCGACAGACGCCCGAGCACCCCGCGGCGCAGCAGGTGCGGGGGCAGCTGCGCCTCGAGGGCGGCGAGCTTCACGGCCCGGGTCACCGGCCGCCCGCGCAGTGCGTGGGCCTCCAGCACCACGGGCACGAGCACGCCGTCGGCCACCAGCGCCCGCAGCTCGACCCGGCCGAAGGGCCGGCCCGGCAGGAACAGGTCCCCGGGACGGGGCAGCGGTGCGGGCCCCGGCGCGTCCCGGCCGGTGGGGTCCGGCCCGGGCGCGTCCCGGCCGGACCGGTCCCCGCCCGGGAGGGCCGGACGGGGACGGGCGGGGCGGTCCGGGACGCCCCGGTGCGGGCCGGGCGGCGGGTGCGGGAGCGCGGACATGCGCCCAGCCTGCCGCCGGGCCCCGGGCGCGGGGAAGGCCCCGTCCCCGGGCTGTGGACAGCGCGGGGACGGGGCCCTCGGGGCCGGTCCTGCCGGCGGGGCTCAGCGCAGGTCGGCGGCGGAGCGGCGCAGGGTCTCGAGCCACTGCCGGCTGGTCGCCAGCTCATCCTCCAGCTTCGCGGCGCGCCGGGCGTCCCCGGCCTCGCGCGCCCGGGCCAGGGACGCCTCCTGGTCCTCGATCTTGGCCTCGAGCTGGCTGAGCATCGAGTTCGAGCGGGCCTTCGTCTCCGGGTTGGTCCGCTGCCACTTCTCGTCCTCGACCCGGCGCACGGCGTCCTCGACCTCGCGCAGCTCGGCCTCGACGCGGCGCAGGTGGGCGCGGGGGACCTTGCCCGCCTGCTCCCACCGGTCGAGGATCTCGCCGAGGGTCCGCTTCGCGGCCTTGAGGTCGGTGACGGGCAGGAGGGCCCTCGCCTCGGCGAGCAGCTGCTCCTTGACCGCGAGGTTGGCCTCGAACTCCGCGTCGAGCTGCGCGTTGGCGGCCTTGCGCGCGTCGAAGAACCGGTCCTGGGCGGCCCGGAACCGCGCCCACAGGGCGTCGTCGTCCTTCTTGGAGGCCCGCTTCGCCTGCTTCCACCGGTCCATCAGCCGCCGGTACTCGGCGGCGGTGGGACCCCAGTCGGTGGAGCCCGAGAGCGCCTCGGCCTCGGCGATGAGGGCCTCCTTGGCCTTCTTCGCCTCGGCGTTGTCGGCGTCCAGCTGCGAGAAGAACGCCCGGCGGTGCTTGTCGAAGGTCGTGCGGGCGGTGCGGAACCGCTTCCACAGGGCGTCCTCGGCGGACTTGCCCAGGCGCACGCCCGACTTCTGGTGGGCCTTCCACTGGTCGAACAGCTCCGCCATCCGGCCCGAGGCCTGCTTCCACTGGATCCGCTGCGGGTCCTGGGCGGCGATCCTCTCCGCCTCGGCCACGATCGCCTCGCGCGCGGCGACGTTCTGGGCGCGCTCGGCCTCGTGGGCGGCGCGCTCGGCGGCCTCCAGCTCGCGGATGGCCGGGCGCAGCGCCTCCAGCCGGGCCTCGAGCGCGCGCAGGTCCCCGACCATGGCCCGCTGGGCGACCTGCTCGGCGAGGTGGTCGACGGTGCGCGTCATGTCCGCGGAGGGCGCCTTCGCGGCCACGCGCTGTTCGAGCAGCGCGACCTGGGCCTCGACGTCCTCGTACTTGCGGGCGAAGTAGCCCAGGGCCTCGTCCTCGGTCGCGTCCGGGTACTGCCCGCAGAGGATCTCCTCGCCGTCCACGAGCACGTGCACGTGGCCGTCCTCGGTGACCCGCCCGAAGGGGCGGGCCCGCTCCAGGGTCCCGGGGGAGGCCAGCGCCGGGGCGGGGGCCGACGACGCAGCGGCGGCCGGTCCGGGCGCCGCTCCCGCTGCCGCCGCGGGCCCTGCCGCCGCCGGACGGGCCGCGGGGGCCGGCTTCGGGCCGGGCGCGGGCCGGACCGCCGAGGGGCCGGGCGCGGGGCGCGGTCCCGGGGCGGGGGTGGGGCGGGGCGTGGGCTGGTCGTCGGACTCGAGACGTTCGGTCACCGCTGGAACTCTTTCGCTCGCGCCGGTCGGCGGGGCCCGGAGCGGGTCCGGCACCGTCGCCCGGCTTCGGACAGTCGTCGTGGCCCATAGTACCGACGAGGCCCCGGCGCCCCCCGCCCCGCCGCCGGGGCGCTCCGGCCTGCTTTGGGGGCGGCGGGCAGGCCTCTCTAGGATGAGCACGGACCCGCGCCCCGGCGCAGCCCGCCGCGCCGTCCGCCCAGCCCCCGCACCCCGTCGCACCCCAGGAGCAGCTGCCCATGGCCCGCAAGACCTCCCTGTCCGGCTTTCCCGAATGGCTTCCGGAGGAGCGTCTGGTCGAGCTGCACGTGCTCGACGTGCTGCGCGAGACCTTCGAGCTGCACGGCTTCTCCTCGATCGAGACCCGCGCCGTGGAGACCGTGGGCCAGCTGCTGCGCAAGGGGGAGATCGACAAGGAGGTCTACGTCGTCTCCCGCCTCCAGGAGGACGAGGGCGCCCCCGAGAAGGACGACGCCCGCCTGGCCCTGCACTTCGACCTGACCGTGCCCTTCGCCCGCTACGTGGTGGAGAACGGCGGGCACCTGGCCTTCCCCTTCCGCCGCTACCAGATTCAGAAGGTCTGGCGCGGGGAGCGCCCGCAGGAGGGCCGGGCCCGGGAGTTCACCCAGGCCGACGTCGACGTCGTCGGCGACGGCACGCTGCCGTTCCGCTACGACGTCGAGCTGGCGCTGGTGATGATCGACGCCCTCTCCCGCCTGCCCGTCCCGCCGTTCGTGCTGCGGGTCAACAACCGCAAGCTTGCCGAGGGCTTCTACCAGGGCATCGGCCTGCACGACACCGCCGGGGTGCTGCGCAGCATCGACAAGCTCGAGAAGATCGGGCCCGAGCGCGTCGCGGCGGCGCTGCAGGAGGAGCTCGGCGCGAGCCCCGAGCAGGCGCGGGCCGCCCTCCAGCTGGCCTCGATCCGCACCGAGGACACCTCGTTCGTCGAGCAGGTGCGCGCCCTCGGGGTGAACACCCGGCTGCTCGAGGAGGGCCTGGCCGAGCTCGCCGAGGTCGTGGGCGAGGCGGCCCGCCGCGCCCCCGGCACGGTGGTCGCCGACCTGTCGATCGCCCGGGGTCTCGACTACTACACCGGCACCGTCTACGAGACGGTGCTCGTGGGCCACGAGCAGCTCGGCTCGATCTGCTCCGGCGGCCGCTACGAGTCCCTCGCCTCGACCGGGAAGAAGACCTACCCCGGGGTGGGCCTGTCGATCGGCGTGACCCGTCTCGTCTCCCGGATCCTGTCCCAGGGCATGGCGGCCCCCTCCCGGAAGGTGCCCACGGCCGTGCTGGTCTCCCTCGCCGACGAGGACTCGTGGTCCGAGGCCCAGGACGTCGCCGCGCAGCTGCGCGGGCGCGGCATCGCCTGCGAGGTCTCGGCGAACGCCGCCAAGTTCGGCAAGCAGATCCGCTACGCCGAGCGCCGCGGCATCCCCTTCGTGTGGTTCACGGCCCGCGGCGAGGACGGGGCGCCGGTGCACGAGGTCAAGGACATCCGCTCGGGCGAGCAGGTCGGCGCCGACCCCGCCTCCTGGACCCCGCCGGCCGAGGACCTGCGCCCGGTCGTGCGCGCGGTGACCCCCGGGGCCTGACCCGGCGAGCGGGACGGCCCGGCGCCGGGGCCGTCCGGGGCGGGCGCAGCAGCGCCGTGCCACGACCCCACCGGGTGCCGAGGCCCCTCGGGGCCGCCGGACCGTCGCGCCGAGTCCCCACCGCGCCCCCGCTCATTCCGCCGAGCCCCCTCGAGAGCGTCGTTTCCCCATGCGCGCACAGGGGGAAACGACGCTCTCGAGGGGGCTCGGCGCCGTGGGTGCAGGTGGGGTGGGGGCTCGGCGGCGCTGTGGGGGCGGGTGCGGGCGCAGGGGTGGCGGTCAGCGGCCGTCGGCGCGCGCGCGGGCGCGGCGGCGGGCCAGCACGAGCCCGCGGCCGGCCAGGCCCACGGCGAAGACGGCGAGCATCGTGAGCACCGACGCCCACGGCAGCGTGAACGCCAGCAGCAGGCAGCCCGCCAGGCCGACGGCGTTGACCGCCCGCGGCGCCCAGCCGGGGCGCTCCGCCAGGGTGAGCGCGGAGAGGTTGGCCAGGGCGTAGTAGACGAGCACGCCGAAGCTGGAGAAGCCGATCACCGTGCGCACGTCCCCGACGAGCACGAGGACGACGACGACGGCGGCCACCGCCAGCTCGGCCGCCCAGGGCACCCGGTGCCGCTGCGAGACCGCGGCGAGGCCGGCGGGCAGGTCCCGCTGCCGGGCCATGGCCAGGGCCGTGCGGGAGATCCCCGCCACCAGCGCCAGCAGCGCCCCCAGGGTGGCGAGGGCCGCGGCGGCGGTGACCACGGCGGCCCCGGCCGCCTCCGCCCCCTCCGGCCAGCCGGCGGCGCGCACCGCCGCGAGCAGCGGGGCCGGGGAGCCCGCGAGCCGCTCGGTGCCGAGGAAGCGCAGCAGCCCCAGGGCGAGCAGGCCGTAGAGCAGCAGGGTCGCCGCGAGCGCGCCGAGCACCGCGCGGGGGATCGTCCGCGCCGGGTCGCGGACCTCCTCCCCGAGGGTGGCCACCCGGGCGTAGCCGGCGAAGGCGAAGAAGAGCAGGCCCGCCGCCGGCAGCACGCCCCACGGGGAAGCCGCCGCCCCCGCACCCGGGGGGACGGCGGCGGGGGGCTGCCCGGTCAGCAGCAGCACCGCGAGGGCCAGCAGCACGGCGAGCACGGGCAGCACGAGCAGGCGCGTGAGCCGGGCGGTGCGGCTCACCCCGCCCAGGTTCACGGCGGTCAGCCCGGTGATCGCGGCGACGGCGAGCAGCCGCGCCCCGGCGTCGTCGGCTCCCGTGAGCTCGGCCGCGTAGAGGCCGAAGGTCAGGGCCATGGCCGCCGCCGAGGCGGTCTTGCCGGTCACGAACCCCCAGCCGGCCACGAACGCCGGCCACGCGCCGAGCCGGTGCCCGGCGTAGAGGTAGGTCCCCCCGGAGGCGGGGTAGCGGGCGGCGAGCTGGGCGGTGGAGGTCGCGTTGCACCACGCCACGAGCGCGGCCAGCAGCAGGGCGCCCGGCAGCCACGGCCCGGCCGCCGCGGCGGCGGGGGCGAAGACGACGAACACCCCGGCGCCGACCATCGAGCCCACGCCGATCAGGGCGGCGTCGACGGTGCCGAGGCGGCGTGCGAGCGCGGGGGGCGGGGGAGCGGCGGGCATGCGGGGTCCTTCCGGGGCGTGCCGGCCCGGAAGGGCCGGGCTGTAGACTCGTTCCCGAACGAGACTAGGGGCACCGGGCAAACCCCGGGGAAACGCGCGGTTCTCTCCGCCGCCCCGTCGGATCCTGCACAACGAAGGGTTTTCCAGTGCTGCGCACACACAACCTCGGCGACCTGCGCGCCGAGCACATCGGCGAGACCGTCACGCTGGCCGGCTGGGTCGGCCGCCGCCGCGACCACGGCGGCGTCGCGTTCCTCGATCTGCGCGACGCCTCCGGGGTCGCGCAGATCGTGGTGCGCGACGAGGCGGACTTCCACCACCTGCGCAACGAGTACGTCCTGCAGGTCACCGGCTCCGTGGAGCGCCGGCCCGGGGGCAACGAGAAC
Source organism: Kocuria sp. LUK (assembly GCF_021012935.1). Lineage (NCBI taxonomy): Bacteria > Bacillati > Actinomycetota > Actinomycetes > Micrococcales > Micrococcaceae > Kocuria > Kocuria sp. LUK. The sequence continues at coordinate 116,628 of NZ_JAJMZI010000001.1, forward strand.
CCGGCGCTGGCCACCGGCGAGGTCGAGGTCATCGCGGAGACCGTGACGGTGCTCAACACCGCCGCGCCGCTGCCGTTCCAGATCGACGAGCACGTCGAGGTCGGCGAGGACGCCCGCCTGCGCCACCGCTACCTCGACCTGCGCCGGCCCGGCCCTTCCCGGGCCCTGCGCCTGCGCTCGGAGGCCAACCGCGTGGCGCGGGAGCTGCTGCACGCCGAGGACTTCCTCGAGGTCGAGACCCCGACCCTGACCCGCTCCACCCCGGAGGGCGCCCGCGACTTCCTCGTCCCGGCCCGCCTGGCCCCGGGCTCGTGGTACGCGCTGCCCCAGTCCCCGCAGCTGTTCAAGCAGCTGCTGCAGGTCGGCGGCGTGGAGCGCTACTTCCAGATCGCCCGCTGCTACCGGGACGAGGACTTCCGCGCCGACCGCCAGCCCGAGTTCACCCAGCTCGACATCGAGGCCTCCTTCGTGGAGCAGGACGACGTCATCGCCCTGGGCGAGCGCATCGTCGCCGCCCTGTGGCGGCTGATCGGCGTGGAGATCCCCACCCCGATCCGGCGGATCACCTACGCCGAGGCCATGGCCAGGTACGGCTCCGACAAGCCGGACCTGCGCTTCGGGCTCGAGCTGACCGAGCTCACCGACTACTTCCGGGACACGACCTTCCGGGTGTTCAAGGCCCCCTACGTGGGCGCCGTCGTGATGCCCGGCGGGGCCTCCCAGCCGCGGCGCACCCTCGACGCCTGGCAGGAGTGGGCCAAGCAGCGCGGCGCCAAGGGCCTGGCCTACGTGCTCGTGGGCGAGGACGGGACCCTCACCGGGCCGGTGGCCAAGAACATCACCGAGGCCGAGCGCGAGGGCCTGGCCGCGGCCACCGGCGCGAACCCCGGGGACTGCATCTTCTTCGCCGCCGGCGAGCGGAAGTCCTCCCGGGCCCTGCTCGGCGCCGCCCGCGTGGAGATCGGCCACCGCACCGGGCTGATCGACGAGGACGCCTGGGCGTTCGTGTGGGTCGTCGACGCCCCGCTGTTCGAGCCGGCGGCCGAGGCCGTCGAGTCCGGGGACGTCGCCGTGGGCGCCGGCGCCTGGACCGCCGTCCACCACGCCTTCACCGCCCCGAAGCCCGAGTTCCTCGACACCTTCGACCGGGACCCCGGCTCCGCCCTGGCCTACGCCTACGACATCGTGTGCAACGGCCACGAGATCGGCGGCGGCTCCATCCGCATCCACCGTCAGGACGTCCAGCGGCGCGTGTTCGAGGTCATGGGCCTCGGCGCGGCCGAGGCCGACGAGAAGTTCGGGTTCCTGCTCGAGGGCTTCAAGTACGGCGCGCCCCCGCACGGCGGCATCGCCTTCGGCTGGGACCGCGTCGTCGCCCTGCTGGCCGGGGCCGACTCGATCCGCGAGGTCATCGCCTTCCCCAAGACCGGCAACGGCTACGACCCGCTCACCGCCGCCCCGGCCCCCATCACGGCCCAGCAGCGCAAGGAGGCCGGCGTGGACGCGAAGCCCGCCCCGCGCGGGGAGAGGACCGCCGCGGACCGGGACGCAACCGAGGGCAACACGGCCCCGGCCCCGGCCGCCGCGCAGTAGGCTCTCGGTCACCGCACGGGCCGGGACCCGCCCCGACGGGCGGGTCCCGGCCCGTTCCCGTGCCCACCGCGAGGAGCCCGCCGTGACCCGTGACCCCGCCGCCGCCCGCGCCGCCTTCCTCGAGGCCGGGGTGTTCCTGGCCCGCCTCGCCGACGAGGTCGAGGAGCTCGACGAGGCCGCCGAGGACTCCCTGTGGGAGCGCCCCGCCCTGGGCTCGTGGGACCTGCGCGCCCTGCTCGGCCACGCCGGCCGGGCGCTGAGCACGCTCACGGCCTACCTGGACCGTCCGGCCGCCGCGGAGGAGTGCACGGGCACCGGGCACTACTACGCGCTCGCGGCCTCGGCCGACCCGCAGGAGGTCGCCGCCCGCGGCACGGCCGCCGGCCGGGAGCTCGGGCCCGAGCCGGCCGCGGCCGTGCGGGCCGCCCTCGAGGCCGCCCGCGAGGCCCTGGCGCGCGTGCCCCTCGAGCAGGACCCGCTGATCCGCACGCCCTTCGGCGGGGCCCGGCTGAGCACCTACCTGCCCACGCGCACCTTCGAGCTGGCCGTGCACGGGCTCGACGTCGCCGCCGCCTGCGGGCTCGACCGCACCCCGCCCGACCACGTGCTCGCCGACACCGCCCTGACCCTCGCCGAGATCGCCGCCGAGCGCGGCCGGGTCCCGGAGCTGCTGCAGGCCCTCACCGGCCGCCGCGCCCTGCCCCCCGGCTGGTCGCTGCTCGGCTGATCGGCGCGGCGCGCGGCCGGGGCGGGCGTGTGGTGGACTGGGGGCATGCGCATCGTCCTGCAGCGAGTGACCCGTGCCGCCGTCAGCGTCGGGGGCGAGGTCGTGGGCGCCCTCGCGCAGCCGGGCCTGGTGGCCCTCGTGGGCGTGACCCACGACGACGACGCCGCCGTCGCCGCGAAGCTGGCCGAGCGGACCTGGAACCTGCGGCTGCTCGAGGGGGAGCGATCGTGCGCCGAGACCGGCGCCCCCGTGCTCGCCGTCAGCCAGTTCACCCTCTACGGCGACGCCCGGAAGGGGCGGCGCCCCTCGTGGTCGGCGGCGGCCCCCGGACCCGTCTCGGAGCCGCTGTTCGAGGCCTACACGGCCGCGCTGCGGGAGCTCGGCGCCCGGGTGGAGACCGGCCGCTTCGGCGCGCACATGCAGCTCGAGCTCGTCAACGACGGGCCCGTCACCGTGCTGCTGGACAGCGCCGAGCTCGCCCGCCCGCGCCGGTCCTCCCCGCCCCCCGGGGACGGTGCGGGACGGACGGGCCCGGCGTAGCCCGGGGCGGGGGCTAGCCTGGACGGGTGAGCGGCTCCCTCTTCGACGACCTCGACGACCCCGGCGACGACCCCGCCGCGGACCGGCCCGCGCCCGGGCGGTCCCGGCGCTCGCGCGCGCCGCTGGCGGTGCGCATGCGCCCGCGCACCCTCGACGAGGTCGTGGGCCAGCAGCACCTGCTCCGGCCCGGCTCGCCGCTGCGCGTGCTGGCGGGGGAGGACCGGGGCCCGGCCGGGCCGTCGTCGATCATCCTGTGGGGGCCCCCGGGCACGGGCAAGACCACGCTCGCCCACGTGATCGCCCGCGGGGTCTCCCGGACGTTCGTCGAGCTCTCGGCGATCACCGCCGGGGTCAAGGACGTGCGGAAGGTGATGGACGAGGCCCTCACCGACCGCGACCTGCACGGGCGCACCACCGTGCTGTTCCTCGACGAGATCCACCGCTTCACCAAGGCCCAGCAGGACGCCCTGCTGCCCGGCGTGGAGAACCGGTGGGTCGTGCTCGTCGCGGCCACCACCGAGAACCCGTCCTTCTCCGTGGTCTCCCCGCTGCTCTCGCGCTCCCTGCTGCTGAGCCTGCAGCCGCTGGAGCGGGCCGACATCGCCGGGCTGCTCGACCGCGCCGTCGCCGACCCCCGCGGCCTGGCCGGGGCCGTGCGGCTGTCCCCGGAGGCCCGCGAGCACCTGCTGGACCTGTGCGGCGGGGACGCCCGCAAGGCCCTGACCTCGCTCGAGGCCGCCGCGGGGGTCGCCCTGTCCGAGCACGGCACCGCGCAGGAGCCCGCGCCGGACGAGGGGCCCGGTGCGCCGCCGCTGATCACCCGCGAGCACGCCGAGGAGGCCCTCGACCGGGCCGCGGTGCGCTACGACCGCAACGGCGACCAGCACTACGACGTGGTCAGCGCGTTCATCAAGTCCATCCGCGGCTCCGACGTCGACGCCGCGATGCACTACCTCGCCCGGATGATCGAGGCGGGGGAGGACCCCCGGTTCATCGCCCGGCGGCTGATCATCTCCGCCGCCGAGGACATCGGCACCGCCGACCCCACCGCCCTGCAGGCCGCCGTCGCCGCCGCCCAGGCGGTCCAGCTCATCGGCATGCCCGAGGGCCGGATCCCGCTGGCCCAGGCGGTCGCCCACCTCGCCACCGCCCCGAAGTCCAACGCCGCCTACACCGCGATCGACGCCGCGATCGCCGACGTCCGCGCCGGCCGGGCCGGGCCGGTGCCCCCGCACCTGCGCGACGCCCACTACCCGGGCGCCGGCCAGCTCGGCCACGGCCGCGGCTACGTCTACACCCACGACGAGCCCACCGGGGTGGCGACCCAGCAGTACCCGCCCGACGAGCTCGTCGGCACCGACTACTACCGGCCCGCCGACCGCGGCCGCGAGCGCCAGATCGCCGAGCGGCTGCAGATCCTGCGCGGCATCGTCCGCGGGCAGGGCTGAGCCCCGGGCCGCGGCGGGCTCAGCGGCCGAAGAGCCGGCGCACCACCGCCTCCGCGGTCCGCTCGTCGATCACCAGGTCCGTCACCACCCCGGCCCGCAGCGCCCCCAGCACCCCGGGCACCTTGTGGTCCCCGGCGACCACGCACAGCCGCCGCGGGATCCGCCGCAGCTCCAGGGGCGTGGGACCCGTGGCCCGGCGGTTGAGGCCGATGTCCGCGTAGGTGCCGTCCTCGCGCAGGAACACCGTGCACACGTCCCCGACCACCCGGTGGGCCACCAGCTCCCGGACCGCGTCCTCGGCCAGGTACCCGCCGCTGTAGACCTGCGAGATCATCGGCCCCCGGAACGCGCCGACGCTGAAGACCGCCAGGTCCGCCCCGTTGCGCACCTCCAGCACCCGCCGCACCGTCGACTCCCGCCACATCAGCGTGCGCGTGCGCTCGTCGTCGAAGAACGCCGGGGCGGGGAAGGGCAGCAGCGAGGCCCCGAACGCCGTGGCCATCTGCGACAGCAGCGCCGGTGACTGCACCGTCTCCGGGGAGCGGGCGCTGACCGCCCCGTTCATCTGCACCACCAGCGCGTTGCGCGTCGCCTTCGGGTGCAGCTGCGCGGCGACCGCCGAGGCCGTCGTGCCCCAGGCCACCGCCAGCGTCATCCCGTCCCCGAACCAGTCCGCCAGCAGCGCCGCCGCCGCCCGCGCGACCGAGTCCAGCCGCTGGGGCTCCGTGGCCGCCCGCGGCGTGCCCGCCACGTGCACCACGACCCCGAACGCCTCCCGCAGCCGCCGCGCCAGGTCCTGTCCCGCGTCCGGGGGGGCCGAGAGGCTGATCCGCACGATCCCGCGGTCCCGGGCCGCCTGCAGCATCCGCGAGACCGTCGGACGCGAGACCCCGAACCGGTCCGCGACCGCCTCCATCGTCATCCCCTGCACGTAGTACAGCTCCGCGGCGTGGTGCAGATCGGCAGCATCGTGCACGGCGCCCCTCCTTTCCTGCACGTTCGTTCATCCTGATTGAGCATAGGTGCGCCGACGGTCAGAGTGTGAGCAACCGCACAGTCCGGGCCCGCCCGGCCGAGACCCAGGAGCACCCTCCCATGGCCCACCCCACCCTCTCCGCCACCGACCGCGCCCGCGCGCTCGACGCGATGAGCGGAGGACCCGAGCTCGACGTCCTCGTCGTCGGCGGCGGCATCACCGGCGCCGGCATCGCCCTCGACGCCGCCACCCGCGGCCTGCGCACCGGCATCGTCGAGGCCCAGGACTGGGCCGGCGGCACCTCCCAGTGGTCCTCCAAGCTCGTCCACGGCGGCCTGCGCTACCTCCAGCAGCTCGACTTCAAGCTCGTCGCCGAGGCCCTGCGCGAGCGCGAGCTGCTCCTGGACTTCCTCGCCCCGCACCTGGTCAAGCCCGTCCCCTTCCTCTACCCCCTGACCCACCGCTGGTGGGAGCGGCCCTACGTCGCCGCCGGCATCGGCCTCTACGACGCCCTCGCCCACCTCGGCGCCAAGGTCGCCACCCTGCCCTACCAGCGCCACCTCACCGCCGCCGGCGTCGCCCGCGTCTTCCCCGACGTCAAACCCGGCTCCATGGTCGGCGCCGTCCAGTACTGGGACGCCCGCGTCGACGACGCCCGCCTCGTGCTCACCATCGTGCGCACCGCCGTGCGCCACGGCGCGCTCGCGGCCAGCCGGGCCCGGGCCGTGGACTTCCCGCGCGACGCCGGGGGGCGGGTCACCGGCGCGGTCGTGCGCGACCTCGAGACCGGCCAGGAGCGCACCGTGCGCGCCCGCACCGTGATCGCGGCGACCGGGGTGTGGACCGAGCGGATCCAGGACCGCGCCCGGGCCGAGGGCGGGCTGAAGGTGCTCGCCTCCAAGGGCATCCACATCGTGGTGCCGCGCGAGCGGATCCGCAGCGACACCGGGCTGATCCTGCAGACCGAGAAGTCCGTGCTGTTCATCATCCCGTGGGAGCGGTACTGGCTCATCGGCACGACCGACACCCCCTACGAGCAGGAGCTCGAGAACCCGGTGGCCACCTCCGCGGACATCGACTACGTGCTCGAGCACGCCAACGTGGTCCTCGACGAGCCCCTGGGGCGCGGGGACGTCATCGGCGTCTACGCCGGGCTGCGCCCGCTGCTGCAGCCGGGGACCAAGGGCGGGGGCGAGCCGGCCCAGTCCACGAAGATCTCCCGGGAGCACACCGTCACCGAGGTCGTCCCGGGGCTGATCACCATCGCCGGCGGCAAGCTGACCACCTACCGGGTGATGGCCGAGGACGCCGTCGACCTCGCCCTCGGGGCCGAGCGGGCGAAGGAGCTGCCGTCGGTCACCGACCGCACCGCCCTGCTCGGCGCCGACGGCTACCTCGCCCTGCGCCGCCGCGCCGGCACCCTCGGGAGCGCCCACGGCTGGGACGAGGAGCAGGTGCTGCACCTGCTGCGCCGCTACGGCTCGGCCGTCGAGGAGATCCTCGAGCTCGTCGAGCAGCGCCCCGACCTCGGCCGCCCGCTCGGCGGCGCGGCCCCCTACCTGCGCGCCGAGATCGTCCACGCCTGCACCCACGAGGGCGCCCTGCACCTCGAGGACGTCTTCGACACCCGCACCCGCCTCACCTGGGAGCGGCCGCGGCACGGCCTGGACGCCCTCGAGGAGATCGCCGAGCTCGCCGCCGGGGCCCTGGGCTGGGACGCGGACCGGCGCGCCGCCGAGGTCGAGGCCTACCGGCTGCGCTGCGCGGCGGAGGACGCGGCCGCCGCCGCCCCCGACGACGCCGCGGCCGCCGCTGCCCGGGCCGCCGCCCCGGACGTGCTCGAGCTCGTCCGGCGGGACGCCGGCTGATGCTTCCCCGGCGGGACGGGACCCACCGCCCCGCCACCGACCGAGGGGACACCGCGCCCCGTCCGCACCGACCGAGGAGTCCGCAGTGCTGCTGACCTTGTCCACCGTCCTGGCACCCACCGTGGTGCCACCCGCCGACATCCCGCTCTCCACCGTCTTCTGGTCCGAGGTCGCCGGCACCGCGATGCTGCTGCTGCTCGGCTGCGGCGTCGTCGCCAACGCCGTGCTGCCCCGCACCAAGGGCCTCGGCGGCGGGTTCCTGATGATCAACTTCGGCTGGGGCCTGGCCGTGTTCGCCGGCGTGTACGTCGCCTACCAGTCCGGGGCCCACATCAACCCGGCGGTGACCGTGGGCCTGTGGGCCAGCGGCGCCCAGGAGTACGCCCCCGGCGTGGCCATCACCCCCGTGAGCACCCTCGTCTACTTCGCCGGCGAGCTGCTCGGCGGCGTCCTCGGCGCCGTCCTGGCGTTCCTGGCCTACAAGAAGCACTTCGACGAGGACATCGAGGAGGAGGTCCTCGGGGAGACCAAGCTCGCCGTGTTCTCCACCGGGCCCGCGGTGCGCTCCTACGGCTGGAACCTCGTCACCGAGATCATCGGCACGTTCGTGCTCGTCGCCGTGATCCTGCTCTTCGGCAACACCCCCTCCGAGCTCGGGCCGCTGGCCGTGGCGCTGCTCGTGGTCGGCATCGGCGCCAGCCTCGGCGGGCCCACCGGCTACGCCATCAACCCCGCCCGCGACCTCGGCCCCCGCATCGCCCACGCCCTGCTGCCCATCCGCGGCAAGGGCGCCAGCGACTGGGGCTACGCCTGGGTGCCGGTGCTGGGCCCGATCCTCGGCGCCCTGCTCGCCGGCGGCTTCTACCAGCTCTACGCCAACCCGCCGGCCTGACCCGGCGCCGACCGCACACCACCGCGACACGAGGAGACCCCATGAGCACCGACCCGCAGTACGTGATGGCCATCGACCAGGGCACCACCAGCTCCCGCGCCATCATCTTCGACAAGCAGGGCCGCATCGTCAGCGTCGGGCAGCTGGAGCACCAGCAGATCTTCCCCCGCGCCGGCTGGGTCGAGCACGACCCGCTCGAGATCTGGCGCAACGTGCGCAAGGTCGTGGCCGACGCCGAGGCCTCGGCGGAGATCAACGCCCGCGACATCGCCGCCGTGGGCATCACCAACCAGCGCGAGACCACCGTCGTGTGGGACCGCACCACCGGCGAGCCGGTGTACAACGCCATCGTGTGGCAGGACACCCGCACCCAGAAGATCGTCGAGGAGCTCGCCGGGGACGCCGGCCCCGACCGGTACAAGGACCGGGTGGGCCTGCCGCTGGCCAGCTACTTCTCGGGCCCGAAGGTCAAGTGGATCCTCGACAACGTCGACGGCGCCCGGGAGCGCGCCGAGCGCGGGGACCTGCTGATGGGCACCACGGACTCCTGGCTGTTGTGGAACATGACCGGGGGCACCGACGGCGGCGTCCACGTCACCGACGTCACCAACGCCTCCCGCACGATGCTGATGAACCTCGAGAGCCTCGACTGGAACGAGGAGATCTGCGCCGACATGGGCATCCCCGTCTCCATGCTCCCCGAGATCCGCTCCTCCTCGGAGGTCTACGGCAAGGGCCGCACCCGCGGGTTCCTGCCGGAGGTCCCGATCGCCGGGATCCTCGGCGACCAGCAGGCGGCGATGTTCGGCCAGGCCTGCTTCGAGAAGGGCATGGGCAAGAACACCTACGGCACCGGCAGCTTCGTGCTCATGAACGTGGGCACCGAGGTGGTCCACTCGCAGAACGGGCTGCTGAGCACGGTGTGCTACAAGCTCGGCGAGCAGCCGGCCGTCTACGCCCTGGAGGGATCCATCGCGGTGACCGGATCGCTCGTGCAGTGGCTGCGCGACAACCTCGGCATCATCTCCTCCGCGCCCGAGGTGGAGCCCCTCGCCGCGTCCGTGGACGACAACGGCGGGGCCTACTTCGTGCCGGCCTTCTCCGGGCTGTTCGCCCCGCACTGGCGCTCCGACGCCCGCGGCGCCCTCGTGGGCCTGACCCGCTACGTCACCAAGGCGCACATCGCCCGGGCCGCCCTCGAGGCCACCGCCTACCAGTCCCGCGAGGTGGTCGAGGCGATGAACGCCGACGCCGGGGTGGACATCACCGAGCTGAAGGTCGACGGCGGGATGACCGCCAACGAGCTGCTGATGCAGTTCCAGGCCGACCAGCTCGGGGTGCCCGTCATCCGCCCCGAGGTCACGGAGACCACCGCCCTCGGCGCCGCCTACGCCGCCGGCATCGCCGTGGGCTTCTGGTACGACACCGACGAGGTCGCCCGCAACTGGGCCGAGGACAAGCGGTGGGAGCCCGCGGGCGACGAGCAGGAGCGGGGACGGCTGTTCCGCAACTGGCAGAAGGCCGTCACCAAGTCCTTCGGCTGGGTCGACGAGGACGTCGACTGAGGACACCGCCCCGCGACCGCGCCGGCGGCCCCGCCACGGGCCGCCGGCGCGGTCGTGCGCGCCGCCGGCACCCCGGGGCCGACGGCGCGGTCGCGGGCACGCTATACTGGGTCGTCGGCCGGCAAGGCCCGTGCCCCCGCACGCCCCCGGCACCGTCCCAACCAGCGGTGCCCGGCGCGCGGCCACGGCGCTTGTAGGACCGGAGGATTGCGGCTGATCCTCACCTCTCCGGCGGGACCGATCCCGTCCACGGAGGCCGGACCGACCAGAACACGCCCGACCCGCGACCCGGGCGGGCACCGCAGCAGTGAAAGGTAGACGTGGCCAACAACACGCGTGCGCGCCGCCAGGTGCGCAAGTCCCGCGCCCTCGGCATCGCGCTGACCCCCAAGGCCGAGAAGTACTTCGAGCGCCGTCCCTACGGCCCCGGTGAGCACGGCCGTGCCCGCCGCAAGGCCGACTCGGACTACGCCGTGCGCCTGCGCGAGAAGCAGCGCCTGCGCGCGCAGTACAACATCCGCGAGAAGCAGATGCACATCGCCTACGTCGAGGCCAAGCGCCTGGAGGGCCAGACCGGTGAGAACCTGGTCGCCCTGCTGGAGTCCCGCCTCGACGCCCTGGTCCTGCGCTCCGGCTTCGCCCGGACCATGGCCCAGGCCCGCCAGATGGTCGTGCACCGCCACATCCTGGTGGACGGCCAGCGGGTGGACCGCCCCTCGTTCCGCGTGAAGGAGGGCCAGCTGATCCACGTGCACCCCAAGTCGGAGAAGATGGTGCCCTTCCAGGTCGCCGCCGCCGGCGCCCACCAGGCCGTGCTGCCGGACACCCCGGCCTACCTGGACGTGCAGATCGAGAAGCTGCAGGCGAAGCTGGTGCGCAAGCCCCAGCGCGCCGAGGTCCCCGTGACCTGCGAGGAGCAGCTCGTGGTGGAGTACTACGCCCGCATGGCCTGAGGCCGTCCGGGCCCCCGCTCCCGGTCCGCCGGGAACGGGGCCCCACCGGGGCAGGAGCCCGCGGCGCCCGCGCCGCGGGCTCCTGCCTTCGGTAGAGTGGATCCCCGGGTCCGCCCCCCTCCCGGGGTCCGCGGCGGACCGCACCGCCCCCGACCAGCAAGGAGCGCCCCGCCCCATGACCGGTGGAGAAATCGCAGGACTGCTCGCGGCCGGGGTCTTCGCCGTCCTCGTCGCCCTGCTCGCCGTGCCGATCCTCAAGCTCGGGAAGGTCTTCGACGAGCTGCGCCTGACCATCCGCGCCCTCAACAACGAGACCGTCCCGCTGATCGACGAGGTCACCCGGACCGTGTCGACCACCAACTCCCAGCTGGAGAAGGTCGACGGCATCACGACCAACGTCTCCGACGCCTCCGCGAACGTCTCCGCGCTGTCCTCCCTGGTCGCCTCGACCGTGGGCCAGCCGCTGATCAAGGTCGCGGCCTTCTCCCACGGCGTGCGCCGCGCCTTCGCCGGCGAGGCCGAGCACCGCGCCGATCCCTACGGCTCCGCGTCCGGCCCGACGGGGGAGGGGACCCCGTGAGCCTGTGGGGCAAGCTCGCCCTCGTCGCCGCCGGCGGCCTGCTCGGCGCCGCCGCCACCCGCCTCGCCCGCACCCCCGGCCAGGACCTCGCCGTGCGCCCCGGCGCCCCGGCGCCCCGCCCGGCGCGCGCCGGCGACTGGCGCTCCCGCCTCTACCGCTTCGCCGCCGAGGTCCGCACCGGCATGGCCGAGCGCGAGGCCGAGCTGCGCGCCTCCCTCGGCGCGCCGGCGCCCGGCAGCCGCCCGTCGTCGCTGCCCGGCGCCGGCCCCGGACCGCTCGGGGCCGCCGGCGCGCTCGGCGCCCCCGACCGCGGCGCCCCCACCGACCCCTCGACCGACCGCCAAGGAAAGCACCGGTAATGCTCTCTCACGAAATCACGAAGCGCTGGCTCGACTACTTCGAGGGCCAGGGCCACACCGTGGTGCCCTCCGCCTCGCTGATCTCCACCCAGCCCGGCTCGATGTTCACCATCGCCGGCATGGTGCCCTTCATCCCGTACTTCCTCGGCCAGGAGACCCCGCCCTACCGCCGGGCCACCTCGATCCAGAAGTGCATCCGCACCCTCGACATCGACGAGGTCGGCAAGACCGCCCGCCACGGCACGTTCTTCCAGATGGCCGGCAACTTCTCCTTCGGCGACTACTTCAAGGAGAAGGCCATCCCCATGGCCTGGGAGCTGCTGACCACCCCCCAGGACCGGGGCGGCTTCGGCCTCGACCCCGACCGGCTGTGGGTGACCGTCTACGAGGGCGACGAGGAGTCCTACGCCCTGTGGCGCGACACCGTCGGCGTGCCCGCGGAGCGGATCCAGCGCATGGGCCGCGACGAGAACTACTGGGACACCGGCCAGCCCGGTCCCGCCGGTCCCGACTCCGAGATCTTCTACGACCGCGGCCCCCGCTACGGCAAGGAGGGCGGGCCGGCCGTCGACGACGACCGGTACATCGAGATCTGGAACCTCGTGTTCATGCAGTACCAGCGCGGGGAGGGCACCGGCAAGGACTACGAGATCCTCGGGGACCTGCCGGAGCAGAACATCGACACCGGCCTCGGCGTCGAGCGCCTGGCGATGCTGCTGCAGGGCGTCGAGAACTTCTACGAGACCGACCAGGTCCGCCCCGTGCTCGACCGGGCCGCCGAGCTGTCCGGGCGCACCTACCGCGGCACCGAGCGCGCCGGCGAGGAGGGCTACGAGGACGACGTGCGCATGCGCGTGGTCGCCGACCACGTCCGCTCCTCCCTGATGCTCATCGCCGACGGCGTGAGCCCCTCCAACGAGGGCCGCGGCTACATCCTGCGCCGGCTGCTGCGCCGGGCCGTGCGCGCGATGCGCCTGCTGGGCGTCACCGAGCCGTGCCTGCCCGTGCTGCTGCCCGCCTCCCGCGACGCCATGAAGGGCGTCTACCCCTACGTCGCCGAGGACTTCGAGCGGATCTCCCGGATCGCCTACGCCGAGGAGCGGGCGTTCCTGAAGACCGTCGAGTCCGGCACCACCCGACTCGAGGAGGCCGTCACCGCCGCACGCCGGACCGGGGGCGCCGTCTCCGGGGCGGAGGCGTTCGCCCTGCACGACACCTACGGCTTCCCCATCGACCTGACCCTCGAGATGGCCGCCGAGGCCGGCGTGGCCGTCGACGAGCCGGCCTTCCGCGGGCTCATGGACGAGCAGCGCCGCCGCGCCCAGGAGGACGCCCGCGCCAAGAAGGGCGCCCACGCCGACCTCTCCGTGTTCCGCCGCCTGCTCGAGGAGCGCGGCTCCGTGTTCACCGGCTACGACGAGCTGCGCACCGGCACCGTCCTGCGGGCGCTGCTGCGCGACGGCACGAGCGTCCCGGCGGCCTCCGCCGGGGAGCGCGTCGAGGTCGTCCTCGACGAGACCCCCTTCTACGCCGAGGCCGGCGGCCAGGCCGCCGACACCGGCACGATCCGCGGCGACGGGTTCGTGCTCGAGGTCACCGACGTGCAGCAGCCCGTCAAGGGCCTGTCCGTCCACCACGCCGTGGTCCGCGAGGGCGAGGCCGTGGCCGGCACCGAGGTCCTCGCCCAGGTCGACACCGGCCGCCGCCGCGCCGGGGAGATGGCCCACTCCGGCACGCACGTCGTCCACGCCGCCCTGCACGAGATCCTCGGCCCCGAGGCCGTCCAGCGCGGGTCCTTCAACAAGGAGGGCTACCTGCGCTTCGACTTCGCCTGGGGCGCCGGGCTGAGCGAGGAGCAGCGGCGCGAGATCGAGGAGGCCTCGAACGCGGCGATCCACGCCAACCACGCGGTCCTGACCCAGGAGATGCCGCTGGCCGAGGCCAAGGCCATGGGCGCCACGAGCCTGTTCGGGGAGAAGTACGGCGACCGCGTGCGCGTCGTGGAGATGAACGGCGCCTGGTCCCGGGAGTTGTGCGGCGGCACCCACGTGGCCGGCACCGCCCAGATCGGCTCCCTGACCCTGCTCACCGAGCAGTCCGTGGGCTCGGGCAACCGGCGCGTCGAGGCCCTCGTGGGCCTGGACTCCTTCCGCCACCTCGCCGCCGAGCGCACCCTCGTCAACCAGCTCACCGACATGCTCAAGGTCCAGTCCTCCGCCGAGCTGCCGGAGCGCCTGGCCGGCACCCTCGAGAAGCTCAAGGCCGCCGAGAAGGAGCTGGCCGTCCTGCGCCGGGAGAAGCTCCAGGCCCGGGCCGGGTCCCTGCTCGACGGCGTCCGGCAGGTCGGGCCCGTCAAGGCCCTCGCCCACGACCTGGGCGAGGTCTCCGGGCCCGACGACCTGCGCGCCCTCGCCCTGGACCTGCGCGGCCGGATGACCGCCGAGCCGTTCGTCGTCGCCGTCACCGGCACGGCCAAGGGCCGCCCGCTCGTGCTGGTGGCCACGACCGAGACCGCCCGCGCGGCCGGCGTGAAGGCCGGGCAGCTCGTGCGCACCGCCGCGAAGGTCCTCGGCGGCGGCGGCGGCGGGAAGGACGACGTCGCCCAGGGCGGCGGCCAGGACCCGGCGCAGACCGGGCCCGCCCTCGAGGCCGTCCTCGCCGAGGTCGCCCGCGCGACGGGCGGCGCCCCCGCGTGAACGGCGCCCCGGTGCGCGGACGGCGGATGGGCGTCGACGTCGGCGCCGTCCGCGTCGGGGTCGCCCTGTCCGACCCCGACGGGATCCTCGCGACCCCGCTGACGACCCTGCAGCGGGACCTGCGGAAGGGCTTCGACGTGAAGCTGCTCGCCGGGCTCGTCCAGGAGCACGGTGCGGTGGCCGTCTACGTCGGGCTGCCCCGCAGCCTCGACGGCGGCGAGAACGCCTCCACCGCGATGGCCCGCGACTGGGCGGCCGCGCTCGTGCGGCGGCTGCAGGCCAAGGGCCGCCCCGTGCCCGTGCGCCTGGTCGACGAGCGGCTGACCACCGTCGACGCCCACCGGGCGCTGCTGGAGGCCGGGGTCTCCCGGCGCGAGCACATGGACAAGGTCGACCAGGTCGCGGCCGCGACCATCCTCCAGAGCGCCCTCGACCGGGCCCGGGCCACCGGCACGGAGCCCGGCACGCCCGCGGCCGGGTCCGCCTCCGGGACCGGGCCCGGGGGTGTCCCCCATAATGGGGAGGGCCCCGCCGCCCCCGCCCCGGGGCCGCGCGGGCACCGGCCGCCCGGCGCCGCCGCGGCGCCCTCCCCGGACCCGGGGGCCCCGTTGACGACCACCGATCCGGACGGAGAGCATTCGTGAGCGACGACCCGTACGACCAGGCGTCCCCCCGCCGCCCCGAGGCGCCCCGGGAGGCCGCCGACGGCGGGTCCGCCCGGCTGGGCAGCCTGCTGGACGCCCCCGCCGGGCACGACGCGGCGCCCTCCGGGCTGCGCGGGGCCTTCGAGCACGAGGAGCTGACCCCCGAGCAGGTCCGCCGCCGGCAGCGGCGCGGCCGGGTGTCGCTGACCACCGCGATCGCCCTGTTCTCGCTGGCGGCCCTGATCACCGTCTCCGTGCTCGCCTCGACCTTCGGCTGGTTCGAGGTCCGCGACTACCGCGGCGACGGCAAGGACCCCGTGACCTTCTCCGTCCCCGAGGGCGCCACCACCGGGCAGATCGCCGCCTCCCTCGAGCAGCAGGGCATCGTCGCCGACGCCCAGACCTTCGTGGAGACCTACTCCGAGGACCACGCCCAGGAGTTCATCCAGCCCGGCGAGTACGAGCTGCGCACCGAGATGAGCTCCGAGGCCGTCGTCACCGCCCTGATGGAGGAGGGCGAGGCCGTCCACTACGCCGCCGTGGCCCAGACCCTGCGCATGAGCGACGTCTTCCCCATCCTCAGCGAGTCCACCGGCATCCCCGTCGAGGAGTTCGAGGCCTACGCCGAGGACACCGAGACCTTCGGGATCCCCGAGCGCTTCCCGACCCTCGAGGGCTGGCTGCACCCGGGGGAGTACCGCTTCCCGCTGGACGTCACCGCCGAGGAGGCCCTGCGGACGATGGTCGACCGCACCCGCGAGACCCTCGACGCCAACGGCATCACCGAGGAGGAGCGGATCTTCGAGGTGCTCACCATCGGCTCGATCATCGAGTTCGAGGTCCAGCCGGAGCACTACGACGTCGTCGCCGGGGCCATCGAGAACCGCCTGGAGAACCCCGAGGGCGAGACCTCCGGGTTCATCCAGTCCGACGCCTCCGTCACCTACGGCCTGGGCCGGAAGGGCTACGACTTCTCCGAGGAGGAGCGCCGGGACGCGGACAACGAGTACAACACCTTCGCCAACCCGGGCCTGCCCGTGGGCCCCATCGGCTCCCCGGGCGACGCCGCCATCAAGGCCGCCGCCGACCCCGTCGAGACGGACTACTACTTCTGGGTCACCGTCGACCTCGACACGGGGGAGACGAAGTTCGCCGACACCTACGCGGAGCACCTGCGCAACGTCGAGGAGTACAACCAGTGGTGCAGCGAGAACGAGGGCCGGTGCGCCTGAGCCCCGGCCGCGCGGCCGTGGTCGGCCGGCCGGTCGGCCACTCCCGCTCGCCCGACCTGCACCGGGCCGCCTACGCGGTGCTCGGCGAGGAGATCGCCTACGACCGGCAGGAGCTGGCCGAGGAGGAGCTGCCCGGCTGGGTCGCCGCCCGCCGCGGCGACCCCGCCTGGCGCGGGCTGTCGGTGACGATGCCCCTGAAGGCGGCCGCGGCCGCCTGCGCCGACGAGCTGACGGAGCTGGCCGCCGCCGTCGGGGTGGTCAACACCCTCGTCCTGCGCCCCGACGGGACGGTCCTGGGGCACAACACGGACGTCGCCGGGATCGTCGGGGCCGTGCGCGCCGCCGGGCACGTCCCGGCCGTGCCCGCCGTCGCCGTCCTCGGCGGCGGCGGCACCGCCACGGCCGCCGTGGCCGCCGCCAGGGAGCTCGGGGCCCGGTCCGCCGACGTCTTCGTCCGCTCCTCCGCCCGCGCCGGGGGCACCGCCGCGGCCGGGCGCGCGCTCGGGCTGCCCGTGCGGCTGCGCCCGTGGGAGGAGGCGGCGACGGCCCTCGCCGGCTACGACGTCGTCGTGTGCACCCTGCCCCCGCACGGGGCCGACGAGCTGGCCGCCGCCCTCGGGCGGGCCGCGCCCACGACGACCGGGGTGCTGCTCGACGCGGCCTACGACCCGTGGCCCTCGGCGATCGCCCGGGCCTGGTCGGCGGCCGGGGGAGCGGTCGCGCCCGGACTCGATATGCTGATCTTCCAGGCGGTCGACCAGGTCCGCCTGTTCACCGGCCGCAGCCTCGGCGAGCCCCTGCCCCGCGAGCAGGACGTGATCGCTGCGATGTGCACGGCGGTGGGACGGCCCATCCGCGTCGCCCCGGCCGTGCCCCGGAACCGCACCTGACGGCAGGAGGGGCCCGCCGGGCCGCCCGCCGAAGACCCCGAACGGAAAGAGTTGTTATGTTGCGTTGGCTCACGGCCGGCGAGTCCCACGGCGAGGCGCTCGTCGGCATCATCGAGGGCGTCCCGGCGGGGGTGGGCCTCACGAGCCAGGACGTGCGCGACGCGCTGGCCCGCCGCCGCCTCGGCTACGGCCGCGGGGCCCGGATGAAGTTCGAGCAGGACGAGGTGCGCCTGCTCGGCGGCGTGCGCCACGGCGTGACGCAGGGCGGGCCGGTCGCGATCGAGATCGCCAACACCGAGTGGCCGAAGTGGCGCGAGGTGATGTCCGCCGACCCGGTCGAGCCCGCCGTGCTCGAGGGCCGCGCCCGCAACGCCCCCCTGACCCGGCCCCGCCCCGGCCACGCCGACCTGACCGGGATGCAGAAGTACGGCTTCGCCGAGTCCCGCCCGGTGCTCGAGCGCGCCAGCGCCCGCGAGACCGCCACGCGCGTGGCCCTGGGCACCGTGGCCGCGAAGCTGCTCGAGGCCCTGGGCGTGCACCTGGTCTCGCACACCACGGCCGTGGGCGGCGTCGCCGTGCCCGAGGACGCCCGCCTGCCGCTGCCCGGCGAGGTCGCCGCGCTCGACGCCGACCCGCTGCGCTGCGCCGACCCGGCGACCTCCGAGGCGATGGTCGCCGCCGTCGACGAGGCCCACAAGGCGGGGGAGACCCTCGGCGGCGTCGTCGAAGTCCTCGCCTACGGCCTGCCCCCGGGGCTGGGCTCCTACGTGCACTGGGACCGCCGGCTGGACTCCCGCCTGGCCGCCGCCCTCATGGGGATCCAGGCGATCAAGGGCGTCGAGGTCGGCGACGGGTTCCGCACCGCCGCCCGCCCCGGCTCCGCCGCCCACGACGAGATCGTGCGCGGGACCGACGGGGCGGTCCACCGCACGAGCAACCGCGCCGGGGGGATCGAGGGCGGGATGTCGATCGGCGACGTCCTGCGCGTGCGCGCGGCCATGAAGCCCATCGCCACCGTCCCGAAGGCGCTGCGCACCGTCGACGTCGCCACCGGTGAGCCCGCCCGCGCCCACCACCAGCGCTCCGACGTGTGCGCCGTGCCCGCGGCCGGCGTCGTGGCCGAGGCCATGGTCGCGCTCGTGCTCGCCGAGGCGGTCACCGAGAAGTTCGGCGGGGACTCCCTGGCCGAGATCGTGCGCAACAAGGACGCCTACCTCGCGGCCGTGCCCGCCCTGCTGGCCTCCTCCGGGGAGCTCGCCGAGGACGCCGGCGAGGACGTGCCCGCGGCGGGCGACCACATGGGCGACCCCCTCGTGGCCCCCGCGGAGCAGCCGGGGGAGCGGCCGTGAACGCGCAGTTCCCCGCCCCCGCCGGCACGGGCGCCGTCCCGCAGCGACCCGTGGTGCTCATCGGCCCCATGGCCGCCGGGAAGTCCTTCCTCGCCCTGCACATGGCCAAGTTCTACGGCTACGACTTCGTCGACGCCGACCAGCTGATCGTCTCGCGCCACGGCGTGATCGCCGAGATCTTCGCCCGGCACGGCGAGAAGTACTTCCGCGACCTCGAGGCCGACACCATCGCCGAGGTGCTGCGCGACCCCGACCACGCCGATGCGATCTTCTCCGTGGGCGGCGGCGCGCCCATGACCCCGTCCGTGCGCGAGGCGCTGCGCCACGAGCTCGTGGCCTACCTCGAGGTCGACGCCGCCACCGTGCTGCCGCGCATCCGCGGCAGCCGCAGCCGCCCCATGCTGCGCCCGGACCCCGAGCAGCGGTGGCGGGAGCTCTACGAGGCCCGCCGCGGCTGCTACGAGGAGCTCGCCGACATCGTCCTCGACGGCACCGGCGACCGCCCCGTCGCCGAGATCGCCGCCGAGCTGCACGAGCGGATCACCCGTCTGCGCACCACCCCCGACACGACCCAGGAGGTCCCCTCATGAGCGAGCCCACCGGCACGGTCACGACCATCCCCGTCACGGGCGAGCGCCCCGGCGAGGACTACGAGGTGCTGGTCGGCCACGGCCTGCTCGGGCAGCTGCCCCGGCTGCTGGGCGAGCGCGTCCAGCGGGTGCTAGTGGTCCACCCGCGGGCCCTGCGCAGCACGGGCGACGTGGTGATGGAGGAGCTGCGCGGACGCGGCTACCAGGCCTTCACCGCGGAGATCCCCGACGCCGAGGAGGGCAAGCACGTCCAGGTCGCCGCGTTCTGCTGGCAGGTGCTGGGGCAGAACGACTTCACCCGCTCCGACGCCGTGGTCTCCGTGGGCGGGGGCGCGGTCTCCGACGTCGCGGGCTTCGTGGCCGCCACCTGGCTGCGGGGCGTGCGCGTGGTGCACGTGCCCACGACCCTGCTCGGGATGGTCGACGCCGCCGTGGGCGGGAAGACCGGGATCAACACCGCCGAGGGCAAGAACCTCGTGGGGTCCTTCCACCCGCCCGCCGGCGTGCTGTGCGACCTCGACACCCTGCGGACCCTGCCCGAGCACGAGCTGCTCACCGGCATGGCCGAGGTCGTCAAGTGCGGCTTCATCGCCGACGAGCGGATCCTCGAGCTGATCGAGGGGGACCCGCAGGCCGTGCGCGACTCGCAGTCCGGGCTCGTGCGCGAGCTCGTGGAGCGCGGCGTGCGGGTCAAGGCCGAGATCGTCTCCGCCGACCTGCGCGAGTCCGGCCGCCGCGAAATGCTCAACTACGGCCACACCCTCGGGCACGCCATCGAGCACAACGAGCGCTACCAGTGGCGCCACGGCGCGGCCGTGTCCGTCGGGATGGTCTTCGCCGCCGAGCTCGCCCGCACCGCCGGCACCCTCGCCGACGACGTCGTCGAGCGCCACCGCACCGTCCTGGGCTCCCTGGGGCTGCCCACGACCTACCGCTGGGACCAGTGGCCCCGGCTGCTCGAGGTGATGAAGCGGGACAAGAAGACCCGCGGGAACCTCCTGCGCTTCGTGGTCCTCGACGCCGTGGCCCGCCCCCGGATCCTGGAGGTCCCCGACCCGGCGATCCTCTTCGCGACCTACCAGGAGATCGCCGAGGGCGCGCCCCGCTAGAATGGTCCGCGGTCCGGGAGGGCGGGGCCCGCACGACCCGGCCGCGCCCGCCGCTCCGCGCGGCGACGACGACCTCGCGCCCCGACGACCCCCGCAACCGACAGAGAGAGAACCTGTGGCTACCACCAACGACATCAAGAACGGCACCGTGCTCAAGCTCGAGGGCCAGCTGTGGAACATCATCGAGTTCCAGCACGTCAAGCCGGGCAAGGGCGGCGCCTTCGTGCGCACCAAGATGCGCAACATCACCTCCGGCAAGGTGGTCGACAAGACCTTCAACGCCGGTGCCAAGGTCGAGACCGCCACCGTGGACCGCAGCGAGTACCAGTACCTGTACCAGGACGGCGCCGACTACGTCTTCATGGACAACAAGACCTACGACCAGATCACCGTCCCCGGCGAGGTCGTCGGCGACGCCGCCCACTTCATGCTCGAGAACCAGAACGTGACGGTCGCCCTGCACGAGGGCTCCCCGCTGTACGTCGAGCTGCCGCCGTCCGTGGTGCTGGAGATCACCTACACCGAGCCCGGCCTGCAGGGGGACCGCTCCACGGGCGGCACCAAGCCGGCCACCGTGGAGACCGGCTACCAGATCCAGGTCCCGCTCTTCCTCGAGCAGGGCACGAAGGTCAAGGTCGACACCCGCACGGGCGACTACCTCGGCCGCGTCAACGAGTGAGCGCCCGGGGGAAGGCGCGCCGGCGCGCCGTCGAGATCCTGTTCGAGGCCGAGCAGCGCGGCCAGGACGCGCGCGAGGTCATGGAGCGCCGCCGCCTGCACAGCGACGCGCTGGTCTCGCCCTACGCCGAGCAGCTGGTGCACGGGGTGCTGATGCGCCGGGGCGAGATCGACGAGTACCTCGAGACGTACTCGCAGGGCTGGACCCTCGAGCGGATGCCCGCCGTGGACCGCAACGTGCTGCGCGTGGGCGCGTGGGAGCTGCTCTACAACGAGGAGGTCCCGGACGGGGTGGCCGTGGCCGAGGCCGTGTCCCTGGCCCGGGAACTGTGCGGGGACGAGTCCCCGCGCTTCGTCAACGGCCTGCTCGGCCGGCTGCAGCAGATGAAGCCCACCCTGCTCGGCTGAGCCGCGCACCGCGCCGGGGCCCCGGGGACCGCGCGGTCCCCGGGGCCCCGGCCGTCCCGCCCGCCCGGGACGGCCGGGACCGGGCCGGGGGAGGAGACCCAGGTCACGGCCCGCCGGGCGCGGCGGGGCCGCTGTGCTACCTTGAGCCGAGCAAGCAACCTTTAAGTCCGTCCTGTGAGGCGGGGAAGGAGGCGGCACCCTTGACCGGCGACACCTCCGTGCCGGGCACCCCCGCGGGGCCCGTGAGCACGCGCGTCATCCTCTCGGCGGCCGACATCGACCGTGCGCTCACGCGCATCGCCCACGAGATCCTCGAGGCGAACAAGGGCAGCGAGGACCTCGTCCTGCTCGGCATCCCGCGCCGCGGCTACCCGCTGGCCCGCCGGATCGCCGAGCGCATCGCCGCCACCGACCCGGGCTTCGACCCGGCCACCGGCCTCGGCCAGCTCGACGTCACCATGTTCCGCGACGACCTGCGCCGCAACCCCGCCCGCACCCCGCAGCCCACGCGCATCCCCGTGGCCGGCCTCGACGGGCGCACCGTCGTGCTCGTCGACGACGTCCTGTACTCGGGCCGGACCGTGCGCGCGGCCCTCGACGCCCTCGTCGACCTCGGCCGCCCCCGCGTCGTGCGCCTGGCCGTGCTCGTGGACCGCGGGCACCGGGAGCTGCCGATCCGCGCCGACCACGTGGGCAAGAACCTGCCCACCTCCTCCCAGGAGAAGGTGCGGGTGCGCCTGAGGGAGACCGACCCCGAGCCCCGCCCGGCCGAGCACGCCGACTGCGTGGTCATCGAGGCCCCCGCCCAGGCGGCCGGCGCATGAGGCACCTGCTCTCCACCAAGGACCTGTCCTACGACGCCGCGCTCACCGTGCTGGACACCGCCGACCAGATGGCCGCCGTGGGCCAGCGCGCCGTCAAGAAGCTGCCGGCCCTGCGCGGGCGCACGGTCGTGAACCTCTTCCTCGAGGACTCCACCCGCACCCGCATCTCCTTCGAGACGGCCGCCAAGCGGCTCTCGGCGGACGTGCTGAACTTCTCGGCCAAGGGCTCCTCGGTCTCCAAGGGCGAGTCCCTGAAGGACACCGCGCAGACGCTGGCCGCGATGAGCGCCGACGCCGTGGTGATCCGCCACTCCGCCTCCGGCTCCCCGCAGCAGCTGGCCGAGTCCGGCTGGATCGACGCCGCCGTGGTCAACGCCGGGGACGGCACCCACGAGCACCCGACCCAGGCGCTGCTCGACGCCATGACCCTGCGCCAGCACCGGGCCCGCACCGAGGGGCGGGAGAGCACCCGCGGCCTCGACCTCGAGGGCCTGCACGTGGCCGTCGTCGGCGACGTCCTGCACTCCCGGGTCGCCCGCTCGAACCTGTGGCTGCTGACGACCCTCGGCGCCCGCGTGACCTTCGTGGCCCCGCCCACCCTCCTGCCCGTGGGCGTGGGTCAGTGGCCGTGCGAGGTCGTCTACTCCCTGGACCAGGCGCTGGACCCGGCCCCCGACGCCGTGATGATGCTGCGGGTGCAGCGGGAGCGGATGCACGCCGCGTTCTTCCCCACCCCGCAGGAGTACGCCCGCGAGTGGGGCCTGACCCCGGAGCGCCTCGCGGCCCTCGACGCCGCCGGGGCGCCCACGGCGATCATGCACCCGGGCCCGATGAACCGGGGCCTGGAGATCTCCTCGGCCGCCGCGGACTCCCCGCGCTCCACCGTCCTGGACCAGGTCCGCAACGGCGTCTCCGTGCGCATGTCGGTGCTCTACCTGCTGCTCTCCGGCGACGACCTCGACACCCCCACCGACCCCGCACACGCCCAGGAGCGCTGACATCCCGTGACCTCGTACCTCATCCAGGGCGCCGCCCTGCTCGGCGAGCAGACCGCCGACCTCCTCCTGGCCGGGGGCCGCATCGAGCGCATCGGCCCCGACCTCTCCGCCGAGGCCGGCGACGCCGTCGTCGTCGACGCCGCCGGGCTGGTCGCCATGCCCGGGCTCGTGGACATCCACACCCACCTGCGCGAGCCCGGCCGCGAGGACGCCGAGACCGTGGAGACCGGCACCCGGGCCGCGGCCCTGGGCGGCTACACCGCCGTGTTCGCCATGGCCAACTCCGACCCCGTCGCCGACACCGCCGGCGTCGTGGAGCAGGTCCACGAGCTGGGCCGCGCCGCCGGGTGGGTCGACGTCCGCCCCGTGGGGGCCGTGACCGTGGGCCTGCGGGGCGAGCGGCTGGCCGAGATCCTCGCCATGGCCCACTCCCGGGCCGGCGTGCGGGTCTTCTCCGACGACGGCATGTGCGTGCACGACCCGGTGCTGATGCGCCGGGCGCTGGAGTACGTCAAGGGCTTCGACGGCGTCGTCGCCCAGCACGCCCAGGAGCCGCGGCTGACCGAGGGCGCCCAGATGAACGAGGGCGCGGTCTCCGCCGAGCTCGGGCTCACCGGCTGGCCGGCCGTGGCCGAGGAGGCGATCATCGCCCGCGACGTCCTGCTCGCCCAGCACGTCGGCTCCCGGGTGCACATCTGCCACCTCTCCACCAGGGGCTCGGTGGACATCGTGCGCTGGGCCAAGCAGCGCGGCATCGACGTGACCGCCGAGGCCACCCCCCACCACCTGCTGCTCACCGACGAGCGCGTGCGCACCTTCGACCCGGTCTACAAGGTCAACCCGCCGCTGCGCACCGACGAGGACGTCCGGGCCCTGCGCGAGGCCGTCGCCGACGGCACCATCGACGTCATCGGCACCGACCACGCCCCGCACCCCGCCGAGGACAAGGAGTGCGAGTGGTCCTGCGCGGCCAACGGCATGACCGGACTGGAGACCGCCCTGTCGGTCGTCCAGCACACCCTCGTGGACACCGGCCTGCTCGACTGGCGCGGGGTCGCCCGCATCACCTCCGAGACCCCGGCCCGGATCGGCCGCCTCGCCGGCCAGGGCCGGCCGCTGGCCGAGGGCGAGCCCGCCCACCTCGTGCTGTGGGACCCCGCCGCCCGCACGACCGTGGACCCCGCCCGCCACGCCTCCAAGGGCCGCAACAGCCCCTACCGCGGCACGGAGCTGCCCGGCGCCGTCCGGGCGACCTTCTACCGCGGCCACCCCACCGTCCTGGACGGCCGGCTCAACACCCCCGTTCCCGCCGCCTGACCCCCCGTCCGCCCCTCACCACCGCCCGGAGGCTGCCCGCATGGGTCCCGAAACGACCGCCGTGCTGCTGACGCTGCTCGTCGTCACCGCCCTGTTCGTCCTGATCCGCAGGGGATGGGCCGGGCGGCTGCGCCGCCAGGCCGGCCTGCCCGCCCCGCCCGCCCCGCCGGCCGGTCTCGCGGAGCGGACCCCGCGGCTGGCCGTGGAGGGCATGTACGTGAGCACCACCCTGCAGGGCGCCCCGCTCGAGCGGGTCGCCGCCCACGGGCTGGGCCTGCGCGCCCGCGCCGCCGTGGCCGTCCACGACGACGGCGTGCTCTGCACCCGCGACGGCGAGGCGCCGCTGTTCGTGCCCGCCGCCGCCGTGCTCGGGACCGGCACGGCCTCCGGGATGGCCGGGAAGTTCGTCGAGCGCGACGGGCTCGTCGTGCTCACCTGGGACCTCGGCGGCACCCCCGTGGACACCGGCTTCCGCACCCGCCGCGCCGCCGACCGCCGCCGGCTGCTGGCCGCCCTCGACGCCCTCGCCCCCGGCCTGCCGGCCTGAGCGCCCCCGCACCTGCCCGACCCGAACCACGAACGAACGTGAGGACACCGTGAGCTCCACCACCACAGAACCCGCCGTGCTCGTGCTGGAGGACGGCCGCGTCTTCCGCGGCCGGGCCTACGGCGCGCTCGGCACCGCCCTGGGCGAGGCCGTGTTCTCCACCGGCATGACCGGCTACCAGGAGACCATCACCGACCCCTCCTACGCGGGCCAGCTGGTCGTGCAGACCGCCCCGCACATCGGCAACACCGGCGTCAACGCCGCCGACGCCGAGTCCCGCCGCATCTGGGTCGCCGGCTACGTGGTGCGCGACCCCGCCCGCCGCCCCTCGAACTGGCGCGCCGAGGGCACCCTCGACGAGCAGCTGGCCGCGCAGGGCGTCGTCGGCATCCAGGACGTCGACACCCGGGCGATCACCCGCCACCTGCGCGACCGCGGGGCCATGCGCGGCGGGATCTTCTCCGGGGACGCCGCCCGCCGCCCGGACGCCGAGCTGGTCGCGGCCGTGACCGCCGCCGAGCGGATGGAGGGCCGGGCCCTGGCCGAGACCGTCACGGTCCCCGAGCCCTACGTCGTCGAGCCCGCCGAGCACGGGTGGGAGGGGGAGGTCCGCCACGAGCTCGTGGCCGTGGACCTGGGCCTGAAGTCCATGACCCCGCACCGCTTCGCCGAGCGGGGGGTGCGCGTGCACGTGGTGCCCGCCACCGCCGGCTGGGAGCAGATCGCCGCCCGCCGCCCCTCCGGGGTGTTCTTCTCCAACGGCCCCGGCGACCCGGCCACGGCCGAGCGCCAGATCGAGACGCTGCGCGCCGTGCTGCGCTCGGGCACCCCGTTCTTCGGGATCTGCTTCGGCAACCAGCTGCTGGGCCGGGCCCTGGGCTTCGGCACCTACAAGCTCGTCTTCGGCCACCGGGGCATCAACCAGCCCGTGCTCGACCGCCGGACCGGTCGCGTGGAGATCACCGCGCACAACCACGGCTTCGCCGTCGACGCCCCCCTCGAGGGCCCCGTGACGGCGCCGCTGGAGGAGTTCGGCCGCGTCGAGGTCAGCCACGTGTGCCTCAACGACGACGTCGTCGAGGGCCTCAACTGCCTGGACCTGCCCGCGTTCTCCGTGCAGTACCACCCCGAGGCCGCCGCGGGCCCGCACGACGCCTCCTACCTCTTCGACCGCTTCGTCGAGCTCATGGACAGCCACCGGGACGGCCGCGCCGACCCCACCATCGACAACGCCGACCCCCGCGGCGCGCAGGACGCGCAGGGCGCCGGGGCCGCACAGGAAGGGCAGCACTGACATGCCGCGCAGGACAGACATCGCAAGCGTTCTCGTCATCGGCTCCGGGCCGATCGTCATCGGCCAGGCCGCCGAGTTCGACTACTCCGGCACGCAGGCCCTGCGGGTGCTCAAGGAGGAGGGGATCCGCGTGGTCCTCGTCAACTCCAACCCGGCCACGATCATGACCGACCCCGAGTTCGCCGACGCCACCTACGTCGAGCCCATCACCCCCGAGGTGGTCGAGAAGATCATCGCCAAGGAGCGCCCCGACGCGGTGCTGCCGACCCTGGGCGGGCAGACGGCGCTGAACACGGCGATCGCCCTCGACGCCAACGGGGTGCTCGAGAAGTACGGGGTGGAGCTGATCGGCGCCAACGTCGAGGCGATCAACCTCGGCGAGGACCGGGAGAAGTTCAAGGGCGTCGTGGAGCGCTGCGGCGCGGAGTCGGCCCGGTCGGTGATCGTCCACTCGATGGACGAGGCCCTGGCCGCGGCCGAGGAGCTGGGCTACCCGATGGTCGTGCGCCCGTCCTTCACCATGGGTGGGCTCGGCTCGGGCATGGCCTACGACGAGGCCGACCTGCACCGCATCGCCGGCGCCGGCATCCAGTACAGCCCCACCTCGGAGGTGCTCCTGGAGGAGTCCATCCTCGGCTGGAAGGAGTACGAGCTGGAGATGAT
Source organism: Kocuria sp. LUK (assembly GCF_021012935.1). Classification (NCBI taxonomy): domain Bacteria; kingdom Bacillati; phylum Actinomycetota; class Actinomycetes; order Micrococcales; family Micrococcaceae; genus Kocuria; species Kocuria sp. LUK. Next base: position 143,368 of record NZ_JAJMZI010000001.1, read on the forward strand.
GCGCGACCGCAACGACAACGTCGTGGTCGTGTGCTCCATCGAGAACTTCGACCCCGTGGGCGTGCACACCGGCGACTCCATCACGGTGGCCCCGGCCATGACGCTCACCGACCGCGAGTACCAGAAGCTGCGCGACATCGCGATCGCCGTGATCCGCGAGGTCGGCGTCGACACCGGCGGGTGCAACATCCAGTTCGCGATCGAGCCGGACACCGGCCGCGTCGTCGTCATCGAGATGAACCCGCGGGTCTCCCGTTCCTCGGCGCTGGCCTCCAAGGCCACCGGCTTCCCGATCGCCAAGATCGCCACGAAGCTGTCGCTGGGCTACACCCTCGACGAGATCCCCAACGACATCACCCGCAAGACCCCGGCCTCCTTCGAGCCGACGCTGGACTACGTCGTCGTGAAGGTCCCGCGCTTCGCGTTCGAGAAGTTCCCGGCGGCGGACCCCACGCTGACGACCACCATGAAGTCCGTGGGCGAGGCCATGGCCATCGGGCGCAACTTCACCGAGGCCCTGCAGAAGGCCATGCGCTCCCTCGAGCAGAAGGGCTCCTCCTTCTCGTTCGTGCCCCCCGCCCTCGACGACGCCGGCCTGGACCGGCTGGTGGAGGCCGCCCGCACGCCCACGACCGAGCGGATCCAGCAGGTCCAGCAGGCCCTGCTGGCCGGCGCGTCCGTGGAGCGGCTCTACGAGGCCACCGGCATCGACCCCTGGTTCCTCGACCAGCTCGTGCTGCTCAACGAGGTCGCCGGGGCCGTGGCCGCCGACACCGACCTCTCGGCCCGCACCCTGCGCCTGGCCAAGCGCCACGGCTTCTCCGACGAGCAGATCGGGGCCCTCGTCCACCTCGACCCGGCCGTGGTCCGCGGCGTGCGCCACGCCCTGGGCATCCGCCCGGTGTTCAAGACCGTGGACACCTGCGCCGCCGAGTTCGAGGCCTTCACCCCCTACCACTACTCCTCCTACGACGAGGAGTCGGAGATCCGGCCCCACGAGCAGCCCTCGATCATGATCCTCGGCTCCGGGCCGAACCGGATCGGGCAGGGCATCGAGTTCGACTACTCCTGCGTGCACGCCTCCCTCGTGCTGCGTGAGGCCGGCTACGAGACCGTCATGGTCAACTGCAACCCCGAGACCGTCTCCACCGACTACGACATCTCCACCCGGCTGTACTTCGAGCCCCTCACCTTCGAGGACGTGATGGAGGTCGTCGAGGCCGAGCGCCGCTCCGGCGGACTGCTCGGGGTCTTCGTGCAGCTGGGCGGGCAGACCCCGCTCAAGCTCGCCGCCCAGCTCAAGGCCGCCGGCGTGCCCGTGCTCGGCACCACCCCCGAGGCGATCGACCTCGCCGAGGACCGCGGCGAGTTCGCCCGGGTGCTCGGGGAGGCCGGGCTGCGCCAGCCCAAGAACGGCACCGCCTCCACGTTCGCCGAGGCCAAGCGCATCGCCGACGAGATCGGCTACCCGGTGCTCGTGCGCCCCTCCTACGTGCTGGGCGGGCGCGGGATGGAGATCGTCTACGACGAGGCGGCCCTGGCCCGCTACCTCGAGAACGCCACCGAGGTCTCCCCGTCGCGCCCGGCGCTGATCGACAAGTTCCTCGAGGACGCGATCGAGATCGACGTCGACGCCCTCTACGACGGCCACGAGCTCTACGTGGGCGGGATCATGGAGCACCTGGAGGAGGCCGGGATCCACTCCGGGGACTCCGCGTGCACGCTGCCGTCGATCTCCCTGGGCCCCGACGTCGTCGAGCGCGTGCGCGAGGCGACCCTGGCCATCGCCCGCGGGGTCGGGGTGCGCGGGCTGATCAACATCCAGTTCGCCGTCGCCTCCGACCTGCTCCACGTCATCGAGGCCAACCCGCGCGCCTCCCGCACCGTGCCCTTCGTCTCCAAGGCCACGGGGGTGCAGCTGGCCAAGGCCGCGGCGCTGATCGGCACCGGCACCACGATCGCCCGGCTGCGCGAGGAGGGGCGCCTGCCCCTGCGCGCCGACGGCTCGACGCTGCCGGCCTCCGCGCCGGTGGCCGTGAAGGAGGCCGTGCTGCCCTTCGCCCGCTTCCGCACCGCCGAGGGCGCCGTGGTGGACTCCCTGCTCGGGCCCGAGATGCGCTCCACCGGCGAGGTCATGGGCCTGGACAAGTACTTCGACACCGCCTTCGCGAAGGCCCAGGCCGCCGCGAACGTGTCCCTGCCCACCGGCGGGCGGATCTTCGTCTCGGTCGCCAACAAGGACAAGCGCGCCTCGATCGTCTACGTGCGCATGTTCCGCGACCTCGGCTTCGAGGTCCTCGCCACGGCCGGGACCGCGGCCGTGCTGCGGCGCAACGGCATCGACTCGACCGTGGTGCGCAAGATCCGCGAGGCCGCCCCGGGGGAGCGCACCATCGTGGACATGATCACCGACGGGGAGATCGACCTGATCTTCAACACCCCCGCCGGCGGCGCCGCCCGCCACGACGGCTACGAGATCCGCGCCGCGGCCACCAGCGTGGGCGTGCCCATGATGACCACGGTCTCCGTGCTCGGCGCGGCCCTGCAGGCGGTCACCGCCCTGCGCGCCTACTCGTGGGACGTCACCTCCCTGCAGGAGCACGAGCAGCGCCTGGCGGAGCTCACCGCCCGCCCGGCCGAGGTCGTCGGTGCCTGAGCCCGCCCCCGCCCGCGCGCCCTTCGGCGCGCGGCTCGGGGCGGCCATGGACGCCCACGGCCCGCTGTGCGTGGGCGTGGACCCGCACCCGGGCCTGCTCGAGGCGTGGGGCCTGCCGCGCGACGCCGAGGGGCTGCGGCGCTTCGGCGCCGCGGTGCTCGAGGCGGCCGCCGGCCACGCCGCGGCCCTCAAGCCGCAGGTGGCCCTCTACGAGGCCCACGGCTCGGCCGGGATCGCCGCCCTCGAGGAGCTGCTGGCGCTGGCCCGCTCCGCCGGGCTGCTGACGGTGGCCGACGCCAAGCGCGGGGACATCGGCTCCACCATGGAGGCCTACGCGGCCGCCTGGCTGGGGGAGGGCTCCCCCCTCGCGGCCGACGCCGTGACGCTGAGCCCCTACCTGGGCTTCGGCTCGCTGCGCCCGGCCCTCGAGCTGGCCGCGCGCACCGGGCGCGGGACGTTCGTGCTGGCCCTCACCTCCAACCCGGAGGGCCGGGCCGTCCAGCACGCGGGCGCCCCCGGCTCGGTCGCCCGGGGGGTGGTCGAGGCGGCCGCCGCCGAGAACGCCGCCCGCCTGGGCGAGGACGCGACGGGCCCGTCCGGGGGCCCGGCCGGTCGCGCGGGGCTGGGCCCGTGCGGGCTGGTCGTCGGGGCCACCGTCGGCCCCGCGCTCGAGGAGCTGGGCCTCGACCTGCGCGCCGTGCGCGGGCCCCTGCTGGCGCCCGGCTACGGGGCGCAGGGCGCCCGCGCCCAGGACCTGCCGGCCGTCTTCGGCGGCGCCCGCGGGCAGGTGCTCGCGACCTCCAGCCGGGCCATCCTGCGCGAGGGCCCGTCCGTGCCGGCGCTGCGCGAGGCCGTGCGGCGCTCGGCCGGGGAGCTCGCGGAGGCCCTCGGCTGAGCCCCGGGGCGGACGGCACCGCAGGTCACGACGCGGTTCGGATGGTTCCAAATGCATCGTTCCTCATGTAGTTTCGATTGCAAACGGGCGGTCCGTCCTCCGACGGGACGGGGCTGCCGTCCGTGCCGACGAGGAGGAACCACATGGCACTGCGTCCGTTGACCGACGAGGAGCGGGCCGCCGCGCGCGAGAAGGCCACGAGGGCGCGCACCGTGCGCGCGGAGGTCAAGAAGGGCCTGCGCGAGCGCACGCTCACGGTGGCGCAGATCCTGGAGCGGGCGGACCGGGACGAGGCCGTGAGCCGGCTGAAGGTCTCGGACCTGCTGGAGTCCGTGCCCGGGATCGGGCAGGTCCGCTCCGCGGCGATCATGGACGAGATCGGCATCGCGCGCACCCGGCGCCTGCGGGGGCTGGGCGTGCACCAGCGCCGGGCGCTCGTGGAGCACTTCGACCGCTGAGCACCCGCGCCCGCCCCGCCTCGGGGCCCGGCGGGAGCGGGGGCGGGCCCGGACCGGACGGGGCGGCCGCGGCGTGGGCTAGATTTGGGGGGAACCCCACGTCCAGGAGGAGAACCCGTGAGCCCTGCCGCGCCCCGCCCCGCGCGCCCGTCCGTCACCGTGCTCGCCGGCCCCACGGCGGTCGGCAAGGGCACCGTGTCGACCTACGTGCGCGACCACTACCCGCAGGTGTGGCTGTCGGTCTCCGCGACCACCCGCGCCCCCCGCCCCGGGGAGGTCGAGGGCGTGCACTACTACTTCGTCACCGACGAGCAGTTCGACGAGATGGTGCGCGAGGGGCGGATGCTGGAGTGGGCGGTGGTGCACAACTCCCACCGCTACGGCACGCTGCGGCCCACCGTGGAGCGCGCGCTGGACGCCGGGCGCAGCGTCCTGCTGGAGATCGACCTGCAGGGGGCCCGGCAGATCCGCGAGACCATGCCGGAGGCCACCTTCGTCTTCCTGGCCCCGCCCAGCTGGGACGAGATGGTCGCCCGGCTCGTGGGCCGGGGCACCGAGACCCCCGAGGAACAGCGGCGCCGGCTGGAAACCGCTAAACTGGAGCTCGCGGCCGAGCCCGAGTTCGACCACACCGTCGTCAACGACCGGGTCGAGCGCGCCGCCGCCGAACTGGTGCAGCTCATGGGGGCCGACCCCGAGCAGGCATCCTGAACCCCGTCCACCCGTCTGGAGCGAACGCTTGTCATCCCACACCGAAGGCATCATCAACCCGCCGATCGACGCCCTGCTGAAGAAGTCCGACTCCAAGTACGGGCTCGTGATCTTCGGCGCCCGCCGGGCCCGGCAGATCAATGCCTACTACTCCCAGCTGCACGAGGGGCTCTTCGAGTACGTCGGCCCGCTGGTGGACACCCAGCTCAACGAGAAGCCGCTGTCCATCGCCTTCCGCGAGATCGACGAGGGCCTGATCGACGCCCGCCCGGTCGAGCACGCCGGCTTCGCCGAGAACGGTCAGCTCGTGAGCGAGCAGGACGTCGCCGCCGACGTCTTCGGCGCGGACTTCTTCGCCCGCACCGAGGACGAGGACTTCTCCGCCGGGGCCGCGTTCTCCGACGGCGCGAGCGTGGACTTCTCCGCGGGCGCCCCCGAGCCGCTGGGCGACCTGCCCGGCGACGGCACGGAGAACCCCGCCGACGGCGCCGGTGACGCCGCCGACGCCGCCCCGCAGGAGCCGGGCCGGGAGCCCGGGGACCTCCGGGACCAGTGAGCCCCCGGTCCCGGGCGGGGCGCGCGGCGTGAAGGTCGTCCTCGGCATCGGCGGGGGCATCGCCGCCTACAAGGCCGCGCTGCTGCTGCGGCTGTTCACGGAGGCCGGCCACGAGGTCGTGCCGGTGCCCACCGCCGCCGCGCTGCGCTTCGTCGGCGCCCCGACGTGGGAGGCGCTGTCCGGGGTGCCGGTGAGCACCGACGTCTTCGACCGCGTGGACGAGGTCAACCACGTCCACCAGGGCCAGACCGCGGATCTCGTCGTCGTCGCCCCCGCCACCGCCGACCTGCTCGCGCGCGCCGCCCACGGCCACGCCGACGACCTGCTGACCACGACGCTGCTGGCCACCCGCGCCCCGGTGCTGTTCGCCCCGGCCATGCACACCGAGATGTGGCTCAACCCGGCCGTCCAGGCCAACGTGGCGACCCTGCGCGCCCACGGGCACACCGTGCTCGAGCCCGCCGTGGGCCGGCTCACCGGCCCCGACTCGGGCCCGGGGCGGCTGCCCGAGCCCGAGGTGATCCACGACGCCGCCCTGCGCCTGGCCGCCCGGGCCGGCGGCGGGGAGGGCCCCCTGGCCGGGCTGCGGGTGCTCGTCAGCGCCGGGGGCACCCGCGAGCCGCTGGACCCCGTGCGCTTCCTGGGCAACCGCTCCTCCGGGCGCCAGGGCGTGGCGGTCGCCGCCGCCGCCCGCGACGCCGGGGCGGAGGTCGTGCTGGCCGCCGCCCACCTCGAGGTCGCCCCGCCCGCCGGGGTCGAGCTCGTCCACGCCGGCAGCGCCGAGCAGCTGCGGCGCGCCTGCGTGCGCGCCGCCGCCCGCGCCGACGTCGTGGTCATGGCCGCGGCCGTGGCCGACTACCGCCCGGCCCGGGTCGCCGAGGCCAAGATGAAGAAGACCGAGGACGGCTCCGCCCCGGTGCTGGAGCTCGTGCGCAACCCCGACATCCTGCGGGAGCTCGTGGACCTGCGCAACACCGCCCGGCGCCGCCAGCTCGTCGTCGGCTTCGCCGCCGAGACCGGGGAGGCGGGGACCACGCCGGTGGAGTTCGGCCGGCAGAAGCTTGCCCGCAAGGGCTGCGACCTGCTCGCCGTCAACCAGGTCGGGGAGAACCTCGTCTTCGGTCAGGACACCACCGCCCTGACCGTGCTCTCCGCCCGCGGCGGCGGCGAGCAGGTCCTCGAGGGCACGAAGGACGAGGTCGCCCGCGGCCTCGTGGACCGCATCGCGCGGGAGCTCACCGCCGTCCCCGCCGGCTGAGCCGGACCCGCGCGGGCGCTGTGCCGTCCGGGGCGGCGGGTAGTGTGGACTCCCGTGAGCGAGACGACCCAGCACCTGAGACTGTTCACCTCCGAGTCCGTCACGGAGGGCCACCCCGACAAGATCTGCGACCAGATCAGCGACTCCATCCTGGACGAGCTGCTGCGCCAGGACCCGGAGTCCTCGGTGGCCGTCGAGACGATGGTGACCACCGGGCTGGTGCACGTCGCCGGGGAGGTCAAGACCCGCGGCTACGTGGAGATCCCCTCCGTGGTGCGCAAGACGCTGCTCGACATCGGCTACAACTCCTCGGTGCACGGCTTCGACGGCGAGTTCTGCGGGGTGTCCATCAGCGTGGGCGAGCAGTCCCCGGAGATCTACGAGGGCGTCTTCCGGTCCCTCGAGGTGCGCGAGGGACGCGCCGCCGACCCCCGCGACGCCCAGGGCGCCGGGGACCAGGGCATCATGTTCGGCTACGCCTCCAACGAGACGCAGGCGTACATGCCCGCCCCCATCTGGATCGCCCACCGCCTCTCCGAGCAGCTCACCCGCGTGCGCAAGACCGCCGTGCTGCCCGGGCTGCGCCCCGACGGCAAGACCCAGGTCACCCTCGGCTACGACGGCGACCGGCCCGTGAGCGTGGACACCGTGGTCGTCTCCGCCCAGCACGCCGAGGGCTACGACCTGGACCAGCTCGCCTCGGACCTGCGCGCCTCCGTGATCGACCCCGTCCTGGCCGAGACCGGCCTGGACCTGTCGGCCACCGAGATCATCACCAACCCCGCCGGCAACTTCGTGCGCGGGGGTCCCGTGGGCGACGCCGGGCTGACCGGGCGCAAGATCATCGTCGACACCTACGGCGGGATGGCCCGCCACGGCGGCGGCGCCTTCTCCGGCAAGGACCCCTCCAAGGTCGACCGCTCCGCCGCCTACGCGATGCGCTGGGTGGCCAAGAACGTCGTGGCCGCCGGCCTGGCCGACCGCGCCGAGATCCAGGTCGCCTACGCCATCGGGCGCGCCGCGCCCGTGGGCCTCTACGTCGAGACCTTCGGCACCGCCCACGTGGACCCGGTGCGCATCGAGCGGGCCGTGCGCGAGGTCTTCGACCTGCGGCCGCTGGCGATCATCGAGGACCTCGACCTCAAGCGCCCGATCTACGCCCGCACGGCCGCCCACGGCCACTTCGGCCGCGCCGAGGCGGGGTTCACCTGGGAGCGCACCGACCGCGTGGAGGAGCTGCGGTCGGCCGCCGGGGCCTGAGCGTGCCCGGCGAGGAGCACCCGGCCGCCGCGCAGGCCCCGCGGCAGCTGTCCCTCCTCGCGGGCTTCCCGCCGGCCCGGCCCGGGGCCGAGGGCGTGGGCGCCCCGCGCACCGCCGAGCGCGACCCCGTGGCCCGGGTGCTGCTGGACACCCACGTCCCGCACCTGGACCGGGCCTTCGACTACGCCGTGCCCGCCGAGATGGCCGCGACCGCGGTGCCCGGCGCCCGGGTGAAGGTCGGCTTCGGCGGCCAGGAGCTCACCGGCTTCGTGCTCGAGCGCACCGCGGCGACCGAGGTGCGCGGGCGGCTGCAGCCGCTGCGCCGGGTCCTGTCCCCGCTGCCCGTCCTGGCCCCGGCCGTGGCCCGCCTCGCCGAGGACGTCGCGGCCCGCAGCGCCGGCAGCGCGGCCGACGTCGTGCGCCTGGCCGTGCCGCCCCGCGTGGCGCGCGTGGAGAAGGAGGTCGAGCAGCGCCTGGCCGAGGCCCCCGAGCGCTCCACCGGGCTGTCCCCGCAGGCCCCCGGCCCCTCCCACGACGCCGCGTGGGCCGACTACGAGGGCGGGCCCGCCTTCCTGGCCGAGCTCGCCGCCGGCGGCTCCCCGCGCGCCGTGGCCGAGGTGCTGCCCGCCCACCCGGCCCACGACTGGACGGACGTGCTCGCCGCCGCGGTCGGGGCGGCCTGGCGCGCCGGGCGCGGGGCGGTGGCGGTGGTCCCGGACCAGAAGGCCCTGGCCCGTCTCGAGCACGCCGTGGCCGACGAGATCGGCGCCGAGCACCTCGTGCGGCTGCAGGCCGAGGACGGGCCCACCCCCCGCTACCGGGCGTTCCTGGCCGCGGCCACCGGGCAGGTGCGCGTGGTGCTGGGCACGCGCTCGGCCGCCTACGCGCCCGTGGACGAGCTGGGGCTGGTGTGCTGCTGGGACGACGGCGACGAGAACCTCGTCGAGCAGCGGGCCCCCTACCAGCACGTGCGCGACGTGCTGCTGCTGCGCGCCGGGGCCACGGGCTGCGCCGCGCTGCTGGCCGGCCACGCCGTCAGCCCCGAGGCGCAGCGGCTCGTGGCCACCGGCTGGGCCCGGCGGGTGGCCCCGCGGCGGGACGTGCTGCGCGCCTTCATGCCCCGGGTCGTGGCCACCGCCGACTCCTGGCACAGCGCCCGCGACCCGCTCGCGGCCCGGGCCCGGCTGCCCGAGGCCGCCTTCCGCGCCGCCCGGGCCGCCCTCGAGCACGGCCCGGTGCTCGTGCAGGTCGCCCGCGCCGGCTACGCCCCGCACCTGGCCTGCGAGCGCTGCCGGGAGCCCGCCCGGTGCACCGCCTGCGAGGGCCCGCTCGGGGTGCCCTCCGCCCGCGGGGTCCCGCGCTGCGGGTGGTGCGGGCGCTCGGCCCACCGGTGGGCGTGCGCGGCCTGCGGGGGGACCCGGATGCGGCTGGTCGCGGCCGGGGCGCTGCGCACCGCGGAGGAGCTGGGCCGGGCCTTCCCGAAGGTCCCCGTGATCGCCTCCTCGGGGGAGACGGTGCGCGCGGCGGTGGGCTCGGCGCCGGCCCTGGTGGTCGCCACCCCCGGGGCGGAGCCGGTGGCCGAGGGCGGCTACGCGGCCGCGCTGCTGCTGGACGGGGACCGGATGCTGATGCGCCCGGCGCTGCGGGCCGCGGAGCAGGTGCTGCGCCGGTGGTACAACGCGGCGGCCCTGGTGCGCCGGGCCCGCGACGGCGGCGTCGTCGTCGTCACCGCCGGGCACGAGGGCGTGGTCGGGGCGCTCGTGCGCTGGGACCCGTCCGGGCACGCGGAGCGGGAGCTGGCCGAGCGCCACGCCCTGGGCCTGCCCCCGGCGGTGCGCTCGGCGGCGGTGACCGGCCCGGCGGCCGCGGTCGCGGCGTTCCTGGCCGACCTCGAGCTGCCGGGCACCGTGCGCGTGGTGGGACCCACACCGCTGGAGGACGCCCCGCCGGGGGAGGACGCCCCGCACCGGGCGCTGCTGTTCTTCGGCTACGGGCCCGCCGCGGAGGTCACCCGCCGGCTGCGGGCGGCGCGCGCGAAGGCCTCCGCGCTGCGCAAGCACCCCCCGGTGCAGGTGCGCTGCGACGTCACCGACCTGCTCTGAGGCGCCCCGCCGGGGCGGGTGTTGGCGCGCGGGCCCCGGTGTGGTTGGTTGGTGTCCACGGGGCGCGGGCGCGCCCGGGGATCGGAGGCGGTCGTGGGCGACGAGGTCGGCTCCCGCAGCTACACGCGCGAGCAGCGCCGGCGCTACCGGGAGAAGGTCCGGGAGGACCTGGACGTGTTCGAGCGGATGCTGGGCGGGACCGCGTTCGAGTTCGACCGGCCCCTGACGGGCCTGGAGATCGAGCTGAACCTGGTGGACGAGGACCTCGAACCGGCGTTCCGCAACGCCGAGGTCCTGGCGGAGATCGCCGACCCGGAGTACCAGACGGAGCTCGCGCAGTACAACATCGAGCTCAACGTGGCCCCGCGGCCCCTGCCCGGGCGGGCGGCCCTGGAGCTGGAGGAGGACCTGCGGGCCTCGCTCAACGCCGCCGACGCGAAGGCCCGGCGCACGGGGGCCCGGATCGTGGCCATCGGGATCCTGCCCACCCTGCGCCCGGAGCACTACCGGCGGCCGTGGATCAGCGACAACAACCGCTACACCGCGCTCAACGACTCGATCTTCGTGGCCCGCGGCGAGGACATCCGCCTGGAGATCGAGGGGCCCACGGGGGAGCGGGTCTCGACGTGGAGCGACTCCATCGCCCCGGAGTCGGCGTGCACCTCCGTGCAGCTGCACCTGCAGGTCGCCCCGGGCGAGTTCGCCGCGCACTGGAACGCCGCGCAGGCGCTGGCCGCCCCGCAGCTGGCCCTGGGCGCCAACAGCCCGTACTTCTTCGGGCGGCGGCTGCACGCCGAGACCCGCATCGCGCTGTTCACCCAGGCCACGGACACCCGCCCGGTGGAGCTGCGCAACCAGGGGGTGCGCCCGCGGGTGTTCTTCGGGGAGCGGTGGATCACCTCGATCTTCGACCTGTTCGAGGAGAACGTGCGCTACTTCCCCGCGCTGCTGGCCGAGTGCTCCGACGAGGAGCCCGCGGCGGTGCTGCGGGCGGGCTTGGCCCCGGAGCTGTCCGAGCTGCGACTGCACAACGGCACCGTCTACCGGTGGAACCGCCCCGTCTACGACGTCGTGGCCGGGCGCCCGCACCTGCGGGTGGAGAACCGGGTGCTGCCGGCGGGCCCGACGATCGCCGACGTGCTGGCCAACGCCGCGTTCTACTACGGGGCCGGGCGGGTGCTCGCCCGCCAGGAGCGGCCCGTGTGGACGCGGATGAGCTTCGCGGCCTGCGCCGAGAACTTCGACCGGGCGGCCCGGGACGGCCTCGACGCCCGGCTCTACTGGCCCGGCTTCGGTGAGGTCGGCGCCGACGAGCTCGTGCTGCGCCACCTGCTGCCCCTGGCCCGCGAGGGGCTGCGGGACTGGGGGGTCGCCCCGGAGGTGGTCGAGCGCTACCTGGGGATCATCGAGGGCCGGTGCGTGTCCGGGGTCAACGGGGCCGTGTGGCAGACCCGGGCCGTGGCGCACTTCGAGCGCCACGGCGCCGACCGGCCCACCGCTCTGCGCCGGATGCTCGCCGCCTACGCCGGGCACATGGACGGCAACGCCCCGGTGCACACCTGGCCGGTGCCCTGACGGGGGCGCCGGCCGGGCGCGGCCGGCTCACGGCTCGAGGGGCTCCACGTCCTCGGCCCGCTCCGGCACCGCGGGCCCCGCGCCCGTGGCGGGGGGCCGGGCGGGGGTGAGCACGGAGGCGTAGGCGTGCTCGGTGGAGTACCGCAGGAAGGACAGGTGCGCTTCGTAGCGGTCCAGGACGTCGTTGATGACCTGCTGGCGGGTCAGGCCCATGAGGTCGTAGCCCTCGCTGCCGGTCTGGGTGAACACCTCGAGCCGGTAGTAGACGTCGGTCTCCCGCGACATCGGCCGGGCGCCGAGCATCGGCACGGGCGCGCGGACCGCGGCCACCTGGTAGTGGAAGTCCCGGTGGTCGTCCATGTTCACCACCAGGGCGTGCTCGTCGACGCCCGTCCCGGGGTTGGGCGTGGTGCGCAGCTGCGCCCGGTGTCCCAGCGCCTCGAACTCGGCGGCGACCTCGCCCAGAGCCGGGGCGACGACCCGCTCCGCGAACTGGGCCACGGCCCGCTGCGAGGGGTAGGAGCGCAGCCGGGCCAGGCGCTGGCGCCAGGTCTTCTCCGGCACCTGCCCGCCGTGGGCAGCGTCGAAGCGCCGGCGCAGGACCCGGCCCTCGCGCTCGGCGCGCTCCATCCGCAGCACCTTCGAGAACGAGGCCATCACCAGGTAGGCGATGACCGTCACCGGCAGGGCGAAGATCAGCGTCGCGTACTCCATGGTCGTCACCCCGCCGGCCACGAGCATGGCGACGGTGAGCACGGCCGTGAGCAGCGCCCAGAACACGCGCAGCCATTTGGCGCCGTCCTGGGCGGGGTCGGGGATGAACGAGGAGAAGTTGGACATCACCATCGCCCCTGAGTTGGCGCTGGTGAGGTAGAACAGAAGCCCGGAGAGGGTCGCCAGGCCGATCAGGAACGCCGCCCCGGGGAACATCTCCAGCAGCGCGTACCAGCCCTGCTCCGGGCTGTCCACGGCCAGCCGAGCGAACTCTTCGTTGCCGCCGAGGACCTCGTGCATCGCGGAGTTGCCGAAGACGGTGACGACGAAGAAGTCGCACAGCACGGGCGCGGTGATCGCCGCGACCACGAACTCGCGCAGGGTGCGGCCGCGGGAGATGCGGGCCAGGAACAGTCCCACGAACGGGCCCCAGGCCAGCCAGAACGCCCAGAAGAACAGGGTCCACCCGGCCATCCAGTCGGCCCCGCCCTCGGTGTAGGCGAAGGTGCGGAAGGTGCGCTCGGGCAGCGTGAAGACGAACCGCCCGATGTTCTCGACCATGGCGTTGAGCAGGAAAGCGGTCTGCCCGGTGAGCAGGATGTAGAGCAGCATCGCCGCGGCGCTCCACAGGTTGAGCTCCGAGACCAGCCGGATGCCCCGGTCGACCCCGGAGGTGCAGGCGGCCACGGTCATCACGACGGCCACGGCCACGAGCGCGATCTGCAGGGCCAGCCCCTCCGGGAGCCCGAAGAGCCAGGCGAAGCCGACGTTGAGCAGCACCACGCCGATGCCCATCGACGTCGCCACGCCGAAGACCGTGCCGACCAGGGCGAAGACGTCGATGAGGTCCCCGGTGAGCCCGCGCACCCGCTTGCCCAGCAGGGGGTAGAGGGCCGCGCGGATCGACAGCGGCATGCCCCACCGGTAGGCGAAGTAGCCCATGGCCATGCCCAGCAGGGCGTACATGGACCACCCCGCGATCCCGTAGTGGAACATCGTCCACACCACGGCGTCCTGCGCGGCCTCCGCCGAGCGGGGCTGCCCGGTGGGCGGGGCGGCGTACTGGGAAATGGGCCCGGTCACGGAGTAGAAGAGCATGTCGATGCCCACCCCGGCGGCGAAGAGCATCGAGACCCACGTGAACAGCTTGTACTGCGGGCGGGAGTGGTCCGGGCCCAGCCGGACGCCGCCCTCCTTGGACAGCGCCACCCACAGCACGAAGAGGATCACCAGCGTCACGGTCAGGACGTAGAACCAGCCGAGGTTGGTGGCGATCCAGGAGACCACGGACTGCATGGTGGCCGCCGCCGACGCCGGGGCCGCCATGGCCCACAGCGAGAACGCGAGGATGATCAGGGAGGAGGCGACGAACACCCGCCAGTTGACCCGGGGACCCCGGTCCTCGGCCAGCTCGGCCGGACCCTTGCTCAGCTCGGTGCTGGAGATCGGCGGGAGCTCGTCGTCCGGCACGCGCGGGCGGCGGCGGACCGCCGCGCCGAAGCGCTCGCGGGCCACCAGGGCCGGGGAGGTCTCGCCGTGGGGGCGCTGGTCGTCGTCTTCCGTGCTCACGCAGGGGTCCTTCGCTCGGGGACAGGGGCCGGGCCGCGCGCCGGCGCCGTGCTGGCCCGGATCATGAGGGGAAGGGCTGCCGCTGCCGGGGGTGCCGGGGCGCGACCAACCGGCCCAGTCTACGCCGTGTGCCGGCCGCGGCCCCGGGGGAGCCTGCCCACCGGTGCCTCGAGCGCCGGCTCCGCCCCGCGGCCCCGGCCGCGGTCAGGTCCGGTCCGCCGGCCTCCGGGGAGGGCCCCGCCCGGCGGGTCGGGTCCGCCCAGCAGCCCCCGCAGCAGCAGCCGCTCCGCGCCGGGCACCGCGAGCAGGCGCAGCCCGGCCCGCCGGGCCCACAGGGTGGTGCGGCGGGAGGGCAGGAACCACTCGAGCCCGTCCCTGCCCGCCCGCTGGCGCGCGGCGGCCACGGGCCGCCAGGTGCGCTCGTAGCCGGCGAGGGCCGTGGGCAGGTCGGGGGCCGTGCCCAGCTGCCGGGCGAGCTCGGCGGCGCCGGCCACCGCCAGGGACGCACCCTGGCCGGCCACGAGGGACACGGCGTGGCAGGCGTCGCCGGCGAGCACGACCCGCCCGGTGCTCCACCGCGGGGGCTCCACCTGGGCGACGACGTCGCAGTAGATCCGCTCCGGCGGCGGGCAGCGCGCGAGGACCGCGGGCACGAGCCCGCCCAGCCCGGCGAAGACCGCCCGCAGCTGCGCACGGGCGTCGGCCGGCGGCGCGGGGGCGGGGGTGCGGTGGACGGTGAACACGGCGACCCGCGCCCCCTCGAGGGCGTAGAGGCCCAGCATCCGGTCGAGCGTGTCGGTCAGCCACAGCCGCCGGCCGAGGGCGGCGTGCAGGGCGGCGTCCTCGACGGCGAAGGCCGCGGTGTGCATCCCGAGCAGCCGCAGCGGGACCGGGCCGAAGGCGGCCGTGCGCACCCGGGAGCGCAGCCCGTCGGCGCCCACGAGCAGGTCGGCCTCCAGGGCGGTGCCGTCGTCCAGGTGCACCCGCAGCGGGCCGGGGCCGTCGGCGAAGCCCACGACCCGCCGGCCGTGGCGGACCGTGACCCGCCCGGCCACCTGCTCGCGCAGGGCGCGCTCGAGGTCGGGGCGCAGCAGGCTCAGCAGCTGCCCGTCGAGGGCGGCGGCGAAGCGCGCCCAGGGGACGCGGGCGCGCGGGCGCCCGCGGGCGCCGGCCCAGACGAGCTCCTCCACGGGCCGGCTGAGCTCCTGCAGCCGGGGCAGCAGCCCCATCCGGGCGGCGGCGGCGTGGCCGGGGCCGAAGAAGTCGAGCATCCAGCCCTCGGTGCGGGGGCCGGGGGCGGCCTCGACGACGGTGACGTCCGTGCCCTGCCGGTGCAGCTGCAGGGCGAGGGTCAGGCCGGCGATGCCGGCGCCGCAGACCACGACGTGCACGGGTCCTCCTCCCGGGCGCACCCGCCGCGGCGGGTGCGCGGGCGGGGTGCGACCAGGCTAGCGCCGGGCCCGGCCCCGGGTCACGGGCGGGGGGCCGTGCGGCGGGCGTGGACCCCGCGGGCGACGTCCAGCAGCCGCCGGGCCGATCCCTCCCAGGAGTAGGCCCGGGCGCGGGCCAGGCCCGCCAGCACCTGGGCGCGGGCCCGGGCGGGGTCCTGTAGGGCGTGCACGGCGGCGGCGAACCCGGCGTCGTCGTCGGCCCGGGCGAAGGCGGCCCCGTCCCCGGCGACCTCGCGGAAGATGGGCAGGTCGCTGCACACCACGGGGGTGCCCGCGGCCAGGGCCTCGACCACGGGCAGGCCGTAGCCCTCGGCGCGGGAGGCGGTCAGCAGCGCGGCCGCCCGGGCGAGCAGGTCCCGGTACTCGTCCTCGCCCACCCCGTCGTGGAACACGACCCGGGCCCCGGGCGGGGTGCGCGCCTCGAGCTCGGCCCGCCGGGCGGGGGAGACGCGGGAGAGCAGGTGCAGCTCGTGATCGGGCAGCCGGGCGGCGGCGCGCAGCAGGGTCTCGACGTTCTTGTAGGGCAGGAACGAGCCCATGTAGAGCAGCACGGGCTCCCGGCGGGGCAGGCGGGCCAGGGCGGTGGCGTCGTCGACCACGCTGCCGGGCTGGGGGGCGTTGGGCACCACGTGCACGGGCCGGCGGGTCAGCCGGTGGGCGGCGATCAGCTCCCGGGTGGTGTGCGAGACGGTCACGACCGCGTCGGCGCGGTCCAGCAGCAGCCGCTGGGGCCACCACGCCCGGTGGTAGGCCCGCCACAGGACCCGCACCGCCGGGGGCAGGTCGGCGGGGGGCTCGGGGTGGTCGTAGTAGATGAGATCGTGCAGGGTCAGCACCAGCCCGTGCCGGCGCCCGGCCGAGCCCATGGTCTGCATCGGGGAGAACACGACGTCGGGCCGCACCCGGCGCAGCAGCAGGCCGGTGGCGGCCTCGGCGGCCGAGACGGGCGAGGGGCCCAGCACGTGCGGCAGCTCCGGCAGCGCGGCCAGCTGGCGCCGGTCGCTGACGAGCACGGCCGGGTCGAGCCCCGGGTCCGTCGCCGCCAGGGCCGCGACGGCGCCGATCAGGCTCGCCCCGTAGCGGCTGATCCCGTCGTGGCCCTCGGGGCGGGTGTAGCGGGCGTCGAGCAGCAGCCTCACGGGCGCCCCCCGGCCCCGGCCGGGCCCAGGAAGTCCCGGACCAGGGCGGCGGTGACCTCCGGGGCCTCGTAGTGGATCAGGTGCCCCACGTCGGCGAGCACCGTCAGCCGCGCCCGCGGGATCCGGGCGGCCATCCGCCGCTGGGCGGCCACGGAGCCCAGTTCGTCCTCGGCCCCGGCCACCAGCAGCACGGGCACGGTGAGGCGCTCGGCGACCTGGGCGACCGTGCCGGTCGTGGAGGCCGTGTAGGCCTCGAGGACGACGTCGCGGTCGGCGAAGGAGGAGAAGTGGGTGCGGTGCTGCTCGCGCACCCAGCGGCGCACCGCGGGGTCGGGGGAGACGGTCATCAGCGCGCTCATCGCGTCGGTGACCGCCCGCCCGGACAGCAGGGCCCGGCCGAGCGGCTCGGGCAGGGCCCGGCCCAGCCGGTAGTAGGCGGCCGTCAGGCGGCTCAGCACCGCCCGGGGGCCCTCCAGGGCGGGCTCGCAGATGGGGTTGACCAGCACGAGCCGCTCCAGGTCCGCCGGGTGCTCGGCGGCCAGGTGGGCGGCGAGCACGGACCCGAAGGAGTGCCCGAGCACCGCGGCCGCCGGCCGGCCCCCGGGCAGGGCGGCCAGGAAGCGGTGCAGGAAGGCGGTGTAGGCGGGGACGTCGTGCGGGCGGCGGGGCAGGGGCTCGCTGCGGCCGAAGCCGGGCAGATCGGGGACCACGACCCGCCGGCGCGGGCCCAGCCGGCGGGCGAGCAGCTCCAGGCCGTGGTGGTCCCCGCGGAAGCCGTGCACGAGCAGCAGCGGGGGCAGGGCGTCGTCGTCGGGGCCGTGGCACCAGTAGCGCACGCGGCGCCCGTCGAGGACGAGCTCGCGGGCCCGGGCGGTGGGCGGGGCGGAGGTCGGCACGCCCCCGATGGTAGCGGCTGCCCGCCCCGCCCGCGGGCCCCGGGCCGGGGACCGCGGGCGGGGCGCTGGGCTAGGATGGGACGGATTCCACCACCGTTGACACCGTCGGCGCGCGCCCGGGCCGTCCCGTCCGGCCCGGGCGCCGCCCACGCGACCGGGCGGCCCGCGACCCGGGCCGGGCCGGTCCCCCGAGCGCGAAGGCGAGGACCGTGACCGAACACCCGCACCCGACCGAGACCACCGGCTACGACTTCCGGGCCATCGAGCAGCGGTGGCCCGCGTTCTGGGCCGAGCAGCGGGTCTTCGAGCCGCTCGACGACGGCTCCCGCGAGCGCCGCTACGTGCTGGACATGTTCCCCTACCCCTCCGGGGACCTGCACATGGGCCACGCGGAGGCCTTCGCGATGGGCGACGTCGTCGCCCGCTACTGGCGCCAGCGCGGCTACGACGTGCTGCACCCGATCGGGTGGGACTCCTTCGGGCTGCCGGCCGAGAACGCCGCGATCAAGCGCGACGCCCACCCCGCCGAGTGGACCTACGCGAACATCGAGACGCAGAAGGCCTCGTTCCAGCGCTACGCGATCAGCGCCGACTGGTCCCGGGAGATCCACACCTCCGACCCCGAGTACTACCGGTGGACCCAGTGGCTGTTCCTGCAGTTCTTCGACCGCGGCCTGGCCTACCGGAAGAACTCCCCGGTCAACTGGTGCCCCCAGGACCAGACGGTGCTGGCCAACGAGCAGGTCGTCGACGGGGCCTGCGAGCGGTGCGGGACGCCGGTGACGAAGAAGGCCCTGAACCAGTGGTACTTCAAGATCACCGACTACGCCGACCGGCTGCTCGAGGACATGGCCCAGCTGGAGGGGCACTGGCCCGAGCGGGTCCTGGCGATGCAGCGCAACTGGATCGGGCGCTCCGAGGGCGCCCACGTGCACTTCGCGGTCGAGGGCGCCGGGGCCGACGGCGGCGACCGGGACGTGACCGTGTTCACCACCCGCCCCGACACCCTCCACGGCGCCACGTTCTTCGTCGTGGCCGCCGACGCCGACCTCGCCGAGGAGCTGGTGGCCCCCGAGCACGCCGCGGAGCTGGCCGCCTACCGCGAGCAGGTCAAGGCGCTGTCGGACATCGAGCGCCAGGCCACCGACCGGGTCAAGACCGGGGTGTTCCTGGGCCGCCACGCCGTCAACCCCCTCACCGGGGAGAAGCTGCCGGTGTGGGCCGCCGACTACGTCCTGGCCGACTACGGCACCGGGGCGATCATGGCCGTGCCCGCCCACGACCAGCGCGACCTCGACTTCGCCCGCACCTTCGGCCTGCCCGTGCGCGCGGTCCTGGACACCGGGGAGGAGGACCCGGCCGTGACCGGGGTCGCCACCACCGGCGAGGGCACCCTGATCAACTCCGGGGCCCTGGACGGGCTGGGCAAGGCCGAGGCGATCGAGACCGCGATCGGCCTCGTGGAGGCCGCCGGCACCGGGCAGCGGCAGGTCAACTACCGGCTGCGCGACTGGCTGCTCTCCCGCCAGCGCTTCTGGGGCGCGCCCATCCCGATCGTGCACTGCCCGGACTGCGGCGAGGTGCCCGTGCCGGAGGACCAGCTGCCCGTGCGCCTGCCCGAGGACCTGCGGGGGGAGCAGCTCGCGCCCAAGGGCCGGTCCCCGCTCGCGGCGGCCGAGTCCTGGGTCAACGTCGCCTGCCCCGCCTGCGGGGGCCCCGCCCGGCGGGACACCGACACCATGGACACCTTCGTGGACTCCTCCTGGTACTACCTGCGCTTCGCCTCCCCGAACGACGAGACCGCCGCGTTCGACCCCGAGCAGACCCGCCGGTGGCTGCCCGTGGACCAGTACGTGGGCGGGGTCGAGCACGCGATCCTGCACCTGCTCTACTCCCGGTTCTTCACCAAGGTCCTCCACGACATGGGCCTGGTGGACTTCACCGAGCCGTTCAAGGCGCTGCTGAACCAGGGCCAGGTGCTCAACGGCGGGCGGGCGATGTCGAAGTCGCTGGGCAACGGCGTGGACCTCGGCGAGCAGCTCGACGCGTACGGCGTCGACGCCGTGCGCCTGACCATGGTCTTCGCCTCCCCGCCGGAGGACGACGTGGACTGGGCCGACGTCTCCCCGTCCGGGGCGCAGAAGTTCCTGGCCCGCGCCTGGCGCCTGGCCCAGGACGTCGCCTCCGCCCCCGGCACCGACCCCGCCGGCGGGGACGCCACCGTGCGCCGGGCCGCCCACCGCGCCGTCGACGACGCCGCCCACCTGCTGGACGCCGGGAAGTTCAACGTGGTCGTCGCCAAGACCATGGAGCTCGTCAACGTCCTGCGCAAGGCCGTCGACTCCGGGTGCGGCCCCGCCGACCCGGCCGTGCGCGAGGGCGTGGAGGCCGTGGCGGTGCTGCTGTCGCTGGTCGCCCCCTACACCGCCGAGGACATGTGGCACGCCCTGGGCCACGAGGGCTCCGTCGTCGTCGCCGGCTGGCCGCAGGTCGACCCCGCGCTGCTCGTCGAGGACACCGTCACCGCCGTGGTCCAGGTCCGCGGCAAGGTCCGCGACCGGCTCGAGGTCCCGGCCGGCATCGGCGAGGACGAGCTGCGCGAGCTGGCCCTGGCCTCCGAGGTCGTGCGCCGGCAGCTGGACGGCGCCGAGATCCGCAAGGTGATCGTGCGCGCCCCCAAGCTCGTCAACATCGTCGTCTGAGCCCGCCCCCGTGAGCGCGCGCCGGATCGCGGTCGTCACCGACGACGCCGCCGCCCTGCCCCCGGCCTGGGCGGCGGCCGCCGCCGGCACCGGCGGGCTGGCCGTGGTCGGGATGCCCGTGATGATCGGCGGGCAGATCTTCCCCGCCCCGGAGCGCGCCCCCGGGGCCGGCGACGACGAGGTGCCGCGCGCGCTGCTGCTGGCGCTCGCGGAGGGACGGCCCGTGACGACCTCGCGGCCGTCCCCGGGGCAGTTCCGGCGGGTCTACCGGCGCCTGGAGGCCGCCGGCTACGAGGGCATCGTCTCCGTGCACCTGTCGGCGGAGCTGTCCGGGACCACCGGCTCCGCCCGGATCGGCCGCCGGGCCGTGGACGTGCCCGTGACGGTCGTGGACTCCCGCACCGCCGCGATGGCCCAGGGCTTCGGGGTGCAGCGGGCCTGGACCGCCGCCGGCGCCGGGGCGGGGCTGGAGGAGGTCGCCGCGGCCGCCCGGGAGGGCAGCCGCGACAACACCCTGCTGCTGTGGGTGCCCTCCCTGGAGCCCCTGCGCCGGGGCGGGCGGCTGGCGCCCTCGGCGGCCGTGCTCAGCCAGGTGCTCCCGATCCGGCCGCTGCTGTCGATCGACGGGGGGCGGCTGGTGGCGGTGGAGAAGCCGCGCACCGCCGCGCGGGCCCGCGCCCGGTTCGCGGCCCTGGTGGGGGAGGCCCTGGCCACCGCCGAGCACGAGGACCCCGTGCTGGTGCTCCACCACCTGGGCGACGAGGACGGCGCCCGCGAGCTGGGCGAGCAGCTCGTGGAGGCCCACCGCCCGGACGCGCGGCTGCTCGTGTGCCCCCTGCCGCCGGTGCTCGCCGCCCACGTGGGCCTGGGCGCGCGCGCCGCCGTGGTCGAGGGCCCCTCCGCCCGCCCCGTGCTGCACCCGGTGCCCCCGGGGACCGCACCGGGCGGGGACTGAGCCCCCGCACGGCCGGGACCCTTCGGGAGGCCGTGCTCCTGCGCGCACCGCGCCCTCCGAGGACCGGGACCCGCCGCACCGTGCGCCCGTGGGGACCGGGCACCGCCGCTCCCCACGGGGTCCGGCCCCGCCCGCCCGTCCCCAGGGCGGGGCCCGCACCTGCCGGCGCCGTGCCGGGGACGGTGGAGTGGGCCCATGCGCACACCCTCCTCCCCGGCCCCGGGGGACCCGCCCGGGGAGCCGGCCGAGCACCCGGCCGACGACCCGTCCCAGGCCCCGCCCGGGCCCGCCCACCGCTGGGAGACCGCCGCCCGGACCCGGGTGCCCCGCTCCCTGCTGCTGCTGGCCGCCGGCGGGCTCGCCGCCCTGGCCTGGACCGTGCTCGGGCCCTCCGCACCGGAGGGCGGGGACGTGCTGGCGGAGCTGCCGGCCGCACCCGTCACCGCACCCGCGACCGGCCCGGCGTCCCCGCCGCCGTCGCGGGGCAGCGCCCCCGCCCCCGCTCCGGGCCCGTCCACCCCGTCCCCCGGCCCCACGGCCGGGAACGGGGCCCTGCTCGTGCACGTGACCGGGCAGGTCCACCGCCCCGGGGTGGTGCGCCTGGCCCCCGGGGCGCGCGTCGTGGACGCCGTCGAGTCCGCCGGCGGGCTCACCGCGCAGGCGCGCACCGCCGGGATCAACCTCGCCGCCCCCGTCACCGACGGCCAGCAGGTGCTCGTGCCCGGCCCCGGGGACCCGCCCGCCCCGGCCCCCGGTGCCCCCGGCCCGGCCGCACCCGCCGGCGCGGAGGAGGACACCGCGCCCGCGCCCCTGGACCTCAACACCGCCACGGCCGCCGAGCTCGAGCAGCTGCCGCGGGTCGGGCCCGTCCTGGCCGAGCGCATCGTCGCCTTCCGCGACGCCCACGGCGGCTTCGGCGCCGTCGCCGACCTCGACGCCGTCGAGGGCATCGGCCCCGCCCTCATGGCCGCCCTCACCCCGCTGGTGACCGTGTGAGCGGACCGGCCCGCCGGTGGGCCCGCGCGCTCGAGCACCAGGAGCACCGCGACGCCCGCGCCCCGGGCCGCACCTGGGACCTGCGCCTGCTGCCCGCGGCCCTCACCTCCTGGGTCACCGCCCTGCTCGCCACGACCGGGCCCGGACCGCTCCCCGCGGCCGCCGGCGCCGCCGCCTGCCTCGCCCTGCTCGCCGCCGTCTCCGCGGCCGCACCGCCCCTGGCCGCCCGCGCCCTCGCCCGGCTGCGGGGCACCCCCCGCACCGTCCCGCCCCGCCCCGCCACCCGGACGGGGCCCGCCTGGTCCGCGCTGGCCCTGGCCGCGCTCGCGGCCGCGGCGGTGCTGCTCGGCGCCGTCGCCGACGGCCGGGCCACCACCGGCGGGCCCCTCGGGGACGCCCTGGCGGAGGGCGGGACGCTGGCCGTGACCGCCCGGGTGCTCGAGGCCCCGCGGCCGTGGACCGCCGCGCCGGCGGCGCCGGGCACCGCGCCGGCCGGTCCGGGTGCCGCTCCGTCCGACGGGGAGCCGGCCGGGCGCGCCCCGTGGGACGCGGGGGAGGAGCGCAGCGGGGTCGTCGTCGAGCTCGCCCTCGAGGAGGTCGTCCACGACGCCCGCCGGGCCCGTGCCGGCACGACCGCGACCGTCTTCGCGCAGGGCCCCGCCTGGGCGGACCTGCGGCCCGGGCAGCGGCTCACGGCGGTGCTGGCCGCCCGCCCCGGGACCGCGGGCACCGCCCCGGTGCTGCGCGCCGCGGCGGCCCCGACCGTGGTGCCCGGCCCGGAGCCCGGAGCGCGCGAGCGGCTGCGCGCCCGCTTCACCGAGCGCACCGACCGGCTGGGTCCCGACGCCGCCGGGCTGCTGCCGGGCATGACCTTCGGCGAGCGCGCCGGGCTCGATCCCGCCCTCGAGCAGGCCATGCGCGACACCGGCCTGACCCACCTCACCGCCGTCTCCGGGGCCAACTGCGCCCTCGTGGCCGTCCTCGCCGGCCGAGGCGCGCTGGCCCTGGGCGCCGGGCGCCGGACCTGCCTGCTGGCCGGGCTGGGCGCGGTGGGCTGCTTCGTCGTCCTCGTGGGCCCCGACCCCTCCGTCCTGCGGGCGGCCACCATGGGCGGGCTGGCCGCCCTGGCGCTGCTCACCGGCCGCCCGGCCGTGTCGCTGGCCACCCTCGGCGCGGCCGTGACCGTCCTGCTCGTGGTGCGCCCGGGACTGGCCGCCGAGTACGGGTTCGTGCTCTCCGTGCTCGCGACCGCGGGGATCGTGGTCTCCGCCCGCCCGCTGACGCGCTTGCTCGGGACCCGGGTGCCGGAGCTGCTCGGCACCGCCGTGGCCGTCCCGGCCGTCGCGCAGCTGTGGTGCGCGCCCGTGCTGGTGCTCCTGCAGCCGGCCGTGCCGGTCTACGCCCTGCCGGCCAACGTCCTGAGCGCCCCGGTGGTCCCCCTGGTCACCGTCTGCGGGCTGCTCGGGCTGGCGCTGCTGGCCCTGCCCGAGGGGGCGGGGGAGACCGCGGCGCACGTGCCCCTGACCGCCGGCGGGCTCGCCGCCCGCCTCGTCGCCGGCACCGCCCGCGGCCTCGCCGCCGCCCCGGGCGCCCTCGCGCCGTGGCCCACCGGGGCGGGCGGGGCCGTGCTGATGGCCGGGCTCAGCGCGGCGGTGCTGCTCGCGGTGCACGCCCTGGACCTCCGCAGGCGCCGCCCGCGCCCGACCGCCGGGCGGCTGCGCGGGGGACCGGCCCCGCCGTCCCGCCCCGAGGAGCACTGGCGGGCCCGGGACCGCACCCGCCGCCGGCGCGCCGCCGCGGCCGCGCTGCTCGTGGCCCTGGTCGCCGCGGCCGCCCTGCGCGCGGACCAGCTCGAGCGGCGCCCCCCGCCCGCGTGGGAGGCGCTGGTGTGCGACGTCGGGCAGGGCGACGCCCTGCTGCTGCGCACCGGCCCGGCCCGGGCCGTGCTCGTCGACACCGGCCCCGACCCGCGGGCACTGGAGCGCTGCCTGCGCCGGGCGGGGATCGACCGCCTCGACCTCGTGGTCCTCAGCCACGCCCACGCCGACCACACCGGCGGGCTGCCCGCCCTGGCCCGGGGACCCGCGGTGACCGCCGTGTGGTACTCCACCGCGGCCGCCGTCCCGCCGCCGGAGCTCGCCGCGGCCCTGCCCGCGGTCCCGGCGGCCACCCCCGCCCCCGGCACGGTCCGGGACCTGGGCCCGCTGCGCCTGACCGTCCTCGCCCCCGACCCGCCGCGGCGCCCCGGGGCCGGGACGGCGCCGGACTCCGCCCAGGAGAACAACGCCTCCCTCGTCCTGCGCGCCGAGCTCACGGGCCCCGGCGGCACCGGCTCCTCGTGGCTGCTCGCCGGGGACCTGCAGGAGGAGGGCGCCCGCGCCCTGCTGCGCCGCGCCCCGGGGGCCGTCGACGTCGACGTCCTGAAGCTCTCCCACCACGGGGCCCGCAACGGGGGCACCGCGATCATCGACGCCTCCCGCCCGCGCCTGGCCGTGGCCTCCGTGGGGGCGGACAACCCCTACGGCCACCCGCACCCCGCCGTGCTCGGCCACCTCGAGCGCCTCGGCGTGCCCCTGGTGCGCACCGACCGGCACGGGCCCGTGTGGATCCTGCGGGAGGGCCCCCGCCTGCGCGCCGTGCCCGCGGACGGGTAGGGCACCACCCGCTCCGGGCACCCCTACCGGTCGCCGTCCTCGCCGTCGGCGGCGGCCTCGCGCCGGTCGAGCACCACCTCGACCAGCCACGACGCCAGCAGCGCCGTCACCAGACCCAGCACGCCCAGGCCCCCGAACATCACCACCACCCCCACCGCACGCCCCGCCCCCGTCACCGGGTAGACCTCCCCGTAGCCGACCGTGCTCATCGTGCTCGCCGCCCACCACAGGGCGTCACCCAGGTCGACGATGCCGGCCCCCGCCGCCCCGCGCTCGACGTCGAGCACCGCCAGCGCCCCCACCAGCTCCAGCAGCGCCGCCCCGCCCACCAGCTGCACGGCCACCCGCCCCCGCAGGTCCGCCGCCGCCCGCCGGCCCACCACCAGCCCCAGCCCCACCAGGCGCAGCACCTGGAACTGGCGCAGCAGCGGAAAGACCACCACCGCCAGGTCCAGCACGTGCCCGGCCACGAACCGCCGCCGGTCGCCCGACCGCGCCAGCCGCACCCCGTAGTCCACCGCGAACAGGCCCCAGACCCCGGCCAGCACCGCCCGGCACACCGGCTCCACCCCCGCGCCCGGGTCCAGGATCGGCCACGCCCACGCCACCAGGAACAGCACCGCCCCCGCCGTGCGCGCCCACCCCGGCACCCGCCACCCCGCACCCCGCGCGCCCGCGGCCCCCGGCCGCCCCCTGCCGTCCATGCCCCGATGATGCCTCCCGCCCCCGCGCACGGACCAGCACATGTCCTCCCGCCGTGAGAAGCTGGACCCCGACCCACCCAGCGCCCGCGGCCCCGCGCCGCCCCAGAAGGAGGACGCGGCCATGACCCCCGCACGCCGTCCCGCCCCGGCCACCGGACCCACGTGGCGCGACGTCGAGCCCGCCCCGCTCGTCCTGCTCACCGGGCCCGAGGACTACCTCGCCGCCCGCGCCCGCGACCGCGTGCGCACCCTGCTCAAGGAGCAGCGAGGCCCCGTCGAGCAGAGCGTCGTCGACGCCTCCGCCTACGCCCCCGGTCAACTCGCGGCGCTCGCGAGCCCGTCCCTGTTCGACGACGCGAAGCTCATCCACGTCACCGGTCTCGCCGCGATGAACGACGACCTGCTCGCGGACGGGCTCGCCTACGCGGCCGCCCCCGACCCGGACGTCGTGGTCGTGTGGGAGCACTCCGGCGGCAACCGCGGCAAGAAGCTGCTGGACGCCCTCAAGGCCGCCGGCGCGCAGGTCGTGGAGTGCCGGCCGCTGAAGAACGACCGGGACAAGAGCGAGTTCGTGCTCAGCGAGTTCCGCTCCCACCGGCGCCGGATCGACCCGGACGCCGCCCGCGCCCTGGCCGCGGCCGTGGGCAGCAGCACGGCCGAGCTCGCCGCGGCCTGCGCGCAGCTGCTCTCGGACGGCCCGGCGACGATCACCTTCGACGACGTCGAGAAGTACTACGGGGGCCGGGTCGAGGCCACGGCGTTCAAGGTCGCCGACGCCGCCCTGGCCGGGCGCACCGAGGCGGCGCTGAAGCTGTGGCGCCAGGCGCTGGACACCGGGGTGGACCCGGTGCCCATGGTCGGGGCGCTGGCCGCGAAGCTGCGCACGATCGCGCAGGTCCACGGCACCAGCGGGGGATCGGCCCGGCTCGCCCAGCGCGTGGGGGCCGCCCCGTGGCAGGTGGAGCGCGCCCAGGAGGAGGGGCGGCGCTTCGCCGAGGCCGACCTGGTGCGGATGCTCGGGGCGCTGGCGGAGGCCGACGCCCAGGTCAAGGGGGAGGGGCGCGATCCCGCCTACGCCGTCGAGCGGGCGATCACCACGATCGCGCTCTCCGGCCGGCACTGAGTCGCCGCTCCGGCCGGCAGGCACCGAGCCCCGGCCGGCCGCCACGGCGGGTCGGACCGGCACCTGCCCGCACCCGGACACGACGCAGGCCCCGTCCCGGGCGGGGACGGGGCCTGCGGGCGGCCCGCCGGTGCGGCGGGGGCGCTCAGCCGCTCAGAGCGCGCCGACGCGCTTGGCGAGACCGGACTTCTTGTTGGCCGCGTTGTTCTTGTGCAGCACGCCCTTGCTCACGGCCTTGTCGAGCTTGCGGGAGACGGTGCGCAGGGCGTCCTGGGCGGTCTCCTTGTCGGCGGAGGCCACGGCCTCGTCGACCCGGCGGACCAGGGTCTTCAGCTCGGACTTGTAGGCGTTGTTGCGCAGGCGGGACTTCTCGTTGGTGAGAATGCGCTTCTTCTGGGACTTGATGTTGGCCACGGATGAACTCCTCGATGGATGCGTCGATACGGTCAGTGAGGGCAAACAGCCCGGCCCGAACTGAGAACGGGAGTGGGGACACCCTTGTGGCGGCCGTGCTGCAGTGCCCGACGACCAGCGCGGACACACAGCAGGACAGTCTAGCAGACAGGACCCCTCCGCGTCCGTCCGCGGCCGCGTCCCGGCCCGCCGTGGGCCCGGGTCCGCCGCGCGCCCGGGGCCGCCCGGGCCCACGGGAGCCGTGGGCGCCCCGGGGCGGGCGTCCCGGCGGGACGGGCTCAGGCGCGGCGGCGGTGCAGGGCGGCGGCCACGCGGTCGAAGCGGTCCTCGGGCAGCACGGCGCCCTCCCGGCGGACGTCGGCGGGCAGCACCTGCACGACCCGGTCGAGCCTGACCTCGGAGGGCCGTCCCCGCGGGTCCCAGGCGCCGGTGCCGACGTCGACGTAGTCGGGGTCCTGCCGGAGGTGGTCGGTGCGGTCCCGGGAGGTGAGCATCAGGCACAGCAGGTGCTCCCCGGCGCGGTCGACGACGAGCACCGGCCGGTCCTTGCCCCGGGAGGGGTCCTCCTCGAACGGCACCCAGGTCCACACGACCTCGCCCGGGTCGGGCTGGCCGTCGCAGTGGGGCCGGTAGACCGGCCGCACGGGGCCGGTCCAGTCCCCGGGGTAGGGGCGGGAGAGTCCCTCGGGCGCGCGCCGGCCCGGCCGTCCGGGGGCCCGGCGGGGCGCGGTGCGACCGGTGGCGGGGCCCGGGGCCTGCCGGGTGCTGCGGTAGACGTCGAGGGCGCGGACCGCCAGCCGGCCCAGCGTGCGCAGGTTCAGCTTCATGTCCGCCACTGTAGCCACGGGCGCGCCCACCGCACGCCGGGCCCCGACGGCACCCGGACCCCGACGGCACCCGGGCCCCGACGGCACCCGGGCCCCGACGGCACCCGGGCCCCGACGGCACCCGGGCCCCGACCGCGTCCGGATCCGCACCGCGGGCCGGCCCTGACGGCGCGCGGTGCGGCGACGACGGGCCGCCCCGGGCGCGGCGGCGGGGGAGCGCCGCGGCACGGGCACCCGCGTCCCCGGGGACGCGGGTGCCCGGGCGGCGGCTCACCAGTTGTGGGAGGCCCCGGGCGGGGGCTCCTCCGGGACGTCGTCGCGGTGGTAGAGGTACTCGTTGCCGCGCTCGTCGCGCTCGACGACGAAGTGCTCCTGCATCTGCTCGTACCAGTGGCGCACCACGGCGGACTCGTCCGCGCCGTGCTCGGCCGACGGCCGGCGTGCCGCGGGCCCGTAGACCTTCAGCACCACGTTGTTGATCCGGTCCAGGATCCCGTACCCGGACCCGGGGGCGTCGGTGCGGCCGGTGCGGTCGCGCTCCTCCCGGTGTCCGTGGCGCGGGTCCTCCGCCGCGTCCCGCGGGGCCTCGTGCTCGGCCATGGCTCCACCCCTGTGCTCGCCGACCGTGATGCACCCCACTCTACCGGCGCCGCGCCCGCCGCAGAAGGACCGCCCCGGGGGCCCGGGGCGGGGCCGGATGGCCCGCCCGGTCCAAACGTGGGAAACTGGACAGCTGAGTCCCCGGCACGGTCCCCGTTGCCGACCGTTCCCAGGAGATCCCCGGCAGGGCCGCGCCCGCCGGAGAAAGGACCGCCCGTGTCTCCGCTGGCCGTCAACGCCCCGGTTCCCGCCTCCACGGACCCCGCCGTCATCCGCAACTTCTGCATCATCGCCCACATCGACCACGGCAAGTCCACGCTCGCGGACCGGATGCTGCAGGCCACCGGGGTGGTCACCCCGCGGGAGATGAAGGCCCAGTACCTGGACCGGATGGACATCGAGCGCGAGCGCGGGATCACCATCAAGTCCCAGGCGGTGCGCATGCCGTGGAACGTGGCCGGGGCCGACTACGCGCTGAACATGATCGACACCCCCGGCCACGTCGACTTCACCTACGAGGTCTCCCGGTCGCTGGCCGCGTGCGAGGGCGCGCTGCTGCTGGTCGACGCCGCCCAGGGCATCGAGGCCCAGACCCTGGCCAACCTGTACCTGGCCATGGAGAACGACCTCACGGTCATCCCGGTGCTCAACAAGATCGACCTGCCCGCGGCCCAGCCGGAGAAGTACGCCGAGGAGCTGGGCAACCTCATCGGCGTGGACCCCGCGGACGTGCTGCGGGTCTCCGGCAAGACGGGCCAGGGCGTGGAGGCGCTGCTGGACCGCATCGTCCAGGAGGTCCCGGGCCCGGTCGGGGACCCCGAGGCCCCCTCCCGGTCGATGATCTTCGACTCGGTCTACGACACCTACCGCGGCGTGGTCACCTACGTGCGCGTCGTCGACGGCCGGCTCACCCCGCGCGAGCGGATCCGGATGATGTCCACCGGCGCCCAGCACGAGCTGCTCGAGATCGGGGTGATCTCCCCGGAGCCCAAGCCCACCGCGGGCCTGGGCGTGGGCGAGGTCGGCTACCTGATCACCGGGGTGAAGGACGTGCGCCAGTCGCGGGTGGGCGACACGGTCACCAGCGCCCAGAAGCCGGCCGCCGAGTCCCTGGGCGGCTACGAGGACCCCAAGCCGATGGTGTTCTCGGGGCTGTTCCCGATCGACGGCTCCGACTACCCGGTGCTGCGCGACGCCCTGGACAAGCTCCAGCTCAACGACGCCGCGCTGGTCTACGAGCCCGAGTCCTCCGCGGCCCTGGGCTTCGGCTTCCGCTGCGGGTTCCTGGGCCTGCTCCACCTCGAGATCGTGCGCGAGCGCCTGGAGCGGGAGTTCGACCTGGACCTGATCTCCACCGCCCCGTCGGTGAGCTACAACGTGACCCTGGAGGACGGCACGGAGACGGTCGTGACCAACCCCTCCGAGTTCCCCACCGGGCGGGTCGGGGAGATCCGCGAGCCGATGGTCTCGGCGACCGTGCTGGCCCCCTCCGAGTTCATCGGGGCGATCATGGAGCTGTGCCAGTCCAAGCGCGGACAGCTCAAGGGCATGGACTACCTCTCCGAGGACCGGGTCGAGCTGCGCTACCGGCTGCCGCTGGCCGAGATCGTCTTCGACTTCTTCGACCAGCTCAAGTCCCGCACGAAGGGCTACGCCTCCCTGGACTGGAAGGCCGAGGGGGAGGAGGCCGCCGACCTCGTGAAGGTCGACATCCTGCTCCAGGGCGAGCCCGTGGACGCGTTCAGCGCGATCACCCACCGGGACAAGGCCTACTCCTACGGGGTGATGATGACCGGCAAGCTGCGCGAGCTGATCCCGCGCCAGCAGTTCGAGGTCCCCATCCAGGCCGCCATCGGCTCCCGCGTGATCGCCCGCGAGAACATCCGGGCGATCCGCAAGGACGTGCTCTCCAAGTGCTACGGCGGCGACATCTCCCGCAAGCGCAAGCTGCTGGAGAAGCAGAAGGAGGGCAAGAAGCGGATGAAGATGGTCGGCCGGGTCGAGGTCCCCCAGGAGGCCTTCGTCGCGGCGCTGTCCTCCGACGAGGCCGGGGAGAAGAAGGACAAGAAGAAGTAGTGGCCCCCGCCCAGCCCGAGGGCCTGCCGGCCCCGCTCGACGGGCGGCTGCCGGCCTCCGCCGCGGAGGCCTCCGCGCAGCGCACCCTGAGCCTCTACGTCCACGTGCCCTTCTGCGCCGTGCGCTGCGGGTACTGCGACTTCAACACCTACACCGCCGTCGAGCTGGGCCCCGGGGTCTCCCAGGACGCCTACGCGGCCGACGCCGCGGCGGAGGTGCGCTGGGCCCGCCGCGTGCTGGAGGACTCCGGGGTCGCGGTGCGGCCCCTGCACAGCGTGTTCCTGGGCGGCGGCACCCCGACGCTGCTGCCCGCCGAGGACCTCGCCGCGGTGCTGGACCAGGCCCGGGCGAGCTTCGGGCTCGCCGAGGGGGCCGAGGTCACCACCGAGGCCAACCCCGACTCCGTGACCCCGCAGTCCCTCGCCGTGCTGGCCGCGGCCGGGGTGACCCGGGTGTCCTTCGGCATGCAGTCGGCGGTCCCGCACGTGCTCGCGGTGCTGGACCGCACCCACGACCCCGACAACGTCCCCCGGGCGGTGGCCTGGGCGCGCGAGGCCGGACTGGCCGTGAGCGTGGACCTCATCCACGGCACCCCCGGGGAGTCCCTGGCCGACTGGGAGCACTCCGTGCGCACGGCGCTGTCCTACGAGCCCGACCACGTCTCGGCCTACGCCCTCATCATCGAGGACGGCACCCGGCTGGCCGCCCGCATGCGCCGGGGCGAGGTCCCCCCGGTCGACGAGGACGACCAGGCCGACAAGTACGAGCTCGCCGACCGCCTCCTGGCCGAGGCCGGCTACGAGTGGTACGAGGTCAGCAACTGGGCCCGGCCCGCGGGCCCCGGCGGCACGGCCCACCGCAGCCGCCACAACCTCGCCTACTGGCACAACCAGGACTGGTGGGGCATCGGCCCCGGCGCCCACTCCCACGTGGGCGGCACCCGCTGGTGGAACCTCAAGCACCCGGTGCCCTACACGAACCGGGTGCGGGCCGGGCACTCGCCCGCGGCCGGGCGCGAGGTCCTCGACGCCCCGACCCGCCGGCTGGAGCGGGTGATGCTCGAGGCCCGCATCCGCGACGGGCTGCCCGTGGCCGCCCTCGAGGCCCCCGGCCGGGCCGCCGTCGCCGGGCTGATCGCCGACGGGCTCGTCGACCCGGCCGCGGCGCTGGGCGGGCGGGTCGTGCTCACCCTGCGCGGGCGCCTGCTCGGCGACGCCGTGGTCCGGCGCCTGCTGGGCTGAGCCCGCCGGGGGAGGCTGTGCTAGCGGCGGGCGGCCCGCTCCCGGGAGCGCTCCGCCAGCCGCTCCGCGAGCCGGTCGTAGAGACGGGTGTTGTAGCGGTAGACGTAGGGCTCCCCGCGGTTGACCTGGATCCCGCCCGCCAGCGACCCGACCGCCAGCAGCAGCCAGGCCGCCGCGGCGGCCAGGGCGAAGAGCCACCCCACGAACGGCACGGGGGCCAGCAGCGCGCCGGCCACCACCACCAGGGAGGGCAGCAGCGTGAAGTTCATCGCCTCCAGCGACTCCTGCTCCGTGAACCGGCCCCGGCCCCGGAAGGCCCGGTGGATCAGCAGCGAGGGCAGGAAGCCGGCCACGCCCCCGAAGTGCGCGAGCGTCGCCCACTGGCGGTCCTCGGCGACGGTCAGCGGCTGGGCCACGGCGGAGAGCCCCTCGAAGGGGGGCCGGTCGTTCTCGCGGCTCGGTCGGGGAGAGGTCTGCACGGGCAACGGGCGTCCTTCAGCGGCAGGACCGCGGGCACGGTCGGTCGACAGGTGGTGCCCCCATGCTAGCGGCCGCCCCCGCCGCCGCGCCGTGCCCCGCACCACAGGTGTGCGAATGTGACGTGGCGCGCCGCGAGCCCGCTCAGGCCCCCGGGGCCGTCAGGAAGTCGATGAGCTCCTCCACCCGCCCCAGCAGCGCCGGCTCCAGGTCCGCGTAGGTCTCCACCCGCGAGAGGATGTGCTGCCACACCCGCCCCAGGTCCCCGGGCTCCCGGTGCGGCCACCCCAGCGCCGCCGCCGTGCCCGTCTTCCAGTCCGTGCCCCGCGGCACCTCCGGCCACGCCTCGAAGCCCAGCACCCGCGGCCGCACCGCCTGCCAGATGTCCACGTACGGGTGGCCCAGCACCAGCACGTTGCCCGCCGCCCCCGGCACCCGCATCGTCTCCGCCGCGATCCGCGACTCCTTCGACCCCGCCACCAGGTGGTCCACCAGCACCCCCAGCCGCCGCCCCGGACCCGGCCCGAACTCCCGCACCGCCGCCGGCAGGTCGTCCACCCCGTGCAGCGGCTCCACCACGATCCCCTCCACCGCCAGGTCGTGGCCCCACACCTTCGCCACGAGCTCCGCGTCGTGGTAGCCCTCCACCCACACCCGCGAGGCCTTCGCCGTCGAGGCCCGCAGGCCCTCCACCGCCACCGACCCCGACCGGGTGCGCGCCGGCCGCCGCGGCCCCGCCGCCCGGCGCGGCTCCACGACGACGACGGGCTCGCCCTCCAGGAGGAACCCCGGACCCAGCGGGAACGCCTTCACCCGCCCCCGGCGGTCCTCCAGCCCCATCACCCGCATCCCCCCGATGGTCTCCAGGGACACCACGGCACCGACCCACCCCGTGCCCACGTCCTCCAGCAGCAGCCCCGGCTCCACCGGCACCTCCGCCGAGACCGGCCGCCGCCGCGCGAGGGCGTCGTCGTCGAGGGAGCGCGGCCCCCATCCATAGGTGCTCATCCGTCCATCCCTTCCCGGCCCGCGCACGGGCAACGGGGCCGCGGACCGGCCGGAAGCGTACCAGGCCACACCCCGTGCCCCCGCCCCCCGCCCGGGGGCTACACTGGGGAAACTGGCACTGTGCGCGCCCGAGTGCCAGACCCGGCCCCGCGCCGGGACCACCCACCGCCACCGACGGGCGCCGGACCGGGACCGGGGAAGGAGCGCGACGTGAACCAGCCCAGACGCCTGCAGGTCCTGCAGGCCATCGTCGAGGACTACGTCCGCTACCGCGAACCCGTCGGCTCCAAGGCCCTCGTCGAGCGCCACCGGCTCGGCGTCTCCTCCGCCACCGTCCGCAACGACATGGCCGCCCTCGAGGAGGAGGGCCTCATCGCCGCCCCCCACACCAGCTCCGGGCGCATCCCCACCGACAAGGGCTACCGCACCTTCGTCGACCGCATCGCCGCCGTCAAGCCCCTCTCCGGCCCCGAACGCCGCGCCATCCAGAGCCTCCTCGACGACGCCGCCGACATCGACGACGTCATGGAGCGCACCGTGCGCCTGCTCGCCCAGCTCACCCACCAGGTCGCCGTCGTCCAGTACCCCCACGCCTCCGGCGTCACCGTCCGCCACGTCGAGCTCGTCGACCTCGGCGCCGGCCAGGTCCTCGTCGTCCTCATCCCCACCAACGGCCGCGTCGTCCAGCGCGTCGCCGCCGTCCCCGCACCCCTCGACGAGGACACCCTCCTCGAGCTGCGCGCCCGCGTCCTCGCCGCCACCACCGGCCGCACCCTCACCGAGGTCCACGACGCCCTCGAGCTCGCCGCCGCCACCGCACCCCCCGCCCTGCGCCCCGCCCTCGCCGCCGTCGCCGAGACCGTCTCCGCGCTCGCCGCGGGCTCGACCGAGCACCGCATGGCCATGGCCGGGACCGCGAACCTCGCCCGCGCCACCGGGGACTTCCACCTGAGCATCGGGCCGGTCCTGGAGGCCCTCGAGGAGCAGGTGGTCATGCTCCGGCTGCTCTCCGAGATGGAGCAGGACGCCCGCGGGGTCGCGGTGCGCATCGGCGCCCCCAGCGCCGTGGACCCGCTGGCCGAGGCCGCCGTGGTGGCCACCGGCTACGGCCCGCAGGCCCAGTCCAAGGTGGGCGTGGTGGGGCCCATGCGCATGGACTACCCGTCCACCATGGCCGCCGTGCGTGCGGTGGCCCGCTACCTCTCCCGTATCCTCGGGGGCTGACCCCCGCGGGCCCCGGCCCCCGCCGGCCCCCGCGCAGCACCCGACCAGCATCCCGATCGACCCGACAGAACGGACCACGGTGAGCGATCACTACGAAACCCTGGGCGTGTCCCGCGACGCCAGCCCGGAGGAGATCAAGAAGGCCTACCGGAAGAAGGCCCGCCGGCTGCACCCGGACGTGAACCCCGGCACCGAGGCCGCCGAGGAGTTCAAGCGCGTCTCCCACGCCCACGACGTCCTCTCCGACCCCGAGAAGCGGCGCGTCTACGACGCCACCGGCAACGAGAACGGCACCGACACCGGCTTCGGCGGGGGCTTCCCCGGCACCGGCTTCGGCTTCCAGGACATCTTCGACACCTTCTTCCAGGGCGCCGGCGGCGCCGGGGCGGGCCGCCGCGGCCCGGCCTCCCGCACCCGCCAGGGACAGGACGCGCTGATCAACGTGCGCGTGTCCCTGCGCGACGCCGTCTTCGGCACCGAGAAGAAGATCACGGTCGACACGGCGGTGGTGTGCCCCACGTGCAACGGCACGTGCTGCCAGGAGGGCACCCAGCCCGAGACCTGCGAGGTCTGCCACGGCTCCGGGCAGGTCCAGCGCCAGGTCCAGTCCATCCTCGGCACCGTCGTCACCGCCGCCCCGTGCGCCACCTGCCAGGGCTTCGGCACCGTCATCAAGCACCCCTGCCACGAGTGCTACGGCGAGGGCCGCGTGCGCGACCGCCGCCCGCTGACCGTCAAGATCCCGGCCGGGGTCTCCACCGGCAACCGGATCCGGCTCTCGGGCCAGGGCGAGGCCGGCACCGCCGGGGGCCCCAACGGCGACCTCTACGTCGAGCTCAAGGTCGACCCCGACCCCACCTTCGAGCGGCAGGGCGACGACCTGCACGCCCGCGTGCGCCTGCCCATGACCTCTGCGGCGCTGGGGACCACGCTGACGCTGGAGACCTTCGACGGCGAGCGCGCGCTCTCGGTGGAGCCCGGCACGCAGACGGGGCACACCGTCACCCTCCACGACCTCGGCGCCACCCGCCTGCGCGGCGGGGGCCGCGGCGACCTGCACGTCCACCTCGAGGTCGAGACCCCCTCCGGGCTCGACGACGAGCAGCGCGAGCTCCTCGAGCAGCTCGCCCGGCTGCGCGGCGAGGAGCAGTCCACCGGCACCACGCTGAACTCCCCGGCCGGCTCCGGCGGGTTCTTCTCCCGCCTGCGGGACCGGTTCACCGACCTGTGAGCCGCCCCGTCTTCCGCGCCGACCCCGGCACGCTCGGGGCCGCCGCCCCCGGCGCCGAGGTCGTGGTCACGGGCCCGGAGGCCCGCCACGCCCTGACCGTGCGCCGCCTCGGCGCCGGGGACGGGCTCGAGCTCGTGGACGGGCACGGGCTGCGGGCCGCGGGCACGGTGACCGGCGCCGAGCGGGAGCGGATGACGGTGCGCGTGGACGCCGTGGCCGCCGAGCCCGTGCGCACGCCGCGGCTCGTCCTGGCCCAGGCCCTCGCCAAGGGCGAGCGCGATCTGCTGGCCGTGGAGACGGCCACCGAGCTCGGGGCCGACGCCGTCGTGCCCTGGCAGGCCGAGCGCTCGATCGTGCGCTGGCGCAAGGAGCGTGCGGCGAAGAGCCGCGAGAAGTGGGTGCACACGGTCGCCGCGGCGGCGAAGCAGTCCCGCCGCGCGGCCTGGCCGGAGGTGGCGCCCCTGGCGAGCACCGAGGACCTCGCCGGGCGGGCGGCCCGCCCCGGCACGCTCGCCCTCGTCCTGCACGAGGACGCCGAGCGTCCCCTCGTGGACCTGCTCGCCCCGGCCCCCGGGGCGCGGGACGAGGCCCTCGCCGGGGCCGAGGAGGTCCTGCTCGTCGTCGGCCCGGAGGGCGGCATCGCCCCGGCCGAGCTGGAGCGCCTGGGCGCGGCGGGGGCGCTGCCCGTGCGGCTGGGCCGGGAGGTGCTGCGCAGCTCCACCGCCGGCCCGGCGGCCCTGGCCGTGCTCGCCGCCCTGCTCGGCCGGTGGGCGAGCGGGGACGCCTGAGCGCACCGCGGCCCGCCGGCACCTCAGGAGGCGGTGACCTCCACGGCCTTGTCGTCGCGCACGGACCCGTCGCCGGCACGCCCGCGGACCGAGACCGTGTAGCGCCCCGGCGCCAGCGGCACCTCCGCCCGGAACGGGGCCGCTCCGGCCCGGGCGGGGGCCGGCTCGATCCGGCCGCCGGCCACCTGCCGCCCCTCCCGGTCGGAGACCGTCCAGCGGCCCTCCTCGACCCCGGAGCGGATCCGGCCCGACAGGACGAGGCCCCCGCCGGAGCGCGCGTCCTCCTCGGGGCCGGCGAGCCACAGCGGCGCCTCCAGGTCCTCGTCCGGGACCACCGGGCCCGCCGGGCGCACGGCGCCGAAGAGCTCCCGGCCGGCCCGGCCCTCGACCAGGAGCACGACCTCGGGGCGCGAGCTCGCCGGCAGCAGCCCGGAGGTCGCGGCCGCCGCCGTGACCGTGTGCACGAGCTGCTGGACCGCCAGCTCGGCCCGGTCCGGCTCCAGCTCCGCGGACACGGCCGCGGCGGGCAGGTCCACCGTGATCGTCCCGTCGGGCGAGGTCGACGTGCCGATCCGCTCGACGTCACCCCACAGGCTGCGGTAGTCCGGGTCCCGGGGCCGCTCCGAGGCCATCAGCTGGGCGGCCGCCGCGATGGGGTCCGCCCCGCCCCGGGGGACGCCGACCGGGGCCTCGCGCAGCTCGCGGTAGAGCCGCTCCCGGCCCTCGGGCCCGCCCACCCAGTAGACCGGCAGCCGGCGGGTGGCGACCGTGTCCGCGCCGTCCCGGGCCGTCGTCGCGGCCGACGGAGCAGGCGTCGCGGCGCTGCGGCCGACGGTCCCCGGCGCCGCCGTGCCGGCCGGGGCCCCCGGGCCCGGCGCCGCGCACCCCGTCAGCAGGACCGTGCCGGCGCCCAGCAGCGCGGCTGCCGCGCGCACCCGGCGCACGGGCGCGGCGGGGACGCGGCGGGGACGTCGGGGGCGGGACTGGGGAGCGGGCATGGCGGGGGAGCGCACCTCGGGGGTCGGGACCGGGACGGGAGGGGGACGGCGGGCGGCACGGGTCCGGGCGCCCGCCCCGGCCCCCCTGTCCGGAGGGCCCGACCATCCAAGCACGCCCGCACCGGCCGACCCCGCCCGGATGGCCCCGGAGGCCCGGACCGATACCGAATCGCAATCCGGGCGGCGGCGCACCCGCACCCGCCGGCCGGCGCGGTACCCTTGAGGCACCTCCCGGCACGGGCCCCGCACGCCGCGCCGCCCGCCCGGGACCCGACCGTCCACGACGACCACGAGGAAGCGAGCGCACGGCCGCCCCGGCCGGACCCATGACTGAGACGCTGCCCGGCACCACGCACCCCCTGACGAACCGCGCCGTCATCCCCTTCCCGGACCGCGAGACGATGGTCCGCTGCCTGGGGCCGGGCGACGACACGCTGCGCCAGGTCGAGACGGCCTTCCCGGGGCTGGCCACCCGCCCCCGCGGCCTCGAGCTCGGGCTCGAGGGCCCCGATCCCGCCGTGCGGATCGTCACGACGCTGTTCGAGGAGCTGAAGGTCCTGGCCGGGCGGGAGACCGCGATCACCCCGCAGGTCATCGGCCAGCTGCTGGAGATCATCGGCCGGGACCTCTCCGCCCGTCCCAGCGGTGCCCTGACCCAGAACATCCTCTCCAGCCGCGGCCGCAAGATCCGGCCCAAGACCCTGCGGCAGAAGGCCTACGTCGACGCGATCGACGAGCACACGGTGGTGTTCGGCATCGGCCCGGCCGGCACGGGCAAGACGTACCTGGCGATGGCCAAGGCCGTCCAGGCGCTGCAGGCCAAGGAGGTCAACCGGATCATCCTCACCCGCCCGGCCGTCGAGGCGGGGGAGCGGCTGGGCTTTCTGCCCGGCACCCTGAGCGAGAAGATCGACCCGTACCTGCGCCCGCTCTACGACGCGCTGCACGACATGATGGACCCCGACTCCATCCCGCGGCTCATGGAGAGCGGCACCATCGAGGTCGCCCCGCTGGCCTACATGCGCGGGCGCACCCTCAACGACGCCTTCATCGTGCTCGACGAGGCGCAGAACACGACGCCCGAGCAGATGAAGATGTTCCTCACCCGGCTCGGCTTCGGCTCGAAGATGGTCGTCACCGGCGACGTCACCCAGGTCGACCTGCCCGGGGGTACCTCCTCGGGCCTGCGCCAGGTCCAGCACGTGCTGGGCGGGGTCGACGACGTCGCCTTCACGGAGATGACCTCCGAGGACGTCGTGCGCCACGAGCTGGTGAGCCGGATCGTCAGCGCCTACGACGCCTTCGACACCGTCAACCGGCGCCGCGACGAACGGCGCCGGCGCAGGGGCGCGCCCCCCGGCGGCGAGCGCCCGGCCGAGGACGGGGAGAGCGCCTGATGGCCGTCGAGTTCGACGTCCGCCTGAGCCCCGACGAGGTCCCCCCGCAGGACCGCCCGGCCTGGGCGGCCGTGGACACCGGCCTGCTGGGCCGGCTGGCGGCGTTCGCCCTCGAGCGCCTGCACGTGCACCCCGACGCGGAGCTGTCCGTGGCCGTGGTGGACGAGGACGAGATGGCGCGGCTGCACGTCGAGTGGATGGACCTGCCCGGCCCCACCGACGTCATGTCCTTCCCCATGGACGAGCTGCGCCCCGGCACCGCCGAGGTCCCGGCCGAGGGAACGCTCGGGGACATCGTCCTGTGCCCCACCGTCGCCCTGCGCCAGGCCGAGGCCGCCGGCCACCCCGTGGCCGACGAGCTGTGCCTGCTGACCGTGCACGGGATCCTCCACCTCCTGGGCCACGACCACGCCGAGCCGGAGGAGCGCCGCACCATGTTCGAGCTCCAGCGGGAGCTGCTCACCGACTTCCTCGGCCGGCCCGCGCCGGTCGAGACCATGGAGTAGGCACCGACGTGACCAGCGCCGTCCTGATCGCCGCGGCGATCGGCTTCCTGTGCACCGCCTTCGTGCTGACCGCGGCCGAGACGGGCCTGACCTACCTGCCCCGCTCCGCGGCCGAGGCCGTCGAGCGCGACGCCCCCCGCTCCGCCGCGGCGAAGGTCCTCGCGAGCCCCGCCGCGCACCTGCACGCCCTGCGGTTCTGGCGGGTGTGGTTCGAGACCGCCTCGGCCGTGGCGGTCGCCCTGGCCCTGCTCGACGCCCTCGAGCACGTCTGGCTGGCCGCGCTGCTCGCGACCGTGGTCATGGCCGCGGTCGGCTTCGTGCTCACGGGCGTCTCGCCCCGCCAGATCGGCCGCGCCAACCCGGTGGGGACCGTGCGGCTGACCGCGGGCCTCGTGCGGGTGCTGCGCACCGTGCTCGGGCCCGTGCCGGGGCTGCTCGTGCGGCTGGGCTCCGCCGTCGCCCGGGACCCCGGACGGGCGACGCCGGGCCACCTCACCGAGGAGGAGCTGCTCGAGTTCGTCGACCGCTCGACCGACCAGGACCTCATCGAGGACGACGAGGCCGAGCTGCTCCACTCCGTCTTCGACCTCGACGACACCGCCGTGCGCGCCGTGATGGTCCCGCGCACCGACATGGTCGCCGTCGACGACGACGAGACCGTCGAGGACGCCCTGAACCTCTTCTTCCGCTCCGGCTACTCCCGCATCCCCGTGGTGGGCGAGAGCGCCGACGACGTCCTGGGCGTGCTCTACCAGAAGGACCTCGCCGAGGCCGTCCACCGCGGCAGCACCCGTCTCGCGGCCACGGGACTGTCCCGTCTCGCCCGCGAGGTGCGCTACGTCCCGGAGTCCAAGAAGGTCAACGAGCTGCTGCGCGAGATGCAGCGGGAGTCGATCCACGTCGCCGTCGTCGTCGACGAGTACGGCGGCACCGCCGGGCTCGTGACCCTCGAGGACCTCATCGAGGAGCTGCTCGGGGAGATCGTCGACGAGTACGACCGCGAGAAGCCCGAGGTCGTCGCCCTGGGCGGGGGCCGCTACCGCATCTCGGCCGCCCTCGGCGTCGAGGACCTCGGCGACCTCTTCGAGGTCGACCTCGACGACGACGAGGTCGACACCGCCGGCGGCCTGCTCGCGAAGTCCATCGGCCGGGTGCCCATCGTGGGCTCCCGCGCCACCGTCGAGGGCATCGTCCTCGAGGCCGTCACCCTCGAGGGCCGGCGCAACCGCGTGGGCCAGCTCGAGGTCCGCCGCGACCCCGACTGGGTCCCGCCCGGCTCCACCGCCGTGGACCCCGCCGCCACGGCGTCCGCCGCCCCGCCGTCCCAGCAGGAGGACCACCATGTCTGAGCCCGACCGCCCCGCACCCGGCGGCGAGCCCGCCGGCCCGGGACCCGATCCCGCCGTCCCGTTCCGCGCCGGCTTCGCCGTGCTCGTGGGCCGGCCCAACGCCGGGAAGTCCACCCTCACCAACGCCCTCGTGGGCCAGAAGGTGGCCATCACCTCCAACCGGCCGCAGACGACGCGGCACACCATCCGCGGGATCGTCCACCGCCCCGAGGGCCAGCTCGTGCTCGTCGACACCCCGGGGCTGCACCGGCCCCGGACCCTGCTCGGGCAGCGGCTCAACGACCTCGTCGCCGACACCCTCGCCGAGGTCGACGTCATCGGCTTCTGCGTGCCGGCCAACGAGAAGATCGGCCCCGGCGACCGCTACATCGCCCAGCAGCTCGCCGCGTCCGGGAACAAGCCCGTGGTCGCGATCGTCACCAAGACCGACACCGTCTCCCGCGCCGAGCTGACCGAGCAGCTGCTCGCCGTCACCGAGCTCGGCCGCTCCGTCATGGCCGAGGAGCAGGCGGCCCGGGCCGAGCGCGCCGAGCGGGCCGCCCGCAAGCCCCGCCACCGCGCCGGCGCGGCAGCGGCCCCCCGCCCCGCGCCCGGCGAGCCGGGCTGGGCCGAGGTCATCCCCGTCTCCGCCGTGGACGGCTTCCAGGTCGAGGCCCTCGCGCGGCTGCTCGTCGCGCGGATGCCCGAGTCCCCGCCCCTGTACCCCGACGGGGAGCTCACCG
This sequence comes from Kocuria sp. LUK, assembly GCF_021012935.1. NCBI lineage: Bacteria > Bacillati > Actinomycetota > Actinomycetes > Micrococcales > Micrococcaceae > Kocuria > Kocuria sp. LUK. The sequence goes on from NZ_JAJMZI010000001.1 coordinate 184,600, forward strand.
ACGAGCCGGAGCTGACGATGGTCGCCGAGCTCGTCCGCGAGGCGGCCCTGGAGGGCGTGCGGGACGAGCTGCCCCACTCGCTGGCGGTCGTCGTGGAGGAGATGGTGCCCCGCGAGGGCCGGCCCGCGGACCGCCCGCTGCTCGACGTGCGCGTCAACGTCTACGTCGAGCGGCAGTCGCAGAAGGCCATCGTCATCGGCAGGGGCGGAGCCCGCCTGCGCGAGATCGGCACCCGCTCCCGCGCCGCCATCGAGGCCCTGCTCGGCACCCGCATCCACCTCGACCTGCACGTGAAGGTCGCCAAGGAGTGGCAGCGCGACCCCAAGCTGCTCTCCCGCCTCGGGTTCTGACCCGCCCGCACCGCAGACCCCCTCCCGCCACCCGCCGGGGCGGCCCCCCGCCACCGCACCCCGCCGGTCCCGCCCCCCAGGAGAACACCCCCGTGTCCACGCCCCCGCCCGGACCCGAGAACCGCGACGCCCGGACCCCCGACGCCCGGACCCCCGAGGCCGACAGCTCCGCCCCGGACGGCTCCGGCGCCGGGCCGTCCGGGCCCGCAGCGCCCGGCCCCGGCACGGCGCCGCACGGCTCCGCACGGCACGACGACGCGTCCCCCGCGGCCGCCGGCGACGCCGGGGCGCCCGCGGCGGCGCGCCCGGACCGGGAGGGGCCCGGCGCCGGGAGCGCACCGGCCGGCGCCGCGCGGCGGCCCCGGCACCGCAGCCGCTGGGTCGTGCTGGGCCTGCTCGCGGTGCTGCTCGTGCTCCTGGGCGCCGGCGCGGCGGCCGTGTGGCGGCTGCAGTCGAACCTGAGCACCTCCCCGCTGGACCTCGGCGGCGGCGAGAAGGTCGAGAACGGGCCGCTGGACATCCTCGTCATGGGCACCGACACCCGCGAGGGGCAGGGCAACGACGCCTACGGCGACGACGAGGACAGCTCCGGGGCCGGGCTCACCGACGTGATGATGCTCGTCCACGTCCCCGAGGACCGGCAGGACGTCACCGTGGTCTCCTTCCCCCGCGACCTCGTCGTCGACCTCCCGCAGTGCACCGACCCGGAGTCCGGCCGCACCCACCCCGCGGAGGAGGACGCGATGCTGAACTCCGCCATCGCCAACGGAGGCCCCGGCTGCACGGTCGCGACGCTCAACGAGCTCACGGGGCTGAGCATCGACCACTTCATGCTCGCCGACTTCCAGGCCGTCAAGGAGCTCTCCACCGCCGTCGGCGGGGTCGAGGTGTGCGTCAACGAGGCGGTCGAGGACCCCAAGTCCGGCCTCGACCTGCCCGCGGGCGTCTCCGCGGTCGAGGGCGAGCAGGCCCTGGCCTTCCTCCGCAGCCGCGCCGCCTTCGGCGACGGCGGGGACCGGAGCCGCATCCGCTCCCAGCAGTCCTTCCTCGCCTCGCTGGCCCGCAAGGTCCGCGAGGAGGGGACCCTCACCGACCTGCCCCGCCTCTACACGATCGCCGACGTCGCCACCCGCAACCTCCACGTCGACGACGACCTCGGCTCCGTGCCGACGATGGTCGGGCTCGCCACCGCGCTGCGCGGCTTCGACCTCGCCGGCACCGCCTTCGTGACCGTGCCGACCGAGCCCTACGCGCTCGACCCCAACCGCCTGCAGCTCGACGAGGAGGCCGCCGGCGACCTCTTCGAGCGCCTGCGCGAGGACCGCTCGCTCACGGACGCCCCCGACCCGGCGGCCACGCCGTCGTCGTCGCCGACCGGGGCCGGCACCCCGGAGCAGACCCCGTCCGTGGACCGCGCCGCCGTGCCCCTGACCGTGGCCGACGCCTCCGGCGTGGAGGACCGCGACCGCGAGGTCGCCGAGCTGCTCGAGGACGAGGGCTGGGCGCCCGAGCCGATCGGTGCCGTGACGGCCCCGCTGCCCACCACCCAGGTCTTCTTCGGGCCCGGCTGGTACGGGCCCGCCGCCGAGGTCGCCGAGCAGCTCGGCGTGCCCTCCGCCCAGCTCGTGCCCACCACCACGATCGACGGGGTGCAGGTCTCCGTGGGCGGCAACTTCACCGAGGGGGAGCGCCTGGAGACGGGCTCCGTGCTGCCCGACGACCTGCAGGGCCAGACCGCCGACCAGGTCACCTGCCAGCAGGCCGCCGGCGACTGGTGACCGGGGACGCGCCCGGGCCGCGTGATACGTTGGACACATGCGGACACGGACGCTCCTCCTTAGCTGCCGCAACGGGGCCTGAACCGTCGTCGACCGGCCGGCCTCCCGTTGCGGAGTCGCTGACGCCCGGCCACCCACGACCTCCCAGCAGAACAGGACCGTCCCCATGCAGAACCTGCAGCAGCCCTCCGGCATGCCGGCCCACAAGTACGTCCCGTACCACGAGCAGTTCCAGGTGCACCTGCCCGACCGCACGTGGCCCGACCGGGTGCTCACCGAGGCCCCCCGCTGGTGCGCCGTCGACCTGCGCGACGGCAACCAGGCGCTGATCGACCCCATGAACTCCGACCGCAAGCTGAAGATGTTCGAGCTGCTGGTGCGGATGGGCTACAAGGAGATCGAGGTCGGCTTCCCCTCCGCCTCCCAGACGGACTTCGACTTCGTGCGCCGGCTGATCGAGGAGGACCGGATCCCCGACGACGTCACGATCCAGGTCCTCACCCAGTCCCGCGAGCACCTCATCGAGCGCACCTACGAGGCGATCGAGGGTGCCGACCGGGCCATCGTGCACCTGTACAACTCGACCTCCACGCTGCAGCGGCGCGTGGTCTTCGGCCAGGACATGGACGGGATCGTCGACATCGCCCTGACCGGCGCCCGCCTGTGCCTCAAGCACGAGGAGCAGCTGCGCGGCACCCAGGTCACCTACCAGTACTCGCCGGAGTCCTACACGGGCACCGAGCTGGAGTTCGCCGCGCGCATCGCCAACGCCGTCGCCGAGACCTTCGAGATCGGCCCGGGCCGCGAGATGATCCTCAACCTGCCCGCGACCGTGGAGATGACCACGCCCAACGTCTACGCCGACTCGATCGAGTGGATGAGCCGCAACCTCTACAACCGCGAGGCCACGATCCTGTCCCTGCACCCGCACAACGACCGCGGCACCGGCGTGGCCGCCGCGGAGCTGGGCTACCTCGCCGGCGCCGACCGGATCGAGGGCTGCCTGTTCGGCAACGGCGAGCGCACCGGCAACGTGGACCTCGTCACCCTGGGCCTGAACCTGCTCACCCAGGGCGTGGACCCCCAGATCGACTTCTCGGACATCGACGAGATCCGCCGCACCGTCGAGTACTGCAACCAGCTGCCCGTGCCCGAGCGCTCCCCGTACGGCGGGGACCTCGTGTTCACCGCGTTCTCGGGCTCCCACCAGGACGCCATCAAGAAGGGCTTCGAGGCCATGGAGCGCGACGCCGCGGCCCGGGGCTGCGGGGTCGACGACCTGCCGTGGGCCGTGCCCTACCTGCCGATCGACCCGAAGGACCTGGGCCGGACCTACGAGGCGGTCATCCGGGTGAACTCCCAGTCCGGCAAGGGCGGGGTCGCCTACCTGCTCAAGCACGAGCACGGGCTCGACCTGCCCCGCCGGGCGCAGATCGAGTTCTCCCGCGCGGTCCAGGAGCACACCGACACCGCCGGCGGGGAGATCTCCGGGGCCGACCTGTGGCGGGTGTTCACCGACGAGTACCTGCCCGCCCCGCAGGAGGGCGGTCCGCAGCGCTGGGGCCGCTACCGGATCACCAGCCTGAGCACCGCGACCTCCGAGGAGGGCGGGGAGACGACGCTCGAGGTCGGCCTCGACGTCGACGGCGTCGCCCACCACCGCACCGGCCACGGCAACGGACCGATCGAGGCGCTGCTGGGCGTCTTCGCCGCCGAGGGCGTGGACGTGCGCGTGCTCGACTACAGCGAGCACGCCCTCTCCGCCGGCGGCGACGCCCAGGCGGCCAGCTACGTCGAGGCCGCGGTGGGGGACCGGGTCCTGTGGGGCGTCGGGATCGACGCCAACACCACCCGCGCGTCCCTGAAGGCCGTCGTCTCCGCGGTCAACCGCGCGGTGCGCGACGCCCGGGCCTGAGCCGAGCACGCCCGCGGGCGCGGTCCCCTCCGCGGGGACCGCGCCCGCGGCCGTCCCCGGCGCCGTGGCCGCGCCCGCGGTGTCGGCGGCCCGTGGGAGAATGGCCCGGTGGCCAGGACGACCTTCGCATCGCGCAGCTATCGGGACGACGCCGTGGTCCTGCGCACCTACACCCTGGGGGAGGCCGACCGGATCGTCGTGCTGCTGACCCGCGACCACGGCCAGGTCCGTGCCGTGGCCAAGGGCGTGCGCCGCACCACCTCCCGCTTCGGCTCGCGCCTGGAGCCGTTCAACGTCGCCGAGCTGCAGCTGGTCTCCGGGCGCAACCTCGACATCGTCTCCCAGGCCCTGGGCAAGCGCGGCTACGCCTCCGCGATCGCCGCCGACTACGCCAAGTACACCGCCGCGGCCGCCATGGCCGAGGCCGCCGAGAAGCTCACGGAGAGCGACGACGAGTCCGCCGCCCAGCAGTACCGGCTGCTCACCGGCGCCCTCTCCGCCCTCGCCCGCGGCCTGCACGAGCCCGGCGCGGTCCTCGACTCCTACCTGCTGCGCGCGGTCTCGACCGCCGGCTGGGCGCCGAGCTTCACCGACTGTGCCCGCTGCGGCGCCCCCGGTCCGCACGAGGCCTTCTCCGCACCGCTGGGCGGGGTCGTGTGCCCGGCCTGCCGCCCGCCCGGCTCGGCGGCCCCGGACCCGGCCGTGCTCGCCCACCTCGCCGCGCTGCTGACCGGGGACTGGGAGCGCATCGACGCCGCCGAGCCGCGCACCGGGCGGGCCGCCGCCGGGATCGTCGCCGCCTACGTACAGTGGCACCTGGAGAGGGCCGTGAAGGCCCTGAACCTCGTGGAACGGAGCTGACCCATGCCCGGCTTTGCCGCCCCGCCCCCGCACCCCAGCGGAGCGACCGCCCCGCCCGTGCCGCCGCAGTTCGTGCCGCGGCACGTGGCGGTGGTCATGGACGGCAACGGACGGTGGGCCAACCAGCGCGGGCTGCCGCGCAACGAGGGCCACAAGGCGGGGGAGGCCGCGCTCGTCGAGGTCGTGGCCGGTGCCATCGAGATGGGCATCCCGTACGTGAGCGCCTACGCCTTCTCCACCGAGAACTGGAAGCGCTCCCTCGACGAGGTCACGTTCCTCATGAACTACACCGCCGACGTCATGGAGCGGCGCCTGGAGACCTTCCAGGAGTGGGGCGTGCGCATCCGCTGGGCCGGGCGCCGGCCCCGGCTGTGGCGCTCCGTGATCAACCGGCTCGAGGAGGCCGAGCGCGCGACCGCCGGCAACGACGCCGTCACCCTCACCATGTGCGTCAACTACGGCGGACGGGCGGAGATCGCCGATGCCGCGGCCGCGATGGCCGCCGACGCCCGCGCGGGCCGGCTGGACCCGCGGAGGATCACGGAGGAGACGGTCCAGCGCTACCTCGACGAGCCGGACCTGCCGGACGTCGACCTGTTCCTGCGCTCCTCGGGGGAGCAGCGGATCTCCAACTTCCTGCTGTGGCAGTCGGCCTACGCCGAGCTCGTCTTCCAGGACGTGCTGTGGCCCGACGTCGACCGCCGCACCCTGTGGGAGGCGGTGGAGGTCTACGCCCGCCGCGACCGCCGGTACGGCGGGGCGGTGGACCGGGTCGCCCGCTGAGTCCCGGGGCGCCCGCCCGCCCCGGCCACTTCCTCCAGCCAGGTCACGAGGTCGCGCTGCGCCGCGCGGCGCACCGGCTCCCGCGACAGGTGGACGTCGTGCACCGCCCCCTCGTAGCTGCGCACCACCACGTGCGGGCCGAGGTCCCGGGCGTGCCGGCGGATCTGCCGGACGTCGAGCACGGTGTCCGCCGAGCGCATCCGCTCCGACCACCAGGGGCGGATCCAGGAGCGCGCCGAGACCTGGAGCAGGACGGGAACCTGAAGGTCCAGCCCCTCCGCGACCTCGAGCTGAGCCTGAAGGACAGCGTTCAGCCAGCCCGGGGTGAGCGCGAAGCTCGTCTCCGGGCGCCAGCGCGGGTCGATCGGCCACTCGCCCTCGGCGTGGTGGCTGATCACCCGGTAGTAGTGGCTGCGCAGCCGCAGCCGCAGCTCCCGCTCGGGGCGGCGGCGGGCGAGGGGACCCAGCAGACGGCGCAGCAGCCGGCCCACCACGTCGGCCCCGTGGGGCCCCAGCCACGGGGCGTTGAGGGCCAGCCCGTCGAGGCGGCCGGGGTGGTGGGCGGCCCACAGGGCCGCGGTCAGCCCGCCCGTGGAGTGTCCCATCAGCACGAGCTTCCCGCCCGGGCCGGGGGCCCCGTCCTCGGCGAGGACCTCCAGGGCCGCCGCCACGTCGTCGTCGTAGTCGCGCAGGTCGGTCGTGTGCCCGGGCGGGCCCTCCGGCACGCGCAGCACCTCGTCGGTGAGGTTGCGCCCGTACCCGTGCAGGTCCAGCGCGTAGAACGACCAGCCCGCCGCCGCCACGGCGCGGGCCAGCTCGGCGTTGAAGAAGTAGTCGGACCACCCGTGCAGGTACAGCACCGCACCGTGGGGGCGCGCCGCGGGCGCCCGGTCCTCCGGGCGGTGGCGCACGACCGTGGCCGTCGTGTGCGGGGCCGAGCCCGCCGCCAGGGCCACCGTCCGGGCCGTGAACCCGGGCCCGAGCACGTCGGGCTCCCAGCCGTCCGCCGCTGTGCTCATCGGTCCTCGTTCCGCCGGGGGCCCCGCCGCTGCCGGCCCGCGGGAGCCGCGCGGGCCCTGTGGAAGACTGGGCCCATGCGCTTCTACCCTATGTTCTTCCAGGCCGTCTTCTCCCGGATGGACGCGGAGCGGGCCCACCGGATCGGCTTCGCCGGGATCCGGGCGGCCGGGGCCACGCCCCTCGGCGCGGTCCTGCGCGCCCGCACCCGCCCCGACCCCGGCGCCGAGGTGCGGGCCATGGGCCTGCGCTTCCCCTCGCCGTTCGGCCTGGCCGCCGGCTTCGACAAGGGCGCGGAGGGCATCGGGGCGCTGGCCGACCTCGGCTTCGGGCACGTGGAGATCGGCACCGTCACCGCGCAGGCACAGCCCGGCAACCCGCGCCCCCGGCTGTTCCGCCTCGTGCGGGACCGGGCGGTCGTCAACCGGATGGGCTTCAACAACGACGGCGCCGAGGCGGTCGCCCCCCGGCTCGCCGCGGCCCGCCGCCGTCTCGAGCGTGAGCACCCCGGCCGGGCCCGGCCCGTCGTCGGGGTGAACATCGGCAAGACCAAGCTCGTCCCGCTCGAGGAGGCCGTCGAGGACTACCTGCGCTCGACCCGGGTCCTCGCCCCGCTGGCGGACTACCTCGTCGTCAACGTCTCCTCCCCGAACACCCCCGGGCTGCGGCAGCTGCAGGAGATCGAGAGCCTGCGCCCGCTGCTGCGCGCCGTCGGCGAGGCCGCGGACGGCGCCGCCGGGCGGCACGTGCCGCTGCTCGTGAAGATCGCCCCCGACCTCACCGACGAGGACGTCCTCGCGGTCGCCGACCTCGCCCTGGACCTCGGCCTCGACGGCGTGGTGGCCACCAACACCACGATCGCCCGCGAGGGCCTCGTCTCGGAACCCGCCGAGGTCGAGGCCTGCGGGGCCGGCGGGCTCTCCGGGGCGCCGCTGCGCCGGCGCTCCCTCGAGGTGCTGCGGCTGCTGCGGGAGCGGGCGGGGGACCGGCTCACGCTCGTCTCGGTCGGCGGGGTGACCACCGCGCAGGACGTCCGCGAGCGCCTGGACGCGGGCGCGACCCTCGTCCAGGGCTACACCGCCTTCCTCTACGAGGGCCCGTTCTGGGCGCACCGGATCAACCGGGGCCTGGCCCGCGCCCGGCGCTGAACCACCCCCGGACGGGCACCGCCCCCGGACCTCGCACGAGGTCCGAGGGCGGTGCGCCGTCCGGGGCAGCGGCGGCCGGCTCAGGCGGGCCGCTCGCCCCGCTTCACCTGGGGGCGGGGCAGGCGCAGGCGGCGCATCGAGAACGCGCGCATCGCCGCGTACCAGCGCACGCCGGGCTCCACGTCGCCGAACCTCGCCCGCATGGCCTTCTTCATCCGTCCGGTCGTGACGACGGCGTCGACGATGCCCAGGACCATCAGGGCCCAGATGACGTAGACGCCGTAGGCGGCGACGTTCTGGTTCGGGAAGAACAGGACGAACAGGGCCACGACCGCGACGACGAGCAGGTACTCGCCGAGGTTGAAGCGGGAGTCGATCCAGTCGCGCGCGAAGCGGCGCTGCGGGCCGCGGTCGCGCGGGCCCAGGAACCGCTCGTCGCCCGCGGCCAGGCCCGCCTGCGCGCGCAGCCGCTGCTCGCGGGCGGCGTCCCGGGACTGGGCCTTGGCGGCCTTGCGGTCCTCCGGCACCAGCGGGCGCCGCCGGGCGGCCTCCCGCTCGCGCCGGCTCGGGGTGGGCCGGCCCTTGCCGGGGGTCTGCCGGGGGGCGGGCACGGCCTCGTCGGCGGGCGGCTGCGCCGTCACCGACGTGGAGCCCGCACGGTCTGCGTCCTTCTTGCGTCCAAACACCCGTCAAGGATAGCCGACCGGCCCCTCCGGCCGGCCCGGCGGCGGCACGGGGCGGGGCGGACGTAGGGTGTTCGGCATGACCGAGTCCTGGACCCCGCCCCCGTCCCTGCCCGTCGAAGCCGTTCGCGAGGCCGTGCGCGCCGGCATGCCGCGCACCGTCGAGCAGCTGCGCGAGCTCGTGGCGATCCCCGGCATCGCGTGGGAGAGCTTCGACCCCGAGCAGCTCGAACGCAGCGCCCGCGCGGTGGCCGCGCTGCTCGGGGAGGCCGGGCTGGACGAGGTCGAGATCCTCCGCGTGCCCCACGCCGGGGGGCCGGGCCGGCCGGCCGTGGTCGCCCGCCGCCGCGCGGCCCCCGGACGCCCGACGGTGCTGCTCTACGCCCACCACGACGTCCAGCCCCCCGGCCGGCGGGAGCTGTGGCACTCCGACCCGTTCACGGCCGAAGAGCGCGACGGGCGTCTCTACGGCCGCGGGGCGGCCGACGACAAGGCCGGTGTCATGGCCCACGTGGCCGCCCTGCGCGTGCTCGACGCCGTCGCGGGGGAGGACGCCGGCCTCGGCGTGACCGTGTTCGTCGAGGGGGAGGAGGAGGCCGGTTCGCCCTCGTTCCGGGCGTTCCTCGAGGCCTACCGCGACCGGCTGGCCGCGGACGTGATCGTCATCGCCGACTCCGCCAACTGGGAGGTCGGGGTGCCCGCCCTCACCACGAGCCTGCGGGGCGTGGTCGGGGCCGTGGTGGAGGTCTCCGTGCTGGCCCACGCCGTGCACTCGGGGATGTACGGCGGGCCGCTGCTCGACGCCCCGACCCTGCTCTCCCGGCTGGTCGCGACCCTGCACGACGACGACGGCGCCGTCGCCGTCGAGGGGCTGCACGCCGAGGACAGCACCGACCTCGTCTACGACGAGGACCGGTTCCGCGCCGACGCCGCCGTGCTCGACGGGGTGCGGCTGGCCGGGCGGGGGTCGGTGGCCTCCCGGCTGTGGACCCGGCCGGCGCTGTCGGTCACGGGCATGGACGTCACCCCCGTGGACGTCGCCTCGAACACCATCGCGCCCTCGGCCCGGGCCCGGCTGAGCCTGCGGATCGCCCCGGGCCAGGACCCCGCGGCCGCCGCGGAGGCGCTGCGCCGGCACCTGCTCGAGCACGCCCCCTTCGGCGCCCGCGTGGACGTGCGGATCGAGGAGACCGGCCAGCCCTTCCGCACCGACATGTCCTCCCCGGCCGCCCGGGCCATGCAGTGGGCCCTGGGGCAGGCCTGGGGCCGCCCGCCCGTGGAGACGGGCGTGGGCGGGTCCATCCCCTTCACGGCCGACCTCACCGAGGTCTACCCCGGCGCCGACATCCTCATCACCGGCGTCGAGGACCCCGACTCCCGGGCCCACGGCGCCGACGAGTCCCTGCACCTGGGGGAGTTCGAGCGGGCCGTCGTCGCCGAGGCGCTGCTGCTGCTCGCCCTCGACGCGGCCCACGGCCCCGCCGGGCGGGAATGATCCGCGCCGCGGGGCCGTTGTGCCCCGTGGTAGACCCGTCGCCGGTCCCGGGCCGCGCGGCACCCATCCACAGAAAGTGAGCATCATGAGCGTCACGACCGACAACGGCGCCGCAGTGGACGGCCTCCCGGCCCACGGCGTCCAGCTGACCGAGGTGGCCTCCGAGAAGGTCCGCGCCCTGCTCGAGCAGGAGGGCCGCACCGACCTGCGCCTGCGCGTGGCCGTGCAGCCCGGCGGCTGCTCCGGGCTGATCTACCAGCTCTACTTCGACGAGCGCATCCTCGACGGGGACGCCGTGCGCGACTTCGGGGGCGTCGAGGTCATCGTGGACAAGATGAGCGTGCCCTACCTCGAGGGCTCCACCATCGACTTCGAGGACTCCATCTCCAAGCAGGGCTTCTCGATCGACAACCCCAACGCGGGCGGCTCCTGCGCCTGCGGCGACTCCTTCCACTGAGCCCCGCGCCGCCGCCGGCCGAGCCCTGAGCCGCCGGGGTCCGGCACCCCTGCGGAGCGCTCCCACGAGGCCCGCCGTCCGATCGGACGGCGGGCCTCCGCCGTGCCCGCGGGAGCCCGTCCGCGGCCGCCCGCGGGCGGCCCCGCCGACACTGACACAGTGTCAGCAGATGTCGTCGACTGGGGGTAAGCTCGGAGGGAAACAATCCGGCTGACCGTGTCCGACGTCCTCGGGGTCCGGGGTCCACGGCGCGCAGGCGACGAGCACGAGATAGAAGAGGAAGGGCCGTCTGTGAGTTCGCACACACGAACCGACAGCCGCTTTCGCCGCACGGCGAAGGCGTCGGCGGTAGCAGTCCTGGCAGCGACCGCGCTGACCGGATGCGCGGAGGAGGCGAAGCTCGGGTGGATGCCCACCGAGCGGGGCACGACCGACAACGCTGATCTGATCCTCGACCTGTGGGTCGGGTCCTGGATCGCGGCACTGGCCGTGGGCCTGCTGACCTGGGCGCTGATGCTGTGGTGCATGATCGCCTACCGGCGCCGGAAGAACGAGGCCGGCTACCCCCGTCAGGTCGCCTACCACGCGCCCCTCGAGGTCTTCTACACCATCGTGCCGATCGCCATGATCGTCTCCCTGTTCTTCTTCACGGAGCGCACCCAGTCGGAGATCACCGAGCGCCACGACGACCCGGACACCGTCGTCCAGGTCTACGGCAAGCAGTGGGCGTGGGACTTCAACTACCTCAGCGACGACGTCTGGGACACCGGCATCCAGGGCCACCTCGACGGCGAGGAGGGCGTCCCGGACCGGGTGCCGACCCTCTACCTGCCCTCGAACAGCGAGGTCGAGCTGCAGGTGACCTCCCGCGACGTCATCCACTCGTTCTGGGTCCCCGCGTTCCTCGAGAAGGCCGACATGTTCCCCGGCCGGACCAACTACATCAGCATCACCACGGGCCGTGAGGGAGAGTTCTACGGCAAGTGCGCCGAGTTCTGCGGCGAGTACCACTCCGAGATGCTGTTCAACGTCGCCGTGGTCGACCAGGCGGAGTACGACGCGCACATCCAGTCCCTGCGCGACGCCGGCCAGACCGGTGCGCTGGGCGAGGAGTACAGCCGCGACTCCTACCCGGGCGCGGAAGACCAGCACTCAGAAACTGCGTTCAACTAAGGAGTTCCGGTGTCGACACTCGAGTATTCACGGGACGAGGCCGCCGCGGTCGCTCCGCGCGTCGTGCCTCGCTCCAAGGGACGTCTGATCGTCAACTGGATCACGTCCACGGACCACAAGACCATCGGGTACATGTACCTGATCTCCTCCTTCACGTTCTTCTGCATCGCCGGTGTCATGGCGCTGCTGATCCGTGCCGAGCTCTTCGAGCCGGGCATGCAGGTCCTGGAGACGAAGGAGCAGTACAACCAGCTGTTCACCATGCACGGCACGCTGATGCTGCTGATGTTCGGCACCCCGCTGTTCGCCGGCTTCGCCAACGTCATCGTCCCGCTGCAGATCGGCGCCCCCGACGTCGCCTTCCCGCGGCTGAACGCCCTGGCCTTCTGGTTCTTCCTCTTCGGCTCCCTGGTGGCCCTCGCCGGGTTCATCACCCCGCAGGGCGCGGCGTCCTTCGGCTGGTTCGCCTACACCCCGCTGTCCAACTCGTCCTTCTCCCCGGGCGCCGGCGGCAACCTGTGGGTGTTCGGCCTGGCCCTGCAGGGCTTCGGCACGATCATGGGCGCGGTCAACTTCATCACGACGATCATCGCGATGCGCGCCCCCGGCATGACCGTGTGGCGCATGGGCCTGTTCACCTGGAACGCCCTGATCACCTCGCTGCTGATCGTCATGGTCTTCCCGCCCCTGGCGGCGGCCCTGTTCGCCCTGGGCATGGACCGCACCCTCGGCGGGCACATCTTCGACCCGGCCAACGGGGGAGCGGTGCTGTGGCAGCACCTGTTCTGGTTCTTCGGCCACCCCGAGGTCTACGTGCTGGCGCTGCCGTTCTTCGGCATCGTCTCCGAGATCATCCCGGTGTTCTCCCGCAAGCCGCTGTTCGGCTACAAGGGCCTGGTCTTCGCGACCATCGCCATCGCCGCCCTGTCGGTGACCGTGTGGGCGCACCACATGTACGTCACCGGCGCGGTGATGCTGTCCTTCTTCGCGTTCATGACGATGATGATCGCGGTGCCCACCGGCGTGAAGTTCTTCAACTGGATCGGCACCATGTGGCAGGGCTCGATCACCTTCGAGACCCCCATGCTGTGGGTGCTCGGCTTCCTGTTCACCTTCCTGTTCGGCGGTCTCACCGGCGTGATCCTGGCGACCCCGCCGCTGGACTTCCACGTCTCGGACTCCTACTTCGTGGTCGCCCACTTCCACTACGTGGTCTTCGGCACCGTGGTGTTCGGCATGTTCGCCGGGTTCTACTTCTGGTGGCCGAAGTGGACCGGCTACATGCTCAACGAGCGGATCGGCAAGATCCACTTCTGGCTGCTGTTCCTCGGCTTCCACATGACCTTCCTCATCCAGCACTGGCTGGGCGTGGACGGCATGCCCCGCCGCTACGCGGACTACCTGCCCGAGGACGGGTTCACCTGGATGAACCAGATCTCCACGGTCGGGTCCATGCTGCTCGGCGTGTCCATGATCCCGTTCTTCTACAACGTGTGGACCACCCACCGCAACGGCAAGAAGGTCGAGGTCGACGACCCGTGGGGCTTCGGCGGCTCGCTCGAGTGGGCGACGTCCTGCCCGCCCCCGCGGCACAACTTCACCTCGCTGCCCCGGATCCGCTCCGAGCGCCCGGCGCTGGACCTGCACCACCCGGAGCTGGCCGCGGAGTCCCCGCAGCAGTCCCCGGTCGACGACGCCGCCATGGCCACGCGGAAGGGCTGAGCACATGAAGCTGTCCATCAAACTGTTCGTCCTGCTCGGCGTCTTCACCCTGATCGTGGCGGTCGTCTACGGCTTCCTCACGCAGTTCCAGGAGCTCGTCGGCTTCCCGGCCCTGCTGGCCACCTCCGCGATGTCCTTCATGCTCGCGGTCTACCTGTGGCTCACCGAGCGCAGCACCGGCGGCATCCTGCCCGAGGACAAGCTCGACGGCGAGATCGTCGAGTCCGCCGGTGAGTACGGCCACTTCTCCCCGTGGAGCTGGTGGCCCATCGCCCTCGGTGCCGGCGCCGCCCTCGGCGTGATCGCCCTGGCCATGGGCTGGTGGATCATGATGCTGGCGCTGCCCCTCGTGGCGGTGGCCCTCGTCGGGCTGATCTTCGAGTACTCCCGCGGGGACCACGCGCACTGACCCACGCACCCACCCGCACCGGAGGCCCCGGACACCACATGGTGTCCGGGGCCTCCGGCGTGTCCGGCCCGTGCCGGCCCGCACCAGCCCGCTCCGTCCTCACCTGCAGGTTCCGTGCAGTTGTGCACAAAGTGCAGTAGTGCAAAACTGAGGGACATGACATCGATCCCACCGGCCTCCCTGCGCGAGCGCAAGAAGGCCGAGACCTGGACGGCCATCCACGAGGCGGCGGCGTCCCTGGCCCTCGACCGGGGCCTGGAGCGCACCACGGTCGAGGCCGTCGCCGAGCGCGCCGGGATCTCCCCGCGCACGTTCTTCAACTACTTCCCGTCCAAGGACGACGCGGTCCTCGGGATGCGCGCACCCGTGCTGGACCCGGCCCTGCTGGACGACCTCGACCCCGGGCACGAGCTCCTGGAGCAGGTGACCCGGCTGCTGCTGGCCGTCGCCCGCACCGCCTACGCGGGCGGGAACCGCGCCCGCCGCCGCCGGCTGGTCCAGCAGTACCCGCAGCTGGGCCAGCGCCGCCGGGAGCACGCGGAGGAGGCCGAGGAGCTCGTGCGCCGCGCGCTGGCGGACAGGCTCGCCGCCGACCCGCACTGGGCGGCCGGATCCGCCGAGGAGGCCGGCGCGGATGCGGCAGGGACGGACGAGCTGGCGCGGATGGTCGTGCTGCTCGCCGGCGTCCCCCTGCGCTTCGCGCTGTCCTCGCCCGCCCACGCCGCCGAGGCCGGCCTGACCGCCGAGGCCCTCGAGGCGTCCCTCGCCCTGTTCCGGCACGTCCGGAGGGTCCTCCCGTGAGCCGCACCCCGGCCCACCGGGCGGAGCCCGCGGAGCGGACGCAGCACCTCGGGCTGCTGTTCGTCGGCCTGATGCTCTCGATGCTGCTGGCGGCCCTGAACCAGACGGTGCTCAGCACCGCGCTGCCCACCATCGTGGGGGAGCTCGACGGCGTGGACGAGATGGTGTGGGTGATCACCGCCTACATCCTGGCCTCGACCATCACGATGCCCGTCTACGGCAAGCTCGGTGACCTGATGGGCCGCAAGCCGCTGCTCGTCACGGCGATCCTGCTGTTCATGGCCGGCTCCGTCGTGGGCGCCCTCGCGGGCACGATCGACGTGCTAATCGTCGCCCGCGTCTTCCAGGGGCTGGGCGGCGGCGGCCTGATGATCCTCGCCCAGGCGACCATCGCCGACGTCGTCCCGGCCCGGGAGCGCGGGAAGTACATGGGCGTGATGGGCGGCGTGTTCGCCCTGGCCTCGGTGGCCGGCCCGCTGCTCGGCGGCTTCTTCACCGAGGGACCCGGGTGGCGCTGGGCGTTCTGGATCAACATCCCGCTCGGGCTGCTGGCCCTCGCGGGCGCCGTCCTGTTCCTGCACCTGCCCCGGCACGGGGGGCGGCCACGCCTCGACGTCGCCGGCATGGCCCTGCTCGCCGTGGCCACCACGTGCCTCGTGCTCTTCGCCACCTGGGGCGGCAGCCGGTACGAGTGGACCGATCCCGTGATCCTCGCACTGGTCGCCGGCACGGTGGCGGCGGGCACCGCGTTCGTGGCCGTGGAGCGGCGCACGGCCGAGCCCATCATCCCGATGCACCTGTTCGGCGAGGCGAACTTCAACCTCACGACCGTGGCCGGCCTGCTCATCGGCGTCGCGATGTTCGGGGCCATCGGGTACATGCCCACGTACCTGCAGATGGTCCACGGCGTGGACGCCACCGCGTCGGGGCTGCTGATGATCCCCATGATGGGCGCGCTGCTGGTCGCCTCGACGCTGTCGGGCCAGCTCGTCAGCCGCACCGGGCGCTACAAGTGGATGCCGATCGCGGGCAGCCTCGTGGTCGCCGCCGGGCTGGCGCTGCTGTCCACCCTCACGGCCGGGGACGCGCTGTGGCACCTGTGCGTGTTCATCGCGGTGCTGGGGCTGGGCCTGGGGCTGTCCATGCAGATCCTCGTGCTCATCGTGCAGAACACCTTCCCCCTGCGCCAGGTCGGCACCGCCACCGCGGCCAACAACTACTTCCGCCAGATCGGGGCCACTCTCGGCTCCGCGGTCGTGGGCAGCGTCTTCGCGGGCCGGCTCACGGACCTCCTGGCGCAGCGGCTGCCCGCGCAGGGCGGGACGGCGGCGAGCACGAACTCGCTGACCCCGGCCGTGGTCGCCGGCCTGCCGGAGGCCGTGCGGGCCCCGATCGTCAGCTCCTACAACGACGCCCTGACCCCGATCTTCCTGTGGATCGTGCCGCTGGCCCTGGTGGCCGCGCTGCTGCTGTGCTTCGTGCGGGAGAAGGATCTCGCCACGTCGCTCGAGCGGGTCGTCGAGGGCGAGGCGGTCGGCGAGGGAGAGGTCCTCGTGCCCCCGCCCGCCGTCGATGAGGGGGCGGGCCGCGACGCCCCCGTCCCGCCGGGGGATCCGGTCCGCAGCACCGCCGACCGCTGATCGAGTCCCTTCCGCAGGGCCCCGCCCGCGCACGTCGTGCGGGCGGGGCCCTGCGGCCTGCGCATCCCGGCCGTGCCGCGCGGACCGCTCCGCCCCCGTCGGGGCAGCACCACCGCGGTGTCCCGGGAGCGCCGCCGGTGCGCCCGCCGGACGCTTGCCGCCGGTGAGCCGCCCGGTCCGTCGGCCCCGGACGCGGGGGAGCAGCGCAGGCGTGCCGCGGTCACCGGCGCGACAGTCCCGGCTGCTGCGCCGGACCGCACCGGCGGCACCGGCGATGCCCGGGGTGCCGGCGGTGCGGTCCGGACGGCCGACAACGGGCGGGCACCGGTCGGCGACCGCGGCGTGCGCTCTCGCCGCGGTCCGTGCCGCCCGACCGTCGTCGGCACCGGCGGTGAGCACGCACGGTGCGACGGGGAGACGACGGGACCGAGCCCGGCCGCGAGGACCCGTGCCGGGCTCCCGGTGATCGGGCCGGGCGCCACAGCGGGCGCCGCACCGGTCGAGAACCACCGTGGTCGCGGCGGGGGGACTGGCAGGCCGTCCGTTCCGTGGGCTCTGCTGGTCCGTCGGTGCGCCCCGGACCACGGGACCGACGCGTCCGGCGACCTCCGCCGCTCTCGGCGCCGGAGGTCGCCCCGTGCGCCCCGTGGCGGGCTGCTGCGGCACGGGCCTGCGGGGCGCACACGACGAGGCCCCGCACGGAACCTTCCGTGCGGGGCCTCGTCGGTCCGGGCGGGGACCGTCAGCGGACGAGCTCCTTGTCCGGGGAGCCGGCCGTGACGGCCTCGTGGTGGTGGTGGGCCGCCTCGAGCTCGGCGGGGGTCACCGGCGCCACCCGGTCCTCGAAGAACCAGCGGCTCATGCGGCCGCGGAGCTTCTCGGCGCCGGTGATCTTGCCCTTGCCGTTGGGCTGGGCCGGGATGACCTGCCGGTCCTGGTAGTCCACCAGGCGGTAGCGCTTGTACTCGTCCAGCGGCTCGTGCACCTCGATGAACTCGCCGTGCGGCAGCTGCTGGACCCGGCCCGTCTCGCGGCCGTGCAGCACGATCTCGCGGTCCTTGCGCTGCAGGGCCAGGCAGATGCGCCGGGTGATGACGAACCCGAGGATCGGGGCGAGGAAGTACGCCGCGCGCAGCCAGTAGATGACGTCGTTGAGCGAGACCCGGAAGTGGGTCGCGATGAGGTCACCGGAGGCGGCGACGAGGTGGACCACGTAGAACAGCACGCCGGCCACACCGACCGCGGTGCGGAACGGGGCGTTGCGCGGGCGGTCGAGGATGTGGTGCTCCTTGTTGTCCTTCGTCACCCACCGCTCGATCCACGGCCACAGGGCGAGGGCGGCGAACAGCAGGCCCAGCGGGACCATCGGCAGGAGCACGTTCATGGGGATGGACATCCCCAGCAGCTGCCACTCCCAGTTCCACGGCCAGGTGCCGGGCATCAGGCGGACGGCGCCGTCGGTGAAGCCCATGTACCAGTCGGGCTGCGAACCGGCCTGCACGGGGGAGGGATCGTAGGGACCGTAGTTCCAGATGGCGTTGATGGTGGTCGTGCCGGCCATCAGGGCCATGATCCCGAAGACCACGAAGAAGAACCCGCCGGCCTTGGCGGCGTAGACGGGCCCGACCGGGAAGCCGACGACGTTGTCCTCGGTGCGGCCGGGGCCGGGGAACTGGGTGTGCTTGTGCACGACGACCATGAACAGGTGGATCACGATCAGCATCAGGATCACGGCCGGGATGAGCAGCACGTGGATGATGTACAGGCGCCCGATGATGTCGTGGCCGGGGAACTCGCCGCCGAACAGGAACATCGACAGGTAGGCGCCCACGAGCGGGATGGCCTTCAGGATCGCGTCGGCGATGCGCAGGCCGTTGCCGGAGAGCACGTCGTCGGGGAGGGAGTAGCCGGAGAAGCCGGCGACGATGGCGAGCAGGAAGAGGCCCACGCCCACGACCCAGTTCAGCTCGCGCGGGCGGCGGAACGCGCCGGTGAAGAACACGCGGAGCATGTGCACGGACACGGCCATGGCGAAGACCAGGGCGGACCAGTGGTGCAGCTGGCGCAGGAAGAGCCCGCCGCGGATGTCGAAGGAGATGTCGAGCGCGGAGGCGTAGGCCGCCGACATCTCGACGCCCTGCATGGGCACGTACGAGCCCTCGTACTCCAGGGCCGCCATCGAGGGGTCGAACCACAGGGCGAGGAACGTGCCGGAGAGCAGCAGGATGACGAAGGTGTACAGGGCCACCTCGCCGAACATGAAGGACCAGTGGTCCGGGAAGATCTTGCGCCCGAACTCCTTGACGATCGGCGACATGCCCACACGCGTGTCGACGAAGTTCGCGATCCGACCGGTGCCGGTGCGCGGCTTGTACTCGTAATCGGTGGTCGTGGACATCAGTTTGCCTCACCCTGCATTTCTTCGACATGGGTACCGCGCTGCGAGTAGGTGGGGCCGACGGGCTCCGTGAAGTCGCTGCGGGCGACGAGGTAGCCCTCGGCGTCCACGGTGATCGGCAGCTGCGGGAGGGGACGTGCCGCCGGCCCGAAGATGACCTCGCACTCGTTGGTGAGGTCGAACGTGGACTGGTGGCAGGGGCACAGCAGGTGGTGGGTCTGCTGCTCGTAGAGCGCCACCGGGCAGCCGACGTGGGTGCACACCTTCGAGTAGGCGAAGATGCCGTCGACGTTCCAGTCCTGGCGCTCGGGGGAGACGTTGACCGAGTCCGGGTCGAGGCGCATGAGCAGGACCACGGCCTTCGCCTTCTCGTCCAGGTAGCCCTCGTTGTGGCCGATCTGGGCGAGGTTCTCGGGCACGACGTGGAAGGTGGAGCCGAGGGTGACGTCCGAGGCCTTGATGGGGGTGCCGGAGGGGTCGCGCACGAGCCGGACGCCCTCGTCCCACAGCGTGTGCTTGAGGACGTCGAGGTCGGTGGGGCCGAGGTCCTTGAGCAGTCCGATGAAGGGCAGCGGGGCGACCACGGCGGCGCCGATCAGGGTGTTGCGCAGCAGCGGGCGGCGCTTGATCCCGGACTCGTCGTAGATGGTGGTGAGGATCTCCTGCGCGTCGGCGCGCTGCTCCTCGGTGCGCACCGCGTGCCGGCTCTCGACGAGCTCGTGGTCCGGCATGAGGGTGCGGGCCCAGTGGACGACGCCGATGCCGATGCCGAACATGCCCAGGGCGATGCCCAGGCCCAGCAGCAGGTTCTGCACCTGGAGGGCGCGGGAGCCGGAGGGGTCCGTGACGTCGTACTTGGGGGCGCCGTCGATCTGGATGCCGAAGTAGCCGACGAAGAACAGGACGGAGCCCAGGACGGAGATCAGGAACAGCAGGACGACCTGCCGCTCGGCACGCTTGGCCGCCCTCTCGTCGATGTCGGTCAGACGGGGGCGGTGCGGGGGCAGCCCGGGATCGGGAAAACGCTCCATCTCCGTGGTGCCCGTGGTGGCAACGGTTCCCGACTGGTGGGGAGTGCCGTCACTGTGGCTTCCCATGTGGTCCCTCATTCTTCTTCTCTTGGTGCAGGTGATCGTAGCTTCGGGGTCCGACAACGAGGTCGGTGCCCGGCGTCAGGCCGAACGCGAGGTGAGCCAGACGGTGAAACCGATGATGACGACGAGGCCGACGGTCCAGACGAACAGGCCCTCGGACACGGGGCCCAGCGAGCCGAGGCCGAAGCCGCCGACCTGCGGGCTCTGCTCGAGGGTCTTCAGGTACGTGATGACGTCCCGCTTCTCCTCGGGAGTGATGTTGGCGTCGTTGAACACGGGCATGTTCTGCGGCCCCGTCTGCATGGCCTCGTAGATGTGCTTCTCGGAGACGTCCATCAGGGACGGGGCGTACTTGCCGCGGGTCAGGGCGCCGCCGGCGCCGGCGGCGTTGTGGCACATGGCGCAGTTGGCGAGGAACACCTTGGCGCCGTTGGCGGCGTTGCCCTCGGCGACGTCGAGGTACTGCTCCTCCGGGAGGGCGGGGCCGGGGCCGAGGGTCGCGACGTAGCCCGCCATCTGCTGGATCTCCTCCTCGGAGAACTGCACGGGCTTCTTCTCGGCCTGCGGGCCGTTGGCCTGCATGGGCATGCGGCCGGTGCCCACCTGGAAGTCGACGGCGGCGGCGCCCACGCCCACGAGCGAGGGACCGGAGGGAGTGCCGGTGCCCTCGAGCCCGTGGCAGGTGGAGCAGTTCGCGATGAAGAGCTTCTCGCCCTCCTCGATGTCCTGCGCGGTGTAGGTCTGGGTCTGGGCCTTGGCCTCATTGGTGGTGGTGGCGACTGCGTACAGCCCACCGCTGAGGAGCAGGGCCAGGACCATCAGTGCGAGGACTGCGAGGGGGTGGCGCCGCTGTTGCGAGAGTGCCTTCACGTCAAACGTTCCTTTTACTCGGTGCTGCGTTGGTTGTTTCGGTGCGTCCCCGGGACGTGGGGTCTAGCGCAGGAAGTAGACCACCAGGAAGAGGACGATCCAGACGACGTCCACGAAGTGCCAGTAGTAGGAGACCACGATCGCCGAGGTGGCCTCGAAGTGGCCGAAGCGCTTGGCGATGAAGGCGCGCCCCATGATGAACAGGAACGCGATGAGGCCCGCGGTCACGTGCAGGGCGTGGAAACCCGTCGTGATGTAGAACGCGGAGCCGTAGGCGTGGGCCGGGATGCTGATGCCGTGGGAGACCAGCTCGGCGTACTCGAAGGCCTGCACCGCCACGAAGATCGCGCCCATGATGAAGGTCAGCGCGAACCACTCGATCATGCCCCACCTGGTGATCTGGAACAGCCCGCCGCTGCGGCGCGGCTGGAGCCGCTCCGCGGCGAAGACGCCGAACTGGCAGGTCACCGAGCTGAGGACCAGCACGATCGTGTTGGCGAGCGCCAGCGGCACGTTGAGCTTGGCGGACTCGGTCGCCCACAGCTCCGGGGAGGTGGAGCGGAGGGTGAAGTACATGGCGAAGAGGCCGGCGAAGAACATCAGCTCCGAGGCGAGCCACACGATGGTGCCCACGGAGGTGAGGTTGGGTCGGTTGATCGACCCGCCTACCGGCTTGGCTGGGGTATGGGTTGCAGTCGTCACAGAGACATTATGTCGACAAAACTCCCGGTGGACCAACCACGGCCGGGATCGGGCGGTTCGCGTGTCACCGGCCCGGACGGAGGGCGCCGCCGAGGGGTCCGCGCAGGTCCGCGGGCGGGCGCCGGAGCCCGTGCGGGACGGGGCCCGGGGTGTGAGAACGGCGACATCCGGACGGGCGCCGGCGGGCACGGGCCCGGCGGGGGAGCCGGCGGCCGGAGGATACGATCGGGGCGTGAACACGACGACTCCTCCCACGGCACCGCACTTCGAGTGGCCCGATCTGATCACCGCGCTGATCTCGGGCACGGACCTCACGCGCGAGCAGGCCCACTGGGCCATGGACACGATCATGTCGGGGGAGGTTCCCGACGCGGTGATCGCCGGGTTCCTGGTGGCGCTGCGGGCCAAGGGGGAGACGGTCGAGGAGCTGACGGGCCTGGCCGACGCCATGGTCGAGCACGCCCGCCCGGTGGACATCCCCGGTCCGGCGCTGGACATCGTCGGCACCGGCGGCGACCGGCACTCGAGCGTGAACATCTCCACGATGTCGGCGCTCGTGTGCGCGGGCGCGGGTGCGAAGGTGGTCAAGCACGGCAACCGCGCGTCCTCGTCGAAGTCCGGCTCCGCCGATGTGCTGGAGGCGCTGGGGGTCCGTCTCGACCTGCCCGTCGCGAAGGTCGAGTCCGCGGCGCAGGACGTGGGCATCACCTTCCTGTTCGCGCAGACCTTCCACCCGTCCATGCGCTTCGCGGCCGCGGCCCGCAAGCAGCTGCGCGTGGCCACGGCCTTCAACTTCCTCGGGCCCCTCACGAACCCCGCACGCGTCGAGGCCTCCGCGATCGGGGTGGCCGACCGCGCCCTGGCCCCGCTGATCGCCGGCGTCTTCGCCGCCCGCGGCGACCGGGCCCTGGTCTTCCGCGGCGGCGACGGCCTGGACGAGCTGACGGTCACGGGACCCTCGGAGGTCTGGGAGGTGCGCGACGGCACGGTCGCCGAGCACCGGCTCGACCCGCTCGACCTCGGCATGCCGCGGGCCACCCTCGAGGACCTGCGCGGCCAGGACGCCGCCTACAACGCCCGCGTCGTCGAGCGCGTGCTCGCGGGGGAGCACGGCCACGTGCGCGACGCCGTGCTGCTCAACGCCGCGGCCGGGCTCGTGGCGCTGGATCCCGCCGCGGAGGGCTCCCTGCAGGAGCGGATGGCGGCGGCCGTGCGCCGGGCCGAGGAGTCCGTCGACTCCGGGGCCGCCCGGGCCGTGCTGGACCGCTGGATCGCCCACAGCCGCTCCTGACCCCGCGCGCTGCCCGGCGCGGACGGCACGGGACCCCGGACCACAGTGGTCCGGGGTCCCGTGCCGTCCGCCCCTGCGGGGCGGTCGGGTACTCACTCGATGCCGAGCGAGAACGCGGCGTCGAGGTCGTGACGGCTGTAGGTGCGGAAGGCGATGTTCGTGTTGGTCCCCACCACGCCCTCGACCTTCGAGAGCCGGTCGGCGATGACGTCCGCGAGGTCCTCGTGCTCGTGCACGCGCACGATCGCGATGAGGTCCCACTCGCCGGTCACGGAGTAGACCTCGCTGATGCCGGGGATGTCCGAGATCTCCTCGGCGACCTCCGGGATCCGGTCTGCGGTGGTCTTGACGAGGACGATGGCGGTGAGCATGGGCACCTCTTTCGGGTCGGGGCGGGCCGCCGGGGCACCGGCGGAGGAGGGAGGGGGGGCGGTCAGCCGCCCCGGCGGACGCGGGTGAGCAGCCGGACCGCGAGACGGGTGCCCAGCAGGAGCGTCCCGAGCACGCCGAGGGTGACGAGGACGAAGCTGGGCGCGGTGCCCTGACCGGTCAGCGCTCGCAGGACCATCCCGGCCGCGACGGTCGTCGCCCACAGGGCCACGCCCTGCGGCCACGGCGCGAAGGGGGCCCGGGGGAGCCGCCACGCGACCCAGCCCAGGGCGAGGCCGGCGAGGAACGGCCAGGCGGTCTCGAGCACGCCCAGCGGGTCGAGGGCGTGGGCGCGGCGGCCGAGGGCCGCGAAGAGCAGCACGACGGCGACGTCGAGGACGGCCGCCACGGGCCAGGCCGGGGTGCGAGGCCGGGATGCGGCCGGCGCCGCACGCGGGAAGTCGTCGAGGGGCGTGTGCATGCTGGCAGTCTAGCCGCGCGGCACGCGACGACGACGGATCAGCGCCAACCGTCAACTCTCGGTCGAGGGTTGAAGAAAAAGTCTCAAGCATCCTGCGGGAGTCGAATCCGGTGCGACGTGCAGGAGAAGTCCGTGGCGACGGACCCTCGGGTGCTGCGGGCACGTTGGCGGTCGGGTTCCGCCACCGGGAGATCCTGCGGGCCGACCCGGAGCGGGCGAGGGTGGCGGCGGCGTCACCCGACAGCGCGTTCACCGGTGGAGGCGGGGCCTGGTACAAAACGGGCGCGGGCGCCGCCCGGGGGACCTCGTCGCCGGCTCGACTTTACATAATGTAGATTATCGGCGTTGTGGAGAGGAGGCCGGAGCGGCCCTCGGAAGCCGCGTCCCGCGCTGCCCGCAGCCGTCCGCCCCGTGCCGTGCGCCGCGGACGACTGCACGACGGCCCCGGGCGTCGGCCCGCCGGCCGGACGGGCCGGCAACGGATCACCGGGCCGCGGTCCGTGCGCCGAGCCCGCCCGTCGCCACCCGGTGGCGTGCTCGCGCGCACCGGGGCGCTCCGTACCGCGGTCGGGTCCGTCCGGCGCCGGTTCCCGTCGCCGGGAGGCAGCGCACCGGCGCGGAGCCCGGCCGCCGCCGGTGCACGCCGGCGCGTGCGGGCCCGTGCCGGCGACCGGCACGGCGGGCCCCCCCCCCGAGTCCCCGGCCGTCGACGCCGCGCCGTGCCGGTCGCGCTCCGGCACATGGGCACGCTTCCACGCAGGTGCGCCGCGGCACGGCTGCTCCGTCGCACCGGTGCGCAGCCACACCGGCCGCCCCGGGCGGTTCCGCACGGCCGGGGGCGCTCCTCCACCGGGGCCGGCCCGGGAGCACGTGCTCCCGGGCGGACCGGGAGCGCCCCGGAGCGTCGTCGTTGCTTGACCTTCCTCCCGGCCCCGGGTCCGGCCCCGCGGGGACGGCGCGGTCGTTCCACCCCCGGCACGGACGCCGTGGCGGGGCCTGTGAACCGATGTTGCGCGCTCCCCCGCCGTTGGCTGTGGCCACTTGTGGGGGTCCTCGGCCTCCCGGGCGGTCCCGGGCCGTCGGTGCGTCCTACGCTCGCTGTGGCCGCCGGTGGTGTGCACCGGCAAAGGAACGTCCAGGGGGGAACACCGTGGGAGCACAGTTCAGGAGCAGCACGTCGGGACGAGGAGGCCGCCGGCTGGTGACGCCGGTGCTGGGGCTGTCCGTGCTGGTCCTGTCCGGGTGCGGCCAGGACGGCGGGGCGGCCGCGGACGCACCCCCGGCCACCGCGTCGGGCTCCGTGGCCCTGGCCCCCTCGCACGGTGGTCTGAGCGGCGGCAACCTCGTCCTGGCGGACACCGGCGGGGACACGAAGGACCCGGTCACGGCGCGGTTCGGCGAGGCCGAGGTGGAGTGCACGTGGGACGAGCGCTCGTCCCGGCACGCCTGCACGGCCCCCGCCCACCAGAGCCCCGGGACGGTGGAGGTCTCCTTCTCCGCCGGGGGCGCCGAGGTCGGCGAGAAGACCTCCTACACCTACACCACGCCGGGCACCCAGGACGTGCCCCTGCTGCGGGTGGACACCGAGACGGTCCGCAGCAACGCCGAGGCGATCCGCGCCGACTACCCCATGGGCCTGCAGCTGGGCGCCGTGCTGAAGAACGGCGAGCCCGTCGGGGTCTTCGGCAAGGTCATCGAGGAGGCCGCCGACGTCGACTACGTCTTCGTCCCGAAGCTCGAGGACGCCATCAGCCTGCGCGAGGCCGGGGTCGAGGCGAAGATCGCCGTGCTCTACGCCGCGGAGGTCGAGGACATCCCGCTGCTGGTGCACTACGACGTCGAGGTGCCGGCCACGGACCCCGCCTGGGTCGAGGCCGCGGAGCAGGTGCTCGCGACCACCGGCGGGACGCTGCGGACCCACGTGTGGGTCGACACGGGCATGGGGCGCGAGGGCGTCGTGCCCGAGGAGGCGCTGCCGCTGGCCCGGGCGGTCGAGGACGCCGAGCACCTCGAGCTCGCGGGCATCGCGACCCACTTCTCGACCATCACGGCCGAGGACGGTGCCGCCATCGAGCGCAACGACACCGCGAACACCACCGTCGCCCAGAAGAACCGCTTCGACGAGGCGGTGGCCTCCATCCGCGACGCCGGGCTGGGCGAGAACGCCCTGATCCACGCGGGCGCCAGCGACGTACTCGCCGAGGAGATCGAGCCGCTGTACTACGACCTGCTGCGCGTGGGCGGGATGTTCTTCGCCAGCAGCCCGCCCGAGACCCGGCTCTACTCGTGGACCACGGAGCTCACCCAGGTCAAGACGCTGCCCGAGGGCTGGTGCATCGACTACGGCTGCACCGAGCCGACCACCGCCCCGCAGAGGGTCGGGATCGTCAACCACATCCCGTCCCGGGAGAACGAGCTGACGTACACGGTCGGCGGCAAGCAGGTCCCGGTGCTGCTCGACCACGGCACGGTCGTGACCCTCGACCTGTCCGAGGTGCCGGAGGCGGCCGCCGGCGACGAGGTGCAGATCGACTTCAGCGCGGAGGCCTTCCACCTGCTCGACGCCACGGCGCCGGTGCCCGTGACGACCACGAACGGCTGAGCGCGACCGGTCCCGGGTCGCCGGTGCGCGGCGGCGCTCCCGCGTGGCGCGGATTCAGCAGTCCGCGGCCGCCCGGGGCGCGTCCCGGCCCTCGACGTCGTGGTCGAGCACGTGGTCGGCGTGGAAGCTGCGGGCCAGCTCGCGCGTGCGAGCGGCCTGGCGCGCCGAGGTCCCGGGCCGGACGGTGAGGTCCACGTAGACCACGGGCCGGCCGTAGTGGGCCTCCAGGCGCGCGCGCAGCCGCTCGGCCCGCCGGTCACCGGGGCCGCACTCCCCCGTGCCGAGCAGCACCACGGCCCGCTCGACGTCGGGCTCGGCGGCGAGCCAGCGGGTCATGACGGAGGGCAGCCGCGACCGGAGCACGGACAGCCCGAGCACGGCGGTCGCGCTGCCCGCGAGCCAGGCGCCCGCGGCGGAGACCGCCACCGAGGTCAGGGGTCGCATCCGGTGCCTCCTTCCGTTCCGGCCGGACGTCGAGCGGTGCGGGCACCGGCCGCGCCCGGTGGACGGTGACCCCACAGTAGAGATCTCAACGCGGGCACGACAGCCGCTATTCCGGGGACGCCGCGCCGCTGCGGGACCCTGTCGGTGGTCTGCGGCACAATGGGAGGACGGGTCCGGACGAGCTGGAGGGCGGGATCGGCATGTGGGAGTGGCTGGCGGAGAACGCCTGGCTGTTCTGGCTGATCGCCGTGGTCGTCCTGGCGGCGGTCGAGCTGCTGACCCTGGACTTCCTATTCCTCATGATGGCCACGGCCGCCCTGCTGGCCTTCGGTCTCAGCTGGGTCGCGGACAGCTTCGTGCTCCAGGTCGTGGCCTTCGCGGTGACCTCGGTGCTGCTGATCTTCCTCGTGCGACCGGTCGCGCTGCGCCGGCTCAACCGCTCCACCCCGGACACCGCCTCCAACACCGAGCGCCTGATCGGGCTGCCCTGTCAGGTCCTCGAGGCCGTGACCGACCGCGGCGGCCTGGTCCGGCTCGAGGGCGAGAGCTGGAGCGCCCGCTCGGTGACCGGTGAGCCGCTGCCGGCCGGCTCCGACGCCTGGGTCCACGACATCGAGGGCGCCACCGCCCTCGTCGCCCCGTACCCCGCCGCGGCCGCCGACGGCCGCCCCGCCCCGCGCCCGTCCTACTGACGTCCCGCCTACCTCGTCCCGACCCGACCACCCGCACCTCCGGCGCCCGGTCCGCACCGGCACCGCCGCACCCGGACCCGGGGCCCACCCGGCCGCCGGCCCGCACCACCGCCGACCCCGGCCCACCGCCGAGAAGGAGTTCCCGTGGACCTCGCCGTGATCGTCCTGCTCGCCCTGCTGGTCGTCCTGGCGGTGATCGTGCTGGTCCGCTCGGTGCGGATCATCCCCCAGGCCCGCGCCGGCGTGGTCGAGCGCCTGGGCAAGTACCGCACCACGCTCACCCCCGGCCTGCACTTCCTCGTGCCCTTCGTCGACCGCCTCCTGCCGCTGATCGACCTGCGCGAGCAGGTGCAGTCCTTCCCGGCCCAGTCCGTGATCACCGAGGACAACCTCGTGGTCGGGATCGACACGGTCGTCTACTTCCAGGTCACCGACCCGCGGGCGGCGACCTACGAGATCGTCGACTACATCCAGGCCGTGGACCAGCTGACCTCGGCGACGCTGCGCAACGTCGTGGGCGGGCTGAACCTCGAGGAGGCCCTGACCTCCCGCGACCAGATCAACGCCGAGCTGCGCGGGGTGCTGGACTCGACGACGGGCCGGTGGGGCATCCGCGTCTCGCGCGTGGACATCAAGGAGATCACTCCCCCGCCCTCCATCCAGGACTCCATGGAGAAGCAGATGCGCGCCGAGCGGGACCGCCGCGCGGCGATCCTCACGGCGGAGGGCGACAAGCAGGCGAGCATCCTCACGGCCGAGGGCGAGCGGCAGGCGGCGATCCTCTCCGCGGAGGGCGACGCGAAGGCCGCGATCCTGCGCGCCGACGGCGAGGCGCAGGCCATCCGCAAGGTCTTCGACTCGATCCACCGGGCCCGGCCCACGCAGAAGCTGCTGGCCTACCAGTACATCCAGACGCTGCCGAAGGTCGCCGAGGGCAGCGCCAACAAGGTGTGGATGATCCCTGCGGAACTGGGCGACGCCCTGCGCGGGGTCGGGGAGTTCCTCTCCCGCCCCGATGCGGACGCCGGCGGGCCCGACGAGGACGGCCCCGCCGGGGAGCCCGAGCCCGAGGACGTCCCGGCGGACGAGCCGATCGTGGAGCCCGTCGAGGTCCGGGTCACCGACGAGGACCTGCGCCCCGACCTCGAGCGCACCACGGTCGACCCGGACGCCTTCACGGTCCCCGGCCCCTCGAGCATCGACCCCGACGCCCCCGTGGTGCTCGAGGACCCCGGGCCCGGGCGCCCGGCGGCCGAAGAGGAGCCCGGGAACGGCGTGCCGGGCGCCGGGGCACCGGGTGTCCGGCAGACCGGTCCCGGACGGTAGGACCCAGCACGGCTGGACGGGCACGGCTGGACCCCGGCGCGGCGTGCGGAGCCGCGTGCCGGGGTCCGGTCGCGCGGCTCCGGACCGCCGGACCGGAGCCGCGCGGCGGATCGGCACCGGTCCGGCCTGCGGCCGGGCGCCCCGGTCGGGCCCCGACCGGCACCGACCGGGGCGCCCGGGGAACATCCGCGCCTGCTCCCGCGTTGCACTGTCCGGACCCCGGCCGCGCGCCGGCCGCCGGAGCGCCGGCGCAGGGCACGCCCCGCGGCGCGCCGGACGCCCGAAGACCACCGACCAGCCAATGGAGGAACCACCAGCATGAGCGACCGCAGCCTCAGGGGAATGCGCCTGGGCTCCCAGTCCATGGAGACCGAGGCCGGCGTCGAGCCGGCGCCGCGCCAGCGCGTGGAGTACCGCACCGCCGACGGCGAGAAGGTCGTGGTGACGTTCGCCGCGGAGGCCGAGATCCCGCCCGTGTGGGTCTCCAAGAGCGGCAAGGAAGCCGTCATCGTCAACGGCGAGAAGCCCGAGAACCCGAACGAGAAGCACCAGCGCACGCACTGGGACATGCTCCTCGAGCGGCGCAGCGTGGACGAGCTGGAGGAGATCCTGCAGCAGCGCATCGAGTACTACCGGGAGAAGCACGCGCTCTGAGCGCACCGCCCCGTGCACGTGCAGGAGGCCCCCACCCGCAACGGGTGGGGGCCTCCTGCACGTGGCGCCCGGGTCCCGGCACGACCCGGGCGGGCGGCCGGTTCAGCCCGCCCGGCCCAGCTTCCGCGCGAGCGTGCGCGCCCGGGCGCCCAGGCCCCACTGGGCGACCCGGACCACGGCCTCCCGGGTGACGTCCGGGCTCATCTTGGACACGCCCTCGGCGCGCTCCACGAAGGTGATCGGCACCTCGACGACGGTGAGCCCGGCGCGCTCGGTGCGCCAGCCGAGGTCGATCTGGAAGCAGTAGCCCTTGGAGTCCACGGAGTCCAGGCCGATCCGCTCCAGGGTCTCCCGGCGGAAGGCCCGGTACCCGGCGGTGATGTCGTTGATCCGCGAGCCCA
The DNA here is from genome assembly GCF_021012935.1 of Kocuria sp. LUK. Classification (NCBI taxonomy): domain Bacteria; kingdom Bacillati; phylum Actinomycetota; class Actinomycetes; order Micrococcales; family Micrococcaceae; genus Kocuria; species Kocuria sp. LUK. Next base: position 214,156 of record NZ_JAJMZI010000001.1, read on the forward strand.
GCAGCGTGCGGGCGTAGAGGTTGCCGCCGCGCGAGAGCAGCTGGCGCTGCAGCGGCCAGTTCACGGTGCGTCCGCCGGGGACGTAGCGCGAGCCGATGGCGAGGTCGGCGCCGCGCTCGACGGCGTCCAGGAGCAGGGGCAGCTGCTCGGGCTGGTGGGAGCAGTCGGCGTCCATCTCGACCAGGACGTCGTAGTCGCGCTCCAGGCCCCAGCGGAAACCGGCGATGTAGGCGGCCCCCAGGCCCTCCTTGCCCGCGCGGTGCAGCACGTGGACGTTGGCGTCGGCGGCGGCGATCTCGTCGGCCAGCCGGCCGGTCCCGTCGGGGCTGTTGTCGTCCACCACGAGCACGTGGCCCTCGGGCACGGCCTGGCGCAGCCGGCGCATCACGGTCGGCAGCGACTCGCGCTCGTTGTAGGTGGGGATGACGGTCAGTACGCGCACCGGGCGGGGTCCTTTCGGGGTTCGGACAGACCACAGGGCAGGCCCTCTCGCCTTCGGACCAGGTCCGCCCTGAGGGGACACGAACCTGTTTTCTACGGACGAGCGGGCCCACCCGGCAGCAGTTGCCCAGCCTATCCTGCGCCGTGCCCGCGGCCAAGAACGCCGCGGGCACGGCGGGGGCCCTTCAGTCGTCGGCGCGGTAGAGCTCCACGCCGTCGAGGACGGTGCGCCGGCACTCGGGCAGGCGGTCCGTGTCCAGGGCCGGCAGCAGCGGCGTGCGCGCCCGGGGGTCGGTGCTCCACGCGGCGCCGGTGCCCTCGGCCTGCTGCACCACGAGCGCCTCGACGTCCCACACGGCGAAGGTCGCCGGGGTGCCGGGGGCGAGCTGGCCCTGCATGGGGTCGGGGGTGCGGGCGGCCCGCCAGGCCCCGCGGGTGGAGGCCAGGAACGCCGCGCGCGCGGAGATCCGCTGCTCCGGGTCGTGGTGGGTGAGGCAGGCCCGGACGCTCTCCCACGGGGACAGGCCCACCACGGGGGCGTCGCTGCCCAGGGTCACGGGCACCCCGGCCCGGTGGAAGGCGGCCAGCGGGTTCATCCCGGCGGCGCGGCCGGGACCGAGGCGCTGCTCGTAGAGCCCGCCGGGTCCGCCCCAGGCGGCGTCGAAGCCGGGCTGGACGGAGACGGTCACGGACGCGCGGGCCAGCCGCTCGATGCCCTCGTCGTCGACCATCTCGGCGTGCTCGAGGCGGTGCCCCGCGGCGCGCAGGGCCCGCTCCCCCACGCGCTCGGCGGCGCGGTCGAGCCCGTCGAGGACCGCGTCCATGGCGGCGTCGCCGATGACGTGGAAGCCGCCCTGCAGGCCGGCCTCGGTCGTGGCGGCCAGGTGCGCGCCGATCTGCCCGGCGTCGAGGTAGGTCCGGCCCGTGCTGCCCGGGGCGTCGGCGTAGGGCTCGCGCAGGGCCGCGGTGCGCGAGCCGAGGGCGCCGTCGACGCACAGGTCCCCGGCGAGGCCGATCAGCGACTCGCCCCGGCGCACGGGGCGCCCGAGCAGCTGTGCGAGGGCCTCGTCGAAGCGCCCGGTCACGGCCCGGGCGCCCTCGGCGTCGGCCACGAGCTCCCCGAGGTAGGGCAGGACCCGGGGCAGGGGCTCCTCGGCGCCGACGCCGTGGTTGGCCAGGGCGACCAGGCGCACGAGGTCCTGGAGCGGGGCGACCTGCGGGGCGCTGTTCTCGGCGAGGGCCGCGTACCCGCGGGAAGCGGCGTGGCGCAGGGCGAGCCGGTGCAGCTCGGTGCGCCGGGCGTCGTCGAGGTCCAGGACGGCGGCGCGGACCCGGTCGTGGGCGGAGTCCTCGACGCGGCCGTCCTCGTGCCAGCCGGCGGTGCCGGGCAGGCCCAGCCGGTGGGCCAGGCCGGTGGAGACGACCCCGGAGTGCACGTCCACGCGGGTGAGGTAGACCTCGCGCCCGCCGGCGGCGCGCTCGAGCTCCTCGGCGCGCGGGGCCCGGCGCTCGGGCCAGCCCGACTCGTCCCAGCCGGAGCCCAGGAGCACGCCCGTGCCGGTCCCGGCCGCGGCGGCGACCGCGTCGAGCAGCTCCTGCAGACCGCCGGCGCCCGAGAGGTCGAGGGTGGACAGGGCCAGGGCCGTCTCGGTGACGTGGACGTGGGAGTCGACGAAGGCGGGGGCCAGCAGCGCGCCGTCGAGGTCGACGACGTCCATCCCGGGATCCTGGATCGAGGAGGCCGCCTCCTCCGAGCCGACCCAGGCGATCCGGGCGCCGTCGACGAGCACCGCGGAGGCGAACGGGTCGGCCGGGCTGTAGACCGAGCCGTTGCGGTAGAGCACGGGCCGGGCGGGCGGGGCGGGCAGGTCGGGACGCACGGGTCTCCTCTTCGGGGCGGGGCGGGGTGGGACGGGACGGGGCTCAGTCGTCGAAGGCCGAGTGGGCCACGACGCCGCGGCGGACCAGGTCGATGGCGCGGCGGCACCGGGTGCGCACGGACTCGTCGAGCAGGTCGATGGTGGCGAGCTGGTCGAGCACGTCGACCACCTGCTTGGCCCAGCGCACGAAGTCGCCGGCGGCCAGCTCGGTGCCGGCCAGCGCCGTGGCCAGGGACGCGCCCCGGGCCCAGCGGTGCATGGGCTCGACGAGGCCGAAGTCCGGCTCGGCGGTGGGGCGCAGCTGGTGCTCGGTCTCCCGGTCGGTGAGCAGCGACCAGTTGCGCACGACCGTGCGGGCGGAGCGGTCCATGGCCGCGGAGGCCAGCACGGGCTGGAAGCCCTGCTCCTCGCGCTTGGCCTGGTACGCCAGCAGGGTCACGACCGCGGCGGTGGCGGCGGGGTCGAGACCGTCGAGGAAGCCGTCGCGCAGGCTCAGCGCCAGCAGCAGGTCGCGGTCGCCGTAGATCCGGCGCAGCTGCTCCCCGGCCCGGGTGGGCCGCACCTCGCCGTCGGGGCGGGTCTCGAGGTAGCCGAAGGACGTGAGGACCTGCGAGACCCGGTCGAAGGTCTTGGCGATCGTGTTGGTGCGGCCGGCGATCTGGCGGGCCAGCCCGTCGGTCTCCCGGCGCAGGGTCCACCAGCGCTCGGCCCAGCGGGCGTGCTGCTCGCGGTCGGAGCAGCCGTGGCAGGGGTGGGCGCGCAGCGCCCGGCGCAGCTCGGTGATGCGGCGCTCGGCCGAAGAGGTGCCGCGGTCGAACTGGGCGGCGTGCGGGCGGGCGGCGCCGGGGCGCGGGGGGCGGTGCTCGCGCAGGGCGGCGCGCACGGAGGAGGCGAGGTCGCGGCGCTCCTTGGGGGTCTTGCCGGTGAAGTGCTTGGGCACGCGGATGCGCGAGACCGGCTCGAGCGGGCCGTCGAGGTCCTGGGCCCCGACCCGGCGCACCTGGTGGTCGATCGTGAGGATCGAGGGCCTGGGGTCGTCGCGGTGGGTGTCGGTGGACAGGACCACGGCGTAGCCGGCGTTGCGCCCGCGCGGGATGTCGATGACGTCGCCGGGCAGCAGGTCGTGCAGGGAGGCCACGGCGTCGGAGCGGCGCCGGCGGGAGTCGGTCCTCTCCGCGGCCTTCTCGGCGTCCTTGAGCTCCCGGCGCAGCCCGAAGTACTCGCCGAAGTCCCCGAGGTGGCAGGTCATGGCCTCCTCGTAGCCCTTGAGCGACTCCTCCTGGGAGCGGACCCGGCGGGCGAGCCCGACCACGGAGCGGTCGGCCTGGAACTGGGCGAAGGAGGCCTCGAGGATGCTGCGGGAGCGCTCGGCCCCGAACTGGGCGACGAGGTTGACCGACATGTTGTAGGTCGGCCGGAAGCTGGAGTTCAGCGGGTAGGTGCGCTTGGAGGCGAGCCCGGCCACGGCGCGGGGGTCCGTGCCGGGCTGCCAGAGCACCACCGCGTGGCCCTCGACGTCGATCCCGCGCCGTCCGGCGCGGCCGGTGAGCTGGGTGTACTCCCCCGGCGTGATGTCCACGCGGGCCTCGCCGTTGAACTTGTCGAGCTTCTCGAGCACGACGGAGCGGGCGGGCATGTTGATGCCCAGGGCGAGGGTCTCGGTGGCGAAGACGGCCTTGACGAGCCCGTCGGCGAACAGCTGCTCGACGAGCTCCTTGAACGCCGGCAGCATCCCGGCGTGGTGGGCGGCGACGCCGCGCAGCAGCCCGTCGCGCCACTCGTGGAAGCCGAGGACGTTGAGGTCGGCGGTCTCCAGGGTCGCGGCGGCCTCGGCGACGCGGGCGCGGATGGTCTGCTGCTCCCGGTCGGTGGTCAGGCGGACGTCCGCGGCCAGGCACTGTTCCACGGCGGCGTCGCAGCCGGCGCGGGAGAAGATGAAGGTGATGCACGGCAGCAGCCCCTCCGCGTCGAGGCGGCGGATCAGCTGCGGGCGGGAGACCCGACGGGTCTCGGGCGAGGGGCGGAAGCCCTCGCCGCCGTTGCGGCGGGCGTTGCGGTCGCGGGAGCGCCCGCCGGGCCCACGGCCGCCGCGGCGGCCCCCGCGCGGGTGCTCGGCGCGCGCCAGCTGCAGCAGCTCGGGATTGACCTCGGGCTCGTCGCGGCCGGGGCCGAGGCGCTCGGCGGCCTCCTCGACCGTGGTGTCGTCCACGAACAGGTCCAGCAGCCGGCTGCCGACCTGCACGTGCTGCCACAGGGGCACGGGGCGGTGCTCGGAGACGACGACGTCGGTGTCCCCGCGCACGGTGTCCAGCCACGCCCCGAACTCCTCGGCGTTGGAGACGGTCGCCGAGAGGGAGACCAGCTGCACGGACTCGGGCAGGTGCAGGATGACCTCCTCCCACACGGCGCCGCGGAAGCGGTCGGCGAGGTAGTGGACCTCGTCCATGACCACGAACCCGAGGTTCAGCAGCGTCGGGGAGTCGGCGTAGAGCATGTTCCGCAGGACCTCGGTGGTCATCACCACGACGTCGGCCTCGGAGTTCACGGAGGTGTCGCCGGTGAGCAGGCCCACGCGCCCGGCGCCGAAGGCGCGGGCGAACTCGTGGAACTTCTGGTTGCTCAGCGCCTTGATGGGGGTCGTGTAGAAGGCCTTCTGCCCCCTCGCCAGGGCCAGGTGCACGGCGAACTCCCCCACCACCGTCTTGCCGGCGCCGGTGGGGGCGGCCACGAGCACCCCGCGGCCGTCCTCGAGGCTGCGACAGGCCTCGAGCTGGAAGTCGTCCATCGCGAAGTCCAGGCGCTGCTGGAACGCCGCCAGCTCCGTCCTCGCGTGGGCGGCGCGCTGCTTGGCGGCGAGGTAACGGTCGGCGTGGGAGGACATGGTCCCAGCCTATCGCCGGGCGGGCGCCCGCCGGGCCCGCGGGCCGCCCCGTTCGCGAGGGGCCGAGCGGCCCCGCACGGGCCGGGCGGCGGGCCCGGTCCGGGAACGGCACCGCGGGCCGCGCCCGAGGGGGGGCGGGTCCGTTCCCGGGGGCGGGGCGGCTCCCGGGGGCGGGGCGGCTCCCGGGGAGGGCGCCGGGTCGGGCCCCGGGCCGTGCCGGGCGGCGGGCCCGGGCCGGTCAGGTGCCGGGGTGCTCCTCGGGGTCGCGGCCGAGCCGGTCGAGGTCCTCGGCGGTGGTCGCGGCGTCGGCGCCGGCCCCGGTCGTGGCCGCGCGGCGGGCCTCCCGACGCGCCCGCCGCCGGTCCAGCAGCAGGCACAGGACGACGGCGACGAAGAACAGCGCGAGCAGGGGCACGGCGAGGTAGAACATCGTCATGGGGTCCGGGCCCGGGGCGGCCATGGCCGAGACGAGCATGACGAGCACCACCACGACCCGCCAGCTGCGCAGGATCGTGCGCCCGGAGAGCACCCCCAGCATGTTCAGCCCCACCAGGAACACCGGCAGCACGAAGGCGACGCCGAAGGTGAGGATGAGCTGGAGGAAGAAGCGCAGGTAGGACAGGGCGTCGACCAGGTTCAGCCCGCCCGCGGGGGTGAAGGCCGTCAGCGCGTAGACCGCCGCGGGCAGGGTCAGGACCGCGGTCCCGGCCCCGGCGAGGAACAGCGGCACGGCGGCGAGCAGGAACCCGATCGCGTAGCGGCGCTCGCGCCGGTGCAGCGCGGGGGTGACGAACGCCCAGAGCTGGTAGAGCCACACCGGGCTGGCCAGCACGAGGCCCAGGACGAAGGAGACCTCGACCATGAGGCTGAAGGGCGAGCCCACGGCCGAGTAGTTGATGGTGGCCTCGCGGCCCTCGGCCTCCGTGAGCCGCTGCAGCGGCTCGGTGATGTAGGCCATGAACGGCTCGTAGAGCAGGAAGCCGCCGACCATGCCCAGGACCGTGGCCACGGCGGCCTTGATCGTGCGGTTGCGCAGCTCCCGCAGGTGCTCCGCCAGGGCCATCTGCGCCTCCGGGTTGGACCGGCGCCGGGAGCGGGGCTTCTTGGGGGCGCGGGGGCTGTGCGGTGGCATGGGACCTCGGGGCGACGGGTGCGGGCGGGGACGGGGCGCGCGCGGCTCCGCCTCCCCCGCCGGGCGGGGAAGGCGGAGCCGTGGCCGGCGCTCAGGCCGGGGAGCTGCCGGGGCGCTCGTCCGTGTCCCGCGGCGGGCGCGGGTCGGCGGCCGGGCGCGGGTCGGCCGGGCGCGGGTCGGCCGGGTCGCGGGTCTCGCCCTCGACCACGGTGGTCCGGCCCGCGGGCTCGTCGTCCTTCTTCATCTCCTTCACCTCGGACTTGAAGATGCGCATCGACTGGCCGAGGCTGCGGGCCATGCCCGGGAGCTTGGGGGCGCCGAAGAGCAGCAGGACGACCAGCAGGATGATGAGCAGCATCACCGGGCTGTCGAACAATCTACCCATGGAGGATTCCTTTCCGTTCGGCCCGGCGGAGGTCGCTGATCCGCTGGGGCCGGCCCGCGCGGTCCTTGCGCTCGATGCGGCGCTGCAGACGGGCGGTCGATCGTCGGTCGCGGCCGAGGCGGTAGTCGGCCAGGGCCTGCCCCACGGGTGTGAGGACGGCCGGTTCGGGCCGCGGGCGCACGGGGCGCGCCACGGCGGCGGCGTCCCAGCGGCCGCCGAGGTCCTCGGCCGCGGACTCCGCCTCGTGCAGCACGGCGAGGCCGCGGCGCACGACCCGCCAGAGCAGCAGCCCCAGGACCACGGCACCGGCCAGGACGAGCACCGTCCACAGCAGGACCCAGGACCACCAGAGCATGACCCCCAGTATAGGCGCGGTGCTCACCCGGCCCCGGCCCCGTCGTAGCCCGTCAGCGCAGAGTTCACCCAGAGTTCGACCTGCTCGGCCACGGCCTTCGGCCCGGCGACGGCCAGCTGCCCGCCGTAGCGGGTGACCAGTGAACAGACGGCCTCGGCGGTCTGGAACCCCACGAGCGCCGCCTCGTGCTCCCCGGCCGGGCCCGTGCGCGGGGCGTCCGGGGGGCGGACCACGGCGGTGCGCACGGCGTGGTACTGGTCGGCGATCCACCGGCTGCGCCGGTCGGTGATCAGCACCACCTCGACGGTGTCCGGGGTGCCCGGGGCCGGGGGCAGCGCCCCGGCGGCCTCCCGGGCCGCGGCCGGGCGCTCCCCCGCCGGCCCGGCGTCCTCGACCGAGGAGATCCGGTCCAGGCGGAAGCTGCGCATCCCCTCGGCCTCCAGGCACCAGGCGCGCACGTACCAGTGGGTGTTGGAGGAGAACACCTGCACGGGGTCGACGACCCGCTCGGTGAGCTCGTCGCGGGAGGGCACCACGTAGCGGATCCGCAGCCGCCGCCCCTGCTCCACGGCCCGGCGCACGGTGGCCATGACGTCGGCCAGGGCCGCGGCGGGGGCGTCGGTCGTGGGCCGGGCGCCGACCGCGTTGGCCAGCCCGGTGGCGTCCCCGGCCGCGCCGGCGACCTTGGCGATGGCCGAGGCCACCGCCTCGGAGTCCCCGCCGGGGACGGTGCGCAGGGTCTGCAGCCCCACCAGCAGCGCCGAGGCCTCCGGCTGCGTCAGCCGCACGGGGTCGGAGAGCTCGTCGGCGTTGGAGAGGTAGACGTGGCCGTCGTCCCAGGAGGCGTCGATGAGCTGGTCGGGCATGTGCCCGGGCTTGCCGCACACGAACAGGGTGTTGAGGTCGGCGATCAGCTCCTGGTCGGTGATCCCGAAGCGGCGGGCGGTCTCCTCCAGCTCGGCGCCCTGGTGGGCGTAGACCCACCGGACGATCTCCAGCAGCCGGGAGAGGTGGTCGGCCGTCGAGAGCTTGTTGCGGGTGGCCTTGCGGGAGCGCACCGTCCAGTCGACCTCGACCCCGCGGAAGCGCGCGTGCGCGGCGGCGGCCGCCCGCAGGCGGCGCACCACGGCCGCGCGCACCTCGGCCTGCAGGGTCGGGGCGGTGCCGTCCCCCTCGGCGGGCACGACGACGCCGGGACCGGCCGCGGCGATCTCCTCGGCGAGGATCTCGGTCTCGGCGAAGGGGATGTGCAGCACGTCGGCGCCCCCGGGGCCGGCGCCGGCCTCGCAGCTCGAGGCCATGCGCCGCAGCATCAGGGCGTGGCCGGGGCGGGCCAGGACCGCGACGGTGCGCGCGGGGGCGTGGGAGACCATCGCGGACAGCGCCTCGTTCATGGAGAAGTCCGCCGGCGGGTCGAACTGCCGCCGCGTCACCGTCACGTCGGAGACGATCCGCGACAGCCGGAAGGTCCGCGAGTCCTGCCGGTCGAGGTCCCAGCCCACCACGTACCAGTTGCCGTAGCGGGAGCCGATCCCCCACGGGCGCACCCGGCGCGTGGTCAGGGTGTCGGTGGAGCGGGCGAGGTAGTCGAAGCGGACCTCACGGTGGCGGACCACCGCCGAGAGCAGCGGCTCGAAGGACGGCTCGTGGGCGGTGAGCGTGGGCTGCAGCAGCGGCGGGGCGTCGTCGTCGGGCAGGCCGTCGATCGCGGGCTCGAGCTTGCGCAGCGCCCGGCGGGCGAGCTCCCCCAGGGAGGCGTCCGTCCAGGCGTTGGCGGCCAGGGCGAGCACCGCCGACTCCTCGGCGGTGAAGCGCAGCGGCGGCAGCGTGAAGGACCCGCGCGGGATCCGGTACCGGTGCCCGTGGGTGTCGTCCGGGAAGAGGGGGTCGTCGGCGACCTCCTCGATGGGGTAGCCCAGGTCGCGCAGCTCGGCCTTGTCGCGCTCGAACATCCGCTCGAACGCCTCCTCCGAGGCGGACTCCGCGTACGACGGAACGGCCTCCCGCAGCTCGGCGCGCGTGTACCCGCGCTCGCGGGAGACCAGGGCGATGAGCAGGTTGAGAAGCCGCTCCGTCGATCGGGCTGCCATCCGGGGGGTCCTCAGCGGACGTCGAGGAGGTCCACCACGAAGATCAGCGCCTCGTCGGGGCCGATGACCCCGCCGGCGCCCCGGGAGCCGTAGGCCATCGCGGCGGGGATCTCGAGGCGGCGGCGCCCGCCGACCCGCATCCCCAGCAGGCCCTGGTCCCAGCCCTGGATGACCTGGCCGATGCCCACAGTGAAGTCCAGGGGCTGGCCGCGGTTCCAGGAGGCGTCGAACTCCTCGCCGCCGGAGAAGGTCACCCCGACGTAGTGGCAGGAGATCTGCTTGCCCGCGGTCGCCTCGGCGCCGGTGCCCTCGATCAGGTCGGTGATCACCAGCTCGGTGGGGGCCTCCCCCTCGGGGAAGTCGATCTCCGGCTTGGTGCGGTCGAGCTTGCGCTCTCCGAAGGACATGGCTGCTCCTGGAGGGGTCGGGGCGGCCGGGCGGCCGCCGGTGGGAGGACGCGGGGCTCCGGCCCCGCGGCGGGGCCGGAGCCCCACCGGGCCACGATAGCGGACGGGAGGCTACTCCCCGGACCCGCCGGCCTTCCCGGACGGGGCGGCGGAGGGCTCGCCGGTGGGCTCGGCGGCGGGGGCCTCCGGGGTGTCCACGGCGGCGAGGACGTCGACGACGAACAGCAGCGAGCCGGCCGGGTAGGTCGAGTCCTTCCCCAGCTCCTTCTTCGTGCCGTAGGCCTGGTCGACCGGGACGGACAGGACCACGCGGGAGCCGGTCTTCTTCCCGACCAGGCCCTTCTGCCAGCCCTCGATGACGTTGTCCAGGGCGAAGGCGGCCGGGGTGCCGTTCTCGTAGGAGGAGTCGAAGGTCTTGCCGTCGGACCAGGCGACGCCGACGTAGTTCGCCACGACCGTGTCGCCCTCGGCGACCTCCTCGCCGTCGCCCTCGATGAGGTACTCCGAGACGAGCTTGCCGGGGGCCTTGCCCTCGGGCTTCGCGATCTGCGGGACGCCCTCCTCGTTCTCGGTGACCTCCGGCAGGCCCTTCGGGACGTCCTCCATCTCGCCCTCGACGCCGGCGGGGATCTTCTTGACGACCTCGTAGACCTCCACGGAGGTGGACTCGTCGCCGGCGGCCCCGGCCGTCTGCGGGGAGGAGTAGGCGATGATCGCGCCCTCCCGGGCGTCCACCAGGGCGTCGTACATCTCGGGGATGGACTCCTTGAGCCCCTCCTCCACCCGCAGCACCTGGCCGGCGCCCTGGGAGTAGGTCTCACCGATCGAGGAGCCGTCCGAGCCCTTGAACAGGGCCGCCTGCAGCAGGATGGTGTCGCCCTCGCCGAGCTCCTCCCCCTCGCCCTCGCGCAGGACCTTGGCCCCGGCCTCCTCGACGTTCATCGGCGTCTCGAAGGACACGGAGGGCGCGGTGCCCTCGGCCGGGTCGCCCTCGAGCTCGACGGAGTCGACGCCGGGACCGGAGCAGCCCGCCAGCACGAGCGCAAGGGACAGGGCGGCACCGGTGGTGGTCAGGGTCTTTCGCACAGGTTTCTTCCTCCGGAGGGAACGGGTGGGGCGGCACGGGCCGTCGCCGGCCGCGCCCAGCCTAGTGCAGGGCGCTGGACGCCGCCTGGACGGGGCGGGCGCTCAGAGCACGGGGGCGTCCCCGTGGGGCGCGTCCGGGCCCGCCCCGGCGGGGCGCAGGGAGTCGATGAGGGCGTCGGCCTCGGCGCTGACGGCCGCGAAGGGGTCCTGGCACACGACGGTGCGCTGGGCGCGGTCGTTGACCTTCAGGTGCACCCAGTCGACCGTGTAGTGGTGGCCCGAGGCCACCACGGCCTCGACGAAGCGCCCGCGCACGGCCGCCCGGGTGGGCGGGGGCGTGCGGGTGGCCGCCTCGACGCGCTCGGCCGGCACGAAGCGGGCGGCGAGGCCGCGGCGCTCGAGCAGGTCGAACAGCCCCCGCCCCGGGGCGGTGTCGTGGTAGGCGAGGTCGAGCTGCGCCAGCCGCGGGGAGGCCTCGTCGAGGCCGTGGCGGGCGGCGTAGTCGTCGAGCAGCCGGCGCTTGATCGCCCAGTCCAGCTCGGTGTCCACCCCGGAGGCGTCCCGGCGGGCGACGGCCTCGAGGCCGCGCTCCCACAGGTCGAGCACCCACGGGACGCGGTCGTGGTGGGCGCCCTCCCGGTCCACGAAGTCGCGGGCGGCCTCGAGGTGCTCGCGCTGCAGGTCCAGGGCCGAGCGGCGGCTGCCGTCGGCGAGCGCGACGCGGGTGGTGCCGGTGAGGTCGTGGGAGATCTCGCGCAGGGCGCGGACGGGGTCGGCGAGGGTGCGGTCGGGCATGATGCGCCCGGCCTCGATCATGCGCAGGACGAGGTCGGTGGTGCCGATGCGCAGGGCGGTGGTGGTCTGGGACATGGTGGAGTCCCCGACGATCACGTGCAGGCGGCGGTGGTGCTGGGGGTCGGCGTGGGGTTCGTCGCGGGTGTTGATGAGGGGGCGGGAGCGGGTGGTGGCGGAGGAGGAGGCCTCCCAGATGTGGTCGGCGCGCTGGGAGAAGGAGTAGCTGGGGGTGCCGGGGGTGCCGAGGGCGGTGGTGCCGAACTCCTCGGGGCCGGTGGGGTGGAGCTTTCCGGCGCCGACGAGCAGCTGGCGGGTGACGAGGAAGGGGATGAGCACGGCGAGCAGGCGGGGGAAGCCGGTGCGGCGGGCGATGAGGTAGTTCTCGTGGGAGCCGAAGGAGTTGCCGCGGGAGTCGACGTTGTTCTTGAACAGGTAGAGGCTGCCGGGCACTCCTTCCACGGCGAGGGCGTGCTCGGCGCGGCGGCGGAGGTCGTCGAGGATCAGCTCGCCGGCCTTGTCCTGGGCGACGAGGTCCTCGAGGGTGGCGCACTCGGCGGTGGCGTACTCGGGGTGGGAGCCGACGTCGAGGTAGAGGCGGCCGCCGTTGGGCAGGAACACGTTGGAGGACCGGCCCCAGGCGACGACGGGGGCGAAGAGGCGGCGGGCGGCCTCCTCGGGGGGCAGGGGGCGGGCGCCGGGGGCGCTGTGGGCGAGGCCGAACTCGGTCTCGATGCCGTAGATCCTGCGGTCCATGGGGGCTACTGGCCGCCCTTCTGCACGAAGCCCTTGACGAACTCCTCGGCGTTGGTCTCGAGGACGCCGTCGATCTCGGCGAGGAGGTCGTCGGTGGTGCCGGTGGTGGGGGTGGTCTGTGCGGTGGGGGCGGTGGGTGCCGGGGCGGGGTCGGGCAGGTCGGTGTCCTCGCGGCGGCGCTCGCCGGTGCCGAAGATGCGTTCCTGGGCCATGGGGGTCCTCCTGGTGGGTGCGGTGGGGTGGTCTCAGCCGAGGGCGCCGGTGCGCACGAGGGCGGGGTGGGCCGCGGCGAGGGCTGCGACGAGGTCCTCGGCGCCGGTGGCGGCCCCGAGCAGGGCGTCGGTCTCGGGCCGGGTGAGGGCGAGGGGCTCGGGCATGGTGATGCGGGCCCCGCGCGGGGCGGTGCCGGGGGCGGTGGGCAGGGTGAGGGAGACCGAGTCCCAGTTGGCGGCGGCCACGGCGTCGGGGAAGCGGGCGACGAGGCGGCCGCGGAACCAGGCGCGGGTGTCCTCGGGGGGCCGGTCGGCGGCCTCGGCGATCCGGTGGTCGTCGAGGAGGGTGCGCATCCGTCCGGCGGCGACGAGGCGGTGGTGGAGGCTCTTCTCGGGGCGGACGTCGTGGTACTGGAGGTCGACGAGGGTCATGCGGGGGTCGTCCCAGGCGAGGCCGTCGCGGCGGCGGTAGCCCAGGAGCAGGGCGTGCTTGGCGACCCAGTCGAGGCGGTCGGCGAGGGAGAGGGGGTCGGTCTCGAGGGCGTCGAGGACCTCCGCCCACAGGTCGAGGACCTCGCGGGTGTCCTCGTCGGGGGTGCCGCCGGCGTGCTCGTGGGCGCGGGCGGCGTCGAGGTAGAGCCGCTGCAGCTGCACGCCGGTGAGCTCGCGGCCGTCGCGCAGGGGCACGGTGGCGCGCAGGTGGGGGTCGTGGCTGATGGTGCGCAGGGCGGCGACGGGGTCGGCGAGCGCGGCGTCGGGGGCGGCGCCGGCCTCGATGAGCCCGAGCACGAGGGCGGTGGTGCCGAACTTCAGGAGGGTGGAGGTGTGGGCGAGGTTGGCGTCGCCGATGATCACGTGCAGGCGGCGGTGGTGGCCGGGGTCGGCGTGGGGTTCGTCGCGGGTGTTGACGAGGGGGCGGTGGACGGTGGTCTCGAGGCCGATCTCGCGCTCGAAGAAGTCGGCGCGCTGGGAGATCTGGAAGCCGGGGCGCTCGCCGCGGGGGCCGAGGCCGACGCGGCCGGCGCCGCAGAGGACCTGGCGGGAGGCGAAGAAGGGCAGGAGGCCGGCGGCGAGGTCGGGGAAGGGCACGGAGCGGGGCACGAGGTAGTTCTCGTGGGCGCCGTAGGAGACGGACTTGTTGTCGGTGTTGTTCTTGTAGAGGTTCACGGCGGGCAGGCCGGTGTCCTCGGCGGAGGCGGCGAGGGCGCGCACGGCCTCGAGGGCGATGCGGTCGCCGGCGGCGTCCCAGCGCAGGGCGTCGCGGGGGGTGGTGACCTCCGGGGAGGAGTACTCGGGGTGGGAGTGGTCGACGTAGAGGCGGGCGCCGTTGGGCAGGACGGTGTTGGTGACGGGCCGGTGGGCGGTGTCCTCGGCCCACAGGCCGGTCTCGGTGAGGGCCTCGGCGGCGATCTCCTCGGCGGTGAGCACGGGGGCCGTGTCGGTGAGCTGGTCGGGGCGGGCGTGCTCGCGGGCGAGGGTGTGGCCGCGGGCGTCGGTGAGGGGCTGCTCGCCGTGGTAGTCCCAGCCGGTGGTGGTGCCGGTGGCGCCGAGGCGGCGGCGGACGAGGGCGGCGTAGGCGGTGACGACCTGGGTGGAGAGCACGGCGGGGTTGGCGGTGGGGTGGGCGGGGGCGAGGACGCCGTACTCGGTCTCGGCGCCCATGACGCGGTGGACGCTCACGGGGTCTCCTCCCGGGGGCCGGCGGGGTGGGGGTCGCGGTGGAGGACCACGCGCAGGTCGGTGATGGTGTCGCCGCGGCGGCCGGAGATGCGGGCCCAGTCCTCGGGGTTGGCGGTGTTGGGCAGGTCCTGCTGCTCGTGGAACTCCTCGTCGACGGCGCGCACGAGGTGCTCGCGGGTCAGGCCGCGGCGGCCGGTGGTGAGCAGGTCCTTGATGGCCTGCTTCTTGGCGCGGTCGACGACGTTGCGGATCACGGCCCCGGAGGTGAAGTCGCGGAAGTGGAGGGTCTCCTCGGTGCCGTCGCGGTAGCTCAGGTGGAGGAACTGCGTCTCGGGGCTGCGTTCGTACATGCGTTCGACGGCGGCGTCGACGAGGGCGGTGACGGCGCCGGGGCGGGAGCCGGCGGCGGTGACCTCGTGCTCGGCCAGGGGCAGGTCCTCGGTGACGTACAGGCGCAGGATCTCGCGGGCGCCGGCGGCGTCGGGGCGGTCGATGCGGATCTTCACGTCCAGGCGCCCGGGGCGCAGCACGGCGGGGTCGATCATGTCCTCGCGGTTGGTGGCGCCGATGACGATGACGTTGTCGAGCCGTTCCACGCCGTCGATCTCGGTGAGCAGCTGGGGGACGATGGTGGTCTCGACGTCGGAGGACAGCCCGGAGCCGCGCACGCGGAAGAGGGAGTCCATCTCGTCGAAGAACACGACGACGGGGATGCCGCGGGCGGCCTGCTCGCGGGCGCGCAGGAAGATCGCGCGGATCTGGCGCTCGGTTTCCCCGACGTACTTGTCCAGCAGCTCGGGGCCCTTGATGTTGAGGAAGTAGCCCAGGGCCCGCTCGCGCCCGGCGCGGTCGGCGGCGCGCTCGGCGAGGGAGCGGGCGACGGCCTTGGCGATGAGGGTCTTGCCGTTGCCGGGCGGGCCGTAGAGGAGGATGCCCTTGGGCGGGGTCAGTCCGTGCTCGCGGTAGAGGTCGGGGTGGACGAAGGGCAGCTCGACGGCGTCGCGGATCTGCTCGATCTGGGGGCCGAGCCCGCCGATGTCGTCGTAGGAGACGGCCGGGACCTCCTCGAGCACGAGCTGCTCGACGTCGGTGCGCTCGACGGGCTCGAGGGCGAAGCCGGTGCGGTGGTCGATGGTCACGGCGTCGCCGATCTCGGGGCGCTGCCGGCGCAGCCGCCCGGACAGCAGCAGCACCCGTTCCTCGTCGGAGCGCCCGACGGTGAGCACGCGGTCGTGGTCGACGATCTCCTTGACGGTGGCGATCTCCCCGGTCTGCTCGTAGTCGAGCACGGCGCCGACGACGTAGTTCTGGTCCAGCAGCACCTGGCGGCCGGGCTCGCACGCGGTGAGGGCCACCAGCGGGCTCACGGCCACGCGCATCCGGCGCCCGGCGACGAGGACGTCGAGGGTGGGGTCGGTGACGGCCGGCCCGGAGCCGGTGTCCTGGCCCACGGGCCGGCGCCCGGGGTTGGCGGCCAGGACCGTGCCCTGGCTCAGCGGCGGCACGAGGTCGTTCTCCAGGGCGCGCTTGAGCCGCTGGATCTCGGCGCGGGTGGCGTCGAGCAGGCGGGCGAGCTTCTGGTTCTGCGTCCCGGCGGTGGCCAGCTGCTTGTCCAGGGCCCGCTTCTGGTCGCGCAGGATGTTGACCTGCCGCTGGGCGTTGGTCAGCGCCCGCCGGGTCTCCTCGGCGGCCTCGGGGTGGGCGGGGGCCGGGCGGGGGCTCTCGGTCACGGCCGGTCCTCCTGCTCCTCCGCGGGCTCCTGCGCGCGAGCGCCGTGGGGCGCGGGGACCTCCGGCCGCCCGGGCGCCGTGGCCGCGGCGCCCGGGGTCGCTCCGGTCGGGGCCCCGTCCTCCGGGTCCCGGCCGGCGGGCCCGGCGGCGCGCTCGGCCAGGGAGCGGGCGTCGCGGGCGGCCCGGCGCAGCTTCTTGTCGGAGGCCTCCCGCTCCCCCAGCGCGACCGGGGTCCAGGCGTCGAGGTCCTCCTGGGAGAACTCCGACTTGGAGGCCCGCCGCTTCGGGGCCAGCCGCTCGGCGCCGTCGGCCAGGCGCCGGGCGGTGAGCAGGAACCCGGTGTGGGCGACCATCCGGTGGTCCGGGCGCACGGCCAGGCCCTCCACGTGCCAGCCGCGCACCATGGTCTCGGAGGCGTCGGGCTCGGTGAAGCGCCCGTCGGCGCGCAGCGCCTCGGCGGTGCGGGAGAGCTGGGTGACGGTGGCCACGTAGCAGATCACGACCCCGCCGGGGGTCAGTGCCTGTGCCACGGCGTCGAGGCACTCCCAGGGGGCGAGCATGTCCAGCACGACCCGGTCCACCGAGCCGGGGGCCTCGTGGGCGCCGAGCTCCTCGGCGAGGTCCCCCAGGGTGATCCGCCAGGCCGGGTGCGGGCCCCCGAACATGGTCTCGACGTTGCCGCGGGCGATCTCGGCGAACTCCTCGCGCCGCTCGAAGGAGTGCAGCCGCCCCTGGTCGCCCACGGCCCGCAGCAGCGAGATCGACAGCGCCCCGGAGCCCACCCCGGCCTCCACGACCCGGGCGCCGGGGAAGATGTCGGCCATGGTCACGATCTGCCCGGCGTCCTTCGGGTAGACGACCGCGGCTCCGCGCGGCATCGAGAGCACGAAGTCCTTCAGCAGCGGGCGCAGCGCCTGGTAGCGGAACCCGGCGGAGTTCTCCACCACGGTCCCCTCCGGGTGCCCGATCAGCTCCCGGTGGGCCAGCACGCCGCGGTGGGAGTGGAACTCCCCGCCCTCGGCGAGGGTGATCGTGTTCATCCGGCCCCGCTCGTCGGTCAGCTGCACGCGCTCGCCGGGGCGGAAGGGCCCCCGCCGCAGCTCGGCCCCGGTCGGGGCGGAGGGCGCGGCGGTCTCGGTCGCGGTCGGGTCGGCGGGAGGGGTCATCGGCTCACTTCCAGGGGCGGTGGTGCTCACGGGCGGACGGGGACGGGAGCGCGGCCCCGCGGTCCCCGCCCCCATTGTGTCACCGCCCGCCGCTCAGCCGGTCAGGCGCCGTTCGAGGGCCGCGGTCTCGAGCACCCCCACGACCGCCCCGTCCGCGGCGGTGACCACCCACCGCGGGTGGGGCCGGGCGGCGACGGCGCGCAGCAGCGCCTCCTCCCCCAGCTCCGCGGCGAGCACGGCGTCGGCGTCGACCCCGTGCACGACCGCCGTCAGCGGGGTCTCCCCCCGCCGCGGCCCCGGCACGGCGTCGGCCGCCGCGGCGGCGAGGACCCCCACGACCCCCCGGTCGGGGTCGACCGCCACGACCTGCGGCACGGCCGTGCCCGGGGCGCGCCCCTCCAGCCAGTCCAGGACCCGCCGGTCGGTCTCGGCCAGGGAGGCCCGGGCGTCCACCGCGAGCGCCGTGCGGGCCAGGGACCCGGCGGTGAGCCCGTGCAGGCGGGAGAGCACGGCGGCCTGGCGCAGGGAGGCGGTGGCGCCCTGCCACATGAACACGGCCACGAGGACCGTGACGACGAGGGTGGGGGCGTGGCGCCAGGCGCCGGTGGCGGCGACCCACACGAGCAGCCCGGCGGCCAGGGCGCGCCCGGTCCAGGCGGCCACGGCGGTGCCGCGGGACTCGCGGCCGGTGGCGGCCCACACGAGGGCCTCGACCACGCGCCCGCCGTCCAGGGGCAGGCCGGGCAGGACGTTGAAGAACCCGACGATGAGGTTGGCCCAGGTGGTGAGGTCGAGCAGGACCCAGCCGAGGCCGGGGCCGGGGTCGGCGGCGCGCAGCAGCGCCCAGCCGGCGGCGGCGAGGGCGAGGTTGACGGCGGGGCCGGCGAGGGAGACCACGGCGGAGGCCAGGGGCGTGGTGCGCACCTCCCCGAAGTGGGTGTGCCCGCCGAGGAGGGTGAGCACGATCCGGCCGGTGGGCCAGCCGAAGGCGCGGCCGGTCCAGGCGTGGGCGAGCTCGTGCAGGAGCACGGACAGGGCCAGGGTGACGGCGAAGCCCAGGGCGGCGGCGTAGGCGAGGGCGCCCATCCCGGGGTAGGCGCGCAGCAGCACGGGGGTGTAGAGCAGCACGGTCACGGCGGCGATGACGAACCAGGACCAGGACAGGGTGACGGCGACCCCGCCGATGCGCCCCAGGGGGATGCCCGGGGACCGGGGGGCGGCGGGGGCGGGCCCGCTCACGGGCGGGCCCCGGCCACGAGCCGGCCGAGGTCCTCGGGGCCGACCCCGGCGAGGGTGGGCAGCACGTGGTGGGCCCCGGCGTCGTCGACGGGCACGAGGTGGGGGACGGCGAGCGTGCACAGCCCGGCGGCGGTGGCCGAGCGGATGCCGGTGCGGGAGTCCTCGACGGCGAGCATGCGGGCGGGGTCCGGGGGCCCGGCGGGGTGGCGGGCCAGGGCGGCGGCGGCGCGCAGGTAGGGGTCGGGGGCGGGCTTGGCGGGGTGGCCCAGGTCCCCGGTGACGACGACGTCGAAGACGCCGGGGCCGCCGAGGGAGGCGATGACGACCTCGGCCAGGGGCGCCTCGCTGCTGGTGACCAGGGCCAGGGGCACGCCCCGGGCGCGCAGGGCCTCGACGAGCTCGCGGGCGCCGGCGCGGTGGACGGTCCGGGCGCGGGTGGCGGCCACGACGCGGGTCAGCAGCTCGTCGACGATCGCGCGCACCCCCAGCCGCACCCCGGCCCGGCGCAGCTCGGCGGCGGCGTCCTCCAGGCCCCACCCGACCAGGCGCAGGGAGTCGGTCTCGGTCCAGGTCCCGCCGTGGTCGGCCACGAGCTGGGCCTCGGCGGCGAACCAGGAGGGCTCGGTGTCCACGAGCGTGCCGTCCATGTCGAAGAGCACGGCCGAGGGCGGCGCGAACGGGTGCGTGCCGGGGGGCGTCAGGGGTGGTGCGGCGGGGTGGGGCATGGGGCCCATCGTAGTTCTCGCAACACGGGCACCGGCCCCGACCGGGCCTCTTGTCGTGGGGGGCGCTGAGCGTAGGGTGGGGGCGTGAGCGAATTCGACGAGACGCCCCCCGCCCCGCAGGCCGGGCCCTTCGGCGTCGTCCGCGAGGGCGACGACCCGGAGCGCGTGACCGTGCTGGTCGCCGCGTTCGAGGGCTGGAACGACGCCGGGGACGCGGCCACCGACGCGGTGAAGTTCCTCGCCGAGCACCTCGGGGCCCGGGACGTCTTCGAGGTCTCCTCCGACGACTACTACGACTACCAGTTCTCCCGTCCGATCGTGCGGCGGGCGGCCACCGGCGAGGTGAAGATCGTCTGGCCCACCACCCGCCTGTCCACGGCCAGCGTGCCGGGCACGAACCTGGACCTGGTGCTGCTGCACGGGTGGGAGCCGTCCTACCGGTGGCGGGCGTTCACCGCGGAGCTGCTGGAGCAGGCGACGCTGCTGGACGTGGACTTCGTGGTGATGGTCGGGGCGCTGCTGGCCGACGTCCCGCACACCCGCCCGATCCCGGTCTCGAAGACCTCCGACACGGAGGAGCTGCAGGAGGAGCTGCACATCGACTCCTCCCCGTACGAGGGCCCGACCGGGATCGTGGGGGTGCTCTCCCACATGGCCTCCCTGGGCGGGTTCCCCACGCTGAGCCTGTGGGCCGCGGTGCCCCACTACGTCGCGCAGTCGCCCTCGCCCAAGGCGGAGCTGGCGCTGCTGCGCGAGCTCGAGGAGCTGCTGAGCCTGACCCTGCCGCTGGAGACGATCGCCGAGGACGCCGAGGCGTGGGAGCGCGGGGTCAACGAGCTGGCCGCCGACGACCCGGAGATCGCCGCCTACGTCCAGCAGCTCGAGGAGGCCAAGGACACCACCGACCTGCCCGAGGCCACCGGCGACGCCATCGCCCGGGAGTTCGAGCGCTACCTGCGCCGCCGCCGCGACGAGCGCTGAGCCCGGCGGGGATCCCCGCCGGGCCCGGCGCGGGTCTCAGAGCACGATGCCCAGCCGGGCCTCCACGAGCGCGCGCACCAGCTCGGCGTCCTCGGCCGAGGCCCGGGCGGTGCCGGTGAGGGCGGCCGCGGCCCAGTCGTCCAGGGCCGCCAGCGCCGCCGGGGCGTCGAGGTCCTCGGCCAGGGCGGCGCGCACCCGCTCCAGCAGCGGGGCCGCGGACCCGGCCGGGGCCACGCCCAGGGCGCGGCGCCAGGTGTCGAGGCGGGCGACGGCGGTGGCCAGGCCCAGGGCGGTCCAGGACCAGTCCTTGCGGTAGCGGTGGGCGAGGATCGCGGTGCGGATCGCCGCCGGCTCCACGCCCTCGGCGCGCAGCCGGGAGACGAGCACCAGGTTCCCGCGCGACTTCGACATCTTCTCGCCCTCGAGCCCGACCATGCCGGTGTGCAGGAAGTGCTCGGCCATGGGCCGGCCGGTCAGGGCCGAGCAGTGCCCCGCGCCCATCTCGTGGTGGGGGAAGACGAGGTCGGAGCCCCCGCCCTGGACGGTGAAGGGGGCGGGCAGGTGGTGCAGGGCGATCAGGGAGCACTCGATGTGCCAGCCGGGCCGGCCCGGCCCGAGCCCGCCGCCGTCCCAGGAGGGCTCCCCGTCCCGGGCGGCCCGCCACAGCAGCGGGTCCAGCCGGTGGCGCTTGCCCGGCCGCTCGGGGTCCCCGCCGCGCTCGGCGAACAGCGGCAGCATCTGCTCGGCGTCCAGCCCGGAGATCTCCCCCAGCGTCCACGCCTGCCCGCCGGCGGCCTCCACGTCGAAGTAGACGTCGCCGTCGGGCTCCCCGCCGGTGCCGGGGACCCGGTAGGCCGTCCCGCGCTCGAGCAGCTGCTCGACGGCCGGCACGATCCACGCCACGGACTCGGTGGCCCCCACGTAGTGCTGGGGCGGCAGGACGTTGAGGGCGGCCATGTCCGTGCGGAACAGCTCCGTCTGCTCGGCGGCCAGCTCCCGCCAGTCCGCCCCGGTCGCGGCGGCGCGCTCGAGCAGGGGGTCGTCGACGTCGGTGACGTTCTGGACGTAGTCGACCGGGGTGCCGGCGTCGAGCCAGGCCCGGTGCAGCAGGTCGAAGGCCACGTAGGTGGCCGCGTGACCCATGTGCGTGGCGTCGTAGGGGGTGATCCCGCACACGTACAGGCTCGCCCGCTCCTGGCGCGGCAGCGCGACGGCCCGCCGCAGCCGGGTGTCCTGCACGACCGGCAGGGGTGCCTCGCCGGGCAGGTCGGGGACGGGACGGGCGGACCAGGCTCTCATGCTCACCTCGTGGGAAGGGGTTCGGGGACGGGGCCGCGCACGGCCTCCCCCAACCTACCGGAGACCGCCCGGCCCTCGTCCCCCGGTCAGGCGCTGATCAGGCCCAGGCCCAGCAGCACGAACAGGACCAGGCCCACCGCGATGCGGTACCACACGAACAGGGTGTAGCTGCGGTTGGAGATGTAGTGCATGAACCAGCCGATGATCACGTAGGCGACCGCGAAGGCCACCCCGGTGGCCAGCAGCGTCTCGGCGGTGCCGTAGGGGCCCGCCTGCGGTTCCCCGACCGTGGTGGCCAGCTTGTAGAGCCCGGAGGCGAAGACCGCCGGGATGGCCAGCAGGAAGGCGTAGCGGGCGGCCGCCTCGCGGGTGTATCCCATCAGCAGCCCGGCGGTGATCGTCCCGCCCGAGCGGGAGACCCCGGGGATCAGCGCGAGGGCCTGGGCCAGCCCGTAGAGCACGCCGTGGCGGACGGTGAGGTCGTCGAGGTGGCGGTGCTGGCGCCCGACGCGGTCGGCCACCGCCAGGAACACGCCGAAGACCACGAGCATCGTGGCGGTGATCCACAGCGACCGGAACTCGGTGTCGATCCAGTCCTCGAACAGCAGCCCGAGCACGCCGATGGGCAGCGAGCCCAGGATGATCAGCCAGCCCATCCGGGCGTCGGGGTCCGAGCGGGGCACCCGTCCGGCCAGCGACAGGCCCCACTGCCGCAGGATCCGCACGATGTCGCGCCAGAAGTAGATCACCACCGCGGTCTCGGTGCCCAGCTGGGTGATCGCGGTGAAGGCCGCGCCCGGGTCGGCGCTGTTGGGCAGAAACTCCCCCACGATGCGCAGGTGCGCCGAGGAGGAGACCGGGAGGAACTCCGTCAGGCCCTGCACGAGGCCCAGGATGATGCTTTCGATCCAGTTCACCCGGCCACCCTACGGCACCGGGCACCGCCGTCCGGGCCCCGCGGACACGCCCCGGTGCGGGGCCGGGACGGGGACCGGCGGGAGGCGGGGGCCCTCAGCGGCGGGCGCGGGCGGCGCCGTCCTCCCCGAGGTCCTCGTAGTCCTCCTCGTCGACGAGGTCGTCGTCGAGCATCTCGTTGTCCTCCAGCAGCTCCTCGTCCGGGTCCTCGTCGTCGTCCTCGTCGTCGAGGTCGTCGTCCTCCTCCTCGGCGAAGACCGTCAGGGGCGTGACCTCGTCGTAGGCCTCGTAGAGGGCCTCCTCGTAGGCGTCGAAGGCGTCGGCGATGGCCAGGTAGGCGCCGTCCACGGCCGGGTCGTCGTCGCCGCGGCGGTTGGCGGCGGCGGCGAGGTGTTCTTCGAAGGCACTCACGAGGGTCTGCAGCGCGGCACGAGGGTCGTTGCTCATGAGGTAGACGTTAGCGCCATTCCGTGCAGAATGGGGACCGATGAGAGAACAAGTCCGCACCGCGCAGGCGCCCCCGGTCCCGGACGCCGACCAGCGCTACGAGTACCTCCTGCTCACCGTCGCCCCGCACGAGCGGGTGGGCGAGGCCCGGGCCCGGCTGAGCGAGCACGCCGAGTACGGCAAGTGGGAGCTGACCCGCTCGGTGCAGCTCTACGGCGGGGCCCGCAAGTACTGGCTGCGCCGGCGCGTGATGCGGGTGCGCCGCACGGCCTGAGGCCCCGGACGGGGCTCAGCCCGCGGCCGGGCCCAGCAGGGCCCGCGCGGTCGCCGCGTGCACCGACTCGCTGTCGGAGGGGTGGTAGATCCCGGCCAGCACGTCGCGGTAGAGCCGCTCGAGCTCCGAGCCGCGGAAGTACTGCCCGCCCCCGGAGGAGCGCACGGCCAGGTCCACGACCCGGCGCGCCGCCTCGGTCGCCCGGTGCTTGAGCCCGGAGAACAGCAGGAACCACCGCGCCCCGTGGGCGGGCTCCGCCGGGGTGCCCAGGGCGTCGACGTCGGCGGCGAGCCGGTCCAGCTGCAGCTCGATCCCGTCGCGCACGATCACCGCCTCGGCCAGCTGCCACCGGATGTCCGGGTCCTGCGCGTACGGGGCCTGCGCCGACCGCGAGCGCCGGGTGGCGGCGATCCCGGCCGCGACCTCGATCGCCCGGTCGGCGAGGCCGGTGTAGACGGCGGCCAGCAGCAGCTCGAAGCACCCGAAGATCCCCCACACCACGGGGTCGGCGTTGGGGGCCGCGGGGGTGCGGGTGAGCACGTGCTCGGGGCGCAGCGGGGCGCCCTCCAGCACGGTGGTGCACGACTGGGAGGCGCGCATGCCCAGGGTGTCCCAGTCCTGGCGGACCTCGATGCCCTCCGCGTCGCGCTCGAGCAGCCCGAAGACCAGGGGGTTGCGCTCGGCGGCGGTCTCGCGGGCGTGGACGAGCAGCCGGGTCCAGGCCGGGGAGAGGGAGGTGAAGATCTTCGTGCCGCTGAGCCGGTAGCCGTCCCCGTCGGTCACGGCCTCGGTGGCGGCGTCGAAGAGCACCGCGTCGTTGCCGGCCTCGGAGATGCCGAAGGCGAACAGCTCGCCGGCGGCGGCCTGGGCGAACAGGTGCTCGGCGCGCCGGTCCCCGCGCTGGTGCAGGGTGCGGGCCATCCCCATGACCACGTGGTGCATGTTGATCCCCAGGGCGGTGGCCGGGGCGGCGGCGGCCAGGCGCCGCTGGGCGGCCACGGCCTGCCGGAGGTCGGCCCCGGCCCCGCCGTGCTCGCGGGGGACGAGCAGCAGCGGGTAGCCGGTGGCCACGAGGTCGGCCAGGTCCTCGGTGAAGAAGCGGTTCTCGCGGTCGTAGCCGGCGGCCCGGCCGCGCAGCGTGGTGAGCAGCTGCTCGGGCAGCAGCCGGTCCAGCAGGGCGTCGTCGTCGGGCACGGGTCTCCTCCGTCGGGTGGTCAGTACGAGGCGAGCAGCCGGTGCAGGACCCGGGAGCCGAACTCGAGGGAGTCGGTGGGCACCCGCTCGTCGACCCCGTGGAACATGGCCGGGAAGTCCAGCTCGTCGGGCAGGCGCAGCGGGACGAACCCGTAGCCGGTGATCCCCAGCGGGTCCAGGGACTTGTTGTCGGTGCCGCCGGAGAGCATGTAGGGCAGCACGACCGCCCCGGGGTCCTCGGCGTGCAGGGCGTCGACCATCGCGTCGACCACCGTCCCGGAGAAGGGCACCTCCAGGGCGATGTCGTCGGACTCGAAGGAGAACTCCACGCCCTCCCCCGCGAGCTCCTGCAGCTTGGCCAGCACGACCTCGCGCTGCTCGGGCAGGTAGCGCACGTCGAGGCCGGCCTCGGCGGAGCCGGGGACCACGTTGACCTTGTACCCGGCCTCGAGCATCGTCGGGTTGGCGGTGGTCTGCAGGGTCGCCCCGACGAAGCGGGCCACCGAGCCGAGCTCGCGCAGCAGCCGCTGCGGGTCCTGGGGGTCGAACTCCACGCCGGTGAGCTCGGTGACCCCGTCGAGGAACGCCCGGGTGGTCTTGGTCAGCTCGATCGGCCACCGGTAGGAGCCGATGTCGGCCAGCGCCCGGGAGAGGCGGGTGACGGGGTTGTCGTCGTTGAGCTGGGAGCCGTGCCCGGCGGTGCCGCGGGCGTGCAGCCGCAGCCACATCAGGCCCTTCTCCGCGGTCTGCAGCAGGTAGGCCCGCTGCCCGCCGATGGTCGCCGAGTACCCGCCGACCTCGCTGATGGCGTCGGTGACCCCGTCGAAGAGGTGCCGGTGGTGCTCGGCGATCCAGTGGGAGCCGTAGACCATCCCGGCCTCCTCGTCGGCGAAGAAGCCGAAGACGATGTCGCGCCGGGGGCGCTCGCCGGTGCGCACCATGTGGCGCAGCACGGAGATCATCATCGCGTCCATGTCCTTCATGTCCACGGCGCCGCGGCCCCAGATCATCCCGTCCCTGAGCTCCCCGCCGAAGGGGTCCACCGACCAGTCCGCGGCGATGGCCGGGACCACGTCGAGGTGCCCGTGCACGAGCAGGGCGTCGGCCGAGGGGTCGGTGCCCTCGATCCGGGCGAAGACGTTGGCCCGGCCCGGGGCGGACTCCAGCAGCGTGGTGGGGACCCCGACCTCCTCGATCAGCCCGGCCACGTACTCCGCGGCGCGGCGCTCCCCGCGGGCGTCGCCGCTGCCGAAGTTCGAGGTGTCGATCCGGATGAGGTTGCGGCAGATCTCCACGGTCTCGCCCTCGGGCGTGGAGGCGGCGGCGCTGCGGTGGTCGGTCATGGGGTCCTTCCTGGGGCGGGCGGGCGGACGGTGCGGCGGCGGTGCGGCGCGGGCGCAGGCGCGGGCGCCCGGACGGAGGCGGCGGTGCGGGCCCGGACGGGCCCTGCCAGCCTATCGCCCCGCCGGCGCGACACGCGTCCGCCCTGGTCATGTCACGATTCGGCAACTATGTGTGTCAGCATCTGATTGCACCAGCACCCAGGGCGTCTTCCCCAGCCCAGCGGGCCCCTTCCCCGGCCCTCCTCTGTCCCGCCGGCCACCCGGCCGGCGCAAGCCCCCCGGCGCGCGGTTCCCCCCTCCGTCCGCGCGTGCCGACAGACCAGGAAGCAGAACACCCATGGCGAAGCACCGCTGCGCTCCCGCGCGCCGTCCCGGCCGGCTCACGGCCCTTGCCCTCTCCACCGGCCTCGGCCTCGCGGGCCTCGCGACCGCCTCCCTCGCCGCCGCCCCGCCCGCCCAGGCCGCGGCCCGGGACATCGTCGAGGTCGGCCCCGCCCAGCGCCAGGCCGACGCGCAGGTGATGCTCGAGGAGATCAACCGGTACCGGGCCGCCCACGGCGCCCCGCCGGTGCGCTACTCCGCGACCCTGTCGCGGATCGTCCAGCAGGAGTCCGACCGCCAGGTCGCCGCCGAGCAGTTCTCCCACGGCACGGCCTTCCTCACCGACCCGCGCACCGGCCCCTACACGAAGGCCAACGAGGTCATCGCCCTCGAGCACCACCGCGACGTGCGCGCGCTCGTGAAGTGGTGGACCACCTCCGCCGCCCACGACAAGGCCATCAAGGACCCCCGCCACCAGGTCATCGGCATCGGGCTGACCTACGCCGACGGCCGCCTCGAGAGCACCGGCAAGCCCTGGCAGGTGCTGGCCACCGTCAACCTCTACGAGTACGCCCGCGGCGGGGCCCCGGCCGACGCCGCCGACCGCGTCGGGGCGGCCCCCGCCGCCCTGGCCCCGACCTCCGGCGGGCACGCCGTGGGCGGGGCGATCGGCGAGCACTGGGCCCGCCTCGGCGGGCGCACCGCGCTGGGCGAGCCGATCACCCCGGAGCGCTGCGGCCTGGCCGGCGGCGGGTGCTACCAGGAGTTCGCGCTCGCGGGCCGCATCACGACCGTCTACTGGGCCCCCGGCCTGGGCTCGCACGCGGTGGCCAACCACGGGGCGATCGGCCAGGCCTGGATCGCCGCCGGGCGCGAGCACGGCTACGGCTACCCCGTCACCGACGAGGTGCGGGTGGGCGCGGAGGTCCAGCAGCGCTTCGCCTCCGGCCACGTCCTGCACTGGTCCCCGGCCACCGGGGCCACCTGGGCGACCCGCTGAGCCCTCCGCCCGGGCCCCGCCGGGGCCCGGGCGCTCACAGCTCGACGACGATCTTGCCGAAGTGCGCCCCGGACTCCTGGTGGCGGAAGGCCTCGGCGGTCTCCGCCAGCCCGAAGCTGCGGTCCAGCACCGGGCGCAGCCCCGTCGTCTCGAGGGCGCGCACGAAGTCGGCCTGGTGCCGGCGGCTGCCCACGATCAGCCCCTGCAGGCGGGCCTGCTTGGCCATCAGCAGGGCCGTGGGCACCTCCCCGGCGGCGCCGGTGAGCACCCCGATGAGGGCGATGTGCCCGCCGATGCGCACCGCGCGCACCGACTGGGGCAGCGTGCCCGGCCCGCCGACCTCCACGACGTGGTCGGCCCCGCGCCCGCCGGTCAGCTCCAGGACGGTGCGCCCCCACGAGGGGTCCTCCCGGTAGTTGATCGTGTGGTCCGCCCCGAGGGCCCGGATCCGCTCGAGCTTGGCGTCCGAGGACGAGGTCGCGATGACGGTGGCCCCCAGCCGCTTGGCCAGCTGCGCGGCGTAGACCGAGACCCCGCCGGTGCCCAGGGTCAGCACCACGTCCCCGGCCCGCAGCCCGCCGTCCACCACGAGCGCGCGCCAGGCGGTGAGCCCGGCCGTGGTGATGGTCGCGGCCTCGGCGGCGCTCCACCCGGCGGGGGCGCGGGTGAACCACGTGGCGGGACGCACGACCACCTCGCGGGCGTAGCCGTCGAGGCCGTCGCCGGGCACGCGGCGGAAGTCGCCGTCCACCGGCGGGCCGTCCTGCCAGTGCGGGAAGAAGCAGGAGACCACGGTCTCGCCCACCGCGAACTCCTCGACCCCCTCCCCGACGGCCTCGACGACGCCGGCGCCGTCGGCCAGCGGGATCCGCCCGTCGGCGGCCGGGCTCGCCCCCGTGACGACCACGTAGTCGTGGTAGTTCAGGGAGCTCGCCCGCACGCGCACCCGCACCTGCCCGGGACCGGGGGCGCCGGGGTCGGGGGCGTCCTGGAGGGCGAGGCGGTCGAGGCCGCCGGGGGCGGCGAGGGCGAGCTGCTGCACGGGTGCTCCTGGAGGGGTGGGGGTCGGGACCGGCGGCCGGGCGCCGGGGGCCCCGGGTGCTCCGCCGTGCCCAGTGTAGCCGCAGCGCCACGATCCGTCAGCACACTTCCCATTCCCCCGGGTCGCGGTTAGGGTGGCCTCACCTGCGCCGGACCGGGCCCGCGCCCGGTGCGGCAGGGCCCCACGGCGACGACACGGAGGAGACGCATGTTCACGCACAGTCAGACCCTGCAGTACCGGGCCACCCCGGAGGCCCCCGACGCGGTCTACGCCCGCAAGCTCCAGGAGGTGATCGGCGGGCAGTACGGGGAGATCACCGTGGCGATGCAGTACAGCTTCCAGGCCTGGAACGCCCACATCCCCGGCAAGTACCGGGACCTGCTCTTCGGCACCGCCGCCGAGGAGTTCGGCCACATCGAGATGCTGGCGACCATGGTCGCCCAGCTGCTGGAGAAGGCCCCGCTGGGCATCACCGAGGACGCCGTCCAGGGAGATCCGGCGGTCGCGGCCGTGATCGGCGGCACCGACCTCCAGCACGCGATCGTCGCCGGGGCGGGGGCCCGGCCGGTGGACTCGATGGGCAACCCCTGGTCCGGGTCCTACGTCACCGCCTCCGGGAACCTGCTGGCGGACATGACCGCCAACGTCAACGCCGAGATGCAGGGCCGCACCCAGGTCGCGAGGCTCTACCACATGACCGACGACAAGGGCATCCGGGACATGCTGTCCTTCCTGCTGGCCCGCGACACCATGCACCAGAACCAGTGGATGGCCGCGGTGCGCGAGCTGCAGGAGGACGGGCTGGAGCGGATGCCGGTGCCCTCCAACTTCCCGCAGGCCAAGGAGGCCACCGACTTCTCCTACGACTACTACAACTTCTCCGACGGTGCCGCCGCCGCCGAGGGCTCCTGGGCCTCCGGGCCGAGCCCGGACGGCAAGGGCGAGTTCGGCTACCGGGACCGGCCCATGGCCGGGGTGCCGATGCCCCCGCCCACCCACCCGGACGCCCGGTTCTACGGCACCACCGAGCAGTCCAACCTCAAGGAGAAGGCCGCCGGGGCGATCCAGGACAAGCTCAGGAAGGAGTAGCGCGCACGGTGTGCTTCACCGCAGGCCCCCGCCCCCGGCGGGGGCCTGCCCCCGTGCCCACGACCTCCGTGCCCAGGACTCCCCTACCCAGGGCTTCCGGTCCCGGCGCCGCCGGTCCCAGGGCTCCCCTGCTCGGGGCCGGCGGGACCGGCGCCCGCCCGCAGCCGCCGCCGCAGCCGGGCCGTGGAGTGCCCGGCGGTGCGCAGGCGGGCACCGGCGTAGGGCACCCCGCCGCGGCAGCGGGCGAGCACGGCCGCCCACACGCACACGGAGCGCTCCAGCACCCACAGCGGCGCCCACGCCGCGGACGTGGCCGGATAGACGGCCCGTCCCCCGGCCCGCCGCCGGCCGGCCTCGGCCAGGGCGCACACGGTCCCCGCCCCCACCGCCAGGCGCACCGGCCGCCGCGCCGCCCAGCACAGCACGGGCAGCAGGGACAGCTCCGCGAGCAGCCGGGCCGGCTGGGCGAGGTCGTCGTAGGCCTGGCGCACCCGCTGGCCGCGGAAGTGGGCTACGTCCGGGGGGACCCGGCCCACCAGCACGTCCAGGGCCACCCGCTCCCGCCCGCCGGCGGCGCGCACGGTGCGGATCAGCTCGAGGTTCTCGAACAGGACGTCGCCGTCGTAGCCCCCGGCGCCCAGCAGCACCGAGCGGCGCACCCCCAGGGTGCCCGGGTGGTCCCCGCCGAGGGCGCGGGCGAGCAGCGTGCGCCCGGTGTCCCAGCGGGCCTGCCAGGGCAGCTCGAGGTAGTAGTTCTGCGGTCGCACGGCCTCCGCCTCCTCCAGCAGGGCCGCGATCCGCTCCAGGCTCGCCCGGGTGTGGCGCACGTCGTCGTCGGCGAGCACGATCCGCTCCTCGCGCGCCCGGCGGATCCCGGTCATCACCCCGGCGACCTTCCCGTTGCGCCCCGGCCACGGGTCGGGCACCACGTGCTCGACCGCCGCCGGGAACGCCCGGCGGTGGGCGGCCCGCCGCTCCGGGGCGGAGCCGTCGACCACCGTGACCGGCAGCCACTGCACGACCTGCTCCAGGTAGGCGGCCAGCTCCGCCAGCCCCGCGTCCTGCGACCACCGCAGGGGCAGCACGTACCGCACCCCGCGCAGCATCCCGGGCGCCGCCGGGTCCGGTCGACGGACCGCGGCGGTGCGGGGCGGGGCCGGGCGGCCGGGGTCCGCCGGCGCGGTGACGGGCTGGTCCACGGGGCGGCTCCTCCGGCGGCGGGGCGACGGGGCCGGGTGCCCGGTCCCTCCCCGGGTCTACCCCGCGCCCGGGCCCGGCCGCGGCGCCGCAGGCCGGGGCGCGCACCCCCGGTGCGCCCGGCGGCGGCCCGGCAGCGGCCGGAGGACCGCCGGCTCAGTGCGCGCCGACGGCCCGGGCGTGGCGGGCGGCCGCCTCGGCCCCCTGGGTCCAGCGCTCGCCGTGGCCCGGCAGCACGGTCCCGGCGCCGGTGGCGGCCACGGCGTCGAGGGAGGCGAGCGCGGTGGCGGTGTCCTTGGTGGCGGCCGAGGCGACGATCTGGGGGCCGCGGCGGCCGGTGTAGGGGTCGAGGGTGACGAGGGCGTCGCCGCTGAGCACGGTGGAGCGCCCGGGCAGGTCGAGGACGACGTGGCCGTCGGTGTGGCCGGGGGTGTGCACGACGACGGGGCCTCCGGGCACGGGCACCGGCCCGCCGGTGTCGAGGGGCCGCAGCCGGCGCACTCCCCTGACGGTGAGGGCCCCGGCCCCGGCCATGCGGGCGAGCAGGGGCAGGGACCGCGGGTGGGTCAGGGGGTAGAGGAAGCGGTTGCGCTCGGGCCGGTAGCGGTAGGGGTGGGCGGCCAGGCGGGCGTCGGCGGGGTGGCCGTGGACGGGCAGGTCCCACTCGTCCTCGGCGCGGCGGGCGAAGCCGACGTGGTCGAAGTGGGCGTGGGTGAGCAGCAGGGCCTTCACGTCGGCGGGGGTGCGGCCGAGCTCGTCCAGGGCGTCCTGGAGCAGGGGCCACATGCTGGGCAGCCCGGCGTCGACCAGCGTCAGGCCGTCGTCGTCCTCGACCAGGTAGCAGTTGACGTGGGCGCGGGTGAGGCGGTGGACGCCGTCGGCGACTGCTCGGGTGAACATGGTGCTCCTCGTGGTCGGCTCCGGTGCGTGGGGCCGAGCCTACCCGCCCGCCCGGCCGGGGCCGGGCGGGCGGGGCCGCGGGGCTACCCGGCGAGGGCCTCGGCGACGACCTCGG
This sequence comes from Kocuria sp. LUK, assembly GCF_021012935.1. NCBI lineage: Bacteria > Bacillati > Actinomycetota > Actinomycetes > Micrococcales > Micrococcaceae > Kocuria > Kocuria sp. LUK. The sequence continues at coordinate 245,230 of NZ_JAJMZI010000001.1, forward strand.
CCACAGCCTGGCTGGACTGGGGGTTCTGGCCGGTGACGAGGTTGGCGTCGCGGATCACGTGCGGGGCCCAGGCGGGGCCGGTCTCGACCACGGCGCCCTTCTCGCGCAGGACGGTCTCGACGAACCAGGGGGTGTTCTCCCCGGTGCCGCCGCCGAGCTCCTCCTCGTTGCTGAACACGGTCATCCGGCGGGTGGCGAAGAGGAAGGCGCCGTCGTCCTGGGCGGCCAGCAGGCCCGCGGGGCCGTGGCAGAAGGGGGCGATGAGGGTGCCGGCGCGGTCGGCGGCGGCGAGCAGCCGGCCGAGGGAGGGGTCGTGGGCGAGGTCGGCCATGGGGCCGTGGCCGCCGGGGAGCACGAGGGCGTCGTAGTCGGCGGCGTCGAGCTCGGAGAGCACCAGCGGCGCGGAGAGCTCGGTGTCGATCCCGGCGAGGTAGTCCCGGAACTGCTGGGCGCGCTCCGCTCCCCCGGCCGCGTCGGGCTCGAGGGAGGCGCGGTCGACGGTCGGGCGCCGCCCGCCGGGGGTGGCGACGTCGACGTCGTGGCCGGCCTCGCGCAGGACGCGGTGGGCGACGACGAGCTCCTCGGCCCAGAAGCCGGTCGGGTGCTCGGTGCCGTCGCGCATGGTCAGGGAGTCGGCGGCGGAGACGATCATCAGCACGCGTGCCACGGGGGTGCTCCTTACGGGGAGGTCGGGACCGCCGCGGCGGTCGCCGCGGCGGGGCCCGTCCGGCGGTGGGACCGGGCGGGCCCGTTCGTGTCCGCCGCAACCAGGGACGCGGGCGGGATATTCCGGGGCGGCGGGCTCAGCCCCCGGCGACGAGGGCGTCGATGCGCGCGTGCAGCTGCTCGACGGTGCCGTCGTTGACCACGGTGGCCGCGATCCACCGGGGGTCGATCCCGGCCTCCGAGGGGTGGGGGTCGGCCGGTCCACCGGCGCCGGGGCGCACGATGTGCACCACCCGGCCACCGGCGGCCACGATGGCCTCGGCCTCGACGTCGAAGCGGACGTCGGTGAAGACCACGGGCCCGCCGGCGCGGCGGGCGGCGGCCAGGCCCGTGTCGGCCCAGACGGTCTCGCCGAGGACCGTCTTGCCGGCCTCGCTGCCCAGGCGCTGGAGCAGCACCCGGATCTCCCGGTGCACGGGGTCGTGGGCCTCGTCCTTGAGCCGGTCCCACCGCCCCTGCGCGGCGGCGAGCACCTCGGACAGGCGCAGCCCGGCGCCGTCGCGGCAGCCCACGAGGGGGTCCAGGCGCTCGAGGAACTGGCGCAGGGGGTCGGCGAAGGCGACCCGGGTGTAGCCGTGGGCGTCGACCAGCCGCGCCCCGGCGGTGTCCTTGCCGGCCTGCTTGCGCCCGTGCAGCCCGATCAGCCCGGGCAGCCGCGGCCGCCCGGGTGGTGCGGGCGGGTCCTCCCGGTGCTGCGCGTTCCCCACGGCGACTCCTCCCTCCGGCGGCCGGTGCCCCCAGCCTAGGATCCCGCGGGCCCCGGCGCACGGGCCCCGGCGCACGGGCCCGGGGCGGCGGCGGAACACGCCGCAGGTCACGGGACCGTCACATCCGGCGCCGGAGTTTGCTAATGCAATACAGTGGGCGCGTCGCCGGACGGGCTGTCCGGCCGACGTCCCCCCTGCCCTCTTTCCCCCCAGAGGTCCCCATGACACTGCTGTCCTCCGCCCTGCCCTCGCGCGCCCTGCGCTCCGCCCTGGTCGCCGGGGCGCTGGCCGCCACCCTGGCCGTGGGCACCACCGCCCCGGCCGCCGCCGACTCGGCCAACACCTCCTTCTCCGCCGCCGGGATCACCTCCCCGTACCACGTCTACGACGCAGGGGTCGACCGCTCGAAGCCCGTCGGCGTCGTCTTCTACTTCGACGGCGACGGCCAGTACTACGCCCAGCGGCCGACCACCACGATGCTGCGCACCATGGCCGCCCGCGCGGCGGCGCGCAACATGGTGCTCGTGGTGCCCGTGGCGCCGGCGAACCGGTCGTGGACCGCCAACAGCGAGGCCGTCGGCGACTGGTTCCGCGCCCTCGCCGCCGAGGTCATGGCCGACCAGCGCGCCGACGCGACCCGGGTGCACCTGGCCGGCTACTCCGGCGGGGCCGAGTTCATCGCCACCGAGGCGCTCTCGGACCGGGCCGGCTGGATCCGCGGCGGCGGGGCGACCCTCATCGGCGGCGGCGGCGTCTACTGGGGCGGTCTCGAGTCGGCCCCCGACGCGGCCCTGAGGGCCACCGATCCCACCTGGTACGTCGGCTCCGAGGACGGCTACGGGGCCACCCAGCCGGCGAACTGGTCGGCGTTCGAGGCCGCCGGCAAGGGCGCCGCGGCCTACCGGGCCGCGGGCTTCGCCCGGGCCGACCGGGTCGTGCTGCCCGGGCTGCACCACACCAACTACGACCTGCCCGACCTCGTGGGCGACGACCTCGACCGCCTCTACCGCGGCACGGCCCCGGGCACCGTGGCGCCGAGCACCGAGGACGCCGTGGACGGGTGGCCGGTGGCCGGGGCCATCGGCGCCCGGTGGCGGGCGCTGGGCGGAACCTCCTGGGCGCGCCCGGTCAGCGCCGAGCACGCCTCCGCGCACGGGTCCGTCTACCAGCGCTTCACGGGCACCGACGGCCGCGACAAGGCGATCTACTGGTCGCGCAGCACAGGGGCCCGCGTGGTGGACTACGGCGGGGCCATCGGCCAGCGCTTCGGCCACGGCGGCTACGCGGAGGCCTTCGGCGTCCCGGCCGGCGACGAGCAGCGCGCGGCCGGCGGGGCCTCCCAGGTCTTCGACGCCGCCGGCCGGCGCACCCGCATCCTGTGGTCCGCCGGCACCGGGGCCCGCGCCGTGAAGGAGTTCGGGGCGATCGGCCGGGCCTGGGCCGGCCTGGGCGCCGAGCGCGGCCTGGGCTACCCCACCACCGACGAGTACGCCACGGCCGGCGGGGTCGCCCAGCAGTTCACCGGCGGGCGCATCGAGTGGCGCGCCGGCGGCGGCACCACCGTCGTGCGCCGCTGAGCCCGTCCCCGCCCGCAGGGCCCCGGCCGCACCCGCGGCCGGGGCCCTGCCGCTCAGCGGTCCCGCCCGCGGCGGGCGATCGCGCGCACCGACAGGGTCGTGCCCAGCAGGTAGGCGGCCGTGGCCGCCAGCACGACGAGCAGGGCCGCCGTCCAGGACCCGGTGCGGGCCTGGACGGCGCCCACCACGGTCGGGGCCAGCGCCCCGAAGCCGTAGCCGACGCTCTGGACGACCGCGGAGATGCGCCCGGCCGAGGCGTTGTCCCGGGCCAGCTGCATGATCGCCACGAAGATCACGGTGATCCCCCCGCCCTGGGCGACCCCGCCCAGGGCCGTCCAGGCCCACCACTGGGCCGGGGCCAGCAGCAGCCCGACCGGCAGGCTCAGCCACAGCACCCCGATCGCGGCCGCCACCCGGGCCGTGCTGAACCGGCGGGCGGCCAGGGGTACCCCGAGCCCGCCCGCGATCGCGAAGACCTGGAAGAACGACGACGCCGCCCCGGCCCCGACCACCGTCATCCCCACGGTGTCCCCCAGCAGCGAGGGCAGCCACGCCGTGACCCCGTAGTAGGCGAAGGCCTGCCCGGAGAAGCCCGCCGCGAGCCCGGCCGCGGCCCACCGCCCGCCGGCCGGTGCCCGTCCCGCCGGCGCCGGCCGGGACACGGCCCCCGGCACGACGGCCCGGCGCCCGGCGGTCAGCCACCACACCACGACCCCGGCGAGCACGGCCGAGGCCGAGGCCGCCAGGGCGAGCCGCCACCCGGCGGCCTCGGCCAGCGGCGCGGTGAGCACGGCCGCGAGCGTCGAGCCGATGTTCAGCGCCGCGGTGTAGAGCCCGGTGGCCGCGCTGTGCCGGTGCGGCGGGAAGTCGCGGCGGATGAGCAGCGGCACGGCGATGTTGCCGACGGTGATCGCCAGGCCGATCACCACGGTCCCGGCCAGCGCCGCGCCCACCCCGCCCGCGGAGCGCACGAGCACGCCGGCGAGCACGCCCACGAGCGTGGCGGTGATCGCGAACTCCACGCCCAGGCGTCGGATCGCCAGGGAGGCCAGCGGGGAGGCCACGGCGAAGCACAGCACGGGGACGGTCGTCAGCAGCCCGGCCTGCGCGGCCGTGATCCCGAGCTCGTCCCGCAGCTGCCCCAGCACCGGCGCCACGGCGACGATGGGGGTGCGCAGCACGAGGGCGACCAGGCCGATGCACACCAGCAGCAGCCCGGCGCGCGGGACCGGGCGCCGGGGGCGCGGAGCGGGGGGCGGGACGTCGGGCATGCGGGGACCTTCCGGGAGGCGGGCGGGCCGGTGCCCGGTCCGGCCGGCGGGCCGGGCACCGGCCCGCCGTCCATCCTCGCCCATCCCGCGGCCGGCGGTGGCCCGCGCCCCGCACCCGGGCCCGGAGAGGCGTCCTCGGGACGGGGCCCGGCCGGTCAGGTCACACGAGGTCATCCGGGCAGGTCGGTGTCCCGGCCGCGCCCGGACGGGCGCGGCCCTGCGTAGGATCGTCGGTGGCCGCCGGTGCGGCCGCCCCCGTCTTCTCCGACTCTCCCCCCGCGTCGCGCAGAAAGTCCGCCATGCCCGCTCGCCCGCTGACCGCCCCGCCTCCCGCCGCCGCCCTGGCGCTGGCCGGCCTGCTCCTGCTCGCCCCCTCCCCCGCCCCGGCCGCCGAGACCGCCGGCCCCGCGACCGCACCGACGGGCGAGGCCCCCGCCCCGGAGCCCGCCCCCTCCCCGGGGACGGACGAGGACCCCGCACCCGTCCCGGAGCCGCTGCCGGAGGACGAGCCGGTCCCCGGGGACGGGTCCACCGCCGCCCCCGAGCACCCGCAGGCCCCCGCCGAGCCCCGGGACCCCGCCGCCGCCGACCCGCAGCCCGCGGCCGGCACCGGGCACCGGGGCACGAGCCCACCGCCCGCGGCCGCCGGCGCGCCGGAGCAGCGGCGGGAGAACCCGGAGGACGCCGCGGCCGCCCGGGCCGCGGCGACCCCCGCCCCGCCCACCGGGCAGGAACCCGCCCCCGCGGCCGGGCGGACGTCCCCGCAGCACTCCGCGCCCGTCCTCGCGGCGCCGGCCGCCGGCGAGCCCGTCTTCATCCCCGGGCGTGCGCCCGTGCCGCCCGGCACGGTCCTCTACGTCCCCGGCGACCCGTGGGCCGGGGCGGAGACCGCCGCGCGCACCCCGTGGACGGCGCACCTGGCCTCGGCGCTGCTGGCCGCGGGCGCGGCCTGGTCGGCACTGGCCGCGCTGCGCGGGGCCCGGCGGGCTCAGCCGGCCGGGGACGCGGGCGCCGCGTCCTCGCCCAGCCGCCCGCCGGAGCGCTCGAGGTAGCAGCGGGCGCACAGCGACTCGTAGCCGGCGTCGACGCCGTCGATGGCCACCTGCTCGCCCTCGAAGACGAACTCGCCCCCGGCCGTGCGCGCGTTGAACATCGCCTTGGACCCGCAGCGGCAGATCGTGCGCAGCTCCTCGACCGTGTGCGCCACGGCCAGCAGCCGGGCCGCGCCCGGGAACGGCCGGGTCCGGAAGTCGGTGCGCAGCCCGTAGGCGAGCACGGGGACGTCGTCGAGCACCGCGATGCGCAGCAGGTCGTCGACCTGGGCCGGGGCCAGGAACTGGGCCTCGTCCACGAGCAGGCAGTGCATCGGGCCCCGGGCCCGGGCCGCGTCCCGGAACCGGGTGCGGACCCCGTCCTGCGGGGCCAGCAGCAGGTCCACGGGCCGGGACTCCCCGAGCCGGGAGACGACGGTCCCCGCGCCCTTGGCGTCGACGGCGGGCTTGGCCACGAGCACCCGCTGGTCGCGCTCCTCGTAGTTGTGGGCGGCCTGGATGAGGACCGTGGACTTGCCCGAGTTCATCGCCCCGTGGCGGAAGTAGAGCTTGGCCATCAGCGCACCGCGTGGGGGCGGCCGGCAGCGGACGCGGTCATGAGGGGCTCCTTCCTCCGGGGCGGCAGGGGGCGGGCCACCGACCGGTGGGCTCCGCCCGGAGCATCCTACGCGGGCCGGTGCCGGGGGCGCGCGGGCGGCGGGCAGTACAGCGGCCAGGGGTCGGCGTCGAGCTCGTCCTCGGCCGCGGCGACGACCAGCCCCAGCTCGAGCACCGGTGCCCCCGGCGCTGCTGCGCCGGGCCGGGCCCGGCGCAGCAGCGCCCGCAGCACCAGGCCGGCGGCGGCCGCCGCCAGGAGCCCCAGCACGGTCAGCAGCGCCGGGAGGAGCAGGTGCAGGAGCGCGGCGGCGTGGGCGGGCGCCCCGCCGGCGAGCGCGGTGCCGAGGTGCGCGGCGGTGTCCATGGGCCAGTATGGTCCCGTCGCGGGGGCCGGGCGCGTGAGCCCTTCGGCCCACATCGCGGGCCCGCCCCGTGCCCGGCCCGGACCGCGGCGCCGGGCTCAGCCGCGGCGCAGCGGCATCCAGTGGGTCCCGTCGGCGGGGTCGTGGCGCAGCAGCTCCTCCAGCGGCCCGTCGTGGACCTCGAGCGCCCGCAGCACCAGATCGCGGGCGTCGTGGACGGCGACGGTCACGGGGCCTCCGAGGGCGTCGTCGGCGGTCTCGCGCACGACGACGACGCGGCCGGGGTCGCCCCACACGTACTCGCCCCGGGCGTCGCGCAGGGCGTCGGCGACGTGCTCGCGCCCGTCCACGACCGTGCGCACGTCCAGGCGCACGGCCTCGGGGTGGCGCTCGACCAGGGCGTCGGCGACCAGGCCCAGCAGCCGGCGCGCGTAGGTGCGCCGGGCCCGGCGCAGGGCCTCCTCGGCGGCGTGCAGGGCGGTCCCGGCGTCGGCGGTGCGGGAACGGGGGGTCGCGGAGCTCATCGGCACGGATCCTATGCGCCCGCGCGCCCGTCCCGGCGCAGGCGTGCCGGGACGGGCGTCGTCGTCCGCGCCCGGGGACGCGCTCCCGGAGCCGCCCGGGACTCGTGCCGGGGTGGCGCCCGCTGCTAGGTTGCCGTGCATGAGCCCCACCGCTGTCCTGACCGCCGCGCAGCCCGTGGAGCCGGGCTCCCCGGCCGCCGTGGCCCTGCTCGTGCTCGTCGCCCTCGCCGTGGTCGGGGCGGTCCTGACCGTCTGGGTGCGCACCCGGCGCACCCGCCGCCAGGACCCGCCCGGCCGGGAGCCGGACCGCGGTCCCGGCGGCGCCTGACCCGGGGCGTCCCGCCCCCCTGCCCGGGTCCGTGCGGCGCCCGGGGACGGGGACCGCCCCCGGGCCGTGCACCCCCTCCTCCCCGAACGACAGGAGCGCCCATGCGCCGCACGACCACCACCGCCCTGCTGAGCCTCACCGCCCTGGCCCTGACCGGCTGCGGTCCGTCCACCCCGGCGGTCGAGAGCATGATCCCCGCCGGGGGCGTGCGCTTCGACGACGCCGGGGCGCTGCGCCGGGCCGTCGTCGAGGCCGGGGCGCGCTGTCCCGGCGAGCAGGTCGTGCGCGACACCGGCGGGGGCACGGACAGCACCGTGCTGGCCTGCGACCAGGACCTGCTGCTCGGGGTGGCCGACAGCGAGCGGATGGAGCAGCAGATGACCGAGGGGCTGGAGGGGATCGACGGCATCCACTACCTGGTCCAGGGCAACTGGGTCGCCGCCTCCCAGGACCGGGCCCGCCTCGAGGAGATCCGGGAGGATCTCGGCGGGGAGATCACCTCGACCTCCCGCTGAGGCGCCGAACGCCCAGCCCGGGTCCGGGCGGCGTCCAGGAACGGCTGTCAGGCTCGGGCCATGCCCCGGCACTGTGACGCGCCCCACACCGCGGACGCCCCCGTCTCCCCCGCCCCTCCGCCCGTGCTCCGCCCCGCCGGCGGCCCCGCCGCGCCCCGGCCTGGGGCCGCGGAGCCCGGCCGCCCGCCGGGCCGCGACGCGGCCCCCGCCCCGCGGGCGCAGCCGGCCGTCCCGGCGACCCCGCTGGCCCGCTACCGGCTGCGCTGCGACCGGCCCGGACTGGCCCTGCGCGCCGGGGAGACGGTGCTGGCCGCCGTCTACGAGCCCGCCGCGCTCGGGCTGGTCGTCCTCGTGCGCTGCGAGGCCGACGGCCACGCCCCGGGCGCGCTGCTGCCGGCGCGCGACCTCGAGCTGCTCGAGCACACCGACCACCCGGCCCGCCCCGGGGCGTGGTCGGTGCCCGGGGTCCGGGCCTGACCGGGACGCGGCGCCGCACCCGCCGGGGCGCCCGCGCCGGCGGTGCCCGCCACGGCCGGGTGACCACTCCCCGCGGTCGGGCCCCCGGAGGGCGCCGCGGGCTCCTCCCCCCCCCGCCCGGACACCGCGCCACCCGGTGGCACGGCTGCGCGGCGCGATCCCGGTGGGGCACCGCGCGCGCCGCACCGCCGGCGCCCCGCCGCCCGGCCATAATGAGCGCAGGCGGCTCCCCCGGCCGCCGCACCGCATGCTTCGCTTCTTCCCCCGGAGGTCCTCGTGCACGCTGCGCTCCCCCGCACCCCCGTCCGCCCCGGCGGTGCCCGGTGACCCCCGAGCAGCTGGCCCCCGTGCTGCTGGCCGTGGCCGGGAGCATCCTCGCCGCCGCCGGGCTGCTGATCGTCGCCGGGCACCGCCGCCGGTCCTACACCGCCCTGGGCGTGCTCGTGCTGCTCGCCGGGGTCGTCACCGTCTCCCCGTCCACCGCCTCCGCGACGGCGCGCACCGCGGTGGCCGCGACCGCGCAGGTGTTCGGCGGGCTCACCGGCGGCCCGCCCACGACCCCGGCCCCCGGCGAGGTGATCGCCGTGGAGACCCCCGAGGCCGGCTGAGCACGACCGGGCCGCGACCCGCCCCGCCCGCGCACCGGGATGCGCTCGGCGGACAGGGACTTCCGGTCCGCCGCCCGAGCGTCTATCGTCTGCGCCCGTGACATCACCGCAGGCCGCACCGGCGTTCGTCGTCGTCCCCATGCTCCCGGCCCCCGACGGGCGCCCGCGCGCGGGCGTGGTCTCCACCACCGTCGTGCCCACGGCGTCCGCCGCCCGCGAGCTGCGCGACGCCCTGGGCGCCGCGGCCCGGCCGGGCACCCAGGTGCTGCCGCTGACCGTGGAGGCCGTCATGGCCGAGGGCCCGACCCGCACGCTGTCGGGGATCGCCGGCTACCGCCTCGTCTCCCGCGGGGCCCGCCCCGTGCGCCTGGTCGAGCGCCAGGTCCAGGAGCTCAACACCGCCGCGGCACGCTGGGCGGCCGGGGACGAGCAGGCCACCGCCTGAGCCCCGCCCCGGAACGGTCCGGGGCGATGCCGTCCCGCACGCGGACCGGGACGCCCGGACCAAGCACATGCTCAGCCTGCGTCCCTACACTGCCCGCCATGACCAGCAGGGCGAGACCGGAACCGCGGGCGGCGACCTCCTCGTGGCCGCAGGAGATCTGCCGTGACCCCGTCTCCGAGCGGGCACGGCTGTTCGTGCTCAACCTCCGGCGGGCCCTGGCCGGCACCACGCTGCGCGAGGCCGCCGCGGCGACCGGGGTCGACCACACCACCCTCTCGCGCATCCTCGACGGCCACGTCTGGCCCGACGGCTACACGATCGCGCGCCTCGAGGTCCGGCTCGAGCGCAGCCTGTGGCCCGCCTGGACGGGCTGAGCCCCCGGCCCGGCACGGCGCCGCAGCGCGCACTGCCGTCCGCCGGACGCGCTCGCCACACCCCCGGAGCGGGGACCCACGGGTAGGTTCACGGCGGAGAACACCTGTTCGCGGCGCCCTCCGGCGCCCCCGCCGCACCGGACGGAGGATCCCGTGGCCGACGACAGCGTCCTCGCCCTCGAAGCCCTGATCCTCGCCCTGCCGCTGCTGGGCTACCCGGCGCTGATCGTCGTCCAGCTGGTCGTGGTCCTGCCCGTGCTGCGCCGCGACGCCGTGACCGAGGCCCGGCGGACCGCCGCCGTCGTGCTGGCGGTCCTCAGCCTGCTCGCCGCCGCCCCGCTGCTGCTCACCGTCTGGGCCCTGGGCCTGTTCGGGCTGATCCTGCTGACCGGGCTCGCGGTGCCGGCGGTCCCGACCCTCGTGCGCCTGCGCCGGAGCGGCCCGCCCGTGGACGGCGCTCCGCGGGCGGGCTGACCCGCACCGCCCGCGGAGCGGACGCCCGGGCCCGCGACCGGTCCGGCGTCCCCCGCCCCCGGGACGACGGCGGGATGCGGCCGCCCGGCCCGGTCCCGGGTCCGCGGGCGTCGCCGCAGGTGGGCCCGCCGCCGGGACCCCGCGCGACCGGCGGGCACCGCGCCGATGGCACCCCGAAGCCGATGATCGTGCATGATCACAGTCCGGCGGCGCACAGGGGGTGCGCCCGCCGCTGCCACCGGCGCCGGCCCCGGGGCGAGGCCGATGATCCGAAGGAAGACCGCCCGTGCGCACCCACCGCCTGCTCCCGCTGCTGACCTGCCTGTCCCTGCTGCTCGCCCCCGCGGCCCCGGCCGCGGCCACGGACCCCGCCCCGCCCGCCGGGTCCACGTCCTCCGCCGGGTCGGCGGCGCCGCGGCCGGCGAGCGCCGCGCCGCAGGTCACCGACCGCCTGGTCGTGCGGTTCACCCCGGAGGCCTCCGCCGCCGAGCGGCGCCGGGCGCTGGGCGAGGCCGCGGTCGCGACGGGGCTCGCCGGGGCCGCCTCGGCCGCGGTCGTGGCCGGGGACGCGGCGCAGGTCCTCGAGCTGCCGGAGGCGGTGCCGGTCGGCGAGGTCGCGGAGCTGGCCGCCGAGCTCACCGGCTCACCGGCGGTCGAGAGCGCCGCCCCGGACCGGCTGCTCGCCGGCCAGTGGCGGCCCGACGACCTCGACCCGGGCGCCCAGTGGGCCGCCGGGGCCCTGGGACTGCCGCGGGCCTGGGACGCCGCGACGGGCGCCGGGACGGTCATCGGCGTGGTGGACTCGGGGCTGGCCGCCCACAGCGACGTGAGCCCGAAGGCGATCGGCGGCTACGACTTCGTCTCCTCGCTGTCGCTGGCCAACGACGGCGACCCCCGCGACGGCCGCTGGGCCGACCCGGGCAGCCACGCCGCCGCCGGTCAGTGCTGGGTCGACCCGGCCACCGGGGCCGGCAACGCGGCCGCGGGCTCGAGCTGGCACGGCACCCACGTGGCCGGGGTCGCGGCGGCCGTGACCGGCAACGGCCGGGGCATCGCGGGGGTCGCCCCCGGCGCGCGGCTGCTGGTCGCCCGGGCGATCGGGGCCTGCGACCTCGGCTACACCTCCGACGTCGCCGACGCCATCCGCTGGCTGGCCGGGGGGCCGGTGGCCGGCGCCCCGGCCCCGCCACGGGCGGCCGACGTCATCAGCATCTCCCTGGGGGCGCTGAGCACCTGCGACCCGGTGCTGCAGTCGGCCGTGGACGAGGCCGTGGGCCGCGGCGTGCCCGTGGTGGTCGCCGCGGGCAACGACGGCCTGGACGCCTCCGCCTCCATGCCGGCGAACTGCCGGGGCGTGATCGCCGTGGGCGCGGTCGACCAGCGGCACGAGCCGGCCTGGTTCAGCAACCACGGGCCCACGGTCGACGTCTGGGCCCCCGGCACGGCGATCCGCTCCACGCTCGACGCCGGCCGGACCGCCCCGGCCGGCGAGTCCTACGGCGAGCTCTCCGGCACCTCCCAGGCCGCCCCGCACGTGGCGGGCCTCGTGGCGCTGCTCGAGCAGCAGGACCCGGCCGCGACCCCGGCCCAGCTCGAGGCCCGGCTGAGGGCCACCGCCGCCGGGTCCGTGCCGGTCGCCGACGCCGCCGCCGCCCTCGGGCTGGCCCCGGCCGCGGAGCCCGACTTCCCCGTGGCCGGCGCGATCGGGCGCTACTGGCTCTCGGCGCGCCCGGCCCTGGGCCAGCCGCTGGGCGAGGAGGCGCCCGTACCCGGCGGCGCCCGCCAGGAGTTCGAGCGCGGCACCGTCCACTGGTCCCCGGCCACGGGGGCGCGCACGACCCGCGGCGCCGTCCGGGCCGCCCACCGGGGCGCGGCCGGCGGCCCGGCCGCCCTCGGCTTCCCGACCACCGAGGAGCGTGCCGACGGGACCGGCGGGGTCGTCCAGTCCTTCCAGCACGGGCGGGTCGTGTGGTCGCCCCCGACCGGCGCCCGGATCCTGCGCGGGGCGATCGGGGCCGCCTGGGCCCGCACCGGCCACCAGGCCGGGGTCCTGGGCTATCCCGTGGGCGCCGAGCGCCCCAACGGCCTCGGCGGGGCCTACCAGGTCTTCCAGCGCGGCAAGCTCCTCTGGTCGCCCGCCACCGGCGCCCAGGTCCTGCGCGGGGCGGTCGCCGCCCGCTACGCGGAGCTCGGCGACGAGCACGGCGCGCTCGGCTACCCCCGCACCGGCGAGCGGCCCGACGGCGCCGGCGGGGTCGCCCAGCGCTTCGAGCACGGCCGGATCCTGTGGTCCGCGGCCACCGGGGCCCACCCCGTGCAGGGGGCGATCGCCGCCCGCCACGCCCGGCTCGGCGGCGAGCACGGCGTCCTGGGCCGGCCCGTTACCGGCGAGCAGCGCGCAGCCGGCGGCACCGTCCAGGCCTTCGAGGGCGGCACGATCACCTGGACCCCCGGCGCCGGCACCCGCGTGCGCCTGTCCTGACCGGACCCCGGCCCCGCGGACCGACCGGACGGGCCCTCGTCCGTACCACGGCGTAACAGTCGGCGTGCCGCCTTGCCGCCCCGCTATTTGCGAATGCTATTGTCCGGCGTGGACAGCGGGCTCCTTCCCCCTGGTGCGGTCGCCCCCGGCGCACCGCGCACCTGTGCTCGTTCCGCCGGCCGTGGGACACCTGGGCGTTCCACGGCTCCCCCCACCCCCCTTGCCAGGAGCCTGATCCGTGCGTCCTACCGCCTTCCTGTCCGCGCTCACCGCGGCCACCGTCCTGCTGACCACCACACCACCTGCGCTCGCCACCGAGACCTCCCCCGGGGCCGAGGCCGCCGCGGCCGCCTCCTCCGGCGCCGGCTCGGCCCGCACCACCGACCTGCCCGAGGCCACCGACCGCATCGTCGTGAAGTACGAGACCCCCGTCGACGACGCCGCCAAGCAGCGGCTGCTGCACGAGGCCGCCGCCGAGAGCGGTCTCGACGAGGCCGAGGAGACCACGCCGGTGCGCACCACCACCGACGGCGCCGAGGTCCTCGAGCTCGCCGAGGACGCCCCCGTGGCCGACGTCGAGAAGCTCGCCGCCGAGCTCGCCGAGGACCCGGCCGTGGCCTGGGCCGAGCCCGACCGGATGGTCGCCGTCGCCGAGATCCCCGGGATGGACGACGAGGAGGAGGACCGGCTCGCGACCACCGCGGCCGCCGCCCACGACCCCGGGGTGCCGTCCCTGTGGGCGCTGACCAACCTGCGGGCCTTCGAGGCCTGGGACACCGCCACCGGCAAGGGCGCCACGATCGGCGTCGTCGACACCGGGATCGCCGCCCACCCCGACCTGGACTCCCAGATCATCGGCGGCTACGACTTCGTCTCCTCCACCGCCCTGTCCAACGACGGCAACGGCCGCGACGCCGACGCCCGCGACCCCGGCACCTGGTCCACCGCGGGGCAGTGCTACAGCGGGTCCCCGGCGTCGAACTCCATCTGGCACGGCACCCACGTGGCCGGCTCGGCCGCCGCCAGGCGCGACGCCTACGGCACCGTGGGCGTCGCCCCCGACGCCACGATCCTCAACGCCCGCGCCCTGGGCGCCTGCGGCACCGGCTACGTCTCCGACATGGCCGACGCCGTGCGCTGGCTGGCCGGGGACACCGTCGGGGCCGCCCGCGCCCCCGGCAAGCGCGCCGACGTGATCAACATGTCCCTGTCGATGCCCGGCGGCTGCCCGCCGCTGCTGCAGAGCGCCATCAACACGGCCTGGTCCCGCAACATCCCCGTGGTCGTGGCCGCGGGCAACTGGAACGAGCCGGCGATCGACTGGGCCCCGGGCAACTGCTACAACGTCATCACCGTCGGGGCCACCGGTTCGGACCACTACAAGGCCCCCTACTCCAACCACGGGTGGGCCGTGGACATCTACGCCCCGGGCCACCACATCCTCTCCTCCGCCAACACCGGCACCCGCGGCCCCGTGGCGCCGTCGACGAAGTTCGACTACGGCACCTCCATGGCCGCCCCGCACGTGGCCGGCACCGTGGCGCTGCTCAAGCAGAAGAACCCGACGCTCAGCGCCGAACAGTACAAGGCGAAGATCCTCGACTCCGGCGACCCGCGCACCCAGCTCTCCGGGGCCAAGACGCTCAACTCCCACGACGCCCTGTGGATCACCCCCGGCTCGACGATCGCCCCGGCCACCCCGACGCCGAGCACGCCGGCCTACACCACCAAGGGCGCGATCGACACCTTCTACCGCAGCCACCGGAGCGCCCTCGGCACCCCGACCTCGCACGAGGTCCGGCACGGCGCCGGGGTGTACCAGGAGTTCCAGAAGGGCACCGTGTACTGGTCCTCGGCCTCGGGCACGCAGATGGTCGCCGGCGGCGTGCGCTCCGCCTTCCACCGCACCGGCCGCGCCACCGGCGCCCTCGGCTTCCCCACCTCCCCGGAGCGCTCCAACGGCATCGGCGGGGCCTACCAGCTCTTCCAGCGCGGCAAGGTGATCTGGGGCCCGTCCACCGGCGGCTACGCCGTGGTCAACGGCATCAACTCCGCCTACACCCGCGCCGGCTCCGAGAAGGGCGCCCTGGGCTACCCGACCTCCGACGAGCGCTCCGACGGGAAGGGCGGGGCCTACCAGCTCTTCCAGCGCGGCCGGATCGTGTGGTCGGCGGGCACCGGCTCGATCGCCGTGCGCAACGCGATCGACGCCGCCTACGACCGCGCCGGGGCCACCACGGGCAAGCTCGGCTACCCGACGGCCGCCGAGGGGCCCGACGGCCACGGCGGTGCGGTCCAGCCCTTCCAGGGCGGGCAGATCGTCTGGTCCGCCGCCACCGCCGCCCACCCGCTGCTGGGCGCCGTCGGCGCCCGCTTCACCTCCCTGGGCGGGGTGACCGGCAAGCTCGGCTACCCGGCCACCGACGAGACCCCCTCCGTCAACGGCGGCGTGGTCCAGGGCTTCCAGCGCGGCAACGTCTACTGGGCCCCCGGCGCCGGCACCCGCGCCACCTTCGGGGCGATCGGCGTCGCCTACGCCGACCTCGGCGGCCCGGCCGGGCGCCTGGGCTACCCCACCTCCGAGGAGTACCGCTCCGGGACCACCACCGTCCAGAACTTCCAGGGCGGGAAGATCAGCTGGGCCTCGGGGCGCGGGGTGCGCATCGACTACCGCTGAGCCCTATCGGCGACGGCCGCGGCCCCGTTCCCGCACCGCGGGGGCGGGGCCGCGGCCGTTGTCGCCGCTACGATCGGGGCATGAGCAGCGCCGGCCACGGGATCCGCCCCGCACGGGCGGGCGACCACGCCGCCGCCGCCGCGCTCCTCGCCCAGGTCGTGCCCGGGCGGGAGCTGACCCGCGAGCGCTTCACCGCGTGGCTGGGGACCACCACCGTGGCCACGGTCGGCGGAGAGGTCGTCGGGCTGTGCCACGGCAACCACGCCTCCGCGACGTGGCAGAGCTTCGTGGTGGAGCCGGAGCCGGACCCGCAGTGGCGCTGCAGCTACCTCGACACCCTCGTCGTCGCCCGCGCCCACCGCGGCCGCGGCATCGGGGTGGACCTGCTGGAGCGGTTCCTGGACGCCGCCCGCGCCGCCGGCAGCACCTGGGCCGTGCTGCGCCCGGAACCGGCGACCCCGCGGCAGGGCGCCGAGGAGCTGCTGGCCTTCTACGGCGGGGCCGGGTTCGTCCCGCTGCAGCACCGGCTGGCGCACGGGCTCTCGAACGCCCTGGTGCTGGGTCGGCCGCTGGTCGCCCACCCCGAGCACGTGCTGCAGCCGCTGCAGGTGACCCCGCCCCGCCCCGGCGGCCGGCGCGCGGACTGAGCGCGGCGTCCCGCCGGCCACAGCGTGCGGGCGCGGCGGTGCTACCCGGCGGCGTCCTCGCCGGCCCAGGCCCGGGCGTAGAACAGCGGCGAGCGCGAGGCCAGCAGCTCCTCGTAGGCGCCCGGCTCCAGGGCCTGGGCCGAGCCCGGCGGGACCTGCCCGGCCCGGGCCGAGATGCCGAGCCCGGCCGCGCCGTCCTGCAGGCTCAGGCCGGCGGCCTCCAGGAGCGTGGGGTACATGCTCAGCTGGTCCACGCGCGGGCGCAGCGCGCCGTCCTCGCCCGGGACCCGGATCCGGTTGAAGACGGTCCGGTCCTCGTGGTCGTCGAGCTGCTCGTGGAAGGCGTCGCCGGCGCTCATGTGCTTGAGGTGGTCGCCCATGATCACCACGGCGGTGTCCTCGAGGTAGCCCTGCTGCTCCAGGTGCTCCACGAACCCGGCGACCTGGGCCATGGAGCACTCGAAGACGGAGGTGACCTCGCTGTCCGTGTCCACGTCGCAGTAGTCGTAGACGTGGACCGGCTCGTGGGTGTCGAGGGTCAGCACGGTGAGGCTGAACGGCCGGCCGGTGCGCCGGGACTCGGCGTGCAGCGCGTCGACCTCCTCCTCGGCGTGGGCCATGAGCCGGCCGTCGCTGAGCCCCCAGTCCGGGCGGAAGTTCTTCTCCGGCTCACCGGCGGCGCGCCAGTCGGCGAGGTCCTTGACCTCGTCGTAGCCGTGGGTGCGCAGGAACGCGTCCTTCGCGGCGAAGGAGGCGTTGGCCCCGCCCATGAAGACGTTGGTGTAGCCGTGCTCCCCCAGGACGTCCCCCAGGCAGGTGATCCCGCCCAGGTAGGTGTCGACGCTGCCGCCGAGCGAGTTGAGGGCGCCGCTGCCCGCGGCGGAGCCGATGCCCTTCAGGGGCACGCCGCACTGGGTGGAGGCGATGCCGGCCATGGTCCAGCCCCCGCCGCTGTACTGCTGGAGGCCCTCCACGCTCTGCCAGCCGTCCTCGGCCCGGGTGGCCTCCTTGAGCGGGACGAACGCGTCCTTCTCGAAGAGCTCGTCGTCGGCGAGGGTGGCCTCCCCGGACTCGAGGTAGATCAGCACGAGGTTGCGCCGCCCGGCGTCGCCGGTGACGACCGGCTCGACGTAGTAGTCGCCGAGGAGGTAGGAGGAGTTGCCGGCCCGCAGGTAGTCCCCCACGCCCACGGTGGTGGCGAAGGCCGTGGTGCCGCCCAGGACGACCGCGGCCACCAGGGCGGTGGGGACGACACGGGCGATCCGGCGCCGGCCGTGCGCACGCCCGTCCCCGCCGGGGCGGGTCCGCCCGCGGCGCCGGGCGCGCAGCCACAGCCCGATCCCGACGGTCAGGAGCAGGGGCACGACGCCGACCCCCAGGATGCCCATCCACACGATGGGCCCGCCCCCGCCGTCGAGCTCGACGGAGACGAGGTTGAGCATCATCTGCCCCACCGAGATCTCGCCCCAGAAGTACCGGATCCCGGCGGCGGCGACGAGCAGGGCCAGTCCCGCCCAGATCAGCACGAGGACCCCGAGGCGGCCGACGACGACGCCGACCCGCCGCAGCACGGGCAGGACTCGGTCGGACATGGCAACACCTCGCGTTCCGGATGCGCGCGCATGCACCGGACATCCTCGACGGCCGACCCGCTCTCGGGCCCGTGGGAACCGCGTACCGATACATTACCCGTTCACCCGCGGTTCACCCGCCGGACAGGCGCCCCGGACCGGGCGCGAACGTCCCCTCCCGCCGGGACGGCACGGCACCGCGTGCGAGCACCCGCACCTCCTGGGCCGCCGTGCTCATCCACGGCGCACCCCCCGGAAAAGTACTTGACGCTTCAAACACCTCTCGGTACGTTGTACTTGTAGCGTCAAGCAGTCGGTCCCCGCAGCGCGGAGCAGGTCCACGGTCCGCATCGGCGTCCTCGCCACCGGCTCCACGGGCCGTGCCGTCCTCGCCGCGGCCGCCGCCGGGAGGATCTCCTGGACGGCCGGCTTCGACCTCGTTCCCTGACCCGCCCGCGCCGGGCGGGGCGGCCCCGTTGCCGGCGGTCCGCCCGGCGGCGCCGCGCCCCGCTGCCCACCCCGACCCTTTGGAGGACCCATGCCCATCGACCCGGTCCGGCTCAACCACGCCGTGCTCTTCGTCGCCGACCTCGACCGCGCCCTGGACTTCTACACCGAGGTCTTCGGCATGACCGTCGTCGCCCGCGAACCCCGTGCCCACGCGGCGTTCCTGCGCCTGCCGCGCTCGGGAAACCACCACGACCTCGGCCTCTTCGGGGTCGGCTCCGACGCCCCGCCCCGTGCCCGCGGGGGCATCGGGCTCTACCACCTCGCCTGGCAGGTCGACACCGTCGAGGAGCTCGCCGCCGCCCGGGAGCTCCTCCTGACGGCCGGGGCCTACGCCGGGGAGTCCAGCCACGGCGCCACCAAGAGCGTCTACGGCGCGGACCCCGACGGCCACGAGTTCGAGATCATGTGGATGCTGCCCCGGCAGGACTGGGGCCGCTGGGAGCACGAGGCCCCGGTCGAGGCCCTCGACCTGGCGGCCGAGCTGCACCGCTGGTCGGGCACCCGCACCGCCGGGACCCTCGTGCAGGACAGCGCACCGGCGGAGCGGGCATGAGCGCCGCCACCCTCCCCGACCCCGTGGTGGCCACGGCCGGCAGCACCGACCCGGGCGCCCCCCTGGTGGTGCTGCTGCACGGGCGCGGCTCGCACGAGCGCGAGATCCTCGGCGTGGCCGACCACCTGCCCACCGGGCCCGCCTACGCCGCCGTGCGCGCCCCGATCCCCGAGGGCGGGGGCTTCGCCTGGTTCGCCAACCGCGGCATCGGCCGGCCCGTGGCCGCGTCCCTGGCCGCCACCACGGCCTGGTTCCGCTCCTGGCTGGACGAGGCGGCCCCGGCGGGCCGTCCGGTGGTCCTCATCGGCTTCAGTGGCGGCGCGGCCTTCGCCGGGGCCCTGCTGCTGAACGAACCGGCCCGCTTCGCCGGGGCGGCGATCCTCCACGGAACGCTGCCCTTCGACGCGGGGATCCCCGTCGAGCCCGCCCGGCTGACCGGCACCCCGGTGTTCGTCGCCCAGGGCGAGGCGGACACCGTCATCCCCCGGGAGCTGCTGGAGCGCACCTGGTCCTACCTGCACACCGGCTCCGGCGCCGCGGTCCGGGGCCGCCGCGATCCCGGCGGTCACGGCCTCGGCCCCCGCACCGTGGCCGAGCTGCGGCACTGGGTCCAGGAGCTGGTGAGCTCCGGCTGAGTCCCGGCACGGACGTGCTCGGCGGCCTCCGTGCCGGGCGCGTCCGCCGCACCCCGGGCGGAACGGCTCAGCCGCCCGGCCCGCCGGACGCCCGTGCCCCCGCGCCCCGCGGCGCCAGCGCCGCGTCGTAGACGGCCAGCGTGCCGGCCAGCATGGCCTCGACGGTGAAGTGCTCCAGGTACCGCTGGTGCCCGGCGGTGCCGTACCGGCCGCGGACGGAGCCGTCGTCGAGCAGCGCCCCCAGTGCCGCGGCCAGCTCCCCGGGCTCGCCGGGCGGCACGAGCAGGCCGGTCCGGCCGTGGAGCACGGCCTCCTCCGAGCCCGTGCCCCGGGTGGCGACGACCGGCAGTCCGGCCTCCATCGCCTCGAGCACGGTCAGCGGCATGCCTTCGGCCCGCGACGGCAGCGCGAAGACGTCCGCGGCGTCCAGCAGCGCCCGCGCGTCCGCGCGGTGGCCCGGCAGGTGCACGACGCCGCCCAGGCCCAGCGCGGCCACGAGGCCCTCCAGCTCCGCCCGCAGCTCGCCCTCCCCCAGGACCACCACCTGCAGGTCCGGGTGCTCCGGGGCGAGCAGCGCGGCGGCCTCGACCAGGGACCGCTGGTCCTTGACCGCGGTCAGCCGCCCGGTCGAGAGCACGACCGGAGCCCGCGCGGGCAGCTGCAGCGCCGCCCGGGCGGCCGCCCTCCCGGGGGCCTGCCGGCGCGGGCCGATGCCGTTGGGGACCGTGACGAAGCGCTCCGGGCCGACGCCGCGGGCGAGATAGGACTCCCGGAGCGTGTCGGACACAGCGATCCGCCAGTGGGCCCAGGAGGTGTTGCGGATCAGCCGCTGGGCCTTGCCGGGATGGTGCAGCAGGTAGGGCAGGTGGTGGGTGATGACCACCGCCGGCACGCCGGCGGCCGCGGCCAGGCGCAGGCCGTGCGGGTCCTCCCATCCCCACCCGGCGTGGCAGTGGAAGACGTCCGCCGGGTGCGAGGCGAGGTGCGCGCGGATGACCTCCGGGTAGGCCGGGTCGTGCGGCCCCGGCAGCGCCACCGCGCGCGCCCCGCACGCGGAGGCCGCCTCCAGGAGCCAGCGCACGCGCTCGCCGGTGCGGCACAGCACCGTGACGTCCATGCGGCCGGCCAGCCCGCGGGCCAGCTCCAGCAGGTGCGCCCCCATCCCGGAGGGGTCGGCGGAGCGGGTGTACAGGCACAGCGACCGGCGGTGCGCGCCGGGCCCGTCGTCGCCGGAGACCGTCACGGCTGCCGGGGCGCGAGCGGGAAGCGCTGCTCGTAGGCGGGCACGAGGGCCGGGTAGTAGTCGCGCCCGAAGTCGACGGCCGCGACGTCCCCGCCCGTCTCGGCCGCCACGAGCCGGTCCAGGTAGTAGTCCCAGCCGGGTCCGATGCTGTGCGCCCACGCCGCCTCCGGCAGGAACTGGGCGAGGTGCAGCGCCGTCCCGCCACCGTCCTCGGCCAGCCGGATCTCCAGCCGCCAGTCGTGGTCCTGCCCGTCGAGGCCCTCGCCGCGGGCGCGCGTGCGCAGCAGCCGCGGGGGCTCGCAGGCCTCGATGCGGTGCACCTCCTCCGGCATGCCCTCCTCGGCGGTCATCCGGAAGGCGACGCTGCCGGAGGCAGGGTCCCCGGTCCAGGTGCCGATCCAGCGCTCCAGGCGCCGGGGGTCCGTGACGGCCGCCCACGCCTGCTCGACGGGGGCGTCGAGGTGGCGGACGAACACGATCCACGTCCCGTCCCGGCGGATCTCGGGCCGGCCGGTGGCCCGTGGTGGTGTCATCGTGCGTCCTTCCTCCGGGCCGGCAGGTGCCGACGGGACCATTGTGGGCGACCGGGGCGGCCGATGTCCCAAGATGTCCGCGGTGCGGGCTCGCGCCTTCGGCGCGGGACGAGGAGGGCGCGGCGCCGGCGGTCGCTGCCGGTGTGGCCGGCGGCGGGGCTCAGCCGGCGGTCGGCAGCCAGAGCAGGTTGCCGAGGCCCCACAGCACCAGGCACACGAGCACGAACGGCAGCGTCCTGGCGACCAGGGCCCCGCGGGTGAGGGCGGGCCCGGGGGTGTCCCGGCGCTGGTGCGGGCCGGCCATGCGGTAGGCGAGCTCGATGCGCGCCGGGCTGGCCAGGCAGGCCAGCCCGGCGGCCACGTTCTGGGAGGCCATCATCCACAGGGGGTCGATCCCGAGGGCCTGCGCGGCGGCGTCCTGGGTGCCGCCGAACATGGCGTTGGCCCCGGTGCCCGATGCGGTGATGTAGCCGCCCAGGCCGCCGAGCAGCGGCACGAGGAACAGGTAGGCCGGCCCCAGCCCCGTCAGGGCGGCGGCCAGCGCCTCGGCCAGCCCGCCCCCGGAGACCGCGGTGCCCAGGACCAGGTACAGGCCCGTCGGCACCGCCACCTGCAGCCACATCCGCAGGGTCTCCCGGGGGAGCCGCCGCCGGTGGCTCCTGTCGAGGCCGAGCACGACGACGCCGGCCAGGGCACCGGTGCTCGACCACAGGGCCGGGGAGCCCAGCACCGCACCGAACCCGCCCAGCGGCAGCGCCCGCTCGAGGAGCTGCCCGGCGGTGGTGCCCGCCAGCAGGACCGCGTACGGCACCAGCGCGCGGACCGGGACGGGGCCCAGCCGGCCCCGGCTGATCACGGCGGCCCAGCCCGCGGACATCACCAGGGTCGCCACCGCGCCGGCCACGGCCGTGCCGAGGGCGAGGTTGGCGGCCAGGACCAGGACGGAGAGCACCGCGCCCGAGGCCAGCCCCGCGCCGATCCAGCGGGCGTGGACGGCGGCCCGGAACCGGGCCTCGGGGGCGGGCAGGCCGCGGCCGGCGACGACCGCGGCCACGGCGCCGGAGCCGAGGAAGGCGAGGACGTTGAGGACCCCCGAGGCCACCCCGAGCTCGTCCAGGGGGACCCCGGCGATCTGGGCGCCCAGCAGCGTGCCCGGGCCCATCGAGCCCCACGGCCCCACCATCAGGGCGATCAGCGACAGCGTGGCGGCCCGCAGCGGCGTGAACCCCAGGGACAGCAGCAGCGGCAGCCCGATGATCACCGAGACCCCGAAGCCGGTGACCGTCTCCATGAACGGCACGACGCCGTGGGCCATCAGCAGCGCCGAGGCCACCGTGGGCCCGCCGCCGGCCGAGAGCCACCGGGCCAGTCCCCGCTGGGCGCCGCTGCGGTCCATGACGCGGGCGAGCAGGATCCCCCCGGCGATGATCGCCAGCACCTCGACCAGCGTCCAGGCGCTGTCGCCGAACGCTGCGACCACGTCGGCGGCGGGGGTGCCGAACCAGGCCAGGCCGACCGTCACGGCCGCGAGCAGTCCGGCGCCGGGGGCCACCCACGCCGGCGCGGGCACGAGCAGCAGGCCCAGGGTCAGCACGATGGGCAGGGCCGCCATGACCACGTCCACCGGCGACCCACCTCCGTGTTTGTCCTGTCATTCTCCCGTTCCCGGGGAATGCTACGCCCCGGCGGTGCCGGGGCTCCCCTCGACGCGGTGGCGGGGTCTCACTGCTCGGACGGGTGCGCCGGTTCCTTCCCGGGCTCGGCCTCGAGGTGCTCGGGGCCGGCGGCGACGTCCTTGACGGCGTGGCCGCCGAACTGGTTGCGCATCGCCGCGATCATCTTCATCGCCGGGGAGTCGTCCTGGCGGGAGGTGAAGCGGGCGAACAGGGCGTTGGCGATGGCCGGGACGGGCACCGCCAGGTCGAGGGCGGACTCCACCGTCCACCGGCCCTCCCCGGAGTCCTCGGCGTAGCCGGCCAGCCGCTCCAGGTGCTCGTCCTCGTCGAGAGCGTTCACGGCCAGGTCCAGCAGCCACGACTTGATCACCGAGCCCTCGCGCCAGGAGTTGAAGGTCTCCCGCACGGAGGTCACGTGCCCGGCCGCCTCCATCAGCTCCCAGCCCTCGGCGTAGGCCTGCATGATCGCGTACTCGATGCCGTTGTGCACCATCTTCGCGAAGTGGCCGGCGCCGTGCTCCCCGGCGTGGACGAATCCGAACTCGCCGGCGGGCTTGAGCGAGTCGAAGATCGGCTGCACCTTCGCCACGGTCGTCCCGTTGCCGCCGACCATCAGGGCGTAGCCCTGGGTGATGCCCCAGACACCACCGGAGACGCCGCAGTCCAGGTACTCGATGCCCCGCTCGGCCAGCCGCCGCGCCCGCGGGGCGTCGTGGACCCACCGGGAGTTGCCGCCGTCGATGATGACGTCACCCTCCCCGAGCAGCCCGGCCAGCTCCTCGATCACCGGGTCGACGACGGTGTCCGGGACCATCACCCACACCACCTGCAGCTCACTGTCGATGCGCTCGACCATCGCCGCCAGGCTGTCGGCGTCGGACAGCTGCGGGTCGGTGTCGTAGCCGATGACGGTGTGCCCGGCCCGGCGCAGGCGCTCGCGCATGTTCCCGCCCATCTTCCCCAGGCCTACCAGTCCCATCTGCATGATGTCTCCTTGCTCGTCGGTCGTGGTGCGGTGCGGTCGTTCCTCGAGGATCCCACGGGACCTGCGGACCGGCCGGGCGCGTCAGTGCCGCGAGGGGCTGCCGTGGGCCTCGAGCACGGACGGCAGTCTGCGCACGGGGGTGATGGTCACGTCGCGGACCTTCCAGTCCAGGTCGAACAGCCCCCGCTGGGCGGCCTGGATGCGGTCGGGGGTGGGGAGCTCCGCCGCCCGGGGGACGACGAAACCCTCGACGTGGAAGACCTGTCCCTCGTCGCGGACCCGGGCCCCGGCGGTGTGCACCCAGTCCAGGCCGCGCAGGTAGGCGTCGATGTCCCCCAGCAGCGGGTGCGGGTCCTTGTTGTCCACGCTGGTGGGGCGGGCGTCGATGAGCCCGGCCACGGCCGCCTTCAGGTTCGTGATCCCGTCCTTGAGGATGGAGATCGCGATGACGATCGCGGCGGCCGAGTCGGCCCACCACCAGCCCAGTCCGATGCCCGCGACCCCCACGGTGGCGGCCAGGGAGGTCATCCAGTCGGCCTTGTTCATGTCCGCGTCCGCGTAGAGGACCTTGTTGTGCAGCGGCGGGGCCAGCTTCAGCTTCATCCGCCCCAGGATCACCGGCGGGATCGCGGTGACCACCATGGCGGCCATCATCAGCCAGCCCAGCCAGAGCGTGGTGCCGAACAGCTGGATGCCGCCGATCGTGGGGTGGTCCACGGTGATCAGTTTCAGCGCCGAGTCCACGACGAGGTAGCCGCCCATCACCAGCAGCGCGGTGGCCGCCACGACGTGGGCGATGCCGATGGCCCGGTGATAGCCGTAGGGACGCTCCGCAGTGGCCGGCCTGCGGGTCATGTGCACCCCGATCAGGAAGGCGATCGGCGGCACGAAGGAGAGCATGTCCTCGATCCAGGCCGTCTTCATCGCCTGGGAGTTGCCCATCACGGCATAGACCAGCCCGACGATGAGCACGAGGCAGACGATGGTGGCCCACTCCAGCCGCACGGCCCGGCGGAGACCACCTGCCACCTCCTCGGGCAGCGGTTCGTTGTCGATGTTGTGGTGCACGGCCGTCACGACTGCCCTCCCGACGACTGCAGGAACTCGTCGAGGTCGAGCAGGAACGCGTTCTCGCCCTTGCGCACCGCCATCACGTGCTTCTCCTGCTGCCCGAACTCGTCGGTCGTCTCGACGTACGGGCGGGTGAGCCCGACCTTCTGCTTCCAGGGGGTCCTGTCCGTCAGGCCCCCGATCATCAGGTCCAGCCGACCGTGCTCGAGCCGGTCCACCAGCTCCTCCTCCCCGTCGGCGGTCCAGGTGATCTCCGCGTCGAGGGTCCGCGCGTAGTCCTCCACCAGCTCCACCTCGCGCCCGGACGGGACGGGTCCCCGGACGGAGACGAAGGGCTCGTTGTGCGAGACCCCCACCCGCAGCACCCCGCCCGTGACCTCGGACAGGGTCCCGTGCGGGTCGGCCGGGTACTGTCCTGCGCACCCGACCAGCGCAAGGAGTGCCCCCGCCCCGATGAGCAGTGTGCTGACCAGTCTCTTCATGCCCCGACCATAGCCCTCCTCCGCCCCGCCGTCACCGCTCCGCAGGACCGGCGGTGCGCGCGGCCGGACCCGCGGACGGCCCGGCCCGAGCGCATGGATCCGGCCGGCACCGCCGGTCCGGCCGCGACCACCGCGGGAAGACTCCGGGAGGCCGGGAGAGGACGTGGCCGGGCTGAGCCGTCCGGCGACGGAGGACCGGACCGGTCCTCCGTCGCCGGCGGCCGGTCCCCGGTCGCCTTCCCCGCGACTGCCGACGACGGTCGCGCCACCCCCGCCGCCCTCGTCAGCACCCTTGTCGTCGGTGGGTGCCGTGCGTAGAGTGCGGGACAGTCCGGGCGCGGACACTGTGCCGACGCAGGCCGCAGCCGGCCGAGGGAACACCGGAGGGGTCTCGATGACGAGCAAGGACCGGATCGCCGAACCGTGGGGCACCCGCACCCCCTACGCCGCCGGGCAGGACTGGCCGGTGCGGGTGGACACCCACCTGGCCGAGGGGCTGGGCCCCGAGGACGTGGACCGGTGGGTGCAGACCGCCTCGATCCTGCACTCCAACGGCGATGCGCTGGACATCGCGGTCAAGGACGGGCGGATCGCCGGGGTCCGGGGCCGGGCGGTGGACCGCGTCAACCGCGGCCGGCTGGGCCCGAAGGACCTCTACGGGTGGCAGGCCAACGCCTCCCCGGACCGGCTCACGACACCTCTGGTCCGCGAGAACGGGCAGCTGGTGGAAACGGACTGGGACACCGCCATGGACCGGATCGTCGCCCGCACGCAGGAACTGATGGCGGAGCAGGGGCCCAGCGCGATCGGCTTCTACACCACCGGCCAGCTCTTCGCCGAGGAGTACTACACCCTGGGACTGATCGCCCACGGAGGGCTGGGCACCAACCACGTGGACGGCAACACCCGGCTGTGCACCGCCACCGCCGCCGCGGCGCTCAAGGAGTCCTTCGCCTGCGACGGGCAGCCGGGCTCCTACACGGACATCGACCACGCCGACGTGATCGCCCTGTACGGGCACAACATGGCCGAGACCCAGACCGTGCTGTGGACCCGGATCCTGGACCGGCTGGCCGGGGAGGACCCGCCGCAGATCATCTGCGTGGATCCCCGCCCCACCCCGGTCGCCCGGCACGCGACCGTGCACCTGGCCCCGCGCCCGGGCACCAACGTGGCGCTGATGAACGGGCTGCTGCACGAGATCATCGCCCACGACCGGGTCGACCACGACTACGTCAGCGCCCACGCGGTCGGTTACGCCGAGCTGGAGAAACGGGTGCAGGAGTACACCCCGGAGGCCGTCTCCACGATCTGCGACGTGCCCGCCGAGCAGATCCGGGAGGCCGCGCGGATCATCGGCGGTGCGCAACGGCTGCTGTCCACGGTGCTGCAGGGCTTCTACCAGTCCAACCAGGCCACCGCCGCGGCCGTGCAGGTGAACAACATCCACATCATTCGCGGGATGCTGGGGGCCCCCGGGCGCGGGATCCTGCAGATGAACGGTCAGCCCACGGCCCAGAACACCCGGGAGTGCGGCGGCGACGGCGACCTGCCGGGCTTCCGGAACTGGTCCAACGAGGAGCACGTGAAGGACCTGGCGAGGGTGTGGAACATCGACCCGTTCCAGATCCCGCACTACTCCCCGCCCACCCACGTGATGCAGATGATGCGCTACGTCGAGGACGGCTCCATCCGCCTGCTGTGGGTCAGCGGCACCAACCCGGCCGTGTCCCTGCCGGAGCTGGCCCGGATCCGCTCGATCCTCGATCAGGACCGGCTCTTCCTGGTGGTCCAGGACATCTTCCTCTCCGAGACCGCCCAGCTGGCCGACGTCGTGCTGCCGGCGGCCACCTGGGGGGAGAAGACGGGCACGTTCACCAACGTGGACCGCACCGTGCACCTGTCCGAGAAGGCCGTCGACCCGCCCGGGGAGGCGAAGCCGGACCTGGACATCTTCATCGACTACGCCCGCCGGCTGGACCTGCGCGACAAGGACGGGAACCCGCTGGTCAAGTGGCACGACGCCGAGTCGGCGTTCGAGGGGTGGAAGGAGTGCACCGCCGGCCGCCCCTGCGACTACACGGGCCTGAGCTACGAGAAGCTGCGCGGGGGCTCCGGGATCCAGTGGCCGTGCAACGAGGAGCACCCCGACGGCACCGAGCGCATCTACGTCGACGGCGCGTTCTGGTCCGATCCCGCCTACTGCGAGAGCTACGGCCGGGACCTCGTCACGGGCGCCCCGCTCGAGCCGGCCGAGTACAAGGCGCTGAACCCCTCCGGCAAGGCCGTCATCAAGGCCGCCGAGTACCTGCCCCCGCACGAGGTCCCCAGCGAGCAGTTCCCGCTGCAGCTGATCACCGGGCGGACCCTGTACCACTTCCACACCCGCACCAAGACCGCCCGCGCCCCGCAGCTGCAGGAGGCGGCCCCGGAGGTGTGGGTGGAGGTCTCCCCCGCCGAGGCCGCCGCCCAGGGCGTCAGCGAGGGCGACCTCGTGCGGGTCACCACCCCCAGGGGTTCGGTGCAGGCCCAGGCGCGCCTCACCGGCATCCGTGACGGGGTGGTGTTCCTGCCCTTCCACTACGGGTACTGGGACACCCCGGGCGGGCACGAGCCCGACACCGCGGGACGGGCGGCCAACGAGCTGACCATCACCGACTGGGACGCCGCCTCCAAGCAGCCGATCTTCAAGACCGCCGCCGCACGCCTGGAATGCCTCGGCGCCGGCCCCGGGGCCGCACCCGCACCGACCACCACGGCCTCGGCACCCGTGACCGACACCGGCCGGCCCACCCGCGGAGACGCCACGGCCGCGGTGGACGAGGACGTCCACGCCACCACGGAGGGGCAACGATGAAGATCGGCCTGGTCCTGCACGAGCTGCACCGCTCCGAGAACGACCTGGCGCGGAAGCTGCTGCACGTCTCCGAACGCCACAAGGTCGACCACGAGATCTACCACCTGGCCCGCGACCTCGCCCGCTGGTCCCAGCACCACGTCCGGGCGATCGCCGGGATCGGCACCACCTACGGCCAGGACCTCGACCCGGAGCCCGCCGACGAGTCCGGTCTGCTGGAGACGGTGCGGGAGAAGAGCAGCGAGCTCATCGGCCGCCGCGGCAAGGCGGAGCTGCTCATGCTCCTCGACCTGCGCGAGGTCTACACGATGGCCTCCGGGGTCTCGGCCGACTGGGAGATGCTCGCCCAGGCCGCCCAGGGCATCAAGCACCACGACCTGCTCGACGTCGCCCAGCGCTGCCACCCCGAGACCCTGCGCCAGATGCGCTGGGCCAATGCGAAGCTGAAGGAGACCTCCACCCAGATCCTCGTCAGCTGAGCCCGGCCCGGGCGGACCCGGCGGACGCACCCCACCGGGCCCCCTGCCGGGCCCCGCCCCCGGCGTCGGACACCGCCGGGTCGACTCCGCTCACGGACGGTAGTCCGGGGCCGGCTCCAGGCCGAAGAACTCCTCCATGGTGTCGACCTCCGGGTCCACCAGGGCCGCTTCCTGCATGTCCCGGACCAGGTCGTGACCGACGTAGCGGATGTGCCAGGGCTCGTAGGCGTAGCCGGTGACGGCCTGATTGTCCTCGCCGTCGGGGTAGCGGATGATGAACCCGTACTCTCCGGCGTGCTCGGCGACCCACGCCCCGACCGGGGTGTCCGCGAAGCAGTCCTGCAGCGCGCACACTCCGGAGGCGTTGCCGACGTCCATGGCCAGCCCGGTCTGGTGCTCGCTGTGCCCCGGCCGGGCCGCGATGGTGTCGGCGGTCTCCTGGCCGTACTGCCGCACGTAGCTGTCGTAGAGGCCGGCCTGCGTGTCGTAGGAGCGGTACCCGCTCACGGCCACGATGTTCACCCCGTCGGCCTTGGCGGCCCGGGCCATCTTCTGGTACGCCGCCGCCGCATCGGAGCGCATCCGTTCGGCCTGGATGCGGCTGAGCGGCTTCGGCACGTAGGTCCGGGGGTCCAGTGGGCGGTGCTTGTTCACCACCACCGTCGGACTGGAGGCCGAGTCGATGTCGTAGGTCGTTCCTGTCGCGACCGCCGCCGAGGGCGCCACGAGCCCCGTCGCCAGGCTCAGTGCTGCCGCACCGCCGAGAACTCCACCGATGGTCTTCATCATGTTCACGCCCCCACGTGTCCGGGAGAGATCCGCCTCAGCGTAACGGCACGGCCCCCGCAAGACGTGCTGTGTGACACTGTGAACGAGGAGTGGTCCGTCGCTTCCCCACTGCCTCAACCGTGCCGTGCACGCGTCTTCGCGTTGAGCGCTGCCGTGCGCGGTCCTGCCGTTGCTTCCACGCCGTCGGCGCCGCGGCGGAGCAGGAGGAGACCGTGCTGGAGACCACGGTGCAGCCCGGCACCGACATCGTCACGCTCGACGCCCACGGAGGGATCACCGCCGAGGAGATGCTGCACGTGCGCGCGGTCCTCGACGAGGCGCTCCGCGACCACGACAGCGTGCGGATGGTCGCGACCCGCGGTGAGCTCGATGTCGGCGACGTCTCCCCGACGGCGCCGTGGCCGGCCCGGACGTCCGCCGGCTGCGTCAAGAAGCTCGCCCGGCTGACCGTGGTCACCGACGTGGACCGGGAGGCGAAGGCCTCCGAGTGGACCTCCGAGCTCCTGCACATCCCCACCCGCCGGCTCCGTCTCGACGAACGCGCCGCGGCCCGGGCCTGGATCAGCCGGCCGCAGCTGCTCCCGCCGCCGCCAGCCCACCCCTCAGCGGAGGCCGGCCGCGGGCGGCCGGGAACAGCTCGACCGTGCTCGGCGCCGGGGGCCGCTACGACCGTCCAGGTGCCGGCGATCGACCTCGAGTCACCGTTCTGTGGAAGGTCGCTTCTGGCATGCGGCAGCCAGGTACGGCGCTGTCCGGCTCCTGTCGGAACCGGCAACCACGGCGGGTGTTCCGGCGGCGATGATCCGGCCCCCGGCGTCGCCACCGGCGGGTCCCAGGTCGATCACCCAGTCGGCGCCGGCCACCACGTCCATCGCGTGCTCGACGACGATCACCGTGTTGCCGGCGTCGACGAGCCGGTGCAGCTGGGCCATCAGGAGCTGGACGTCGGCGGGGTGCAGTCCTGTGGTGGGTTCATCCAGCAGGTAGAGGGTGTGGCCTCGCGCAGCGCGCTGCAGTTCGGTGGCGAGCTTGATGCGCTGGGCCTCTCCGCCGGAGAGCTCGGTGGCCGGCTGGCCCAGTCCCAGGTAGCCGAGACCCACCTCCCGCAGGGCCTGGAGGCTGCGTGCGGCGGCGGGAACGTCGGCCAGGAACTCGGCGGCGGTGTCCACGGTCATGGCCAGGACCTCGGCGATGTTCCGGCCGCGGTAGGTGACCTCCAGCGTCTCGGGGTTGTACCGTGCGCCGTGGCACTGGGGGCAGGGCCCGTAGCTGCCGGGCAGGAACAGCAGCTCCACGGCCACGAATCCCTCCCCCTCGCAGGTCTCGCAGCGACCTCCGGCCACGTTGAAGGAGAACCGTCCAGCGCCGAAGCCCCGAGCACGGGCCGCGTCCGTGGCGGCGAACGTCTTCCGGACGGCATCGAAGAGCCCCGTGTAGGTCGCCAGGTTGGAGCGTGGGGTGCGGCCGATGGGCTTCTGGTCAACCGTCACCAGCCGGTCCAGCTGCTCCAGTCCGCAGACGGATCCCCAGCCCGGGGCCCTGACGGAGTCATCGGCGCCGACGCCCCGATCCCCCGGGTCCGGTTCTTCCGCAGCCTCGGCGCCCGGGTGCAGCCCGGCGCCGACCGCCTCGGCGAGCACCTGACTGACCAGGGTCGACTTGCCCGAACCGGACACACCGGTGACCGCTGTCAGCACCCCCAGCGGGAAGTCGGCGTCGAGCCCGCGCAGGTTGTGCCGGCTGATGTCCTGCAGCCCCAGCCAGCCCGTCGCGTTCCGGCGGGCGCCGGAGGCGGTCGTTCCGTCGGAACCGTGCGTGAACAAGAACGGCCGGGTCACGGACTCGTGGACCTCCGCGAGGCCGGCCACCGGTCCGCTGTAGAGCACCTCACCTCCTCCGGCACCAGCTCCCGGGCCCACGTCCACCAGCCAGTCCGCGCGGCGCACCACGTCCATGTTGTGCTCCACCACGAACACCGAGTTGCCGGAGGACCTGAGCTGCTCCAGCAGCGCGAGCAGCGGCTCGGCATCGGCAGGATGCAGCCCGGCTGAGGGCTCGTCGAGCACGTAGATCACCCCGAACAGCCCGGAGCGGAGCTGCGTGGCGATCCGCAGGCGCTGCATCTCCCCAGGGGACAAGGTGGGAGTGGAACGGCCCAGAGCGAGGTAGCCCAGCCCCAGATCCAGCAGCACGGTGATCCGCACCAGCAGGTCTCGGGCAATGGCCACGGCCACCTCGTTGTCCTCACCCGAGGTCTGCGTGCGCGAGGCGGTTCCGGCTGCTGTGAGTTCTGCGGTGGGGCGGATCACCTCGGCCAGTTCGGTCATCGGCATGGTGTTGAGCTCGGCGATGGTCTTTCCGGCGAAGGTCACCGCCAGAGCCTCTGCCCTGAGTCCGCTGCCGCCGCACCGCGGACACGGCCCGGTCTGCATGAAGCCCAGGACACGCCCGCGCACGGTGGCACTCCTGGACTCGGCCAGGGTGTGCAGCACATGGCTGCGGGCGCTCCAGAACCGGCCCCTGTACGGCTTGGCGATGCGATCACGCTGCGGCGTGACCTCCACCACCGGTTGCTCCTCGGTGAAGAGGATCCAGTCCCGGTCCTTCCGGGGCAGCTCCTGCCAGGGGGTGTCGATGTCGTGCCCGAGGTGGGTGAGGATGTCACGCAGGTTCTTGCCCTGCCAGCCGCCCGGCCAGGCGGCAATGGCCCCGTCGCGGATGCTGAGCGACGGATCGGGGACCAGGGACGTCTCGCTGACGGTGTGCGCAGTGCCCAAGCCGTGGCATTCCGGACAGGCCCCTGCAGCGGTGTTCGGGGAGAAAGCATCCGAGTCCAGCTGAGCGGCGCCGTCCGGATAGGTGCCGGCACGCGAGAAGAGCATGCGCAGCGAGTTCGACAGCGTGGTGACGGTGCCGACGGTGGAACGGGCCGTGGCCGTGCCGCGGCGCTGCTGCAGCGCCACGGCCGGAGGCAGACCCGTGATCTGCTCCACCTCGGGATGGTGTCCCTGCTGGATGAGCCGGCGGGCGTACGGGGCGACGGACTCGAGGTACCGACGCTGGGCCTCGGCGTAGATGGTGCCGAAGGCCAAGGACGACTTGCCGGAGCCGGAGACACCGGTGAACGCCACGATCGCATCGCGCGGCACATCGACATCCACATGGTGCAGGTTGTTCTCCCGGGCGCCACGGACCCGGACAAGACCGTCCGTGGAGTGCTCGGGGGTCGGCGCGGACAGCGTCGACGCCGTTCGATCGAGAACATCGTGTTCATGTCGCATCGGTCCGACTCTATCGATGCCCGCAAACCCGGGTCCGGCACCGGGAGCGGGGCCGGGGTGCGAGGTGCCCGGACACGGGACCGGCCGCTGTCCGCTGGCACGCTCACCCACAGCCTCGGCACGACCCCGCGAAGACAGCCTCGACTTCCGGGCGCCGGCCGGCGAGCCCACGGCCGCGGCAGCGCGGCCGTGAAGACGGCCGAGCGTGGGCCCGGAGCGGAGGCCGGCTGCGCAGCCGCATCCTCGGACCTGGGCTCGACCGCCCTGAGGGCACGCCGGATCAGGACGGCACCCGATCGCGCGGCAGCCCCGGTGCGGTCGATGCGAGGAACGGTGGCATCCGGCACGGGGACCACACGGCTGATCCCGTGACCGGCCTCCGGCGGCAGATCGCTCACCGGCCGGTCGGCGGGTCGTCGACGGATGTTCATTTCCGGGTCAGCCGGGGGGCGGAGGATCGGGCCATGGCTACCTTCTCCCGCCGCGGCCTGCTCCAGGGCTCCCTCGCGGCCTCCGCTCTGACCGTGGCCGGCGCGGCCCCGGCCGCCGCCGCCCGCCCTGTGATGCCGGCCGGCCCGTCGTCCCCGGCTCTGGTGCGGCGGCGCCTGCACCTGCCCAGCGGTATCGCCACCGGCGACGTGACGTCTTCCTCGGCGGTCCTGTGGTCGCGGACGGACGGCACCGGTCGCATGGTGGCGCACCTGCGGGCCGTGGACGCCGGCGGCGCGCCCCTCCGCGGCCGCGGCGGCTTCGAGCGGACCCTGACCTCCGGGTGGGTGAGCGAGGCGACCGACCACACCGTCAAGATCGGG
This sequence comes from Kocuria sp. LUK, assembly GCF_021012935.1. Lineage (NCBI taxonomy): Bacteria > Bacillati > Actinomycetota > Actinomycetes > Micrococcales > Micrococcaceae > Kocuria > Kocuria sp. LUK. The sequence continues at coordinate 278,550 of NZ_JAJMZI010000001.1, forward strand.
GCCACGGATTTGCCCGCCGGCACGCGCTTCGCCCTGGAGGTGCGCTTCGAGGACGAGGAGGGCGCGCTCTCCGACGTCCACCACGGCACCTTCCGGACCGCCCCGGGCGTCCGCGGACGGGGCCGTTCCGGCGGACACGGGCACGGCCGCCGCAGCCAGTCCTTCGTGTGGACGGGTGACACGGCCGGACAGGGCTGGGGCATCAACCCGGATCTGGGCGGGATGTACACCTACCGGGCGATGCACGACCTGGACCCGGACTTCTTCATCCACTCCGGGGACACGATCTACGCCGACGGCCCCCTCCAGGCGGAGGTCGTCGAGGCGGACGGCCGCATCTGGCGCAACCTGGTCACCGAAGGCGTCACCAAGGTCGCCGAGACCCAGGAGGAGTACCGGGCCCGTCACCGGTACAATCTCATGGACACCAACGTGCGGGCGATGTACGCCGACGTACCCGTCGTGGCCCAGTGGGACGACCACGAGACCACCAACAACTGGTGGCCCGGGGAGATCCTCGAGGACGAGCGCTACACCGTGCGCGACGTCAACACCCTGGCCGCCCGCGGACGGCGGGCCTGGCAGGAGTACCAGCCCATCGGCGAAGCACGTGCCCTGCGTCCGGGCACCACCGGGTTCGAGGGCCGGCGGATCCACCGCCGGATCGAGCGCGGCCCGCAGCTGGACGTCTTCTGCCTCGACATGCGCACCTTCAAGGGCAAGAACACGGCCGGTCTGCAGCCCCACGCCACGCCCCTGCTCGGCGAGGAGCAGGTGCAGTGGCTCATCGACGGCGTGCGCTCTTCGCGGGCCACCTGGAAAGTGATCGCCGCGGACCTCCCTCTGGGGGTGATCGTCCCGGACGGGAAGGCCCAGGAGTCGATCAGCAACGCCGACGACGGGGCCCCGCTGGGCCGGGAGCTCGAGCTGGCCCGGGTGCTCAAGGCCTTCAAGGACGCCGGGGTGCGCAACGTCGTGTGGGTGACCGCGGACGTCCACTACTGTGCGGCGCACCACTACTCGCCCGAGCGGGCGGCGTTCACCGACTTCGACGAGTTCTGGGAGTTCGTGGCCGGCCCCATCAACGCCGGCACCTTCGGCCCCAACGAGCTGGACGGCACTTTCGGCCCGGAGCAGGTCTTCGCCAAGGCCGGCCCCACCGCCGGCTCCCCCCGCGACGGCCGCTTCCAGTTCTTCGGCCACGTGCAGCTGGACGAGGACGACGTGCTGACCGTGAGCCTGCGCGACGGCCACGGCGGCACGGTCTTCACCAAGGAGCTCGTCCCCCACCGCTGAGCCGGTGCGGGCCGGTGCTCGTCCAGCGGGTGGAGGTCCCGGGCGAGGCAGCGGTCGGCTGATGCTCGCCCAGTGGGCCTGCGGTCGGTCCGGGCGGACGGATCGAGGAGGAGGACATCATGCACGCCCACCAGCCGATGACGGCGGCTGCTGCCACGCCGCGCTTCCTCCGGTCATGGGACGGACCGGTCGTTGCGGCGCGGAACGTGACGCCGGGGACACCTCCCCGATGGTGGGGCATACGGTGACCACCCGCGGCGTCGTCACCGCCGTCTACGCCACCGGCGGGCTCGACGGCTACTGCGTCCAGACCCCGGGGACCGGCGGGCAGCCCGACCCGGGCGCCCATGACGCCTCCGAGGCGATCTTCGTGCACTCCCCCGACACCGCGGGCACCGTCCGGCCGGGACAGTACGTGGAGGTCACCGGCGCGGTCGCGGAGTACCACGGCCGGACCCGGATCAGCGTGCGCGCCGACGGCCTGCGGGTCCTGGACGAGCCCGCGGAGGCCGTCAAGCCCACCGTCGTCGGGTGGCCCGCCGAGGAGGCCGAGCGTGAGGACCTCGAAGGCATGCTCCTGGACCCGGCCGGTGAGTTCGTGATCACCGACAACGACGACCTCAACCGCTACGGGGAGATCGGGCTGGCCGCAGGCGCCACGCCCCTGGTCCAGCCCACCGCCGTCGGCGCCCCCGGCTCCGCCGAGGCGGCCGCGCAGGCCGCCGAGAACGAGGCTCGTGGGGTGCTGCTCGACGACGGGGCGACGACCGACTACGGCAACGTCGCCAACGCCGCGATCCCGTTGCCCAGGGCACCGACCGGATCGTCCTGACCGGCGACTTCAACTCCTACGACCAGGAGGACCTGATGCGAGACCTGCACGAGGCCCGCTACGTGAACCTGGCTCCGGCGGGCGAGCACTCCTACGCCTTCGGCGGCATGGTCGGCTCCCTGGACCACGTCCTCGCCTCGCCCGCCGCGGCCGGGACCGTGACCGGCTCGGACGTCTGGGAGATCAACGCCCACGAGTCCGCAGGCCTGGAGTGCAGCCGGCACAACCACAACGTGACCGGCCTCTACACGGCCGACCCCTACCGCGCCTCCGACCACAACCCGGAGATCGGGGGCCTGCGCCTCGACGCCGCTGAGGACACCGTCCCCAGCCGTGCGCAAAAGCCCGGCCGGGGCAGTGCGGCGCAGCACCCGGTCCAGGCCGAGCCCGGCCGGGGTGTCCGGCAACGCGGCAGCGACCGCGCCCACGACGTCCTGGAGCGGCTCTTCGGCTGACCGTGCGGACCGGTCGCCACGCCGGCACCGGGTCGACTGCCCGACGGACCGTGAACCGGCTGAACGGACACGTGTGAACATGGCGAGCGGTTCCCGTCCCTGGTCCCGGTCGGACCGTCCGGACCGGATCTTCTCGCTCCCCCGCGCGGTGCACGAAGTGACAGCACGCGGTGTCGACCCGGCGTGAGACCATCGAGAACAGCCCAGAAGGGGTGCAATCCGTGCAGGATTGCACCCCTTCGACGGGTCGCTCCAGCGCACGGTCCTCACCCGACGAGCCCGGGACCCATAGCGGGCCAGGTCCAAGGCGATGGCGCGCTGCCCCGACCGGACGTCTGCCGAGGTGTGCCCATGGCCGCCTCCACCCGCCCCGGCGTCCCGGCAGATGCCCGCTCGACCGCCGCCGCCGACCCCGCCGGGCAGGGCACCACTGTCGTCGCCCTGGCCGTCACGTCGAGGGCGCCGCTCCGGAGAGTTCCGCTCGGATGATCTCCGCTCCCGCGGCGAGAGCGGTCATCTTGTCCCGCGCAATCTGGCGATCCAGTGGCGCCATGCCGCAGTTGGTGCTCGGATACAGCTTGTCCGCATCGACGAAGCGGAGCACCTGCCGGAGGGTGCCGGCCACGTCCTCCGGGGTCTCGATCGCGCCGCCGGCGACGTCGATGGCCCCGACCATCACCTTCTTGCCTCGGAGCAGCTCGATGAGCTCGACCGGGACGCGGGAGTTGTGGCATTCCAGGGAGACCATGTCGATCGTCGACTGCTGGAGCAGCGGGAACGACATCTCGTACTGGCGCCACTCCGACCCGAGCGTCGCCTTCCACTCGGTATTGGCCTTGATGCCGTAGCCGTAGCAGATGTGCACGGCCGTCGTGCTGCGCAGTCCCTCGGCCGCTCGCTCCAGTGCGGCCACGCCCCACTCCTTGAGGTCGTCGAAGAACACGTTGAAGGCAGGCTCGTCGAACTGGATGATGTCGACGCCCGCCGCCTCCAGCTCCTTGGCCTCCTGGTTGAGGATCTTCGCGAACTCCCAGGCGAGCTCTTCGCGACTCCTGTAGTGCTCGTCGTAGAGGGTGTCGATCATGGTCATGGGACCGGGGAGCGTCCACTTGATGGGCTGGCTGGTCCGCGCACGGAGGGCCCTCGCGTCGTCGAGGAAGACCGACCGCTCACGGCCCACCGCGCCGACGACCGTCGGGACGCTCGCGTCGTAGCGGTCACGGATCCGCACGGTCCTCCGGTGTTCGAAGTCGACGCCGCTGAGGTGTTCGATGAACGTGGTGACGAAGTGCTGACGGGTCTGTTCGCCGTCGCTGATGATGTCGATGCCCGCCCGGCGCTGCTCGTCCACGGCCAGGCTCAGCGCATCCCGCTTGCCCTCGCGCAGTTCCTCGCCGTCCAGCTTCCAGGGGGACCACAGCGTCTCGCTTTCCGCGAGCCAGGAGGGCTTGGGCAGGCTGCCGACGACGGTGGTGGGCAACAGGGTGTTCATCGGTGCGTCTCCTTCTCTCGTCCGGAGTGGGCCGCGGCCCACTGCTCCAGGAGGGTCCGGTGCGGCTTCACGAAGTGCTCCTCCGCGAACTTCCCCTGCATGAGGGCCAGCTGACTGCGCTCCTCGCGGTCGTAGCCGATCTGCGTCACCGAGTGGTCCCGACTTCCCAGGCTCGGCCGGTAGATGCGGCCGGCCGCCGCATTGGCGTTGTAGATCTCCGGGCGATAGATCTTCTGGAACGTTTCCATCGTGCTGATGAGACCGATGAGTGCCAGGCTGGAGTAGTCATTGAGGAGATCGCCCCGGAAATAGAACGCCAGGGGTGCCACCGCGCCGCGGGGCATGAAGTAGCGGACCCGCAGTCCCATCTTCTCGAAGTATCGATCGGTCAAGGAGGATTCGTCCTGCCGGTACTCGACCCCGAGGATCGGATGGTGGTTCTCGAGCCGACGATACGTCTTGGTGCTCGAGACGCTGATGCAGATCACGGGCGGCTGGGCGAACCGCTCGCGGTAGGCAGCGGAGTCCAGGAAGTGCGTGAAGAGCTTCCCGTGCAAGGCGCCGAAGTCATCGGGGATGCTGGACCGGGACACCTTCGCGTGGTGTTCCGGCAGCACCACGCTGAAGTCGTAGTCCCGGAGGTAGGACGAGAAGTTGTTCCCCACGATCCCGTCGATGCGCACACCGGACAGCGTGTCGAGGATCTGCACGTCGAGGACCTCGATCAGGGGGAACACCGCGGCGTCGGCGACGTGCACGTCCACGGAGACGATCTCGATCTCCACGGCATAGCGATCCCGGCTGGGATTGTCCCAGTGGGCCAGGTCGTTGAAGCGATTGTTGATCATGGTCAGGGTGTTGCGGAGGTTCTGGCGACGGTTCTCGCCGCGGGCCAGGTTCGCGAAGTTCGTCGTACCCCGGGAACTGGACGACGGGCAGTAGTCCTCGTCGAAGCGGGTCGTGCTGATATCGAACGTGAAGTCGTTCGTCCTGGTGGTCTGCTGCATCGATTCCTCACTGTGGACCGGGGGCCTGCCTTCCGGGTCCGCACTCGTCCCGAACGTCTCTGCCTGCTGCTCGTGCACTGCCCTCCCGAAGGCCGCCTCAGTCATGCTCCTGGCACCCCCGGCGCTGCCCGGACGACGTCGGTCCGGGCCTCCGGGACGCCGGTTCCTCCGGCCGCGGCGGTGACGCGGTGCTGACTGCTCCGGGGCGCGCGGGGATCGCCGGGTGGTGGACGCGCCCGACGGTGGGGTGCCGGGCCAGGTGCTCGGCGACCGTTCGCGCGGTTTGTCCCGTGGCGGCGCCGATGGCCCCGGTGCCGCCCTCCGGGGCCGCCAGCCGGTGCTCGAACACGGCAACCGTGGGGTTGCCCGTGCGGCTGTGGGTGAACCCGGGGGTCTCCAGCCGGAACATCGAGGCGGCCGTGGCGTGATCGGGAAATCGGTAGGACGCCGTCTGGTGGATGGGCACGGCCACCGGCCGGCAGGGGGCCTCGGGCTCGTGGCCGGCGTGGACCTGTTGGGTGGCGTGGTGAGTCATGCGATCCTCCATCGGTCCTGGCGGTAGCACCGTGCCCGCCGGTCCCGGTGTCCCGGGGTCGGCTGGCTGGTTGCTGCGGCGTCGTCGAGCCAGATCTCTCGGCCGCTCTGGATGGTGTGGTCCGCTCATCCCACTCGATGGACGGCTCTGCAGTCCAACGGACGGTGGGGCGGCTGTCACAAAACCACACGTCGCGAAATCTTCGGGCCGGGCGGTCGCGCTCGGCCGATGTCGGGCCGTGTTTGTGACAGGTTGTGACGGCCGGCCGCCCGGCCCTCATCGTGGGCTCGGTGATGTTCCGGCGGAGGACCAGGGCGACGTCGACGGCGTCGTGCGCGGCGAAGACGACGCCCGGCCGGGGGTGGCGTCATCGACGGCGTGGTGAACGGCGTCAACCGGACCCCGGGAGCTGTGCACGGAGCCATCGGATTCGTCCGCCGGCACCGCAGGAGGGCTCTCCCCGGCCGCGCTCCTCAACCGTGGCAACCTGCGGCGTGTGACCGAGCTCGTCCGCACCGGCCCGCTCAGCTGCAGTGCTGGTACGACGCATCCTGCGTCTGCACCGGGCTGCCGCCTCGTGGCGCCCCGCCTCGGGCAGGAGCCTCGCCGGACTCGCCGCCGCGGCGCACTGCAGCGACCAGCCGCACGTGGTCCGTGACTTCCACGCCGTGGCCGGCCAGGCGCCCAGCTCCGCGCCGGGATGTCGTCCGATCCGTACAAGCCGCCGTCCCGGGCCTGGTCCTGGGGTCGAACCATGACCGACCGGAACGACATCACCGCCGCCTCGACCACCGTGCTCGGTGCGGATCCGGGCGAGGGGACCCCGCGGCTGCGCGCCCTGTGGGATGCCGGCCGCGCGGAGGAACACGCCCAGCGCTGCGTTCTGGCCCACTACCTGGCTGATCCGGAACCGCACCTGACTGATGAAGTGCGGTGGGACGAGATCGCCCTGGAGGAGTTCACCCGCCATCGGCCGAACACGACCGTGGGGTGGTGAAGCCGGCGGCATCAGCCGGCAAGAGCGCGACCGCGAGATGTTCCCGGTGCTGCCGGCTTTCCGATTTGCCGGACCCGGTGACCGTAGATCGTTGTGCTGGGGCGAGGAATCGCCGATGGTCATGCATCCGCGGCGTTCGGAAGAGCGACCCGTTCACCGTGGGCGCTCTTGACGGTGCCCACCAGACGGCGCAACCTGAGGTCCCCGTCCGACCGGAGACACCCATGGGCAAGCTGATCTACGCAGCCAACACCTCACTCGACGGCTACCTGGAGGACGAGACCGGCTCCTTCGACTGGTCCGTGCCCGACGAACAAGTGCATGCCTTCTGGAACGAGCACGAGCGGCACATCGGCACCTCCCTCTACGGCCGCCGCATGTACGAGACGATGCGCGTCTGGGAGAGCGACGAGTGGCTGGACACCGAACCGGCCGTCGTGCGCGAGTACGCGCGGATCTGGCGTGACACCGACAAGATCGTCTACTCCTCCACCCTCGACGAAACGTCGACGGCGCGGACGAGCATCGAGCGGCAGTTCCAGCCCGAGGCGGTACGACAGCTCAAGGAGACCTCCAGCATCGACCTGAGCATCGGCGGCGCCACCCTCGCCGCCGAGGCGTTCCGGCACGGACTGGTCGACGAATGCGTGCTGCTGCTGTGCCCCGTGACCGTGGGCGGCGGCAGACCGGCGCTGCCCCGGGGCCTGCGGCTCGACCTCGAACTGCTGGACCACCGCCGCTTCGACAACGGCGTGATCTGTGTGCGCCACGCGGTACGGCACACCGCCTGACACCAGTGGCGGCCATCGCGTGCATCAGGGCTGCCGCACGACCGCGTGCCATGGGAGCTGGACTGATGCCCCCTGACCGTTCTGTGTGGAGCAGGGCGCCGAAGGGTCGGCTCGATCCGCCCCCAGCCTTCCGGCCACCGCACCACCTTCCCGCAGGGTCAGACGGCTCCCCCGGCAACCTCCGGCATCCCCGAGTCGCGGCCGCCGTGGTGGCCACCGTCACCGATGTGCTCGCGAGCCACGAAGTTCTCGAGGTCGAAAAGGTTCTCCGCACGGGCGGCCACGTTCACCAGGGTGGTCATCGAGGCGACCTCCTCGACCTGCTCCTTGAGGAACCAGAGCATGAACTGCTCCCCCAGCGCGTCACCTTCGGCCCGGGCGGCTGCGAACAGGGCCTTGATCTGCTCGGTGACCTCCTGCTCCTGGGACAGTGCCAGGGCGAGGGGCTCACGAACATCGGTGAAGTCGTTGCGCACCTCCCCGACCCCAGGAATGGACAGGGGCAGGTCCCGGTCCAGGATGTACTGGACGATCATCATCGCGTGATTGCGCTCCTCCAGCGACTGCCGGTAGAAGTGCCTCGCCAGCTGCGGCAGATCCTGACTGTCGAACCACACCGCCACCGCAACGTACTGGTGGGAGGCGGCGAACTCGTGGCCCACCTGCCGGGTCAGCAACTCGTTGAAAGTTTCGGAGGCCATCGGTTTCTCCTCGGGACGGGACGAAGACGGAGCATCGGAAGGACCGGGCGCCGGCTCTCCGCGCCGCAACCGCCCGGTCCCCGTGCTGAAGATCTTGACCATGGGCCCACCCTAGCGAGGCGCCTCATCCTGCGGTACCACTCGCTCCTGTGCCATGAACCATGGCATCTGGGCGCGGAGAACGCCGCTGCAGGCGGTGAGCATGCCCAAGGACACACCCCCCCGAGTCGCCCTTCTCAGGGTGCCGCCCCGACACCCGAGGCAATCGGCCGTATGCAAAGAGGACGGCGGGCATCCGTCGACTCTCCTCGACGGCCGCCTCCCGCAGGGGTGCCGGCGGCTGTGGCCGGTGGCGTCCCGTGGGTCGAGGGTCACGCGACCGCCGACGTGTCGTCAGCGTCTTCTCAAGTCCTCGGCGAGCATCACGATGATGCCGCTGGGGCCTCGGACATAGGTGAGCTTGTAGGCGTCCTCGTAGACCGCCACGCCGCGCAGCGGGCGGCAGCCGTGCCTGGCGGCGACCTCGAGGGCCACGTCGAGGTCGTCGACCGAGAAGGCGACGCGGTGCATGCCGATCGCATTGGGTCGGGTGGGCTCCGTCTCGATCGCTGCGGGGTGGAGGTACTCGAAGAGCTCGAGGCGACCGCCGCCGTCGGGCGTCCGGAGCATCGCGATGTTCACGTGGTTGCCGTCGAGACCTACAGCCCTGTCCGCCCACTGCCCGCTGACCGTGTCCCGGCCCACGAGGGTCAGGCCGAGGTCGGTGAAGAAGGCGATCGCCGCGTCGAGATCACGGACGGCGATGCCGACGTTCTCGAACTTGATGGACATGCGATGCATGCTACTGAGCCGAGGCTCACTGTCCAGGCCGACGCTTCATCCAGTCCCGGAAAGCGGACCCTTTACCCCAGCACGGTCCGCCGCCAACCGGGCCATATGTAAACCCGGGATTCGGCCCCTATTCAGCGCGTGAATGATTCGCGGGCCTGTTCCGGCTCGTACCTTCGAGCTAGCTGCGCGGCCTGGTGCCCCCTTGGTTCTCGTGTGCAGAGCACCCCTTGATGCTCTCTTGGGTCTGGGCGGGGTGGTCGTCCTTCAGTTCCGTGACCTCGGATTTGAGGATGCGCATCGACTGGCCGAGGCTGCGGGCCATACCGGGTAGTTTCGGTGCGCCGAACAGCAGCATGACCGCCAGCAGGATCAGCAGCATGCTCATAGGGTTGTCGAGCAGTCTGGCCATCGGGAACTCCTTGTCTGCGGGGAATGGGAACGGACCGGTTCCACCCGGCCACGGGTCCCGGCAACCTCCCAGGGCGGCTGCCGGGACCGGTGCTCAGCCGGCCGGCGGTGCCGGCGGGGTGCCGCCGGCACCGCCGGGGGGCGCCCCGGCCGGAGCGCCGTCTCCGGTGAGCTGACCTCCGGTGGGGGTGGTGGTGGTGTCCACCCCCGCGGTGAGGGTGACGGCATAGCCGTCGGTGACGTTGCCGGTGGTCGCCCCGAGCTGGCTGGCCCCGCCGTCGTCGCCGAAGACGTTGTCGGTGGCCAGGGTGAGCTGGGCCAAATTGCTGACGGAGGACTCGTAGCCGGAAGTGGCGTAGACGGCGTCGCAGGCGTTCTTCGGCAACGCGACCTGGGAGGTGGCGATCGCGGTGGTGGAGTCGGTGATGGAGGCCTGGTCGGGGTAGACCTCGAAGTGGATGTGCGGCCACCGCCCGGTGTAGCAGGCGGGGAAGATGCTGGTGAAGCGCACCTTCCCGTCCTCGTCGGCGATCTGCACCCCGCGCAGATAGTTCTCCTCGGTGACGCCCTCGGAGTACAGGGAGTAGCGGCCCTCCCGGTCGCAGTGCCAGACGTAGACGGCCACCCCGGCGAAGGGCACCCCGCCGCCGGCGAGGTCGGCGATGGTCAGCTCCAGGGTCATGGGCACGCCCTCGGCGGTCCCGGTGGCGTCCCCGAAGCTGGAGCGCAGGTCGCTGCGCACGATCCCGCTCTGCTCCAGCACGTCCGGGCCGTTGGAGCCGTCCCCGGGATAGGGGCCGGCGGTCTCGTCCGGGATCTCCTGGGTCGCCAGGGCGGTGGGCGACGGCGAGGGCGAGGCCGTCGCGGTGGCCGAGGCCGAGGTGGATGCACTCGAGCCGGTGGAGGCGCCGGTGGCCCCACACGCGGCCAGACCGACCGTGGCGGCACCCATCCCGAAGAACCCCAGCACCCGCCGCCGGCTCACCAGCGTGCCGAGGTCGAAACCGAGCCCTTGGTCCACCACCTCCTCCTCCGGGCGGGGCAGGCGGCGGCCTTCGTAGTGGGGCGTCGTCTCGTGCTGGGCATGCGGGTGCATGGGTTCTCCGTCCGTAAGGGGGTGACTGGTGAGAACGGTAGGCAGGCAGGCTATGCCGGGGCTGAGCCATGCCTTGTCGGGTGCTATGCGGGTCGTGGAAAACTCCGGAGACCGGACTGTCGCCGGGTAGGGACAGGTTTCCTCGGCCGTCGGTGCATAGGGAACGCACGATGGCAGAGGCATACATGACGCGGTGCGCCGGTGACTTGCTGGGAGGTGGCGACTGGCCGGCCATGTATGGGGCTGGGGCAGATCGGTTCCTGGTGACTCCGAGGCCGGTCGAAGGCTCCCCTGGGGTGCGCTTCGGTGGTGAATCTGGTCTTGCGCGGCATAGGTCGAGGCCCCACCGCAGGTGGTGGGGCCTCGACGACTGGTGTTGCTGTGGAGATCGTTGGTCTTGGGTGTTGCTGGGGTGCCTCAGCCGCCGATGCCGACGACGGCGATCATCACCGGGACGATGGCGACGATCAGGGCCACGCCGAGGATGTCGAAGAAGAGGCCGGTGCGGATCATGCGGGTGATGGGGACCGCGCCGGTGCCGTAGACGATGGCGTTCTGCGGGGTAGAGACCGGCAGCATGAACCCGAAGGAGGCAGCGAACGTGGCGGCCATGGCCGGGACGAAGGGGTCGACGCCCATGGCCTGGCACAGCGGGATGACGATCGGGACGATCACCGCGGCCGAGGCCGTGTTGGAGGTGGTCTCGGAGATCAGCACGGCCAGCACGGCGGAGAAGATGGTGATGGCCACGACGTTGGTGATGGGCAGATTCTCGGCCGCGCCGGTGCCGATGGTCTCGGCCAGACCGGTGGCGGCCAGCAGGGAGCCGAAGATGATGCCGGTGCCGAACAGGACGATGGTGCCCCAGTCGATCTTGGCCGCGTCCGACCAGGTGAGGGTGGCCTCGCGCTTCTTCCAGTTCGTGGGAAGGATGAACAGCAGGGCCGCACCCAGGACGGCGACGATGCCCTCGTCGAGGCGGTCGTCGAGGAAGATGTAGGCGGCCGACTCGGTGCCACTGATGAGGCTGACGACGGCCGGCAGTAGCCACAGGGTGACGGTGATGCCGAAGGCCAGCAGGGTGTTCTTCTCGGCTCGGGACATCCTCCCCTGGGCGGCGCGGTGCTCGCGGATGTACTCCTCCACGCCCTCGATCCGGCGGATCTCGGGCTTGTTGAGCAGGAACATGATGACCGCCAGGACCACGAACATGGCCAGGCACACCGGGAAGGCAACAGCCATCCACTGGGCGAAGGAGATCCGGGTGCCGGTGGCCTCCTCGATCAGGCCGCGGCCGATGAGGTTCGGCGGGGAACCCACCGGGGTGAGCAGCCCGCCCACGGAGGCTCCGTAGGCGAGCATCAGCAGCAGGGCCGCGCCCACGCGCAGGCGCAGGGGGTCGAAGTCTGCCTTGACCACCCCGCGGTCCTGCATGAGCTGGGCGATGACGGCCAGGATGCCCAGGGCGGTGGGCATGAGCATGGCCACCGTGGCCGTGTTGGAGACGAAGGCCGAGAGCATGCAGGTGATCACGCCGAAGGCGATGATGATGCGGTAGGTGGACTTGCCGACCCCGGGCAGAGAGAGCACGAAGAAGGCCAAGCGCTGGGCGATGCCGTGCTTGAGCATCGCCGCGGCGAGGATGAACGCGCCGATGAAGGTAAAGATCGTGGTCGACCCGAACGGTTGGAGCACGTCGGAGGCCGGGGCGACGCCGAGGATCACCACGGCGGCCACGCCGATGAGCCCGCCGATGGGGATGGGCACCGGCTCGCAGATCCACAGGATGATCACGCCGAGCAGGACCGCGGCCAGCAGGTGCTGGGTGGGATCGAGGTTCAGCGGCAGCAGGGCGAAGATGATCGCCACTGCCGGGGCCAGGAACAGTCCGGTGGTCTGGCGGGCGCGTTCGAACTTCTCCTCCCGCGGGGAGAGGGTCTGCTCGCTGAGGCTGCGGAAGGTCTTGCCGCCCAGCAGGGCAGCACGGACGTCCGTGCGGGGTGGAGCACTCGTGGGGCCGGCGGAGACGGGTTGCTGGGTTTGCACGGTCCAGGTCCTTCCATAGATGGGATGGACTCACCATGCGTCCGTGACTTGCATCACGTCCAAGGCCTGTTGTCTACTACGCCAATAGGAAGAACCAATAGGTTCATGGGTGGCGGGCCCACCCGGCACCCGAGGGGTCGTGAGATTCTCGGAGCTTGCGAACTGTGACATCACCGCCGGATGGGTTCTCGTGGAGCGCAGTCGATGCGCATACCGGGCGCAGCTGCGGTGGCGACGATGGCGGTGATTGGCCCGTGTCATCGTCCGGGGCGGCACCGGCCCCGGTGTCCTGGGGGGCATGAGAAGGGAAGGCAGAGATGGATGTTCGGCAGCTGAAGTACTTCTTGGCCGTGGTGGACCACGGTGGGTTCACCCGGGCGGCGGAGCATTTGATCATCGCTCAACCCTCGTTGTCGCAGACGATCAAGGGCCTGGAGCGGGAGCTGGGGGTTTCGCTGTTCCACCGGATCGGGCGGCGGGTGGTGCTCAGTGAGGCCGGTCAGGAGTTGGTGGGTCCGGCCCGGGTGGTGGTCCGTGATCTCGACGCGGCCCGGGCGGCCATCGATGATCTGCGCGGGGTGCGCAGCGGCCGCCTAGACGTGATCGCCATGCCTTCCCCGGGCATCGAGCCGCTGACGTCGATGATCGCCGCCTACGCGCAGTCCCACCCAGCGGTGACCCTCAATGTCGCCGCCGCCTTCACCCCCGACGAGGTGACCGAGGCGGTGCGCACCGGCAGCGCGGAGATCGGGATCCTGGGCTCGGACCGGCCCTTCCGTTCCGCGGAGGTCGAGGTGATGCACCTGGAGCAGCAGCCGCTGGTGCTGATCGTCAACCCCAACGCCGACGACTTCGGCGAGGGTGAGGCCATCGGCCGGCAGGACCTGGCCGGCCACCGGGTGGTCGCCTCCCAGCGGGGCTCGCTGATGCGCTGGCTCGTCGACGACGCCCTGGCCGGGGGTGTGCAGGTGCAGATCGCCGCCGAGGTCGCCCACCGCACTTCGGTGCTGCCGATGGTGCTGGCTGGCGTCGGGCACGCGGTGATGCCCTCGTCCTGGACCCCATTGGCACGCCAGGCGGGGCTGCGGGTACTGGGAATCGAGCCGACCACGGTCCTGCACGTGGCCGTGCTCAGTCGCCCGTCAGACCTGACGCCGGCCGCCCGAGCCTTCCTGGAGGTCGCCGCCCGGCACACGGCAGCCCACTCCTCCGCATCATAGAACTTCCCTATGTAGGGGATGCGAATTGAGTCTTGGACCTTATGTGCTCCGGGGCGCTCTACTGGTATCTGACACCGCGATGTGATGCGGGCAACATCAGATAGACCTCGACAAGGAGAGCACCACCATGGCTGAGCACCAGGTTTTCAAGATCGCCTCGATCCCCGCCGACGGGGTGGGCAAGGAGGTCGTCGCCGCCGGCCGCAAGGTCCTCGACGCCCTCGCCGAGCAGTCCAACGGGAAGTTCTCCTTCGAGTGGACCGAGTTCCCCTGGGGCAGCGAGTACTACGCCGAGCACGGGGTGATGATGGACCCCAACGGTCTGGAGGAACTGAAGAACTTCGACGCGATCCTCTTCGGGGCCGTCGGGTGGGAGAACGTCCCCGACCACGTGTCCCTGTGGGGGCTGCGGCTGAACATCACCCAGAACTTCGACCAGTGGGCCAACATCCGTCCCGTGCGCTTCCTCCCTGGTGTGGTCTCCCCGCTGCGCACGGCCGATGACACCGAGCTGGACTGGGTCGTGGTCCGTGAGAACAGCGAGGGCGAGTACGCCGGGCTGGGCGGGCGCAATCTCTCCGGCCGGGGCCCCGGCAATGAGGTCGCGATTCAGTCCTCCCTGTTCACCGAGAAGGGCTGTGAGCGGATCATCCGCTTTGCCTTCGATCTGGCCCGCACCCGCACGGTGAAGAAGGTCTCCAGCGTCACCAAGTCCAACGCCCAGCAGTACGGCATGGTGCTGTGGGACGAGGTCTTCGCCCGCGTGGCCGCCGACTATCCCGATGTGGCCACCGAGTCGGTGCTGGTGGACGCGATGAGCGCCAAGTTCATCCTCCACCCCGAGGAGCTCTCGGTCGTGGTGGCCTCCAACCTCAACGCCGACATCCTCTCCGACCTCGGCTCCGCCCTGGCCGGCAGCCTCGGCCTAGCCGCCAGCGCGAACCTCAACCCGGAGCGGCGCTTCCCGTCGATGTTCGAGCCCGTCCACGGTTCCGCCCCGGACATCGCCGGGAAGGGAATCTCCAACCCCATCGGCACCGTTGCCAGCGCGGCCCTGATGCTCGACCACTTCGGACTCCACGCCGAGGCCCGCCGGGTCGAGGCCGCGATCGAGGCCACCACCGCCGCCGGTCACCTCACCCGCGACATCGGCGGCACCGCCGACACGAACGAGATCACCGAGGCGATCGTCGAGGCCCTGGCCAAGTCCCTGGCCACCGCCTGAGACCCACCGCCGCTTCGAGGCGCTTCCAGGGGCCGGCCGGCACCGTGCCGGCCGGCCCCTGCCTGTCCCGTGCCTCGGGACAGCCACCACTCTCTTCTCCTGAGGGCTCAGCGCACCGCCGCGGAGCATTCCCTTCTCGACACCGAGGACAACACTCATGGACCACACCATGGTCAGTGACACCTACCAGACGGCCGCTCGTAAGCCCTGGTACCGCCAGCTCTACGTCTGGGTGCTCGTGGCGATCGTGCTCGGCATCCTCGTCGGCTGGCTCGCCCCCGACACTGGGGAGGCCATGCAGCCGATCGGCACCACGTTCGTGGAAGCGATGAAGATGCTCATCGGCCCCATCGTCTTCCTCACCATCGTCGGCGGTATCGCCAGCGTGGCGGACCTGAAGAAGGTCGGGGTCACCGGGCTGAAGGCCCTGGGCTACTTCCAGATCGGCACCATCCTGGCCATGCTCACCGGCCTGGTCGCCATCAACATCTTCCGCCTGGGCGAGGGCGTCAACGCCGACGCGTCGGCCATCGAGACCACCGGCACCGCCGCCGAGCTGATCGACAAGGGCGAGAACCAGCAGTGGTGGGAGTTCCTCACCCACATCATCCCCGGCAGTGTGGCCGCCCCCTTCGTGGAGGGCGACATCCTGCAGATCATCTTCATGGCCGTGATCTTCGGCATCGCCCTCAACGCCGCAGGCCCTATCGGCGCCCCGGTCCTGGACGGGATCCAGCGCCTGACCGCGGTGATCTTCAAGGTCCTGAACTACATCATGAAGGCCGCCCCGCTGGGCGCCTTCGGGGCGATGGCCTTCGCCGTGGGCAAGTACGGGGTGGAGACCCTCTCCAGCCTCGGCTGGCTGATCCTGCTCTTCTACGGCACCTCCCTGGTCTTCGTCGTGGTGGTCCTGGGTTCGGTGATGGCCTTCCTGAAGCTGAACCTGTTCACGATGCTCAAGCACTTCAAGGAGGAGTTGCTGCTGATCCTGGGCACCTCCACCGCCGAGCCGGCCCTGCCCGGGCTCATGCGCAAGCTCCAGCACGCCGGGGTCAAGAAGGAGACCGTGGGCCTGGTCGTGCCCACCGGCTACAGCTTCAACCTGGACGGGGCGGCAATCTACCTGTCCCTGGCCGCCGTCTACATCGCCCAGGCCACCAACACCGATCTGACCATCGGCCAGCAGCTGGGCATGCTCGCCGTCATGCTCCTCACCTCCAAGGGAGCCGCCGGGGTGGCCGGAGGCGGGTTCATCGCCCTCACCGCCACCCTAAGCACCCTGGGCACCATCCCGGCCGCGGGCATCATGCTGATCTTCGGCATCGACAAGTTCATGTCCGAGTGCCGGGCGCTGGTCAACTTCTGCGGCAACGCCGTGGCCACCCTGTTCATCGCCTGGTGGGACAAGAGCTTGGACGTGGACCGCGCCCGCCGGGTCTTCAACGGCGAGGACGTCGAGCCCCTGGAGGAGCCCACCGCCACCGAGGCCCCTGCCGTGGGCCACACCACCGCGGCCGTGGAGGACCCGCTGGCCGAGATCGAATCCTCCACCGTCCCGGCCGTGCCCGCCACCGCGCTCCACCGGGTGGTCGACGGCCCCGCCACCGACCTCGAGTCCACCGAGACGGATGAGGTCACCCGGCACCGCGACGACGAGCTCGTGAACGAGGGCGCCCGATGAGCACGAATCCTCTGACGACACCGCGGATCCTGATCGCCCCGGACAAATTCAAAGGATCGTTGACCGCCGCCCAGGTCGCCGATTCCCTGGCCGCCGGCCTGCTCCAGGAGAACCCACTGGCCCAGGTGCACACCCTGCCCCTGGCCGACGGCGGGGACGGCAGCGTGGCCGCTGCCCTGGGTGCGGGATTCCAGGCGCTGACCATCCCGATCACCGGCCCCACCGGCGAGCCGACCACCACCACGGTGGCCTTCGACGGCACCACCGCGGTGGTGGAGGTAGCCACCACCGCCGGCCTGCAAATGCTGCCCGCAGGCCGCCTCGCCCCGCAGGAGTCCAACAGTGTGGGCTTCGGTCAAGCCATCCGGGCCGTCCTGGCCCACCGCCCGGCCCAGATCGTGCTGGCCCTGGGCGGCAGCGCCACCACCGACGGCGGGGCCGGGATGCTGGCCGCTCTCGGCGTGGTCTTCACCGACCGGGCCGGCCAAGCCTTCGTGCCCACCGGCGCCACCCTGGGCCAGATCGCCGAGGTCGAGCTCACCGACCTCGTGGCCCTGGACGGGGTGGAGTTGATCGCCGCCAACGACGTCACGAATCCCCTGCTGGGCCGCCACGGGGCAGCAGCCGTCTACGGCCCGCAGAAAGGCGCCACTCCCGACGACGTCGAGGCGCTGGAGGCCGGGCTGGGGTGCCTGCTCCGGCGCCTGTGGGAGGCCGGCTGGCCCGCCGAAGAGGCCGCCGGCGTTCCCGGGGCCGGCGCCGCCGGCGGCCTCGGCTGGGCCGCGATGCTGCTGGGCGCGAGGATGGTCTCCGGAGCCGACTTCTTCCTGGACCTGCTCGACTTCCACGACCACGCTGCCGGCTGCGACCTGGTGATCACCGGGGAGGGAAAGCTGGACACCCAAACGCTGTCGGGCAAGCTGCCTCTGGTCGTGACCCGCCGCGCGAACCCGGTGCCGGTGATCGCCGTCGTGGGGCACAACGCCCTGGACACGGACCGACTGCCCGCCCACGGCATCGAGAAGGTCTACGCACTCAGCACCATGACCGACCAGGACAGCGCCACCGATGCCTGCCTCTCCGCGGCACTGCTGCGTCAGACCGGCCAGCACATCGCCCGCGCCCTGACACTGGCCTCACACACCACCCACACCGCAGACGCCCTCTAGACACACCGGCGACCAGGCGGCCTGACACCAACGGTGTCAGGCCGCCTGACACCGCCGCGTTCCAGCGCCCCTGGGTCCAGCGCTGGAGATCGCCTCACCCCACGCTGATGCCTCCAACCCCAAAACACCGCACACCGTCACCGGAGCATCAAGGATGCATCACGCCGATGCTCCGGCCACATCAGTGCCTGACCCCCCTCCCCCCTTGAACCGACGACAGGACGTCCCCCTATGCGACGAGCAAAGATCGTGGCCACGATCGGCCCGGCCATCTCCTCCTACGAGAACCTCTCCCAGGCGATCCGGTCGGGCATGAACGTGGCCCGGCTCAACATGAGCCACGGCGACCACTCCGTCCACGACGCCTCCTACGAGAACCTGCGCCGGGCCTCCGCGGACCTCGGGCAGACGGTGGCGATCCTCGCGGACCTGCAGGGGCCCAAGATCCGGCTCGGCCGCTTCGCCGACGGGCCCCACGAGCTGCTGCCCGGCGACGAGTTCTCCATCACGGTCGAGGACGTCGAGGGCACCGCGCAGCTGTGCTCCACCACCCACAAGGGCCTGCCCGGGGACGTGAACGTCGGCGACCCGCTGCTCATCGACGACGGCCGGGTCGCCCTGCGCGCCACCGCCGTCTCGGACACCACCGTGACCGCCGAGGTGGTCGTGGGCGGGCCGGTGTCCAACAACAAGGGCATCAACCTGCCCGGGGTCGCCGTGAACGTCCCGGCGCTGTCGGACAAGGACGAGGACGACCTGCGCTGGGCCCTGCGCCGCGGCGTGGACCTGATCGCCCTGTCCTTCGTGCGCGACGCCAAGGACATCGTGCGGGTGCACGAGATCATGGACGAGGAGGGCCGCCGGCTGCCCGTGATCGCCAAGATCGAGAAGCCCCAGGCGGTGGACTCCCTGCACGAGATCATCGACGCGTTCGACGGCATCATGGTCGCCCGCGGCGACCTCGGCGTGGAGCTGCCGCTGGAGCAGGTGCCGATCGTGCAGAAGCGCGCCATCGAGCTGGCCCGCCGCTGGGCCAAGCCGGTGATCGTCGCCACCCAGGTGCTCGAGTCGATGATCGACAGCCCGCGCCCCACCCGCGCCGAGGCCTCCGACTGCGCCAACGCGGTGCTCGACGGCGCGGACGCCGTGATGCTCTCCGGGGAGACCTCGGTGGGCAAGTACCCGATCGAGACCATCGAGACCATGGCCCGCATCATCGAGGCCACCGAGTCCCAGGCGCTCGAGCGCGTCCCGGCGCTGGGCACCGAGCCGCGCACCCGCGGCGGTGCGGTGACCCGGGCGGCGGTCACCATCGCCCGGCAGCTCGACGTCAGCTACATCTGCACCTTCACCCAGTCCGGGGACTCCGCCCGCCGGCTCTCCCGGCTGCGCCCGGCCCACCCGATCCTGGCCTTCACCCCCGAGCCGCTGGTGACCGCGCTGATGTCCCTGCTGTGGGGCGTGCAGCCGATCCAGGTCGCGAAGGTCGACCACACCGACGACATGACCCGCCAGGTGGACCTGCACCTGCAGGAGCAGGGCCTGGCCGGAGAGGACGACCTCGTGGTGATCTGCGCCGGCTCGCCCCCCGGGGTCGCCGGCACCACCAACCTCGTCAAGGTCCACCGGGTGGGCGACGTCGCCGACGCCGGGGAACTGCTGGGCGGCCAGCGCAAGCGGGAGCGCGTGGGACCGTGGCGGGAAGCCGAACCAATCCGGTAACACCCACCACGAAACGTGAAAGGAATGCCCGCGGAGGGAACCCCACCCGGAGCACGGCCCGCCGCTAACTGGGCCTTACGTAAACCAGACGATCACAGATCCGTTTATCGAGCAGTCCCGGTTCCGACACATGCCAACTTCTCTGGGTTGGGCGAGTAGTTGGACACACACGCCGATCGGATCAGGACTGCTCACACGAGCAACTCGACAACGGGCCGCATCTCAGGCGAGAACACCCCGGTTCCCGTCAGCCTCCGGATGCCGCCGCCAGCACGGCCTCTCGCAGACGGTCATCGTCCTGAGACAGCCCGTTGATGACCTCACCGAGGCTGACGTCTGTCTGCATGATCCGCTTAAGGCTCTGCTGACCCGCGGTTTTAAGCGTCACGAACACTCGCGAGTAGTCAGGGTCGGACACCACCTCTGGCGCTCTCTCGTTCTCCACGACGGCAGTGGGCCCGAACACGAGGAGGATCGTCGGCTGCGCATCAGCGCGGTACAGAGCGACGCACCACTCCCATTTTCCGGCGAGCCTCGCCTCGACCTTCTCCACCTGCCCGCTCTGGACCGTCTCGTTCACCTGCTCCGTCAGCGTCGTCTGCGCAAAGCTCCGCAGCCCGGCCTTCACCGCGGTGAGGGTCTTGCGGCTGTCCTCCAGCTGCCGCCGCGCGTGCTCGGCGACGAGGTCGGCGAACTCCTGGGTCGCACGATCATGATCCCGGTACCCGTATCGGGCGGACTCTCCGGTCTCGCACATGGCCTGGATGAAGGAGATCTGGTCGTCGAGGTTCACTGCGGCCGGGCCTTCCACGAAGTGGTCAATCATCTGCTGGATGAAGAAGCGCTGATCAGGATGCCGCCGGCGCCACGACGGATCGCGATCGACGTGTGCTTGAAGATCCCCCAGAACCTCTGCGTAGGTGACGACAACAGCCTGGTCCCATCCATCTCGCTGGCGGTGGGTCTCCCGGCGGTGGCAGAGCAGAACGACTGCGGCCGCTCTCCCGGGTCCAACACCGTGGGCGAGGTACCGGTGGTAGTCGTGGCCGTGTCCATCGGCGGTCCAGTAGTTCTCGATGACGACGGCGGCATCCTCTCGCGAGAGGACGATGTCGGCGATATCCATGCCGACCACACCGCCCGCGGCTTCCTCGTCCCCTCTGGTGTCGACTTCCTGGGCCACGCGGTAGCCGGTGGAAGGCAGCTGCTGCTTGTCGATCGGCAGCCCGGCGTTGATCCTTTCGAGGAAGATGCGCTGGAAGGCATCGCCGAGTCCGTGAGTCGCATCGGCTGCCAGCAGCCAGGCGAAGACGTTGGAGAGTTGCTTCTCGTGGGTGCCGTGGTGCATCACCCGGAAGACATTGAACTTCTCGGCCAGGCTGCGCGAGAGCGTGGGCACGAGTGCCGTGACGAAGCCGCTCATGTCCGTCGATCGGGGGTCATAGCGCGACGCTACATCAACGGTGACCAGACGGAGCGGCCGGTGCGGACAGCGCCAGACCAGGCCGCCCCCACGTAAATGCTGTCCCAGGGCAGGAACCTCAAACGCCTCATCGATGCCGTGAAACCTGACGGCTTCACGCTGCACGGTTGAGGCTGAGTTGCTGGCGGTGGTGGTTGTAGTGCTGGGTGCCGTAGTGGTAGATCTCGGCCAGGCTCATCCAGTCGCGGAAGTAGGGGTCCCAGTGGACGGGCATGTGCATTCCCCGGGCCAGCACGTCCTCTGGTTCCGCCTGAAGTCGGGTCTGCAGGGTGTCCAGGGTGCGGTCGAACCACCGGAGCAGCCGCGGGCCATGGATCACACCGGCGGCACCGCGGTCGCTGAGGTAGTTGATCATGTGGAAGGGCCTGGTGCCGGCCTCCAGGAGGCGGGCGAAGGTGCGGCTGACCGGATCGGGGAGCCGGCCCATCAGGCGCACCAGGGGCAGCAGGCGGAGGACGACCAGGTAGCCGAAGAACATGTGGAACAGCAGTTGGCCGTTGGTCCAGCGGGTGCCGGACGAGGGGCGGCGCAGATCCTCCGGGCTCGCTGCGGTCACCAAGGTGTGGAAGTCTGTCCGGACCCGGTCCAGCTCCTCGTGGATCGCCTGGCGGGTGAGGGGTGCGCTGTTCACCGAGTCCTCCTCGACGCGTTGTCGTTGTCGGGAGGGCCCTGCGTGTTGGTCGGCTTCTGGGCGATAAAGCGCAACACACGACCCCCGAAGGAATCGCGCAGGTGCACCGGCTCCAGGCTTGCTTGTCTGAGGGCAGGCTCGAAGGCTCCCGGCTCGATGAGCCGGTGAGGGGATCGGTCGGCCCGGTGCACCCAGGTAGCGGCGCGGGAGGCGAGCAGGTCGTATCCCACGAAGGCCCCACCCGGTCGCAGGACCCGGGCGACCTCAGTTACCGTGCGTTCCCACTCGATGACGTGGTGAAGCATCAGGAAACTCAAGACCGTGTCGAACGACGCGTCCTCGAAGGGCAACCGGGTGGCGTCGGCCTGACGCGCCTGCGCCAAGGGGACTTCGGCCAGGCGTTGCTGGGCGGCCTCGACCATCACTGGGTCGGCGTCGGTAGTGGTGAGTCGCACCCGGGGATGGGACCGGGCGAGGGCGGCAGCCATGGCGGCGCTGCCCCCGCCGATCTCTAGCACGTCCCCGGTGACGGGGAACCCCTGGGTCGCCCAGGGAATCATCCGTCGGGCCACCAGACCCCACGGCGCGCTGCAGCAAAAGGAGGCCTCCAGGGCCGACATCTTCGGCATGGTCTCCACCTCTCGGGGCCCCTGCGGGGTTTCCGCCGAGCCTAGCCCCCCGATCGACGGCAGTGAACCGTCCGAGCGGGAGCCCACGCACCCTCCCTCACCGGTCGCCCTGCCCGGACGCTGGTTCAGGGAATCACAGGGGCCCACCACGCGGCTGAGGTCCGCCGATGGGTGACCTACAGGCCGAAAGCGCCGCCCTCGACGAGGATGACCAGACCCAGGCCGATCAGCACGATGGGGAACAGAATGTGTTCCCACCGCTCCAGGACCTCGGCGATGGGCTTGCGGGTGGCGACGTACTTGGCGATGGCCACCAGCACCGCCACCATGGCCAGGAAGGCGATGCAGTAGGCCACCATGGCCTCCGGGCCCACGGTGACGAACACGGGCACGTAGACCCCGATGTTGTCCCCGCCGTTGGCGAAGGTCACTGCCGCGACGGTCCAGATGCTGACCTGTTTGCCGGCGACCTTCGCCTCGTCATCATCGTCGTCGTCGCTGCGCCAGACCTTCCACGCCGCGTGCAGGCCCAGCACCAGAGGAATGAGCCCGAAGTAGGGGATCGCCTCCGGGGGCAGGAAGCTGCTGGCTCCGAGGGTCACCAGCACGGAGGCCATCAGGATGCCGCCGAAGCCCACATACTGGCCGATGCCGATCTTGGCGGTGGTGCCGCGGGCCCCGGCCCCGCGGGAGAAGAACAGGGACAGCACGATGATGTCGTCGATGTTGGTGGCCGCGAACAGGCCAATTGCCTGCAGCACGGGAGCGAGCAAATCCATGGCGTCTCTTTCCTTCGGATGGGGGCGCACCGAGTGGTGCCGCGAAGTGGTCACCGCGGCCTCAGGGGGCGCCGGTGAAAAGGGGGGAAGGGGCCCTGCCGGCGGCAAGGCCCCTCCCGGATTGGCTGGCTCGGGATCAGTGGCTGGCGGTGTCGAGGTCCTCGAGCGGGCAATCGCGGTGATCGCGTCCGCCGGGTTCGTGTCCGTCGATCACTGTCCCGGTCGGGGCGAGGTGCCGGTCAGTCGTCATCGTCGTCGTCCTCGACGAGCTCGCCCTCCCAGGCCTCCTTGCCCTCCATGAGGGCGAAGGCGGCGATGACGAACCCGGCCACCGGATCCACCCAGGCCGCGCCGGTCAGCGCGAAGATGATCAGCCCGGCCAGGGTGGAGATCGACAACAGCACACAGATCTTCGTCTCGGCAGCATCAGCCAGGATGAGCTGGTCACCCAGGGCGGTGCCCACCTTCTTCTTGGCCGCGGCCAGGACCGGCATGATGATCAGGGAGGCCACCAGGATGATGATGCTCACCGGGGAGGACTCCGGGGTCTCCCCTTCGATCAGGGACTGGATGCCTTCGTAGGTGACGTAGGCGGCGAGGATGAAGAAGGTCACCGCCACCAGGCGCAGGGTGATCTTCTCCTTGTGCTCATCGGTCTCGCCGTGGCGCAGTCGGGCAGAGAGGCGCAGGGCCACCAGTACGGCGGCGATGGACTCGATGCCCGAGTCGATGCCGAAGCCGACCACCGAGACCAGCCCGGCCATCAAGCCGGCGGTGACGGCGACGATGCCTTCGATGACGTTGTAGCCGACAGTGAACTGGGCCAGGCGCAGCCCGCGGCGAGTAAGGGCTTCAGTCTCCGTGGGAGACAGAGTGGTGGTGGGGTTGCTCATCGGTCTTCTTCCGTGGTGGTGCCGTAGGTGGGGCAGAGGGCGACCTGGGCGCCGGTGGCCGCCAGCAGGGTCTCGGCGGCAGACAGCAGGTCCAGCAGCTCCGGGCGGGCCAGGGCGTAGAAGGTCTGGCGCCCCTCGGTGCGCCCGACCACCAGCCCGCACTCGCGCAGGCATCCCACGTGCGCGGAGACGGTGGACTGGGCCAGGCCGGTTTCTTCCACCAGATCCCGTACCCGGGCCTCGCCTTCGGCAAAACGACGCACGATGGTCAGTCGGGTGGGGTCGGACAGGGAGTGGAACAGGACCACGGCCGGAGACAGCGTGGTCGCACAACTGCTGTTCGTCATGATCCGATGCTATCGCTTAACAACGATTGATCGCCTCATGGCGATGTGATGTTGCTCGCTTGCCGGTGCCCCGCACCCCTGAATCGGCACAAGTCACGGCCCCAGGCCCCTCGCTGAGGGGCGCCGGGGCCGAGGTCGCTCAGTGGCTGGTTAGAGGCCGGTGAAGGCGGTGAAGAAGCGG
The DNA here is from genome assembly GCF_021012935.1 of Kocuria sp. LUK. Taxonomy (NCBI): domain Bacteria; kingdom Bacillati; phylum Actinomycetota; class Actinomycetes; order Micrococcales; family Micrococcaceae; genus Kocuria; species Kocuria sp. LUK. The sequence continues at coordinate 302,997 of NZ_JAJMZI010000001.1, forward strand.
AAGAACACCGAAGCGGCCACCGCGACGTAGGTGATGGCGACCAGGGTCCAGGCCCACTCGGTGGCAAAGCGCACCAGCCCGGGTGGGGAGGGGATGATGCCGTGGGCGAGGTTGCGGATGGTGAGCAGGATGGTCAGGGGGATCATCGCAGCCCACACGATCATGCAGTACAGGCACAGGATGTAGATGGAGAACAGTGCCTGGGACCACAGCCAGATCACGAACACCGCACCGAGTGTGACCCCGATCTGCAGCCCGGCCCAGTACCAGCGGCTGAACCGCGCCCCGGACAGGGCCGCCATGGCGGTGGTGATGACCACGGAGAAGGCGACGATGCCGATCAGCGGGTTGGGGAAGCCCAACAGCTCCGACTGCCAGGTGCCCATGACCTGCCCGCAGGACACCCAGGGGTTGATGTCGCAGCTGGTGACGTGGTCGGGGTCGCGGTAGAGGGCCAGGCGCTCGAGCACCAGGATCGCCGAGGCGATCCATCCGATGACCCCGGTGGCCAGCAGGAGCAGGGCGAAGGGGCGGTGACGGGCGAAGCCGGGCACCTGCGGCTCGGCCGCCGGGTCGGGGCTCTGGGGGCGAGCAATGGTGGGCTGGTCGGTCATGTCGGTTTCCCTCGTCGAGTGGGACGGGCGGTAATCGTGGTGGGCGGGGTCAGTCGGTGGCGGCGGCCTCGACCTCGGCGCGGAACTGCTCCAGGGACTCCGGGTTGAGGACTTCCCCATCGAGGTAGAACGTCGGGGTGCCCTGCACTCCGAGGGCCTGGCCGTCGGCCACATCCAGCTGGATCCGTTCGGTCGTGGCGGGGTCGGCCACCGCGGCATCGAAAGCGGCCATGTCCAGCCCGAGGTCTTGGGCGAAGCCGCGGAAGACCGCGCTCTTGTCCTCGGCCGATTCCCCCCACTGGGTCTGGGTCTCGTACATCCGCTGGTACATCGCCTCGTAGTGCCCCTGCTGGGCGGCGGCCTCCACGGCCACGGCGGCGTTGACGGAGTTGCGGTGCCCGGGCAGGGGGAAGTAGCGGTGGACGAAGGTCACCGTGTCGGCGTACTCGGTCCGCAGGTCCTCGATGAAGGGGTATGCGGCCCGGCAGGACTCGCACTCATAATCCAGGAACTCCACCAACACCGCCTGCTCATCCGGGGCCTTCGAGAGCACCCGGCTGTTCTCCCGCACCACCTGCCCGGCATCTTCCGGGGCGGCGGCGGTGGAGGACCCGCGGGCGACCAAGAAGGCGATGATCCCGGCTGTTACCACAGCAGCCAAGATCGCCCAGACGACGAGCTTGGACCTTGTCGAGGACCTCTTCGGCGAGGTGGTCACTGGAATATCGGTGGGGGTGCTCACGCAGGATCCCTTCGGTGGCAGGTGAGTGCGCCGATGGCGCTGGGGCGGACGCGGAACGGGGAGGGGTCGGCGGCCCCGGGGCTATTCCTCGGAGGTGGGAGGAGGATCCGAGTGCACGAACGTGCCCACCATCAGCAGGGCCACCCCGGTGGTGACGAAGACGTCGGCCAAGTTGAACGTCGGGAACCAGCTGGTGTGCAAATAGTCCACCACCCCGTTGCCGTCGAGGCGGTCGAGGAAGTTCCCGGCCGCACCCCCGAGCATCAGGACCGCTCCGGACCGCACGAGCCGGGTCATGGTGGCAGCTGTGGACAGCAGATACCAGGTCAAGCCGGCGATGATGACCCCGGTGGCGACGATGATGACCCATGACGGGAAGGCGGCACCCAGGCTGAAGGCCACCCCAGGGTTGTAGTACAGCCGCAGATTGAGCAGTCCCAAATCCACTGTCGCTCCCCCCGACAGCCCGGCCACAGCGGCGGCCTTCACTCCCAGATCCGCTCCGGCCAGAAGAAGCGCCCCCACCATCAACACGATCCGAGGGCGGAGGGTCGACCCGGGGCGGTGCTGCTTCGAGGCCGCCGGTGTGCCGGCCAGGGAAGGGCCCGAGGGGCCCCCGCGGGTATGGCGCATCAGTGGGTCTCCTCCATCGGTGGGGCCAGGGGTGCAGAGGTGGATCGGGCAGGCTCGGGGCCCAGGGCATCGTAGACACCGCAGCTGGGGCGCACCCGGGAGTGCACCGGCGTCGCCAGGGTGTTGCGGCGGGGCGGGCGCCCAGGCGAGACCTGCCCAGCAGAGACGGTGCCCGCCCTGCCCCGGTCATCGCCTTGAGGCGATATTAGCGCAATAATCGATCACGGCCTCTGGCTCGCTGTCCGGGCCGGCGCCCGCCCAGACCATGGCTTCGGGCGAGCCCGCGGCCATGGAACCTCCACGCAGACCCAGGACACGGCATGCCACCACACACTCTCCGCCTGTTGCTCGATGCCCGCGCGGCCCGAAGAGGTGACGCCGAGGGCCTCGCCCGTCGGCAACGGGGCCGCCTGGCGGACATGGTGGTGCACGCCCGGACCGGCTCCCCGTACTACCGCCGCCACTACCAAGGTCTGCCGGCCACCATCACCGACCCGCAGCTGCTACCGATCACCACCAAGGCCCAGCTGATGGCCCACTTCGACGAATGGGTGACCGACCCGGCCGTCACCCTCGCTGACGTCGAGGCGTTCGTGGCCGATCCTGCCCTGATCGGCCACCAACTGGCCGGCCGCTACACCGTGGCCACCACCTCCGGCACCACTGGTGTCCGCGGGCTGTTCCTGGTCGACAGCGACTCCATGGCGGTGACCTCCGCGATGGCCGTGCGGATGCTCACTGACTGGCTTACCGCAGCCGACCTGGCCCGCCTCCTCACCCGGGGCGGGCGCCTGGCCATCGTGGCCGCCACCGGCGGGCATTTCGCCTCCGGGGCGGCCGCCGCGAGCCTGCGCCGGGGCCGAACCGCTTCCCGTGTCGGCGCCTTCTCGGTCCAAGACCCCCTGCCGCAGCTGGTGGCCCAGCTCAACGCCTTCGACCCGGTCGTACTGGCCCCCTACGCCTCCACCGGGCGGTTGCTGGCAGCAGAACAGGAGGCCGGGCGACTGCATATCCACCCGGCCCTGGTCGTGCTCTCAGCCGAGGGGCTGCCCGAGGAGGAGCACCCCCGGATCGCGCAGGCCTTCGGAGCCAAGGTGCGCCACAGCTACGCCGCCACCGAGTGCCCGTTCCTCAGCTACAGCTGCCAGTACAACTGGTCGCACGTCAACAGCGACTGGGTGCTCCTCGAGCCGGTCGACGCCGATTACCAGCCCGTGGCCGACGGGCAGCCCTCACACACCGTGCTGGTGTCCAACCTGGCCAACCGTATCCAGCCGATCCTGCGCTACGACCTCGGCGACAGTGTGCTCGTCCGCCCCGACCCCTGCCCATGCGGCAACCCACTGCCGGCCATCCGCGTCCAGGGCCGTACCGGCGAGCTGCTCACCTTCGTCCGTCCCGACGGCACTGCCGTCATGCTCACCCCACTGACGCTGAGCTCGGTCCTGGACCGAATCCCCGAGATACAGCAGTCCCAGATCGTCCAGACCGGACCCACCAGCCTCACCCTGCGGCTGCGCCCGGCCCCCGGCACGGACCCGGCCAGTGCCGGGCACGCCGCCCACGAGCAGATCACCCGCGTGCTGACCGACCACGGCTTGGGGCACGTGCGTCTTACCCTCGACCCCGAGCCCCCGCACCTGACCGCCGGGGGGGAAACTGCGCGTGGTCATCCCGTGGAAGCCGTCCTGATCGCAGAGACACCAGCACCGATTCCGCTCCGGCAGGAGGGGGAACCCCTCGTTGCTATGATCGACGTATGGCGATCATGTCTGACTGTGCAGATGCCGGCCTGAACCCGGCCGCGGCCCTGTTCCACTCCCTGGGAGACCCCAAGCGGCTGGCCATCGTGCAGCGGATGGCCCACGGCGAGGTCCGCGTCGGGGATCTGACCGCCGAACTGGGCCTGGCCCAGTCCACCGTCTCCGCCCACGTGGCCTGTCTGCGCGAGTGCGGGCTCGTGCAGGGCCGCACCCAAGGGCGCAGCATCTACTACTCCCTGACTCGTCCCGAGCTGATGGACCTGCTTGCTGCCGCCGAGGGTCTGCTGGCCGCCACCGGCAACGCGGTGGACCTGTGTCCGACCTACGGCACGGCCGCCCAGCAGAACCGCCAGAACCACACCGCCACGGTCGCCCCCCTGCCATAGACCCTGCTGCGCTGCGCCCGTCGCGGTGAAACCCAGGTGTTGGGGCGCCGGTCAGACCGGTGGGCCCTCGCCCCAATCTCAGGAGAATCTCCCAGCCGTGTCTTACCCTGCCGTCCGCCTGACCGCCCCAGGCGTCCACCTCGAACGTCTCGGCGGCGCATCTGATGCCTCGTCGTCCCGCAGGAGCGGGGAGGGGCGGGCATGAGCATCGGAGGCTACTTCGCCGAGACCGTGAACTCCGGGGCCCTGCTCATCGCAGCGCCCCTGGCGATGATCGCCGGGTTCGTCTCCTTCGTCTCCCCGTGCATCCTGCCGCTGGTGCCGGGCTACCTCGGCTACGTCTCCGGACTGACCAATCCCACCAGCCCGGACAATCGCCGACAGGTGCTGGCCGGGGTGGGCCTGTTCATCCTCGGCTTTGCTGCGGTCTTCACTCTCTACGGGGCGGCCTTCGGCACCCTGGGCGGGTGGCTGGTGCGCTGGCAAGACCCCATGATCCGCACCCTGGGCCTGCTGGTCATCCTCATGGGACTGGTCATGGTGGGCAAGTTCTCCCTCTTCCAGCGCACTCTCAAACCCTCCTTCGCCCCGCGGACCGGCATCGCCGGGGCACCGCTGCTGGGGGTGGTCTTCGGCCTGGGTTGGACCCCCTGCATGGGCCCGACACTCAGCGCCGTGCTGGCGCTGAGCACCACCACCGGCGGGGCCTGGCGCGGGGCGCTACTGGGCTTCCTCTACTGCCTGGGACTGGGCATCCCCTTCGTCCTGGTCGCCGCCGGGCTCAACTGGGTCACCACGACCCTGACCTACATCCGCCGCAATATCCGCACCTTTAACCTCGCCGGCGGCTGCGTGCTCATCGCCGTCGGGCTACTGATGGTGACCGGAATCTGGATGCAGTGGATCTACCAGCTCCAAAGCCTCGCCGGCACCTTCATCACCCCCGTCTGAGCCCCACAGGATGCCCCTCATGGGCGCCCAATCCCATGTAGGCCGCCCAAGCACGGGCTGACCCACCACTCCAAGGAGGACGACGATGATGACGGAGATGGCCCCCACCCTCGCACTGGGCCTGTATCTGACCGGTCTGGTGGCCGCCTTCGGTGTGCGGACCTGGATCCACCGGGCCCGCACCGGCTCCACCGGCTTCCGGGGCTTGAGCGGAGCACCCGGGACGGCCGAGTGGTGGGGCGGGGTCCTCTTCGCCGTGGCCCTGGTGCTCGGTGCGGCCGGGCCCGTGCTGGCCCTTACCGGCACCGTGACCGCACCCCGCCTGCCGGAGGCTGTTCCCTGGGCCGGTCTGGTCATCACCGTCCTCGGGTTCCTCGGCGTGCTGGCCTCCCAGGCCGGCATGGGCTCCTCCTGGCGGATCGGGGTGGACGCCACCGAACGCACCGAGCTGGTCACCACCGGGGCCTTCGCGGTGGTCCGCAACCCGATCTTCACCGCGATGCTCACCACCCTGGCCGGCCTGATGCTCATGGTGCCCACCGTGGTCAGCGCAACGGCGTGGCTGTGCCTGCTGGTGGCCGTCGAGCTCCAGGTCCGCCTCGTGGAGGAGCCCTACCTGCTGGCCACCCACCGTCAGGACTACGCCTCCTACGCCGCCAGGGTCGGCCGGTTCCTGCCCGGCCTCGGCCGGCTCCATCGCACACCCCATAGCGAGGGGGCGTCCTGAGATGGGGACCGCCACGACACAAGGGCTGCACCAACAAAAGCATGGCGGAAGCGGACCCTAGCAAGGGGCCCGGTGGTGCCACGACACCGGTGTTCCTGAGGCCATACCCGTTCAGGTGTCGGGTTCGTGTTCCTGGTACTCGCCTGAGTGGTCGAGGGACCGCCCGTCCTTGAAGTTCTCGGAGACCGCAACCCAGTCCTTAGGGTGAGACACCGGCAACAGGCGGAACTGCTGTTCGTGAGTGCTGTCATACGGGGTGACTGCTTCCCGCTTCATCCGAGTGTGATCGCGGATGAGCAGCATCTCCACCACCTGCGCGGCGGTCTGGAGATCCTGAGCAACGGTGCCGGTCTCGACGCCCGTAGGTGAACCCCATGCGCAACCCCGCAGGCCTTGTAGCCGCTTGAAGCTGCAGCAGGCCCGACTGCGTTACGAGTGATTCTGGATGCTGATCTTGGATTCCAGGTACACAAAAATGGTTCGTGCGGCGTTCACCGCCAGCATTGCTTCGTGCTCGCCCAGTAGCTCACGATTCGGATGCGCCACACTGGCGTGGTTCCTGAGCGGATTCAACGCGTCCAGCACCGTTCCCATCGCCTGTAGCATGCGCGTGATGTCAGCCGCACGCGGTCCGCTGGGGACAAGCGCAGGATGCGATGTGCGAAGCGACTTGAGCAGAGCAGCGAGGGTTGCGTCCTTTGCCACTGACAGGCCAGCCGCTTCGCACATGGCGTGCAAATGTCCGTGAAGAGCGGTGTGCACACGATCAACCACGCTTGTGGCTCCGAACTGAGAAAGGAGCGCGTCTGCGTCGTTGAGCGCCCGAATCACGACTGCTCGAGTCTCGGACGGGAGGTCAACGCGGACGGGAGAGGTGCTTTCGAGCTTCCAAATCCATTCGGTCATGGTCAGGCGCATCCGAGCCCGGTCCTCGTTCTCGTCGGCGTCCTCGGCGAATCTGTCGAGCAACCCACGCAGAATCGCTGCCTGCTCCCGCTGTGATCGGGACGAAAGTATCTGAATGAACCGCTCTCGGGTGGTGCCTGAGTATTCCGGGGAGTCGGGATCGATCTGCGGGAGGTCACAAAATTCGGGGTAAAACTCCGCATGCGTCCGGTAGCTGAAGTCACCGAGGTAGCCGCCCGACACTCCGATGAACTGATGCGCCACCTTCATCGCCTCGCCTTTGCTGAGGCCATCTTCTCCCGGCATGAGGTGAGAGTATCCGAAAGCGAATCATTGCTCTGGCTGAAGGTACCGATGCACGTCGGGAGCCTCATGAGGGCCCGGATGCGCCCACGAGGAGCTCAGGCAACCGGGGGTGGTTGTCGTGCCCGATTACCCTGTGCGATGAAAAGCCCGCACAGGTGCGTCATACGCATCACGATGTCCACAGGCACCGACATTCTCAGATGGTCGTCGGCAGCGGCAGCTCGCGGATGCGCCGGTAGAGGGTGGCCCGCGACATCCCGAGATCCCGGGCCACCTGGGTAGCCGGCTCCCCGCCCTCGATCAGCCGTACCGCATTGCGGATCTGGGAGTCGGTGAAAGTGGGACGCCGCCCGCCCAAATCCTTGCCCGCGGCCCGGCGCTTGGCCACCGAGTCGGTGATCCTCTCCCGCTTGATTTCCAACTCCATCTGCGCCAGAGCGGCCATGACAGTGAAGACCATCGACCCCATCGGAGTGTGCGTGTCCACGTCTCCCCCACCGAGGTTCAACACCCGCAACCCCGCACCCTTCCCACGCAGCGCCTCGGCGAAGGCCAGCATGTTCTGCGTCGACCGACCCAAGCGGTCCAGCGTGGTGATCACCAGCGTGTCACCCTCCTCCAGTGCCGCAACGGCCTTATCGAAGGCGGGACGAGAGGCGCGTCCTCCAGACACTCCATGGTCAACGTACAGATCATCGCGCCGCACACCCGCTGCGAGCAGGTCATGCCCTTGACGGTCCGCATCCTGCTGACGTGTCGACACACGCGCGTACCCGATCAACTTGCCCACGTCAACCCCATCTGTCTCGCAACCTACGGTGAGTAACCGATTCCAGACCTCAGGATAAAGCACATAGCTACGAGACATTTCTCGCCGCAGGATCTCGCGGCCGCAAAAAATTTCGATGAGACGTCTCGCATCCCATGGTTTGCGAGAACCCCGCAGTCACATTGATCGTCGAGGTTCTGCTTGTCCCGATGCCGGGACTACCATTGACCATCACCCTCGGGCCGTGTTCTCGCCCGCTGTGGGGCCCAGTCCCCCGCCGCCTCCTTGCGACGTGATTGTTCGTCAGCAAACAGGAAGTCGGCATGGACGCCTCCGCCCCCAGGATCCTCGCTGTGGAATTGTTCCCGCACTCCGCGACCCACTGGGTCGCGACCTTCTATCCCATGGTCAGCACTCCTGCCGGCCGGTGGGCCGATGTCACGTGGGTGCTGCACCGGTGCCTTCTGCCGCCCGCTCCGTACCCGTTGGCTTCGGCGCGGTGGCTGGAGGCGTGCAGCGCCGATCCGCACCACCCCTGGTACGACCACTGCCCGGCCTGGAGTGCGACCCTGGCCACCGGATACGCCGTTGCGCGCCTCGTGCACATCGTCGGGACGGCCGGCGACGCCGAGGTCGGTCTCAGTCCTGAAGAGGCCAGGCAGGTGCAGGAAGCCACGGTCGTGGTGCCCCCCGGACAGCTGGCGGAGTGGTTGCTCGACGATCTCCAGGACGCAGAGCGGTGAGCCCCGCCCCGGAGGACGTGCGACCGTCTGCGGGGGCGAGACCTCCTGGGGTCCGGCCCCGCTGACCTCAGGACGGTGACGCCGTGGCGTGGTGGCTGCACGAGAGGAGGCTCCACGCCCAGGGCACCGGGGCCGTGGGAGAGTTCGTCGCCACATGCTCTGGTACGTTCGCGAAAGAGAATCCACGGTCCGCCGAGGCCGGCGGACCGACGACTCCAGAACGGAGCACCCCGCGGTGCCTGACCCGATCCTCACCGACGGCTCGATCGCCGTGCCCGTCGGCCTCATCGCCTGTCTCGTCGCGCTCACCGCCACCACGTGGCCGCTGCTGGTCGGCGAGTCCGTGGGCGTCCGCCGACGACGGCGTGCCGTTCTCGGCTCGTGGTGCTGCCTGGCCGCGGTGGCGGCCGTGGCGGTCGCCGGCTTCGTCCCGGGGCTCCACGGCTTCATCGCGCTGGCCGCCGTCGTCGTGGTGGCCACCACGACCCTGCTGCACGCCCGCTCCCGCCCGGCCTGAGCCGTGGTGGTCCCCGGGGTGCCCGCCGGACGGCACATCGTGCGCGGCGCGGTGCTGGGCGCGTGCGCCGGCGCGGTGCTGATTGCCTTCACCCACCGCGCCTCCTCGCTCGAGCTCGGCCTGCTCGTCGGCGTGGTCCTGGAGGTGCTCAGGGCGTGGGTCCGCGGGGACCTGCTCGAGGAGCGGCCTTCAGGGAAGACTGTGGCGGGGCTCCTGCGGACACCGACACCGGCGCGGGAGGGCCGGGACCGGGCCGTCCGCGGAACGCACCGGTGCCGACGACGCGCCGAGCGCCCGACGACGGGGGCGGGCGGGGTTAGGGTCGGTGCCATGAGGGACGTGCCGTACGAGCTGATGACCGCCGCCCAGGCCGCCGACGCCCTGGACGCGTTCCTCCGCGAGCGGGCCACCGCGCTCGGTGCGCTGCGGGCGACGGTCTCCGCCGCGGCGGACGACGTCGTCGTCCTCGACGGGACACCGGACTCGGTGGGCCCGCTGTGGGCGTGGATCACCGACCGGGTGTCGGAGCTCGGCGTGACGGCGGCCGCACTGGAGGAGGACCCGACGCGGTCGTCCTGGCCCAGCTGGGCCCGCCACGGCCGGCTGGTCGACCCGCACCCGCCGGCGGAGTCGCTGGCGCTCGTCGACGGCTTCGTCTCCTACCTCGCCGAGGTGATCACCGACCTCGCGCCGCAGGCGCGGTGGCGGGTCGGGGAGCACCGGATCGCCGACCACCCGCTGCTGAACTATCCCGTGCTGGCCTCGGACCACCACCAGATCTTCCTCCCCGGCATCCCGCTGTTCAGCGCCTACCAGTCCGCCCACGGCCGCACGCCGATGACCGGGGACGAGATGCGCGTCCACGTCGGCCGCACCGTCGACGCCCTGCACGGGCACGGTCCGGAGGCCGCGGCGATCGAGGAGCCGCTGGTGACGGTGGTGGCCGAGGTCGACTGCTTCGACGTCGGCCTGCGCGAGGACATCCCCGCGGCCCACCCGCAGGTCGTGGAGGAGCTGATCGCCGAGCTCGCCGACCGGGACGGCGTCGCGTCGGTGCACCGCTACGGCCCCGCCGCCCTGGTCGTGGACGTCCCCGACTGGGACGAGCTGCGCCTGAAGCTGTGGCTGACCCTGTGGCTGCAGCGGCACCTGCCGCGGTAGCCCCGACCTGCGCACGGGCCGGCCGCCGCTGCCGGCGCCGGGCGGGTCCCCCGCCGTCGTCGTCGTGGCCGAGCCGGAGGGCTTCGACGTCGGCGCGCACGCCGCCGTCGCCGCGCGCGGGGCCACCGTGGTGGATCTCACGGCGCTCGGGCCCGCCCGCCGGCCCGGCGTCGACACGGTGCAGCGGCGCGCCGCCGACGCGCTGCTGGTCCACGCCCCGGCGGGGGACGCCGACGCACTGGAGCGGTGGCTGGACGACTGGATGACGGCCCACGGCCCGTTCGTCCGCTGAACCCCCGAGTCCCGGGCGCCGACCACGGCGCCCGGTCCGCTACGGGCGGACCCGCACCCGCGCGAGCCGGGCGGTCTGCCGCACGTCGACCGCGATCCCGGCCACGGCCGTGAGCATCGCGGCGGTGAGCAGCTCGAGCTCGGCGAAGTGCACGGCGCCGGCGACGAGCGCGGCGGTCAGCAGCGCCGTCAGGGCGCGGAAGGCCGTGCGCGCGGTCGGGGTGCTCTCGTGGTGGCGGCCGGTCGGCGGGGTGCTCATGGTGCCCGAGCCTGCCACCGGTTCCTGTGCCCGGCCTGACATGCGCCACGGAGTCCCCTCGGCACCCCGGGGACGCCGTCCGCCGTTCTGCGGGAGTCCCGGGGCCGGCCCGGGGACCGGTGGACGGCCCGGAGGAACTACCGTGGAGCGCATGGCCCGCCGCACCACCCCCGCTCCCCCACGGATCCGCGCCCTCGAGCTGCCCGATCTCGGAGCCGGCTCCGGCACGCCGCTGCGCCCCTTCGCCACGTACGAGGCCCTGGCGTTCACGGGCGACGACCTCACCGGCACGGAGCTCACGGACGTCGGCTTCAGCGCGTGCTCCTTCGCCGAGCTGAACGCCCACGAGCTCGAGCTGACGGGCACCCGGCTCACCGACTGCCGGCTCTCGCGCCTCGACGTCCCCACGGTCACCGCCGCCTACGCCGCGCTGCGCCACAGCCTGCTCGAGCGCTCCCGGCTCGGCGTGCTGCAGTGCGTCGAGGGCACGTGGGACGCCGTGCACGTGCGCGGGTGCAAGGTCGGCTACCTGAGCCTTCGGGGGGCCGACGCGCGGGACGTGTCGTTCGAGGACTGCGTCATCGGGGAGCTCGACCTCGCCGGGGCCCGCGTCGAGCGGATGGCGTTCCCCGGCTCGGAGGTGGGCGCCCTGGACGTCACCGGGGCCGCACTGGCCGACGTCGACCTGCGCGGGGTCGCTCTGCCCGAGATCACCGGCCCGGGCGACCTGCGCGGCACGACCGTCGACGCCCTCCAGCTGCAGCTGCTCGCTCCGCAGCTCGCCGCGCACCTGGGCATCGACGTCGAGGCCTGAGCGCCGGCCGGCGAGCGCCCCGTCACGGCGGCCGGGTCCTCCGGGGTCCGCGCGCCTCGGGTCCCTAGACTGGGGCCCCCGTGGCGCAGCGGCGCCGCGGCAGCCGGACGGCACGCACGCGGTGGACCCGCGGGAAGGATCGAGATGCACAGACTCATGGTGTTCTACCCGGAGCCGACGGACCGCGCGGCGTTCGCGGACCACTACACCTCCGTCCACCTGCCCATGGTGGAGGACCTGCCGGAGGTGCTGGCCTGGCGCTACAGCCTCGACGTCGCCGCGGCCGAGGGCGACTCCCCGTACTTCGCGGTCTTCGAGGCCGACTTCCCCGACGCCGAGGCCATGGGCAGGGCCCTGTCGTCGGCCGCCGGGGCGGCCCTGCAGGCGGACATGCCCAACTACGCCACCGGCGGGGCGGTGGCCCTGCACTACCCCGTGGTCGAGCCCGCGCGGGCCTGACCGGACATGCGCGGCGCCCACGGGGCGAGGGCCCGGGGGCGACGGGACCCGTCGTCGTCAGCACCCGGTGTGCCGACGACGACGGGGCCCGTTCCCCCGCGGGAGCCGCCTCAGGCGGGGTGGCCGCCGGCCCTGCGCCGGTGGCGCAGGTCGGCGACGCCCACGGCCAGGGCGCAGAGGATGACGGCGGCGATCATCGCGAAGCCGGCGGTGATCGCATGGGCCCAGCCCGCGGTGGGCAGGACGGTGAAGGACACCGCGGTGACGACGGCGATGCCGATCGAGGTCCCGATGCGCTGACCGGTCTGCATGATCCCCCCGGTGCTGCCGGCGTACTCCAGCGGGACCTCCGCCAGGGACAGGGTCTGGTTGGGGCTGACCACCGCACCCTGTCCCAGCCCGACGAGGACGAGGGTGGCCAGCAGCCACCACTCGCTGCCGATCCCGCGGCCCTCGAGCTGGATGACGAGCACGCTGAGGGCCAGGCCGAGCAGCACGCTGAGCATCCCGCCCACCACGACCGCCCTGCCGAGGCGCAGCACGTGGCGCCCGGCCCAGTTCGCGGCGAGGGCGCTGGCCAGGGCGTTGGGCAGGCCGATCAGTCCGCTCTCCAGCGCGGTGTGCCCGAGGCCCTGCTGCATGTAGAGGGCGAGCAGCACCCACACACTGGTGACGCCGAGGAAGTAGAGACCGATGAGGGCCGAGCCGTAGGAGAAGCTGCGGACCCGGAAGATCGCCAGGTCGACCATCGGGCTGCGGCCGGCGGCCCTGTACCGGCGCTCCCACAGCAGCCAGGCCGACAGCAGTGCCGCCCCGGCGGGCAGCAGCGCCCACCACCAGGCCGAGGTCGCGGCCCTGGCCTCGATGAACGGCAGCAGCAGGGCCAGGACCGCCGTCCCCAGCAGGAGGGCGCCGACGGGGTCCAGCTCGGACAAGACCTTCCCCGCGGTCCGCCCGTGCCCGCGTCTCAGCAGCGGCCGCGGGAACCAGGCGAACGCCAGCGCCAGGGCGAGCACACCCACCGGCACGTTGACGAAGAACATCCAGCGCCACCCCTCGGCGGCACCGCCCAGGTGGATGAGCAGCCCGCCGAGCAGCGGGCCGACGCCCACGGAGATGCCCACCACGCTGCCGAACAGCCCGAAGGCCCGGCCCCGTTCCGCCCCGCGGAAGTACTGCTGGATCATGCCCACCCCCTGCGGGTTGAGCAGTCCCGAGCCCAGGCCCTGGACGAACCGGGCGGCGGTGAGCACCGCCGGGTCGGAGGCGAAGCCCGCTGCCAGCGAGGCGAGGGTGAAGACGGCGGCCCCGAGCACGAACAGGAAGCCGCGGCCGAAGATGTCCCCCGCCCGCCCGGCCGCCACCAGCACCACGCCGAAGGTCAGCGCGTACCCGGAGAGCACCCACTGGATCTGGGTCCGGCTGGCCCCCAGCCCCTCCTGGATCGACGGGAGACCGACGTTGACGATGCTCACCCCCACCAGCGACATGAAGATCGCCACGAGCAGCACCGCCAGGATCCGCCACCGGTCGGCGTCGGGCTCGGCCGCCGTCCGCGGCTCCCGTCCCGGGGGGACGTGCTGAGCGGCTGTGCCACCGGTCGTCGTCGCCGGTGGCCTCTCGTCGGCGTCCCGGCGTGCGTCGGCCGCAGCGTCCGTGCCGGGCCACGGGGAGTCCATGCCGCAACCACCGTCCTTCCGGGGCAGTCCACTGATCAGGGGCACGACCAGGGTAGACCTGCGGCCCGGGCACGGCGGCCGCAGCCCGTCCTGCAGCGGCGGGACGGGGCCGGCGGGGCAGCGGCGCCGGCACGGACCCGGGCGTGCCTGACGGTGCGCCCGTGCGGAGGACCGGTCTCAGGCGGCCGGGCTGAGCTTGATCCGCAGCGCCTCGGCCTCGGCGACGACCTTCGCCCTGGACTCGGTGGGGACCACGATCACGCGGTCGCCCTCGGACGGGATGCGCACGCTGTAGGTGCCGTCCGGGTTCGGGCTGGCCAGCTCCTCGAAGGCGTGGTCGAGGCCGACCTTGTACCGCGGGGTCTTCTGCGCCATCGGGTTCACTCCCCTCGTCCGATCCAGGTCAGCCGGCGCGCCCGGGGCGCGGCCGGAGCATCCTGGTTCGTGGTGCCGTCGTAGGCCCGGTCCCGGCGCCCAGGGCGCGGACGACCTCCAGCCAGTACGGCAGAGCGCTTGCGGTCATGCCCGCCAGTCTTGCAGCTCCGCGGACCCGGCCGGCATGCGGAGCCCGAGCGGCGCGACGGAGCGGACCGGGGTGCCGACCGTCCCCGGGCGGTCCCGCACGAGCGGTTCGGGCCGTCGGGAACGACCTCCGGGCGCACGGGAGCCGCGGAAGACCGTGACGGCCCCCGCACCCGGGGGCGCGGGGGCCGTCACGACGGGTGGCGGCGCGGAACCGGCACGGACGACCGGCCTCAGATCTGGGCCTCCCGGTCGGTGACCGACTCGTGGCCGGCCGCGTCCACGTGGCGGGTCTGGGCGCGGGTGCGCCGCGGGATCATCGAGAGCACCAGCAGCACGGCGCCGGAGACCGTGAGGATCCACCCCAGGACGCCCAGGTCGATGGAGAAGCTCCCCAGCGACAGGCTCTGCGCGGAGACGGCGAACAGCAGGATCAGGCCGAGGACGAGGGTGACGGCGGCGCCGGCGGAGAAGGAGCGGTTCACGGTGACCTCCAGGGGTGAGGGTGGAGCAGGTCGTTTGCTTTCGTAACTCCTCCATTGTGGCACGCCGCCCGGCGCCTGCTCGCTCGTTCAGTACGGCCGAGCAGTGTCCGCGGAGGGCTCCCGGGGCCTGCCCCGCGATCCGTTCCGGGTGCCGGTCAGGCCGACGACGACGAGGGCCGCGAACCACAGCCCCGGGAACCACCACTGCCAGCCGCCCAGTGCCCCCCACAGCACCGCCGTCAGCACCACCGCCAGTCCCGGCGTCGCCCACTGCGTCCTCGGGTTCACCATGCCCCCTCCTCTTCGACCGTCGTGCTCACCGCATCGTCCCACGCGCCGGCGGGCCGCCCCGGCGTGCGTCCATCGCCCGGGCGCGGGCCGTCTCCGGCTCCTCGGACATGCTTGCCGATAGGCTCCGAGAGCCCCGGAGCACCCCGCCCGGCCGCAGCCACCACGTGACGAGAGCGAGCACACCGACGTGACCCCGGACCCTCGCCCCGCGCCCGAGACCTCCCTGACCGGGAGCCCGGTCGTCCACGTCCTCGGGGAGCAGCGGGAGAACCTGTTCTGGCGCGGCGCCGCGGTGGTCGGCCTGTTCTTCCTGGCGGTTCTCGCCGGACTCTTCGTCGGCGTTCCGGTGTACCTTATGATCGCGTTCCGGAGCCCGTGGCTGCTGTTCACACTGGTCTTCGTCGCGGCCGGAGTCCTACTCCTGGTCAAGACGGTGGGCCTGGTGCGGCGTGGAGCCTGGCACGCCCGCCACCGCTCGACCTGCACCCTGCGCGAGGCCGGCATCGAGACCACCGAGTGGAGCACCGTCGGTGCCGACGCCCCGGTCCGCCGGAGCATCCCCTGGGCGGACGTGGCCTCCGTCGTAGCCTCCTACCGGACCGTGCGCCGCATCATCCTAGCCCAGAACGGCGGCGGGGCGCTCACCGAGTCGGCCCCGGTCCTGCACGTGCTGTTCGACCAGGACGGGCGCCGGCAGATCACCAGCGTGCCCTTCTCCTCGCACCAGGACCCCGCGGTCGACACCTGGATCACCGAGCTGCGCAAGCACGGCGTCGAGCTGGGCTACACCGCCCGCGCACTGTCCTGGAAGGGCGAGACCTACCTCAGCACCGAGGCCCAGCTCGGGTACTTCGCGACCACCGAGGAGGTCATCCCCTTCCCCGCCACCGGCGGCTGGCTGGAGAATGCGGTCCGGCTGGAGAACCGCTGGCACCGGCACACCGGGAGGCTCCAGGAACAGGCCGGCACCGACCTCCCGAGATAGCCCGCCGGCATCGACGCCGCCGCCCTGGCGCACACCTGCGCACAGGCCGTGCTGCGTCCCGGCGTTGCGGCACGCGGGACAGGTGATCCACTTTCTCGGCGGCGCGGAGCTCCACGGACGACGGCGCAGGCCGAGGACGGGAAGGAGGGGAAACCGCCCTGCCGGTCAGTGCACGCCGGGCGCCCAGGCCTCACCGCGCTCGTGCTGCTCGTCGTGCAGAGCCGCCTCGGCCTCGTGCAGCCGCTCCTCGGCGTCCCGCAGCTGCCGGTAGGCCGGGTCCGTGTGCGGATCGGCGTCCGTCCGTTGCCGGCAGAGCCGCTCGAGCATGGCGGTCTGGTAGTGGGCGTGGGCGGTCTGCACGGCGTCGTGGGCCTGGCCGTGGCGCTGCTCGGCGTCGGTGAACAGGTGGGGTTCGGGGATGCCGTTCTTGATCAGCAGCGTGGCCACGACGAGGTTCAGCAACCAGGAGGAGGCGATCGCGTAGATCGTCAGCACGGTCGCGGCCGTGCTCTGCGGCAGCACGTCGCCGTAGCCGGTGGTGGAGCCGGTGACCGCCGACCAGTACAGGCCCAGGAACCAGTCGTCGTCGGGCTCCAGGGCGGCGAACACCAGGCCGCAGGCGACGAGGTTGACCCAGAAGACGAGCAGCGCCGGCAGCACCTCCCGGCGGATCCCCGGCCAGGCGCGGCGGGCGTGGGTCAGCAGCGTCTCCCCCGTCCGGCTCAACCGGGTGGTCGGTTTCGGGCGCGGGGGAACGCGGGGTGCGCTCATCGGCGAGTCCCTCTCTGCTCGTGCGGCGCCGACGCCGTGGCGCAATCAGCAGGAAGACCTCTCCCCGCGCTGCACCACCGACTGGACCCAGCTGCGCACCGTCTCCTGAGCGGACATCAGCTGTAGTACACCACCCGGAACGACCATCCGCCGCCGTTGGGCTGGCACGTGGAGACGCTGGTCCAGCTGGATTTGTAGGCCGGCTGCTGCGCCTCGCAACGAGCTTTCGTGGCGAAGTAGTACACGGTGGCGCTGTAGGCCGAGGCCGGGGCGATCCCGGCGATCGCCATGGTGGTGGCCAGCGCGGTGGCGGCCAGGCCGCGGGTGATCAGGGTGCGGGGGGACATCCTGGGTTCCTCTCGTCGTGGGCCGCTGAGGGCGCGGCCCCTGTTCGTCACCGTACACAGGCACGATCGGGAGGGCTCGCAAGTGCGGGCAGACCGGCACGGCGCCGCGTCGTCGGCCTTCGCACCTGCCCATGGGTCCTGTTGTCCGCCGCGCCCTCGTCCTCCCGTCCCGGGCCGCACTCACACCGACCGGCTGCGCCACGGCGTCCGGCAAGGGATCCACGGCGTCGACGACCGTCGGGCTCCGCCGGCCCCGCACGGCCACTGCCGTGCCGACTCCCACACCGTCGTTGCCGCGGGCGCCGACGACGTGTGGGGAACGGGGCTGACCGGTGGCCTCTGGGCGGACATCGCCTCGCACGGGTGCGCGGAGCGCAGGAGCCAGGTGCACGTCGCCCTGCTCGAGGCCGGCTGACCATCCCCACGGCTCCGGGCTCGACCGGCCGATAGCCTGGGCTGATGCCGCGCACATCCCACCACGAGCAGCCCCCGTCCGCCCCGGTCCTCTACCTCGTCGCCCCGACCGGCCACCCGAACTTCGGGGACGAGTTCATCGCCGCCGCCTGGCTGCGCCACCTGGCCGCCGTCCACCCCGAGGCCGAGGTGTGGCTGGACTGCACCAACCCCGGCCAGGCCGCCCACCTCGTCGGCTCGCTGCACCCGCGGGTGCGGTTCACCGACACGCTGTGGCGCCTGATCGTCGACACGACCGCCATGGACCCGGTGACCGCCGGCGCCCACATCGACCGGGTGATCACCGACCTCGGCTCCCCGCGCTACGACCTCGGGCTGCTGGCCCTGCGCCGGGCGGGCTCCGTGCACCTGCTCGGCGGCGGCTACATCAACGCGATCTGGCCCCACCACGCCGGGCTGCTGCGCGCGGCGCGCCGGCTCAAGGAGCTCACCGGCGCCGAGCTGTACGCCACCGGCCTGGGCCTGTTCCCCGCCGCCGACGGGACCGCGGTGCGCGAAGCGCTGGCGGCCTTCGACCACGCGACCGTCCGCGACGCCCCCAGCGCCGAGCTGGCCGGGGTGGCCCAGGGCCCCGACGACGCCTTCCTGGGCCTGGAGGCCGTCCCCGGCTTCACCGGGCACCCGGTGCAGGACGGGGAGCCGGACAGGGACGTGTGGGTGTGCCTGCAGTCCGACACCTCCTCCCCCGGCGCCGCCGAGGCCGCGGTCGCCGCGGTGCGCGCCGCCCTGGAGGGCCCGCTGGCCGGGCGGACGGTGCGCTACCTGGAGGCCATCCCCGGGGCGGACCGGACCGGCTTCGAGCAGCTGGCCGACCTGATCCCCGCCGAGCACTTCGTGCCGTTCACCCAGGTGTGGCTCGAGGGCTTCCCGGCGCGCCCCGGGCAGACGTGGCTGACGACCCGGTTCCACTTCCACCTGCTCGCCGCCGCCTGCGGGGCCGCCGGCACCGCCCTGGAGGTCAGCGACGACTACTACCGGACCAAGCACCGGTCGCTGCTGGAGGCCGGCACCGGGTGGACGGTCACCGCCGCGGGCGAGCACCGGCTGAGCACCTCGTCCGCCGCGGTGTCGTTCCCGGCGATCGCGGCAGCGCTGCGGGAGGAGAAGCTGGCCGAGGCGCGGACCCTCTATCCCGGCGGCCGGCACCACGGCGACGGCACGCACCGGGCCGCACCGGAGAGCCGGCACCGCGGCTGGTTCCACCGCCGCTGAGGCCGGCTCGGCGACCGCGGGGGATCACACAGCTCGCGGTCGGGTGTGCGCGTCCGTCGGAACTGCGGCGGGCGCCTCGATCACCGGCGTCGACGTCCGCACGAACACGTCGGACAGGCGCCCTGTCGGGGTGACGACGACGTACTGTCAGGGGTTCCCGGCCAAGCGCCCGGACTTCGTGCAGAACGCCCTGCACATCCGAGGTGCCCATGAACACCCGTCCCGTCGCCTGGACCTTTCTCCACCAGCCGGCGGCGGTGGAGCAGGCCCGGTCGCGCCCCCGCACCGCGGTCGTCGCCCCGGACCCGGACACGGCCGCGGTCCGGTGCACCTCCGGGGCCACGGTGACGATCCCATACGACGCCGACCGGGCCTGCACCGCGCAGCTGCTCTCGGCCGGTCGTCTCGCACCGCCGGCCGGGTCGGACCCGCAGACCTACCCCGACGCCCCGGACGGGCACCAGGTGTGGGTCGAGATCCTCGACGACCTCGACGCCTGCCTGCCGGACCTCTCCCATACCGACCCGGACCTCCGTCTCGTGTCGGCCCGGCGAGAGGGGGCCGTGGCCGAGATCGAGGTCACCGACGGGCTCCACGGTTTCATCGTCCTGGCCGGGCAGGGGGCCGTCGCCGGGCTCACGCTGTGGCGACGGCGCTACCGCGCCCCCACCGGCTGAGTCTCTCCGGCCGGGCCTGTTCTGCTCGGTGCGGAGCCGATCTACCATCGGGTGCCATAGACCCCGTGGTGGAACCGAAGGAGGAGCCCATGCCTGACCACGACGCCCTGCTGGTCTTCCTGCGCGAGCACCTGGAGCAGGAGTGCGGCGGGGACATCCATGTGCTGCGCAGCAGCGTGCGGCGCGCGATCGAGGAGCTGGAGGAGGGCACCGACACGCTCTACGCGCTGGTGGTGGAGTGGGGCGAGGACGCCGGACCCGGGTTCACCGGCCCGACCCGGTGGAAGGTCGTGGAGTCCGAGACGGGCTCCGGGCCGGTCTTCGCCGCGGGCACCGTCACCGGCTTCACCGGCGCCGACGAGGGGCAGGTGGAGATCGCCCAGGCTGTTCAGGAGCACGGCTTCGAGACGGTCGGGGCGTTCCTGTACGGCATCGTCCCCGGCAGCAGCGTGGCCATGGTCCGACGGCTCCCCGCCGCCAGCTGAGGCGCGCCGGACGCAGGTCCTCGACCGTCACCCACCGCGTCCTCGAGCCTGCGCCGTTGAACGCCCACCCGGTGATGCTCCCGGCCGCCGCTGACCGGTAGGCCACCCCGGGCAGCTGCGGCGCTGCGGTCACCAGTGCGGCTTGCGCCGAGCGATCTCGGTCAAGGCCTCCTGGTTCGCGGTTGCCTTCCCGAGGTCCGGCGGCCACTGCCGCACCTCCTCGGCCGCCCATTGAGCCCACCGCCCCGTCATGTCGGCGAAGTCGGACAGGAACCTCCCCACCAGCACCAGATGGGCGCCCCGCGCGGGGAACGGGCCGTCGCCGGTGAGGTAGCGGTCCGCGGTCCGTGCGTCCTCCGCCAGCTGCTGAGCGGCCCAGTCCTGCACGGCGGCGAGAGTGGCCAGCAGGTCGGCCTTCGTGCCGTGCTCGGCGAAGAAGACCTTCAGCAGCGCCTCGAACTCCAGCACCGGCGCCCCACCCGGCTCGGCCAGCCACCGGCCCAGCTGGGCCCGGCCCGCAGTGGTGACCGAGTACAGGGTCCGCTTCCGCTTGCCGACCCGGCCGCTCTCGGCGGCAGCCAGCCCGCGGGCCAGCAGCCTCTTCGGCTCCTCGTAGAGCTTGCTCTCGGCCCGGGGCCAGAACCGGCGCATCCGCACGTGCACCTGCTGGGCCAGCTCGTAGGTGGACCACGGCTTGATCGCCAGCAGACCCAGGATCGCGTACGAGGTCGTCGTCATCTTCGGCGCATCCATTGACCCATTCCTCCTAGTGGGAGCACCATGAAGCCCTCATGCTCCCCAGGGGAGTATTGCACGAGCCAAGTCTCGGCGGAGGTGCTGCTGCCGGTCAAGGTCGGCCGGCGCCACCGTCGCCGCACCAGTCGTCGCCACAGTCGGCACGGCCGGGGACCCCCCGGGTCCGTCCCGTGCTGCGCGGGTCCAGCCCACATCGCAGGTGACGGCTCCCCTCTCGGTCGTCGCTGCGTCCTGTGCGCCTGCGGAAGGTCCCTGCCATGCCTGCCACCACCGTCACCGCCGCGGCGCTGCTCGGCTTCGGGGCCAACCTCGCGCTGCTGACCTCCCTGGGAGCGCAGAACACCTTCCTCATCCGCCAGGGCCTGGCCCACCGTCACGTCGGACTCGTCGTCGGCATCTGCATCGTCTCCGACGCGCTGCTGATCGGCTCCGGGATCACCGGGATGAGCCAGATCCTCACCACCCACCCCTGGGTTCCCACCGCCCTGGCCGTCGGTGGCGCCGGGTTCCTCTACGGATACGCAGGCCTGTCGGCCCGCCGGGCCGTGCATCCTTCTGCCGCCCTGGCCGCCACCACCGGTCGATGTCTCAGCGGGGCAGGACGGACCGCGCTGGCGATCACCGCGATCACCTGGCTGAACCCGCACGTGCTCCTGGAGACCGTGCTGGTGCTCGGTACTGCCGCGACCTCCTGCGGGGCGGGGAACCAGTGGTGGTTCGGCGCCGGAGCCATCACCGCCAGCGCGCTGTGGTTCCTGGCAGTGGGGTTCGGCATCGGGGTGCTGCGGCCGGCTTTCACCCGCCCGATCACCTGGCAGGTCCTGGACGGGGCCACCGCGCTGATGATGCTGGCGCTGGCCACCAGCGTGCTCCTCACCGCCCTCTGAGCCGGGTGAACGATGAGGGTGCGACTCCGCACACATGAGGTGCACCCGCCCGGCGAGCACGCCGAGCCCAGCTCCTCCGAGAAGGAGCCCCGCCATGAAGGCAAGCACCGAGTACGCCGTCCTCACCGGAGGCGCCTGCGCCACCGTCCCCGCGCCCGTCCGCGACCCCGGAACAGACGGCGCTGTGAAGAGTTCCATCCGCCCCGTTCGCCGTGTCGCCGCCGCGACGCTGACCGCTCTCGCGCTCACCGGTTGCTCGCCCTCCGAGGCCGGTCTGGCCAGCCCGCTGGCCCCGGAGCACGCCGCCCGGGAGATGATGACCGGGGACCCGGTGCGCGACGAGCTGGTGGCCACGGCGACGAACCACCCGGACCTCTACCGCCTACTGGGCCCCGAGGACGGGTGCATCGAGGCGGTGCAGCAGCTGCATGCCGCGGTCGGGGAAGTCCTCTCCGCCTCCACCGCCATGCTCGCCAACACGACGGCCCACTCCGCCAAGGTGCACTGGGTGGCCGAGCACTACGGCTACGACTGGCACGACAAGCTCGTGCTCGCCCACGACAACACCACGCTGCGCGGGGCCGTACTGGTGGACGACAAGGACAAGAGCACCGGGCGGACGACCCCGATGTGGCAGCACATCGTCTTCGACCGCAACTACGACCAGGACACTCCCGGCCCGCGGATCCACGACCGGTCCGCGGCGGCCCCGGACACCATCGCCGCCACGGTCGAGTCGCGGACGCACCAGCTGGCCGCCGGCTGACCGGCCCGTCTCGGCGCCCGTCGGTCCGGGTGCCGCGGCCCGCTCAGTTGCACACGACCTCGGAGCTGCCGTTGCGCGCCTGCCCGTCGACCTGCACGAACGTCTGGCTGATGACGCAAACGTCCCCGTTCTCGAAGCTCAGCGTGGTGGTCGCATCCACCCGGGTGACCTGGTCGTCCCACTCCCACGGCGAGATGTACTGCTCGTAGACCGTGAAGGAGTGATGGGTGCCAGCCTCACGGTAGTACAACCCGTCCCAGGTGTACCCCTCGGAGGTGTGCGTGCCCTTGTCCCGGTTCAGTTGCCGGCCGTTGGGCAGCACCACTTGCAGGGCCCGGCCCTCCAGCGTGGTGCACAGCTTGTTGCCCAGCATGTCGTCGTAGCAGGTCTCCACCTCGTACGGCTGGTTCCCTGCGGTGACCGCTCCCTGCCCCGCCGCCTGCGCGGGCGTCCCTCCGGCCAGGACCAGAAGTCCTGCTGCGGCAACGCCCCAGACCGCTCGTCCTCGTCCACCCATGTCAGCCTCCCGTGGCGCCGTAGTGCGGGTCTGTCGTCCTCACGACCGCCTCCTGCGTTGTGCAGACGCAATCAGCATGCGACCCGGCGTTCGCACTCGCAACGAAAGGGTGGGAGAAGCGACGCAACCGTGACCGTCCGTCGCTTCGTGACGGCCCTCAGCCGCTCGTGCGGCTCGCCTCGACGAAGGTCAGCTCCACCAGCCGGCCGGTGTGCGTGACGTCCAGCCAGTCGGTCAGCGCGGCGTCCGGGACGCGCGGGGCGGTGATGACCGTCCTCACCCCGCGTTCCCAGGCCGCTTCGAAGAGCTCCTCGGTGATCGTCACGCCCAGCCCGGTCAGAAGGCTTGGAGATCATTCCAGAATGAGTGCCACGTCGCAGTTGAACGCTGACGGGGTCCCCGGCGACCCTGGTGGGCATGATGGGGGATCTCGTGCCGGACTCGTTGTGGGAGCGAGTCGAACCCCTGCTGCCAGTACGATCACCTCGGCGCGACCAGCACCCCGGGCGCGAGCCGGCCCACGACTGGGCCGTCCTGAACGGGATTGTGTTCGTGCCCGAGACCGGGCTCGGCTGGAACCAGCTGCCCCAGAATCAGTCCCGGGTCTCTGGGGTGACGTGCTGGCGGCACAGGAGGGACTGGACGGAGGCTGGAGTGTGGCCGGCGGCGCACGAGATGCCGTTGGCCGAGCTGCACGCAGCCGGGGCACTGGACCTGGACCGGTGCGCGGTGGACAACTCGCACGTGCGGGCCCTCAAGAGAGGGACCACATCGGCCCCGGCCCCGTCGATCGCGGCCGGCCCGGCTCCAAGCACCACCTGACTGTCGAGGCGAACGGCATCCCGCTGCAGGTCCGCCTCTCTGGCGGCAACCGCAACGACGTCGCCCACGAGCTGCCCCTGGTCGGCTCCAACCCGCCGATCCGCGGACTCAGCGGCCGACCCCGGCGACAACCCCGGGAACTGGTGACCGACCGTGGCTACGGCCACGGCAAGTACCGGCGACTGCTGCACGCCCACGAGATCACCCCGCGCATCGCCCGCCGCGGAGTCGCTCACGGCTCCGGGCAGGGCCAGCGCCGCTGGGTGGTCCAGCGCGGCTTCGCCTGGCTGCTCTCCTGCGAGCGACTCCGGACTCGTGGGAGCGTCGGGCCGACCTCCACCTCGGGCTCCTGGAACTGGCCTGCAGACTGATCTGCCATCGACGGCTCACCGCACTATGAAATGACTTCTCAGACCATTCGGCGGACATCGACCCGGAGCACAAGAATCGACAGATCTTGTTGCCAGGAGCCAGGCGGTCCGCCCGGGGAGTCCGCTCTGGACCACGAGCACTTCCACCGCGCAATTGCCCAGGACCGGTCTACCGGCACGGCACTCGGGCGCCGGCAGGCGGCCTCGTGCGGCAAGGCCCCTGCACGCAGCGGACCTACCCCCACGATTGGGCACCGGCCGATGCGGTGTTCGCTGCCATACCCGTCACCACCGAGGAGACGACCGATGACCGCTTGCACCTCGACCCTGATCCGGGCCCAGTCCCCCGACGGCGTGATCAGCGCCGAGAACTCGCTCCTGTGACGGGTGCCGGAGGACCGAGGTGGAGCTCGCCGGGCTCGAAGCCCAGAAGGCCCGATCGCCCAGCCGAGCCGACGGACACCCCGGTAGTCCAGCACGGAGAACGGGGTGACCGCTGGTTCTTCCGGTCACGCGAGTCCGAGCTGCCGGGCCATGTCGGCCAGGTCCAGGTAGCGGTGTTCCACCTCGGTCAGCCCGTTCTCGTCGTTCCGGTTGAAGACGGCCATGGGGACCGACACCGTCCTCCCGGTGGGCGGCACCTCGCCGGCAGAGGAAGTGAGAGGTCCGGTGTGGGTGCCGGTGAACAGCAGCCGCATCGCCACGGTGGCCCCGTCCACGACCAGTTCTTCGATCTCGATCGCCATGTCCGGCATTGCGGTGATCCAGTGCTCGGTGTCCTGCGCGATGGCCTCCGTCCCGCGCACCGGCTCCGGATTGGCGGAGGTGTGGACGACAGCATCCGGGCTGTAGGTCGCGGCGAACGCCGCGGTGTCGTGGGCGTTGAGCGCTGCGATGGCCCGCTCGACCAGCCGCCGGCGATCTCCGGTCGCTGCGCTGACGGGGCCGGTGCCACTGCTGCTGGTGTGGGTGTCGCTCATGACGGGTTCCTCTCCCGGTCGGGGTGGCCCCGCCCTTGATGGCGAGGCCAGATGCTGGTGGTCGGCTACGGGGCGGGGATGGCCTCTGGGGTCGCTTGGTCGAGCAGGTCGCAGAGGTCGAAGACGTACTCCGCGGTGTTCTCGGTGATCTCCACCGAGACCGCAGGCGGTGGCTGCTGGCCGGGCACCGGTGCCGACTCCAGGGTGATGGTGCTCGAGAGGCGTCCGGAGAGGTAGATGAACGCCTGCGGCAGCCCGGCCTCCTCCATCGCCTGCACGTCCATCTCGTCCACGGCGACCACCATCGACGGCCCGGTGTAGTCGAAGGTGGCGGTCACACCGTCGGCGTCGTAGGTCTCGATCGCCCGCCCGTCCAGGAGCACGTCCTCCAGCGTCGCCCCGTCGGATGCCCGGGTGATGTCCACGGTGAGATCCCCGCGGTACTCGACCACGGTGTCCCCCTCGTCCGTCACCAGGGCGCGGTACTGGCCGGTGCCGCCGTCATCAGCGGCGATGGTGAGCTCCGAGCCGCACAGCGGAACGGTGTCGGTCGCGAAGAACTCCGCGGGCAGCGGCACGAACTTCCCGTGCGTGCTCGCCGGCGGGAACTCATTCTCGGCCGGTGGCTCGGGTGGCGGCGTGAGCTCGGCGGCGCTGGCCGGTGCGACCACGGCCAGCAGAAGTGAGGCGGTCGCGGCGATGACGCGGTGGGTCGTGTCCATGATCAGTCCTGGGAGTCGGGCGCCGAGGAGAAAGCCGGGCTGCGGACCTCCGGCGGGTGCAGCGGATGGAAGCGGTGCCGCGGGCGTCACCGGACGGCGCCCGGGGCTCCAGTGTGACCGGCCCGCCCGGTCAAGGACGCGGACAGCAGGCGGCTGGCCGCGTGATCGTTATCGTCACCCCCGGCGGACCCGTCACACTCGGGCCCGAGTCGGTGCCATGGCGAACGCCTGCACCCTGCGGCCTGGTGGTCTTGCCACACTCGGCACCAGAACCGGCCGCGGAGCCGATGTGGCGCAACGGAGGATGCGGTGAACCGGCCGACGTCGAGAGATTCTGCTCTCACGTGCCCGGGGGCCCGACCGAGCAGGCATGCTGGTCATTGGAGAGGAGCGTTCAGCGACGACGGGTACGGGCGCTTCCGGTTCACCACGGGTACCGACCAGAAGGTCGTCTCCGCCCACGGTTTCGCCCTGGCCACCGTCCACGGCGGACTGGAGGCGATCGCCGACCAGACTGCCCTGTACTGGTGCGACGTGCCGCTGTGCGTGCACGCTGTTCTGACCCGGGCGCCCGCAACGACTGCCGCCAGCAGGTCTTGCACATCAGCAATGACGTCCGACCGGTCCCCCGCACCGCAAGGGCCACGGCCTGCTGATGCGGGCCACGTTCGATCTGCGCGAGGCCGCCTGCACCTACTACTCCGAGGACGAGATCGCCGAGTTCGAGGCCCAGGACGCCTGACCACCCGCCCACGACGACGACTCCCCGGCGCTTCATGACGGACCCCGGGCGTTCGACAGGCCGGAACCGGCTGGCACTGAGCGCTACTCCTCGTCGCGGCGGTCTCGCTCGTGGGTCCGGATCCGCCACTCCAGCCAGTCCAGCACCGGACGACCGATGAGGAACGCGAGCCCCAGCAACAGGATCCAGATCGGGAACACCCCGCGGAACATCCAGATGATCCACATGCCCAGGGTTACCACCACCACACCGGCGCAGACCCCGAGCACCTCGCCACGCACGATGCCCCCCTCCTGCACGGTCATGCTGCTGCCCGCATCGTGACACGAGCCGGTGCCGAGCGGCGTCATCTCATCGGCGGCGCCGTGGTCGGCGAGTCAGTCGAGGAACCCGGTCTCCGGGTTGATCTCGGCCAGGAAGGAGATGATGTCGCGCTCCATCTCCTCGCGACTCACTGGGTGGGAGGGGTTGCCGGCGGAGGTGAAGCCGTAGCCCTCGGGGTGGTCGGTCCAGGAGTAGTCGTGGACCCCCGGCTCGCCGGCCCGGGCCCGGACGGTGAACTCCTGGCCCTGCACGGTGAACCGGACCGGGTCGGTCTCGTCCTGCATGGCGTCTCCTCGACCGTTCAGCGGCGCCGGGGGTCGTCCGCGGCGGATGTCCGTGGCCCGGAGCGCGCGCGGGTACGGGCGCCGGTCACGCCGACGACGGCCAGGGCGACGAACCACAGGCCCGGGAACCACCGCTGCCAGCCGGTCCACGACGTCGACCCGGCCCGTCCCACGATCTTCTGAGCCCCGCCCGAGACAGCCACCGCCGGCACGTCCTGGACATCAGCGATGACGCCCGGCCGGCCCCTCACGTGCGGGCCGCAGCGGCTGGCGGCATCCCACGCCGGGCATCCATCGTCCGGGCGTGGGCGCTCTCCATCCGGGCGCCCAGGATGAAGGCCGTGCCGATGATCGGCCCGAGCACCCAGGCCGAGCCGAACCCGGCGAGGGCGACCAGCAGCACGGTCACCCCCCAGGCCCCCACCCCGACCAGCCAGCACAGCACCACCATGGGCAGGGCCGTGGTGACGTAGTCGGTGGTCGCCGGCAGCGGCTCCGGATCCCCTTGCGTCTCCAGCTGCCGGTGCCGGACCCGGGTGCGGATGAGGACCACGAAGCAGATCGACAAGGCGAGCAGACCGGACACGGCGTTCGTCAGTCCGTACCCGCCGACGGCGATCAGCCAGCTCCACACCGCCTCGAGGAGCTCGTCGCCGAGGAAGGTCCACAGGAACCACGCGGCGACCCACCACAGCCACCTGAAGCGGTGCCTCGGCGCACCGGCAGGCTCGACACCGTTCTCCTCGGACTCCACTCGTCCCCCCTGCCCTCGCTCCGTGGGCTTCAGCGTAGGCACGGGCCGCGCCCTGTGTCCGTCCGCACACATGAGGGGAGGGCCGTTCCGCCCCCACCGCGCCCTGGACCGGACCACCTCCGACACCGCCCACCGCGCCCTGCCCAGGGCCACGCCCACCGGTGCGCCGACCGGGTGGCGGATCCGCACCGACCGCGTCGACAGGACCGGCCGCGTCAGCGTGCGCCTGCACTCGAGGCGGCACCACATCGGCATCGGGCGGGCCTACGCCCGGACCCCCGTCACGATGTTCCTCCACGGCCGGCACGAGCTGACCGTCGACCCGGCCACCGGACTCGTCCTCCGGAACGTCGTCCTCGACCCAGCCCGCGACTACCGGCCACGATCCCTCGACCAGCACCCGGGGACGGAAAAACACCCCGGACCGTGGGTCCGGGGTGTTCTCCGATGTCCTGGGACATCGCATCGTGCGCGAGGGGGGACTTGAACCCCCACCCTCTAATACGAGGACTAGCACCTCAAGCTAGCGCGTCTGCCTATTCCGCCACCCGCGCGAGTGGATCCAGGACCTCGTCCGGACCCTTCCGGGGCCGTCCGTCCTGAACGCAACGAGGAATAATCTACCACACCGTGCGGGCGGTTTCATCCGGGCGGGGACGCTCACAGCACCGAGCGGTAGACCTCCAGGGTGCGCTCGGCGATCGACTCCCACGCGAAGTGCTCCTCGGCCCGGCGGCGCCCGGCCTCGCCCATCGCGGCGGCGCGGGCCGGGTCGGCGGCGACCTCGGTGAGGGCGGCGGCGAAGTCGGCGACGAACCGCTCGGGGTCCAGCGGCGTGCCCGTGCCGTCCTGGACCTGCTCGAGGGGCACGAGCCGGCCCGTGACGCCGTCGTCGACGACCTCGGGGATCCCGCCGGTCGCGGAGGCGACCACGGCGGTGCCGCAGGCCATCGCCTCGAGGTTGACGATGCCCAGCGGCTCGTAGACCGAGGGGCAGGCGAAGACCGTGGCGTGGGAGAGGATCTGGGCGATCTCCCGGCGCGGCAGCATCTTCTCGATGAGCACCACCCCGGACCGGGTGGCCTGCAGGTCGGCGATCAGGGCGTTGACCTCGGCACCGAGCTCGGGGGTGTCGGCGGCCCCGGCGCACAGCACGAGCTGGACGTCCTCGGGCAGGCGCGCGGCGGCGCGCAGAAGGAAGGGCACCCCCTTCTGACGGGTCACCCGGCCGACGAAGACCACGGAGGGCCGCTGCGGGTCGATGCCGTAGGACTCCAGGACGTCGGTGTCCCGGTCCGGGGACCACTGGGCGACGTCGATGCCGTTGTGCACGGTGCGCACCCGCGCCGGGTCCACCGCCGGGTAGGAGCGCAGGATGTCCTCGCGCATCCCGTCGGAGACGGCGATGATCGCGGCCGCCGACTCGTAGGCGGTGCGCTCCACGAACGAGGAGACGGCGTAGCCGCCGCCGAGCTGCTCGGCCTTCCACGGCCGCAGCGGCTCGAGGGAGTGGGCGGAGAGCACGTGCGGAATCCCGTGCATCAGCGCGGAGAGGTGCCCGGCCATGTTGGCGTACCAGGTGTGGGAGTGCACGAGGTCGGCCCCGGCGACGTCCCCGACCATGGCGAGGTCCACGCCGAGGGTCTGGATCGCCGCGTTGGCCCCGGACAGCTCCGCCGGGACCGGGTAGGCCTGCACCTTCGCGCCGGCGACCTCGGGCTCGCGGGGTGCGCCGAAGCAGCGCACCCGCAGGTCGACCAGCGGGGCCAGCACCCGCGAGAGCTCGGACACGTGGACTCCGGCGCCGCCGTAGATCTCGGGCGGGAACTCCTTGGACAAGATATCGACTCGCACGCTCCCGAGCGTACTGCAGGGGCCCCGCCCGCAGGGGCGGGCGGGCGGGCGCGGCGCGGGAGTGACGCCCCACGACGAAACCCGTGTGCCGCCGCTCGCCCGCGCGGGCGTCCCTTAAGACACAATGAGGCCAGCACCGACCGGTCCGGCCGGACCCGTTGCCGACGACGTCAGAGAGGTTCCCATGCCCCACCGTAAGAAGGTACTCGCGATCGTCCTGGCCGGAGGGGAGGGCAAGCGCCTCATGCCGCTGACCGAGGACCGCGCCAAGCCGGCCGTCCCGTTCGGCGGCAGCTACCGGCTGATCGACTTCGCCCTGTCGAACATCGTGAACTCCGGCTACCTGCAGGTCGTGGTCCTCACCCAGTACAAGTCCCACTCCCTGGACCGCCACGTCTCGGAGACCTGGCGGCTGTCCACCCAGCTGGGCAACTACGTCACCACGGTCCCGGCCCAGCAGCGTCGCGGCAAGGACTGGTTCCTGGGCTCGGCCAACGCCATCTACCAGTCGATGAACCTCATCGACGACGCCAAGCCGGACATCGTCGTCGTGGTGGGCGCGGACCACGTCTACCGGATGGACTTCTCGGCGATGGTCGACTTCCACGTCTCCTCCGGGGCGCGGGCGACCGTGGCCGGGGTGCGCCAGCCGATGGAGATGGTCACCTCCTTCGGCGTCATCGAGACGGACCCCGAGGACGTCACCCGCATCACCCGCTTCGTGGAGAAGCCGTCCTCGACCGCGCCGCTGCCGGACGACCCCGACGCGTTCCTCGCCTCGATGGGCAACTACGTCTTCGACACCGACGCCCTCGTGGAGGCCCTGCGCGCCGACGAGGCCCGCGAGGACACGGCCCACGACATGGGCGGGGACATCATGCCCTGGTTCGCCGACCGGGGCGAGGCGGCCGTCTACGACTTCACGCACAACGACGTGCCCGGCTCCACGGAGCGGGACCGCCAGTACTGGCGCGACGTCGGGACCCTGGACTCCTACTACGACTCGCACATGGACCTGATCCGGCCGCTGCCGGTGTTCAACCTCTACAACTACTCCTGGCCGATCTACACCTACGGCATCCAGGCCCCGCCGGCGAAGCTCGTGCGCGGCCCGCACGGCGAGGGCGGGGTCGCGACCGACTCGATGCTCTCCGCGGGGGTGCTCATCACCGGCGGGCGGGTGCGCGAGTCGGTGCTCTCCCCCAAGGTCTACGTCGAGAACGACGCCACCGTGGCCCAGTCGGTGCTCATGGACAACGTGCGCATCGGCGAGGGCGCCGTCGTCGAGCGCTGCATCCTCGACAAGAACGTCGTGGTGCCCCCGGGCGTGCGCGTCGGGGTGGACCACGAGGAGGACCGGGCCCGCGGGCTGACCGTCACCCCCTCCGGGCTGACGGTCGCCCCGAAGAACCACCGCTTCGACCGCTGAGCCCCTGACCCCTCGGCACCGGTCCCGCCCCGCCGGGGCGGGAGGACGACGGCGGGCCGCACCCCCTCCCGGGAGGACGGCCCGCCGTCGGCGTGCGAG
Source organism: Kocuria sp. LUK (assembly GCF_021012935.1). NCBI lineage: Bacteria > Bacillati > Actinomycetota > Actinomycetes > Micrococcales > Micrococcaceae > Kocuria > Kocuria sp. LUK. The sequence goes on from NZ_JAJMZI010000001.1 coordinate 334,273, forward strand.
GGGACCGGTCAGGCCCGGCGCGTGACCGCGACGGTCACGGCCAGCTCCGTGGCCCCGCCGCCGCCGGTGAGCATGCCCTTGAGCGGGGTCACGTCGGTGTAGTCGCGCCCGCGCGCCACGGTGACGTGGAAGTCGGTCAGCGCCGTGTGGTTGGTCGGGTCGTAGGCCCACCAGCCGTCGTTCCACGACTCGACCCAGGCGTGGGACTCCCCCTGCACCGTGGCCCCCACCTCGGCCCCGGCGTCGGGGTGGAGGTAGCCGGAGACGTAGCGGGCCGGCACCCCGAGGTGGCGCAGCATCCCGATCGCCACGTGGGCGAGGTCCTGGCAGACCCCCCTGCCCTCGCGCCAGGCGGCCTCGGCGTCGGTGTGCACCCCGGTCACCCCGGGGGCGTAGCGCATGTGCCCGGCGATCCGGGCGTAGACGGCCGCGACCGCCGCCGCCGGGTCGGCCGCGCCCGCGCGCACGTGCTCGGCGACGGCCTCCAGCTCCGGGCCCAGCCGGGTGAGCGCGGTCTGCGGCACGTGGTCGGAGACCGCGTCGAGGACCTCCGGCACGGCGAGCTCCTCCCACGAGAGCCCGTCCGGGGCGCGCCCGGGGGGCGGGCGGTGCACCTCGACGGTCGCCGCGGAGCGGACCTCCAGGTGGTGGTGGCGGCCCTGGACGTCGAAGGCCGTCACCCGGGTGCCCCAGTAGTCGCGGTAGTGGCTGACCGTGGCCGTGCCGGGGCTCAGCGTCAGCTCCGCCTCGAGCACCACCTGCTCGTCGTCGGTCACCGGCGTCATCCGCGCCTCGTTGTAGGACGCCGAGACGGAGCGCCCGTAGTCGTAGCGGGTGACGTGGTCGATCGTGAGGCGGGTCACAGGATCCCTCCGAACCATGAGTCCTCGACGGCGTGGGAGAAGTACTTCGCGCCCACCGCCTCCGAGGCGCGGGCGCAGGCGGCCTGCACGTTGTTGAGGTGCCCGGGCAGCACCGCCATGAGGTCCTCGGCGTGGTGGAACTCCAGGGCGGTGCGGGCCTCGCCGACGATCCGCCGGGCGTCGTCCTTGAAGCCGACCCGCTGCAGCCCCGGCTCCATCTGCACGAGGATCTCCTCGGCGGTGGTCAGCGCGTGCAGGATCGAGCGGGGGAAGAGCCGGTCCAGGAGCAGGAACTGGGTGGCCGACTCGTCGCTGAAGGTCCCGTAGCGGGTGCGCAGGAACGCCTCGTAGGCCCCGGCGCAGTGCAGGATCGAGACCCAGGACATGCCCTCGGTCGCGGTCGTGGAGCGGGTCCACAGCAGCCGGGAGGTCATGTCGGCCCGCTCCAGGGCCGCGCCCAGACCCAGGAACAGCCACGACTCGTCGTGGGACATCGTCATCTGGATCTGCCCGCGCACGGTCGCCATCCGCTCGATCGCCCAGTGGCAGACGCGGAAGGTGCCCACGACGTCGCGGCGGTGCCCGCCCAGCCCGTAGTGGGTCGAGTTCAGGGCCTCCCACATGGCCGAGGAGACGGTCTCCCGGGCCCGGCGGGCGTTCTCGCGGGCCGCGTGCAGCGACCCCGAGATGGAGGTGGGCGAGTCCCGGTTCCAGGCCAGCTCGTGGACGAGCGAGTCCACGCCGTAGTCCCCGTGCTCGGGCGCCACGCCCATGACGGCCATGATCCGGCGGACCTCCGCCTCCTGCTCCGCCGCGGGCAGCTGGGTGATCCGCTCCAGGTGGACGTCGAGGATGCGGGCCACGCCGTCGGCGCGCTCCACGTAGCGCCCGATCCAGAACAGCGACTCCGCGATCCGGCTCAGCACGGCGCCCCCTTCCCCGGCCCCGCGGCGGGGGCCTGCTGCTGCTGTTGCTGCTCCTGCCCGGTGTCCCCCTCGTCCTGCCAGGACGCGGAGACCGGCCAGGTGTGCACGGTGCCGTCGACGTCGGCCGGCGGCTCCCGGCCGGGGTCGAGGTCCTGGGTCTGCGGCTGGCCGAGCACCCACGTGTCCTTCGACCCCCCGCCCTGGGAGGAGTTGACGATCAGCGAGCCCTTCTGCATGGCCACGCGGGTCAGCCCGCCGGGCAGGACGTAGACCCCGTCGCCGCTGTTGACCGCGAAGGGGCGCAGGTCCACGTGCCTCGGGCCGAAGCCGCCGTCGGCGAACGTGGGCACGGTCGACAGCTGCAGCACCGGCTGGGCGATCCACCCGCGCGGGTCGGCCAGCACCTTCGCCCGCAGCTCCTCCAGCTCCGCGGCCGTGGCCGTGGAGCCGATGACCAGGCCCTTGCCGCCGGAGCCGTCGACCGGCTTGACCACGAGCTCCTCGAGGTGCTCGAGCACCCAGGCGCGGGCCTCGGGCTCCTCGAGCCGGTAGGTGTCCACGTTGGGCAGCACCGGCTCCTCGTCGAGGTAGTAGCGGATGAGGTCGGGCACGTAGGAGTAGGTGAGCTTGTCGTCGGCCACGCCGTTGCCCACCGCGTTGGCGATCGTCACGTTGCCGGCGCGGGCGGCGTTGACCAGCCCGGAGCAGCCCAGCACGGAGTCGGGGCGGAAGTGCAGCGGGTCCAGGAACTCGTCGTCGATGCGCTTGTAGATCACGTCCACCCGCTGCTCGCCGTCGGTGGTGCGCATGTAGACCCTGTCCCCGCGCACCACGAGGTCGCGGCCCTCCACGAGCTCCACGCCCATCAGGCCCGCGAGCAGGGCGTGCTCGAAGTAGGCGGAGTTGAACACCCCGGGGGTGAGGACCACGACCACGGGGTCCTCGGCGGCCTCGGGGGCGGTGGCGCGCAGCGCCCGGTACAGGTGGCGGGGATAGGCCTCGACGGCGCGGATGGACCGGGACATGAACGCCTCCGGCAGGCCCTTGGTCATCGCCCGGCGGTTCTCGATGACGTAGGAGACCCCGGAGGGCACCCGCACGTTGTCCTCGAGGACCCGGAACACGCCCTGCTGGTCGCGGATCACGTCGATGCCGGCCACGTGGATGCGCACCCCGCCGGCGGGCCGGAAGCCCCAGACCGCACGGTGGAAGTGGGCGGAGGAGGTGATCAGCGAGCGCGGGACGATCCCGTCGGCCACGACGCGCTGGTCGCCGTGGACGTCGTCGAGGAAGCACTCGAGGGCGCGCACCCGCTGGACGACCCCGCGCTCGATCACCGCCCACTCCTCGGCGGGGATCACCCGGGGAACGATGTCGAGGGGGAAGGGCCGCTCCTCCCCCGCGAAGTCGAAGGTGACCCCGCGGTCGAGGAAGGAGCGGGCCATCGAGTCGGCGCGCGCGTGGACGTCGCCCAGCGAGAGGGCGTCGAGCACCTGCCCGATCTGCTCGTAGGCGGGGCGCAGCCGCTGCTCGGGGGTGAACATCTCGTCGTAGGCCGCCGCACCGGCCATCTCGGCGGCGTAGCGGTCGAACAGCTCGGACATCGCGGGCGGTCACGCGCCTTTCCGGGTTCGTCCCCGGCGGGGAGCGGGGGCACGCGCCGTGGTGCCCGCGCCGTGGTCCACGGCGGTGCCCCGATTCTGTCACGGGGGACGTCCCGGGAACCCGCAGGACGTGCCCATACGATGGAGGCGACCGACCGACCCGCCGTCTGGAGGACCATGCCCACCGAGCACGCCCGCACCCGCCCGAAGGACGCCACCCGCGACCTGCTGCGCGACGGCTACACCTGGGCCGACGCCGCCCGCGCCCGCGCCGCCGACCCCGCCGCCCGGGCGCTGCCGGTGCGGCTGCTCGGGCGCCCGGCGCTGCTGGTGCGCGGGGCGGAGGCCGTGCGCTTCTTCTACGACGGGACCCTGCTGCGCCGCGAGGGCGCGGTGCCGCTGGCCGTGCGGCTGCCGCTGTTCGGCCGCGGCGCGGTGCACGGGCTCGACGACGGGCCCCACCACCGGCGCAAGGAGCTGTTCCTGCGCGCCACCGAGCCGCGGCGCCGGGCGGGCCTCGTGGCCGCCGCCGACGCCGGCTGGGCGCGGGCCGTGGCCGCCGGGGGCCCGCTCGACGTCCACGCCACGGCCGTGCGCGTGCACGGGCGCGCGGTCCAGCGCTGGGCCGGGATCGAGCTGCCCGAGGCGGAGCTGGACCGGCGCGCGGCCGGGCTCGCGCAGGTCGTGGACGGCTTCGGCGTGCCCGGCCCGGCCTGGGTGCAGGCCCTGCGCGCCCGGCGGGAGAGCGAGTCCTGGGCCCTGGAGCTGATCGGGCGCACGCGGCTGGACGCCGTGCGCGCCGGGCGCGCGCCCGACGAGCTGAGCGTGCTCGAGCTCGTGGCCGGGCACCGGGGCGAGGACGGGCAGCTGCTGCCGGGGCACACCGCCGCGGTGGAGCTGCTGAACCTGCTGCGCCCGACCGTGGCGGTGAGCTGGTTCGCCGCCTTCGCCGCCCTGGCCCTGCACGAGCACCCCGGGTGGGCCCGGCGCCTGCGCGAGGAGGCGGCCGGGCGGGCCACGGCGGTGGGCGGGCCCGAGGCCACGGCCTTCGCCCACGAGGTCCGCCGGCTCTTCCCCTTCGTGCCCCTGCTCGCCGCCCGGGCCCGGCGCCCCCTGGAGTGGGGCGGGCACCGGCTGGAGGCCGGGCAGCGCGTGGTCCTGGACGTGCACGGGACGAACACGGACCCCTGGGAGTGGGAGCGGGCCGGGGAGTTCGACCCCGCCCGCTTCCTCGGGACCGGGGCGGGCGCGGCCGCGAACCTCGTGCCGCAGGGCGGCGGGGACGTCGCCGCGGGCCACCGCTGCCCCGGCGAGGACGTCACGGTCGCGGTCCTCGCCGTGGCCGCCGCGCACCTGGCCTCCCGGGACTGGCGCACCGACCCGGCGGGGCTGCGCTACGACCTGCACCGGATGCCCACCCGCCCGCAGGGCGGGCCCGTCCTGGAGCCGCTGGCGTGAGCCCCGCGCACGAGGGCGCCGCGCACGAGGGCGCCGCGCGGGTGACCGTGGTCGTGGCCACCCGCAACCGCCGCGAGGAGCTGCTCGCCCACCTGCACCACCACGAGGGCCCCGTCGTCGTCGTCGACAACGCCTCGGAGGACGGCACGGCCGAGGCCGTGCGCGCCGCCCGCCCGGACGTGAAGGTCGTGGCGCTGCCGCGCAACGCGGGGGCCGTGGCCCGCACCGTCGGGGTCCGCGCGGCCCGCACCCCGTACGTGGCATTCGCCGACGACGACTCGTGGTGGGCCCCCGGCGCCCTCGCCCGCGCCGCCGCGGTGCTCGACGCCCACCCGCGGGTGGGCCTGATCGCCGGCTCGATCGCCGTGGGCCCGCAGGAGCGCCCCGACCCGCTCAACGCCGTGCTCGCCGCCTCCCCGCTGGGCATCCCGGCCGGGTGCCCCGGCCCGGCCCTGCTGGGCTTCGTGGGCTGCGGGGCGATCGTGCGCCGCTCGGCGTTCCTGGCCGTCGGCGGCTTCGACGACGTCGTGCGCTTCCCCGGGGAGGAGGAGCGGGTGGCCCTCGACCTCTTCGACGCGGGCTGGCGGCTGGCCTACGTCCCCGAGGTCCGCGCCCACCACCACCCCTCCCCCCGGCGCGAGAGCGGCGAGCGGCGCCAGGCCGAGCTCGTGCGCAGCCGGCTGCTCACCGCCCTGATGCGCCGCCCGTGGCGGGCCGTGGCCCGCGAGGCCGCCGGCGCCCTGCGGGCCGGCTCGCGCGGGCGGCGCGGGCTGGCCTCCGCGCTGCCGCGCGTGCCCGCCGCCCTGCGCGCCCGCCGCCGGGTCTCGCCCACGACCGAGGCCGCCCTGGCCCGGCTGCACGGGCAGGACGAGACCGCACCCCGCACCGCCGACCTCGAGGAGAGCTCGTGACCGAGACCGCCGCACGCCCCGACGACCGGGTGGCCGTCGTGATGATCACCCACAACCGCCGCGAGGAGGCGCTGCTGGCGCTGGCGCGGCTGCGGGAGCTGCCCGAGGCCCCGCACGTGGTGGTCGTGGACAACGGCTCCGCCGACGGCACGGCCGAGGCGATCCGCGCGCAGCACCCGTGGGCGCAGCTCGTGGCCAGCCCCGTGAACCTCGGGGCGGTCGGGCGCAACGTCGCGATGGAGCGGGTGGACACGCCCTACGTGGCCTTCTGCGACGACGACACGTGGTGGGAGCCCGGGGCGCTGCGCCGGGCCGCCGACGCCCTCGAGGCCCACCCCCGCCTGGGCGTGGTCACGGGCCGGATCCTCGTGGAGCCGGGGGGCCGGGAGGACGCGATCAACGCCGAGCTGCTGCACTCGCCCGTGGAGGGCCCCGACTGGCTGCCGGGACCGGCCCTGGGCAGCTTCCTCGCGGGCGCCTCCGTGGTGCGCGCGGAGGCCTTCCGGGAGGTCGGCGGCTTCAGCGAGCGGCTGTGGCTGGGCGGCGAGGAGGAGCTGCTGGCGGCCGACCTCGCCACCGCCGGGTGGGAGCTCGTGCACCTGCCCGAGGTGGTCGTCCACCACCAGGCCTCGACCGTGCGCGACCCGCACCTGCGCCGCCGGCACGGGCTGCGCAACACGCTGTGGTTCATCTGGCTGCGCCGGCCCCTGCGGGCGGCGCTGCGCCGCAGCCGCGACGTGCTGGCCGGGGCCCCGCGCGACCGGGTGACCGCGCTGGCGCTCCTCGACGCCGTGCGCGGGGCGCCGTGGGTGCTGCGGGAGCGGCGCCCCCTGCCCGAGCGGGTCGAGCGCCGCTTCCTCGCCCTCGAGGACTCCCAGCGCACCAGCGCAGCCCGGCGCTACGTCAGCTGAGGACCGCGCCCGCGCACGCACGGCGGGCCCGCCCCTGCACCGCACCCCCCCACGGACCCGGCCCCGACGGGACGGACCCCGAACGACTGCACCAGGAGGACGACGATGGCACGCTACGGCCGGCGCCGGGATTCCATCAGCGGCTGGTCCACGCTGCACCGGCTCCACATCGGCGTGGACGTGGGCGGGGCGGAGGTGGCCGCCGCGGTGGTCGACCCGGTCCCGGGCTCGCTGCTGACCCCGGTGCGGCGGGTGCCGGCGCCGGTGCCCGCGACCCCGGAGGCGGTCGCGGCCGTGGTGGCCGAGGCGGTGGCCGAGCTGGCCGCCGGCCCGCACGCCCCGGACGAGGAGGCCAGCGTGGGCGTGGCCCTGCCGGCGATCGTGCGGCAGGGCACCACGCGCTCGGCCGCGCACATCGACCCGGGGTGGGTCGGGCTGGCCGCCGACCGGTTCCTGGCCGAGCGGGTGGGCCGGCCGGTGCACGTGATCAACGACGCCGACGCCGCGGGGATCGCCGAGGCCCACCACGGCGCCGGGCGGGACCCGGACGGCCGGCCGGTGGCCGGGACGGTGCTGCTCGTGACCCTGGGCACCGGCATCGGCTCGGCGATGATCGTCGACGGGCGCCTCGTGCCCAACCTGGAGCTGGGCCACCTCGAGGTGGGCGGGGTCCCGGCCGAGCAGCTCGCCTCGGCGGAGGCGAAGGAGCGCGAGGGCCTGGACTGGCCCGCCTACGCGCAGCGGCTGCAGCGCTACCTCGCCCACCTGGAGTTCGTCGCCTCCCCCGACCTGATCGTCGTGGGCGGGACGCTGTCCGACCAGCACGAGCGGTTCCTGCCGCTGCTGCGGCTGTCCACCCCGGTGGTCCCGGCGGCGCTGCGTGCGGCCGCCGGCGTGGTCGGCGCCGCCCGCACGGCCTACCTGTCCGTGCCCCCGCTGGACTGACCGGCACCGGGTCCCGCCGGGGCGCGGGGCGGGTCAGCCGGCGCGGTGGGCGGCGGGTGCGGCGCTGCCCTCGAGGGCGGTGCGGAACCACTCGACGGTGCGCCGCAGCCCCTCCTCCCAGGCGACCTCCGGGGCCCATCCCAGGACCTCGGCGGCCAGCGCCGTGTCCGGGCGGCGGACCTGCGGGTCGTCGACCGGGCGGCCGACGAACTCGAGGGACGAGGCCGAGCCGGTCGCGGCGAGCACGTCCTCGGCGATGCGCAGCACGGACAGCTCGTGCGGGTTGCCGATGTTCATGGGCCCGCTGTGCCCGCTGTCGGCCAGCGCCAGGATCCCGCGCACGAGGTCGGAGACGTAGCACACGGACCGGGTCTGGGAGCCGTCCCCGGCCACCGTCAGCGGCTCCCCCGCCAGCGCCTGGCGGATGAAGGTCGGGATCGCCCGCCCGTCGAAGGGCCGCATGCGCGGTCCGAACGTGTTGAAGATTCGCACGATCGCGGTGTCCACCCCGTGCTCCGCCCGGTAGGCGACCGTGAGCGCCTCGGCGTAGCGCTTGGCCTCGTCGTAGACCCCGCGCGGGCCCACCGGGTTGACGTGGCCCCAGTAGCTCTCCGGCTGGGGGTGGACCTGCGGGTCGCCGTAGACCTCGGAGGTCGAGGCCAGCACGAACCGGGCGCCCTTGTCCTTGGCCAGGCCCAGGGCGTGGTTGGTGCCGATCGAGCCGACCTTGAGGGTGTGGATGGGCAGCTTGAGGTAGTCGATCGGCGAGGCCGGCGAGGCGAAGTGCAGCACGAGGTCCACGTCCCCGGGCACGTGCACGTAGTCGGTCATGTCGCACTGGACGAGCCGGAAGCCGGGGTCGCCCACCAGGTGCTCGATGTTGGCGGCCGAGCCGGTGAGGAAGTTGTCCAGGCACACGACCTCCACCTCGCGCCGGCGCAGCTCGGTGCACAGGTGGCTGCCCAGGAAGCCGGCGCCGCCGGTGACGACGGCCCGGCGGACGGTGCGGGCGGGGATCGGGGCGTCGGTGGTGCTCACGGGGCTCCTCGGGTCGGTGGGACGGGATGCGGGACGTGCGGGGTGCAGGAGGGTCGGGGTGTGCCGGGCGCAGGACCGGGCCGGTCAGGCCCGCGCGGCGGCCGGGCCCACGGGGGCGGGGTGGTCCGGGCCGGGGCGGTCCGGACCGGTGCGCTCGAGCAGGGCGCGGGCGGCGGCGAGCACCTCGTCGGCGGTCACCGCGGCGAGGCGCTCGTCGAGCACGTCCGCGTGCGGGTCGCCCCAGGACCCGGCGTGCGGGTCGCCGTGCCACAGCACGGTGTGCAGGCCGGGGTCCACCGCCGGGCCCCACCAGGCGGGCGGGGTCGGGCCGAACAGGACCACGGAGGGCACCGCCAGGGCGGTGGCCAGGTGCGCCACGCCGGTGTCGGCGCTGAGCACCGCGGCGGCCGATCCGACCGTGGCGGTCAGCTGCTCGAGGGACAGGTCCCCGCAGCGGTCGTGGACCCCGGCCAGGCCCTCGGCGACGGCCGCGGCCAGGGGGGCCTCGGCGGCGGAGCCGGTGACCACCACGGTGCGGCCCCCGGCGGTGAGCTCCGCGGCGACGCGGCGCCAGCGCCCGGCCGGCCAGCGGCGGGCGGCCGAGGCCGCCCCGGGGTGGATCACCACGGGCGCGTGCGCGGGCGCCGGGACGGGGGCGCGCAGCCGGAGGTCCTCCGGGCCGCACCGGCCCCCCGCGGCGCCGACCAGCCGGCACCACCGGTGCACCTCGTGCTCGTCGGCGCGCCAGGCGGGCCCGTCGTGGCCGTCCGCGGCGAAGGCGACGAGGCGCCGGGGGTTGCCGGCCTGCAGCAGCTCGTGGCTGCGGGGCCCGCGCCCGTGGAGGTTGACGGCCACGTGCCCGCCGGGCAGCGGCGGCAGGGGCTCCAGCCCGGTCGTGGGCAGGACGGCGTCGACCACGCCGAGCCCGGCCAGCCACGTGCCGATCGCCTCCGGGGCGGCGAGCACGAGCCGGTGGCCGGGCAGCATCCGGCGCACCCCGCGCAGCGGGGCCACCCCGGTGAGGGCGTCGCCGAGGCCGAGGGCGCGCAGGACCAGGACGTCGCCGGGACCGAGGCCGTCGGGCTCAGCCCTCACGGCCGGCCCGCTGGAGGATCGCGGTCGTCGAGCGCCCGGAGAGATAGGGCAGGACGCTGACCTGCCCGCCCCAGCCCCGGACGTCGGCGGCCTCGGGCAGCTGCTCGGGGGTGTAGTCCCCGCCCTTGACCCACACGTCCGGGCGCAGGACGTTGAGCGCGGCGCGGGGGTCGTCCTCGTCGAAGACGACCACGGCGTCGACGCTGCGCAGGGCCGCGAGCACGCGCGCGCGGTCCTCCTGGCCGACCACGGGGCGTCCGGGCCCCTTGAGCCGGCGCACGGACCCGTCGGAGTTCAGCAGCACCACGAGGGCGTCGCCCAGGCGCCGGGCGGCGTCGAGGGAGGCGATGTGCCCGGCGTGGAGCACGTCGAAGCACCCGCCGGTGGCCACCACCGTCCCGCCGCGTCCGCGGACCTCCACGAGCAGGTCCTGGACCTCGCGCGGCAGCGCCGCGGCGCCGGGGGGCAGCTCCGGCCGCGCGCCGGTGCCGGCCGCACGGCGGGTGCGGAAGGTCGCGGCCCCGCCGTCGGCGACCCACTGCCCGGCGGCCTCCACGGCGGTCGAGACCGCTGCGGTGACGTCGGCGCCCCCGCCCAGGGCCAGGGCCGCGGCCGAGGCGAAGCGGTCACCCGCCCCGCACGGGTCGGTGTCGCGCACGGGGGCGGCGGGGACGTGCTCGGTGCCGGCGGCGGTGGCCAGCACGGCGCCCCGGGGCCCGGCCGTGACGGCGACCGCGCGGGCCGCCCAGCGCTCGCGCAGCACGGGCGCGAGCTCGCGCGGGCCGGCGCCGGGGCGCTCGGCGGCGGCCGCGGCCTCGGCGGCGTTGGGGGTCACGAGCGCGCACCCGGGCACGGGCTCGCCGCCGCGCGGGTGCGGGTCCCACACGACCGTGCCGGTGCGGGCGTGGTCGGTCAGCGCCCGGCGCACGGCCGGGTCCCGGGTGACCCCGCCCCCGTAGTCGGAGACGAGCACGGCGTCGGCGCCGGCCAGGACGCGGGCGACGGCCTCGGCGGTGACGCCCACGGGGGTGCCGGGCCCGCCCTCGTCCACGCGCACGAGGGTCTGGCCGGAGCTGCGGATGCGGGTCTTGGTGCGGGTCCCGCCCTCGTGGCCCAGCCGCTCGAGGGCGACCTCGCCGAGGGCGGCGGCCAGCTCGGCCCCGGCGGCGTCCGCGGCGACGGGGGCGAGCAGGGTCACCTGCGCCCGCGCGGGCACGGAGCCCACGGCCGGCGGCTCGGCGCACAGCAGGGCCGCGAGCCCGGCCCCGCCGGGACTGGCGAAGACGGCCTCGACGTCCACGACGGGCACGGGCGCGTCGGGGCTCAGACGGGTGGAGGTGCCGGTGACGTCCCGGTCGAGCAGGGCGTCGCCGACCACGACGATGCGGGCGGTGCTCATGCCACCCCCGCCCGCAGGGCCGTCCGCGGTGCGGGGGCCTCCTGCTCCTCGGGGGCCGGGGCGGGCGGGACCAGCCGGGCGTCGACGGCGGCGCACACGGCGTGCAGCAGCATCAGGTGGACCTCCTGGATCACCGAGGTGGACGGGGCGGCCACGGTCAGCGCCTCGTCGGCGAGCTCGGTCAGCGGATTGGGGCCCGGGCCGGTGAGGGCCCAGACGGTCAGGCCGTGCTCGCGGGCCCGCTCGGCGGCGGCGAGCACGTTGGGGCTGCGCCCGGAGGTGGACAGCAGCACGAGCACGTCCCCGGGCCGGCCGTGGGCGGCGACCTGGCGGGCGAAGAGCTCCTCGGCGCCGTAGTCGTTGACGATCGCGGTGAGGCTCGAGGTCTCGGCGGACAGGCACACGGCGGCCAGGGCCCGGCGCTCCTCGACGAAGCGGCCCACGAGCTCGGCGGTGAAGTGCTGGGCCTCGGCGGCGGAGCCGCCGTTGCCGGCGGCCAGGACGCGCCCGCCCGCGCCGAGCAGCCCGGCCAGGCGGGCGCCCCACCGGTCGACCGTCCCGGCGTGCTGGGCGGCGTCGCGGGCGGCCACGGCGAGCTCGTCGAGGTGGGCGCCCAGCCACGCCTCGGTGCGCTCGCGCAGCGGCGGGTGCTCCCGGCGGTGGCGCCCGAGCGCCCGCTCGTAGGAGCGCTCGGTCTGCTCGGCGACCCGCCCCCAGCCGAAGCGCCGCTCGACGCGCTCGCGGCCGGCCCGGCCCATGCGGGCGGCCCGCTGCGGGTCCTCGAGCAGGGCGCGCAGGGCGGTCGCGGCCCCGGCGGGGTCGCGCGGCGGCACGAGCAGGCCCGTGACCCCGTCCTCGACGCTGTCCAGCAGTCCGCCGACCGCGGAGCCGACCACGGGCCGGGCGCAGGCCATGGCCTCGAGCGGGACCATCCCGAAGGGCTCGTACCAGGGCAGGCAGGCGACCACGTCGGCCCCGGCCAGCAGCTCGGCGGTGTCCCGGTGGTCCACCCGGCCGAGCAGCTCCACCCGGTCGGCCACCCCGAGCTCCCGGGCCAGGGCCCGCAGGCGCAGGGCCTCGGGGTCCCGGTCGAGCTCGGCGCGGTCGGGTCCGCCGGCGACCACGAGCTCGGCGCCGGGCAGCTCGGCGAGCGCGCGCACGGCGACGTCGACGCCCTTGCGCTCGACCAGCCGGCCCAGGGCCAGGATCCGCTTGCGAGCCCCGGCCGGGCGCGGCGGGGCGGGGGCGAAGGCCCCGAGGTCGACCCCGCAGGGGACGACGTCGATGCGGGAGGGGTCCCCGCCGAGGGCGAGCAGCTCGGCGCGCTCGTCGCGGCACGTGGCCAGGACGAGGTCGGCGCCGGTGATCAGCCCGTGCTCGGCGGCGAGGCGCCCGGCGGGGCTGGTGTCGGCGGCGCCCTGGTGGCGGCGCTTGACGGCCCCGAGGGCGTGGAAGGTCTGCACCACGGGGATCCGGTGGGCCTCGGCGGCCCGGCGGGCGGCCAGCCCGGACATCCAGAAGTGGGCGTGGACGAGGTCGGGGGCGCCGGTGCGGGCCCAGTCGCGGGCGAGCCAGCGGCCGAACTCGTCCATGTAGGGGGCGAGCTCGTCCTTGGGCAGCGGCCCGGCGGGCCCGGCGGGCACGTGCACGACGCGCACGCCGGGGGCCTGCTCGACGACCTCGGGCAGGGCCGGGTCGTCGCGGCGGGTGTAGACGCTGACGTCGTGACCGCGGCGGGCCAGGCCCTCGGCCAGGGCGGCGACGTAGACGTTCTGCCCCCCGGCGTCGACCCCGCCGAGCGCGGCCAGGGGGCTGGCGTGCTCGGAGACCATTGCGATTCTCATGCTGTCACCTTCTCCAGGATGCGGTCCCAGTCCGCGTGGAAGCGGTCCGTACCGTAGTGTGCCAGGGCGTGCTCGCGGGCGGCGCTGCCCGCGGCGGCCGCCGCGGCGGGATCGGCCAGCCAGGCCCGCGCCTGCGCGGCGAGGGCCCGGGGGTCGTTGGAGAGCAGCCCCGCCTCCGGCGGGACCGCCCGGGGGGCCTCGGTCGTGGCGAGCCCGAGCACCGGCATCCCCAGGGTCATGGCCTCGAGCAGCGCCAGGCCCAGGCTCGTCCACCGGTAGGGGTGGAAGTAGGCCCGGTGGGCGCCCAGGGCCGCGTGCAGCCGGTGCTGGGGGTAGTTCTCGTGCAGGCCCCCGGCCAGGTGCGGGGCGGCGGCCGCGAGCTCGGCCATGCCCATGCCGTAGACCTCGACCGGCAGCTGCCGACCCAGGTCGACGACGAGGTCGGTGCCGGCGATCCGGGACCGGCGCACGGGCTCGTTGACGACCACGGCGAGGCTGTCGCGCTCCCCCGTGTAGAGGTGGCCGGGGTCGAGCACGCCGTGCTCGACGACCTCGGTGGGGGCCTCGCCGTTGTCCCACATCATGCGGTTGAAGTGGGTGACGTGCACGACGGGCACGTCCGTGCGCTCGGCCATGGGGTGGCGGGTGGTCGCGGCCGGCCCGCGCGGGGTGTCGTGCTCGACGTAGACGGCCGGCACGTCGCGCCCGGGGCGGCGGCCGGTCCAGCGCTCGAGCAGCCCGGCCTCGTGCGGGCGCTGGAGCACGACCGCGTCGAAGGCATCCCCGGCCAGCTGCTCGGGGGTCAGCTCGCGGGCGGCGGCGGGCCAGTCCCAGGTCTGCGCGCGGCCGCGGCCGTCGGGGCCGCGGTCCGGGAGCACGGGCAGGAGGTAGTCGTGGGGCCCGTGGACGAACGAGGTGGTCCAGGAGCCGTGGACGTGCCAGATCAGGATGCGCACGCGCGTCCTCCTTCGGGGTCGGGGGCGGGGTGACCGGCCAGCCGCTCGACGGCTGCGACCACGGCGGCGGGGCCGACCCCGGACAGGCAGGGGTGGCCGGGGACCGGGCAGTCCCGGGCGCGGGAGTCCCGGCAGGGGGCCTGCTGGTCCCCGAGCAGGACCACGGGCACGCCCCAGGGCGCCCACCGCTCGGGCGGGACCACCGGGGAGAAGAGGGAGACGACCGGGGTGCCCACGGCCGCGGCCAGGTGGGCGGGGCCGGTGTTGCCGACGACGGTGCACCGGGCGGCGTCCAGCACCGCGGCCAGGCCGGGCAGGTCGGTGCGCCCGGCGAGGTCGAGCACGGTCGCGCCGGGGGCGGCGGCGCGGGCGGCGGCCGCGGTCGCGGCGGCGAGCTCGCGCTCCCCCGGCCCGCCGGTGACGACGACGGCGTGGCCGGCGGCGGCCAGTCCCGCCGCCAGGGATCCGGCGTGGCCGGGAGCCAGCCCGCGCGAGGGCACGGAGGCCCCCGGGTGCAGGACCACGAAGTCCCCGTCCAGGGCGGCGACCTCGGCCGGCGGGTCCGGCAGCGGTCGGCGCACGGCCAGGCGCAGCCCGGGCCCGTCCGGTGCGGGGGCGCCGGCGGCGACGGCCAGCTCCACGGCGGCCTCCACCTCGTGGCCGCCGCCGGGCGGGTCGGCCCGGCGGTGGCGGACGTCGAGCAGCGACCCGGGGTAGTCCTCGCTCGTGCCCACGACCCGGGCGATGCCGGCCAGGCGGGCGAGCAGGGCCATCGGCAGCGGGGACTGGTGGTAGGAGGTGAACACCATGGCGAGGTCGTAGCCGCGCCCGGCGAGCTCGTCGACGAGCGCGAGGGTGGCCTCCCGGTCCACGGCCGGCGGGCGGAAGCCGGACCACGGCGCGGCGTGGACCAGCACCTCGGCCACGTCCGGCAGCAGCCGGGCCGCGGCGGCCCCGGCCGGGGAGGCCAGCAGGTCCACCGGGCCGAGGCGGGCCAGGGCCCGCACCGCGGGGCCGGTCAGCAGGACGTCCCCGTCCGAGTCGAGGCGGACGGCGAGGATGCGGCCCACGCTCAGCCCCGGCCCGCCGGGGCGGGGACCTCGAGGTCCGGCGCGGGCGCGCCGTGCGCACCGGGGGCGGGCCCGCCCAGGGCGGCGGCCACGGCCTCGGTCAGGGTCGCGGCGACCTCGGGGGCGGCGGCGACCTCCTCGGGGCGGGTGACCGGGGTGGGCACCAGCACGGAGCGGGCGCCGGCGGCCCGGGCCGCCTCGACGTCGGCGCCGATGTCGCCGATCAGCACGCACTCGGCGGGGTCCACGCCCAGCTCGGCGGCGGCGGCGCGGACCATGCCGGGGGCGGGCTTGCGGCACGCGCACCGGTCCTCCGGGGCGTGGGAGCAGACCTGCCAGGTGTCGAAGGGGCCCAGCAGCTCGGCGACGCGGGCGTTGACGGCGTCGACCTGGGCGCGGGTGAGCAGGCCCCGGCCGATCCCGGACTGGTTGGAGACCACCCCGACCCGGCACCCGGCGGCGCGGGCGGCGGCCACGGCCTCCCGGGCCCCGGGCACGAGCGCCACGAGCTCCGGGTCGCCGTTGTAGGGCACGTCGTGGACGAGCGTGCCGTCCCGGTCGAAGAGCACCGCGCGCACCGGCACGGGCCACGGCCCGGTGCGGCGGTGGCGCCACCAGCCGGTGACCCGGTGGCGCACGGCGGCCGGCGGGATCGCCGCGCTCGTGCGCGCCATGCGCGAGAGCTCGGGCAGGAACCCGTCGTCCCCGGGGCGGGGCCCGGGCGCGGTGCGCAGCAGCAGGAACCGGCCGGTGAGCCACCCCCACGCGGCCGCGCCGGCCGCGGCGGCCGTCAGGGCCGGGCGCACCGCGCCCCGCCGGCCCGCGGCCGCGGCGGCGAGGGCCGTGCCGGCCCCGGCCGCGGCCGTGCCCAGGGCGGCGACGGTCGCGACGTGCCACCGGAAGCCCCCGGGGGGCGCCTGGGCGGCGGTGCGCCAGTCCGGCCCGTGCAGCCGGCGCATGAGGGCGTCGTCCGCGTTGCCGGCCTGCACGCGCAGGGACACGAGGTCGTCGGCCGGGCGCACGGGGTGGGTGATCCGCCGCTGGCCGCGCACGAGCTGCCAGCCGGCCCGGCGCACGCGCAGGGCGAGGTCGGCGTCCTCCCGGTAGGCGCGCGGGAAGCGCTCGTCGAAGCCGTCGACCGCCTCGAGGGCGGCGACCCGGTAGGCCATGTCGGCGGTGGCCCAGTCGGCGCGCTCGAGGGAGGCGGTGTTGCGCTCCCAGTCGGTGGGCCGGCGGGTGCCCGGCAGCGGGACGTCGATCCGGCCCTGGGTCGCCCCGACCCGGGGCCCGCACGCGGCGAGGTCCTCGGCGAGCGCCCGGGCCCAGCCGGCGGGCAGCTCGACGTCGTCGTCGAGGAAGGCGATCCACTCGGCGCCCGAGCGGCGGGCGGCGCGCCAGCCGCGGTTGCGGGCGGCGGCGGGACCGCGGCCGTGGCCGCGCACGGTGCGCACGCTCCAGGCGACGGTCTCCGGAACGGTCGGGGTCAGCGGTGCCACGTCCCCGGGCCGGTCGTCGACGACGACGACCTCCAGCGGACCGGGGTGGGCGGCGTCGACGTCCTGGGCGGAGAGGGTGTCCAGCAGCCACTGCAGCGTGGGCCGGCCGACCGAGGGGATGACGACGGCGTAGGAGGCGGGTGCGGGGGTGCCGCCGGCGGCCGCGGTCATCGGGCCTCCTGGAAGAACGCGGCGCGGCGCACGAGGTGCGGGCCGAGCACGAGGGCGGCGACCGGGGCGGAGCCGAAGAGCTCGAGGGCGTCGCGGGGGTCGTCGACCATGGGCCGGCCGGCGGTGTTCAGGGAGGTGTTGACGACGACGGGCACGCCGGTGCGCTCGTCGAAGGCCCGCAGCAGCGCCGCGATCCCGGCGTTGTCCTCGTCCGTGACGGTCTGGATGCGGGCGGTGCCGTCCACGTGGGTGACGGTGGGGATCCGCTCCCGCCACTCGGGGGCCACGTCGTGGACGAAGAGCATGAACGGGCTGGGCATCGGCCCGCCGCTGAAGATCTCCTCGGCGCGCTCGGCGAGGACCATGGGGGCCACGGGCCGGAACTGCTCGCGGCCCTTGACGTCGTTGAGCCGCTCGAGGTTCTCGGCGTGCATCGGGTTGGCGATCAGGGACCGGCGGCCCAGGGCCCGGGGGCCGAACTCGCTGCGGCCGTCGAACCAGGCGACCACGCCGTTGTCGGCCAGGACGTCGGCGACCTCCCCGGCGAGGTCCTCGGGCGTGGTGAACGGCACCTGGGCGGTGGTCAGCCACCGGGCGAGCTCGTCGCCGGACCAGCTGCGCCCGAGGGCGGCGGTGGGCTGCGGGGCGCCGAGCTCCCCGGCCTCCTGGGCCAGGTGCAGGGCGGCGCCCAGGGCGGTGCCGGAGTCGCCGGAGGCCGGCTGGACCCAGACCTCCTCGAAGGGGGTCTCGCGCCAGATGCGGGAGTTGGCCACGCAGTTCAGGGCGGTGCCGCCGGCCATCGTCAGCACCCGGTCCCCGGTCCGCCCGTGCAGCCAGGTGGCGAGGTCCACGAGGACCTCCTCCACGACGGCCTGCACGGAGGCGGCGAGGTCGGCGTGGTCCCCGCCCCAGGTGCCGTCGTCGACCCGGCGCGGGGCGAAGCGGGTCCAGTCCGGGGCCTGGGCGCGGAAGCCGCCGTCGCCGGTGGCGCGCACGAGCTCGCGCAGCTCGGGCAGGAAGCGCGGTTCGCCGTAGGAGGCCAGGGCCATGACCTTGAACTCGTCGGAGGAGCGCAGGAAGCCGAGGTGGTCGGTGAGGGACTCGTAGAGCAGGCCCAGGGACTCGGGCAGGGCCTGGCGGTGGAGGACCTCCAGCTGCCCGTCGCGGTAGCGCCCGGCCAGGTGGGAGTGGGCCTCCCCGCGGCCGTCGACGACCAGCACGGAGCTGGTGCGCGAGGGGGCGGCCAGCCCGGCCGAGGCCGCGTGGGCGACGTGGTGCTCCACGAACCGGACCTTCTCCCGGTCCAGCCCGGGCAGCGCCTCGGCGAGGAAGCCGGGGGCCCGGCGGGCGTAGTCCACGCGCACGGGGTCGTAGGGGTCGTCCGGGATCTCGGCCGCGATCGAGGGGTCGAAGGAGTAGCCCACGGCGTCGAGGTCCGCCGGCGTCAGCCCGGCCTCGTCCAGGCACCAGCGCATCGCCTGCTCCGGCAGCTCCCAGGCCGAGAACGGCACGGGCCGCTTGCCGTGCTTGCGCCGCGAGAAGCGCTCCTCCTCCGCGGCCGCCACCACCTCGCCGTCCACGACGAGCGCCGCCGCGGGGTCATGAAAAATCGCGTTGATGCCCAGGAAGTTCATGATCCGGAGTATGGCACACGGTGATCAGGCGGCTGACATTGCCGGTGCGCATCCCGGGGCGGCGCGTCCGGCGGCCCTCAGCGCCCGGGCACCGCGGGGGCCGGGGCCAGGGCGGCCAGCAGCTGCGCGAGCTGTCCGGCCCCGGCCGGGGCGAGGGCGGCGCGCTCGGCGGCGGCCGCGCGGCCGGGCCCGGACAGGCACCAGTCCAGCAGCGCGTCGAAGTGCTCGCCCGCCCCGGCCCCGGCGGCCTCCTCCGCGCCGACCACGGCCGGCCAGTCCCAGGCCCGGGCCTGGGCGGTGACCTTCCCGCCCCCGACCACCGGGTCCACCGCCAGCACCGGCACCCCGGCGCGCAGGGCCAGGACCAGCCCGTGCAGGCGCATGCTCACCACGGCGTCGCAGCGGGCGGCCACGGACCCGGCCTGCGCCGGGGTCGCCGGCAGCCGCCAGTCGCGCGGGTCCAGCCGGGTCTCCAGGGGCAAGCGGGCCGCGTCGAGGCCTCCGAGCCACTGCTCGAGGCCGGCCCGCACCGCGTCGTGGCGCCGCAGCGTCCCGTACTCCCGCTGCCCGCCCGTGAGGTAGACGCCCAGCACGGGCACGAGCGCCGGCTCGGGACCGGCGGCCAGGTCGCGGTGGGCGCCCGCGCCGGGGCGGTCGCGGGCGATCACCCGGTGGAAGCCGGCCGTTGCCGGATCGGCGGGGTCGAGCACGCTGACCCCCACCGCGAGGCGCTCGCAGTGGGCGAAGCGCTCGTGCAGCTCCGCCACGGGGGTCCCCGTGGCCGGGCCGCAGACGAAGACGAGGTGGGTGTAGTCCTCCGGGCGGGCGTCGTCCAGGCGCAGCCCGCCCGGCGGGCACATCACGGCGCTCCAGGCCGTGTCGAAGGGCAGCCCGGTCGCGGCGAGGGCGCCGGCGACCGCCTCGGTCGCGAGGACGTCGCCCGCCGTCGCCTCGCCGTGCAGGACACTGGACCACCCGGCCACGAGAATGCGCATGGCCCCGACGCTATCGTGCCGTCACGGTCGGTCACGACACCGCCGGGCCCTGGCGGGTGCGCCGGCGCGCGCCTACCCTCGGAGGCACCGGTCCCGCACCGGCCGCCGTGCGCCGCCCGACCGCGGCCCGGGGCACCTCGCGGAAGGACCCGCCCCATGGACCACAAGCTCTCCGTCGTCGTGCAGGTCGACGTGGACGGCCGCTACGTCCACCTCCTCGTCACGGGCTGCCTCACCGAGCGCAACCACACCGGTCTGCCCCCGCTCGTGGAGCGGGCCCGCGCCCTGGCGCCGGGGGCGGCGGTCGACGTGGACCTCACCCGCGCCCACCACGTGGACCCCGGCGGGCTCGAGCGGCTGCGCCGCTGCCTCGACCCGGACGACGGCCCGGGCCCCGGCGGCCCCGTGCGCCTGCTGACCCGCCCGGCGCCGTTCGGGCTGCCCGTGCCGGGCGAGCCCTTCCTGCCGGCCGGGCCCTGGTCCGACGGCGGCCGGGACGGCGTCGCGGCCTGAGGCCGCTCCCACCGGGCGCGTGCCTCAGCCCGGGCGGGCGGGCACCGGGCGGGGCCGGGCGGTCCGGTACCAGCCGGCGAGCAGGAGCACCATCAGGGCGACGTCGACGACGTCGCCGCCGTAGTACATCAGCTGCGCCCCCGTCCGCGCCTCGGCCGCCCCGACCCCTGCCGGCGGGTGCGCCCACAGCCACTTGGCGAGCACGGAGTGGGCCGCGACGAAGACCACGAGCACCGCCGCCCGCACCCGCAGGGACGCCCGGTGCGGATCCGGGTCCGCCCCCACCAGCGACGCGGTGAGCACGCACCCGGCCAGCACGACGTGGGCGTGCACCAGCGCGTGGACGGGCACCGAGGCGTGCATCAGCCGGTAGAGCTCCGTGGTGTAGAGCAGCCACAGCCCGCCGAGGTTCAGCGCCGCCGCGACCACCGGGTGCGTGAGCACCCGCACGGCCGGGGTGCGCAGCACGCGCACCAGCGCCCGCGCCCGGCCGGCGGGCAGCGCCCGCAGCACCAGGGTGACCGGGGCGGCCCGGACCAGCAGCAGCGGGGCGAGCATGCCCGCGAGCAGGTGCGCGCCCATGTGGGCGGGGAACCCGGTGCGGGCGGCGGCGGCCAGCGGCCCGGCCAGCCCGGCGCCGGCGGCGACCAGCCCGGCCGCCCACAGCACCGTGCGGTGCACCGGCCACGGGCCGCGGTCCCGGGCCGCCCGCAGCGCGAGCGCCCACCCGGCCGCGGCCGCGAGCAGGAGCAGCAGCACGGCGCCGTCGTGCAGGACCCAGGGGGACGCCCCGGCCCCCGCCCCGTGGCCGGCGTGGTCCACGCTCAGCGGGCCGGGCGGGCGACGCGCAGCACGGCCAGCCCGGCCAGCAGCGCCAGGGCCGCGGAGCCGATCCAGGTGGCGTCGTAGACGAGCAGGTCCACGTCGTAGCGGATCTGGTGGATCCGCAGCACCTTGTGCAGGACCACGCCGTCGACCAGCTGGAAGAGCCCCGCGCCGGCCAGCACCGCCCCGACCCAGCGGGCCCAGCGCACCTCGGCGCGGCGGCGGACGTCGGCGAGCAGGAACAGGCCCCACACGGTGAGGAACCACCCGGCGGCGTGGAAGAGGCCGTCGGCGGCCAGGGCGACCGCCGTGGTGGACAGGTCGTAGAAGTGGTGCCACTGCAGGAGCAGGTGGAAGACGAGCAGGTCGATCAGCGACGCGGCGATCCCGCAGCCGAACAGGACCCCGGAGAGCACGGTCCGGCGCTCCGCGGGCCCCGTGCGGCGGGGCCCGGGTGCCGGAGCGTCGGCAGGTGTCACGGGGGTCTCCTCCGGGTCGGGCCGCCGGGTCCGGTCCCCGCGGCGGCGCGGGCGCTGCCCCCAGCGTAGGCCCGCGCGGCGCGGTGTCCAGGCCCGCGCCCGCCGCCGGGCCCGGACGCGGCGCGGGTGGTTCAATGGCAGGCGTGCGCAACGAGAACCTTTCCCGCCGCGAGGCCGCCGACCGCTCCGCGCTGATCGCCGTGGAGGACTACGAGGTGCTGCTGGACCTCTCCGCGGCCCCGGACCCGGCCGTGGGCACCTTCCCGACGACGACCACGGTGCGCTTCCGCGCCGAGGAGGGCGCCCAGAGCTTCCTGGACCTCGTCGCCGCGACCGTGGAGTCCGTGGTCGTCAACGGCACCGAGCTGGACCCCGACGACGTCGTCGAGGGCGCCCGGGTCCGGCTGCCCTCGCTGGCCGCCCACAACGAGGTCACGGTGGTGGCCCGGGGGCGGTACTCCCGCTCGGGCGAGGGGCTGCACCGGTTCACGGACCCGGCCGACGGCGCCGTGTACCTCTACACCCAGTACGAGCCGGCCGACGCCCGCCGGGTGTTCGCCTGCTTCGACCAGCCCGACCTCAAGGCCTCCTTCCGCTTCGCCGTCGTGGCCCCGCAGGGCTGGGAGGTCTCCTCGAACGGGGTGCGCATGGCCGCGGCGCCCGAGCCGGCCGCGGAGCGGGCGGGGGCGGTGCGCCACGCGTTCTCGGCCACCGAGCGGATCTCGACCTACATCACGGCGGTCCTCGCCGGGCCCTACGCCCGCGTGACCGGGGAGTGGCGCCACGCCTTCGAGGACGGCTCCCGGATGAGCGTGCCGCTGGCCCTGTACTGCCGGGCCTCCCTCGCGGAGCACCTGGACGCCCGCGAGCTGTTCGACCTCACCCGGCAGGGGCTGACGTTCTTCACGGAGCTCTTCGGCCGGCCCTACCCGTTCGGCAAGTACGAGCAGGCCTTCGTGCCCGAGTACAACCTCGGGGCCATGGAGAACCCCGGGCTGGTGACCTTCACGGAGGAGTACCTCTTCCCCGACGGCGCGACCCGCGCCCAGCTGCAGGGCCGGGCCAACACCCTGATGCACGAAATGTCCCACATGTGGTTCGGCGACCTCGTGACCATGCCGTGGTGGGACGACCTGTGGCTGAAGGAGTCCTTCGCCGAGTTCATGGGGGCCCACGCCTCCGTGCGCGCCACCGACTTCGAGGAGGCCTGGATCGCCTTCGCCGACCGCCGCAAGGCGTGGGCCTACCGCCAGGACCAGCTGCCGACCACCCACCCCGTCGTCGCCGACGTGCCCGACCTCGAGGCCGCGAAGCAGAACTTCGACGGCATCACCTACGCCAAGGGCGCGGCCGTGCTCAAGCAGCTCGTGGCCTTCGTGGGCTACGGCCCGTTCGTGGCGGCCTGCCGGGAGCTGTTCCGCCGCCACGCCTGGGGGTGCGCGGGCCTCGAGGACTTCCTGGCGGTGCTCGCCGAGGCCTCCGGCCGGGACGTGCGCGGCTGGGCCGACGCGTGGCTGGGCACCGCGGGGGTCGCCACCCTCTCCCTGGACCTGGCCCGCGACGACGACGGCGCCGTCGGCTTCGCCGCGCTGCTCCAGGAGCCCGGGTCCGGGGTGCTGCGCCCCCACCGGCTGCTGCTGGGCAGCTACGAGCGCGGCCCGGGGGACCTGCTGGTGCGCACGGGCACGGTCGAGGTGGACCTGCCGGCCGCCGCCTCGGTGGAGGTCCCGGAGCTCGTGGGCTCGACCGCTCCCCTGGTGCTCGTCAACGAGGAGGACCTCACCTACGCGAAGGTGCGCCTGGACCCGGTCTCCCTGGCCACGGCCCTGAGCTCCCTGTCCTCGGTCGAGGACGGGATGGCGCGCGCGCAGCTGTGGTCCGCGCTGTGGAACGCCGCCCGGGACGCCGAGCTCGACCCCTCCGACTTCGTCGGCGCGGTGCTCGACCACGGCTTCGACGAGCCCCTGGCCGGGGTGTTCGCCACCGCCGGGGACCGGGCCGTGGAGGCCGTCGAGCGGCTGGCCCCGCGCGCGGCCCGGGCGCGGCTGCGCGGGCGGCTGCTGGACGCCGTGGTCCGCGAGCTGCGCGCCGCCGACCCGGGCGGGGACCGGCAGCTGGCCCTGGCCCGGCTGGCCGCCCGGCTGGCCCGCCGCGACGGCGGCCACGCCGCGTGGCTGCGGGACCTGCTCGAGGGCCGGGCCGCACTGCCGGGCCTGCCCCTGGGGCCGGAGCTGCGCTGGGCCCTGTGGACGGCCCTGGCCGCGACCGCCGCCGGCGAGGACCCGGCGCTGACGGCGGCCCTGGAGCGGGAGCAGGCCGCGGACCGCACCCGCACGGGGCTGCTCGGCGCCGCGCGGACCCGCGCCGCCGTGCCCACCCCGCAGGCCAAGGCCGCCGCCTGGGCGGCGATCACCGGGGAGGAGCTGTCCAACGACCTGCTCACCGCGACGATCACCGGCTTCCGCCTCGGGCCCCCGGAGCTGCTCGAGGCCTACCGCGAGCGCTACTTCGCGATGCTCGAGGAGGTCTGGGCCCAGCGCTCGATCGGGATGGCCACGCGGCTGGTGGAGGGCCTCTACCCCTCGGACGCCGACCTCGAGCCCGGCCACGACCCGGCCCGCCACCCCGTGGTGGCGCGCACGGAGCTGTGGCTGTCCAACCACACCGGGGCGCCCGCGGCGCTGCGGCGGATCCTCGTGGAGGAGCGCGAGCACCTGCTGCGGGCCCTGCGCGCCCAGGCGGCCGCCCGCGGCTGAGCCCCCGGCCCCGGGCGCGGGAGGGCGTCGGCGCAGGTCGACGGCGTCTGCTGCCTCCGCCGGGCGCCGCCGGAATCGTGAGAAGCTATGGACGACTCGAACACCCCCCAGCTCCGCCGAGGGAGACCATGACCGACTACGCGCTGAACGACCGCGGCTCTCTGGAGATCGTCACGGAGAACTTCTACGACACCGAGATCATGCGGGTGTTCGGCGGGCTGTCCTTCGGGAAGCTGCGCACGTGGGAGGGCCCCGCCGCGCTGGTCCCGGAGCCGGACAACCCCTTCGACCCCACCACGGTCTCGGTGCGGATCGGGCGCAACAAGATCGGCCACCTCGCCCAGCAGGACGCCCAGCGCTACTGGCCCTACCTGGCCCGGGTGGTCGCCTCGGGGTACACGCCCGTGGCGCCGCTGAAGCTGGAGGCGACCGTGCTGCGCCAGGACGGGCAGGCCGAGGTGGACGCCACCGCCCGGCTGTCCATCGCTGCCCCGGACCTGCTGTTCCCGCTCAACACCCCGCCCGCGCAGGCGGCGGTGCTCCCCCAGGGCCCGTCGATCAAGGTCCTCGACGAGCAGGAGTTCGCGGAGTACCTGCACGGGATCGTCCCGCCCTCGGGCGAGGGGAGGGTGATGCTCACCCTCGAGGTCAACAAGGTGCGCAACTCCCACGGGCAGACCGTGGACACCGTCGACGTCCTCTACGAGCGCCGGCAGGTGGGGCGGCTGGCGACCCAGATGTCGCGGCAGTTCATCCCGATCATCGACCACGCCTTCCAGCACGACCTGCTCACCGCGGTCTGGGGCACGGTGCGCGGCTCCGCCTACGAGGTGTCGATGACGGTCCAGGCGGCGCGGCCCGACGAGATCCCCGCGTCCTGGTTCGAGGAGCTGCCCAACGACGTCCCCGAGCTGCTGCCGCCCGCCGAGAGCTACCCCGTGCCCGACGCCTACGTCCCCGCCGAGGCCGACCGCTCCCGCAACGCCCGCAAGTGGCGCAAGGGCTTCGCGGTCGCCGCCCCGGCCGAGGCCCCGGCGGGCCCCGAGGCGGGCCCGTCGGCCCAGCGCTCCGCCGGCGGGTCCGGGCCCACGTCCTTCGGGCAGGTCTCGGTGGCGGTGTGGGCGCTGCTGGCGATGACCCTGGTGCTCGGGGTGGTCGGCGTCGTCTTCCTCGGCATCGAGCCGCTGGTCAGCGCCCTGTGCTTCATCGTGGCCGTGGCCACCGGCTTCATGTCCTTCTACCTGGCGCGGATGAGCGTGGCCGGGCGATGATCAGCCGGCGGGAACGGTTCCTCCAGATCCTGGAGGTGCTCTCCAAGCACGGGTTCGGCTTCGCCCTGGGCGGGATCAAGGAGCAGTGGCGGGCGCCGCTGGCGCGGGTGCGGCTGATCGACCCGGAGAAGCTCTACAGCCAGCCCGTGCACCTGCGCCAGGCCCTCGAGGAGCTCGGCCCCACGTTCGTGAAGCTCGGCCAGCTGGTCTCCACCCGCCCAGACCTGCTGCCCCCGCGCTACGTGCAGGAGCTGGCGCGCCTGCAGGACAGCTCCCCGCCGGTGCCGCCCGAGCGGATCCGGGAGATGATCGAGTCCGAGCCCGACTCCGCCGCGGAGGAGATCCTCGCCCGGATCGACCCGGTGCCGCTGGCCACCGGCTCGATCGGGCAGGCGCACGCGGCCGTCTACCAGGGCGTCGAGGTCGTCGTGAAGGTGCGCCGGCCCGGGGTGGTCGAGGAGGTCAACCGCGACCTGGAGATCCTCGCGGAGCTCGCGAAGCTGCTGGGCACCTACTGGCCCGCCGTCGAGCACTTCGACCTCGAGGGCCTGGCCGACGAGTTCGCCCAGTCCCTGCGCGAGGAGCTGGACTACCTCACCGAGGCCCGCAACGCCCAGCGGATGGCGGAGAACTTCACCGGGGACCCCACGATCCACGTGCCCCGGATCTTCTGGGAGGCCACGACCTCCCGGATCCTCACGATGGAGCGGGTCCGCGGGATCAAGATCAACGACTACCCCGCCCTCGAGGCCGCCGGACTGGACCGCCACCAGCTGGCCGTGGACTCGACCGAGGCGATCTGCCGGATGATCTTCGAGCACGGGTTCTTCCACGCCGACCCGCACCCGGGCAACCTCTTCGTGGAGGCCGGCGGGCGGATCGGAATCATCGACTTCGGCATGATGGGCACGCTCTCCGACGAGTTCCGCGACCACCTGGTGACCGTCATGCTCGGGGTCGTGCAGCAGAACCCGCGGCGGGCCGCCGCGGGGCTGCTCGGGGTGACCTGGCAGGAGCAGGACGTCAACAAGAAGGAGCTCGAGCGCGACGTCGCGCTGCTGCTGCGCCGCTACGCCAACCGGCCCCTGCAGGAGGTGCGCATCGGGCACCTGATGGGCGACCTGATCCGGCTGCTGCGCCGGTACCGGATGCACCTGCCCCGGGAGTCCGCCCTGTTCCTGCGGATGCTGGTGACGGCCGAGTCCGTGGGCACGGGCCTGGACCCCGGCTTCGACCTCGTCTCGGTGCTCACCCCCTACGCCCAGCGCTTCGTGCTCCACCGCCTCTCCCCCGAGGTGCTGCTCAAGCGCCTGCGCGAGATCGTCGAGGACGCCGTGCAGATGGGCGTGGAGGCCCCCGAGTACCTGCGCCGGCTGATCGTGGTGCTCGAGCGCGGCGGCTTCGACGTCCACCTGCGCGGCGACGAGCTCGAGCCGCTGCTGCAGCGCGGGGAGAAGATCGGCCACCAGGTCGTGGCCGGCGCCGTGATCGCCGCGTCCATCAACGGCATGGCCCACATCCTCGCCTCGGACCCCGAGCGGTGGCGGAGGTTCCACACCCCGCTGATCGCCGGCGGGGCGACCACCGTGGGCACCATGGCCGGCTACCTGGTGCTCTCCACCAACGTGCCCCGGGCGCGGCGGCTGGTCTCGGCGCTGCGCGGACGCCGCCGCCTCTGAGGCAGCCCGCCCCGGGGCCGGTTGACGGGACGGTAGTCACCCCCGGATAACACGGCCCGTCCCACCATGGCCGTGCAGCCGGGGCGCCGCCCCTGGACCGCCCGCCGCGCGGACGGCGAACGCCGTGGTCCCCGGCCGCCCACGCACCGCCCCACCGGCGGGGCGGCCCGGGCCGCCCCGCCCCGTCCGCAGGAGACCGCCATGTCCGCACCGCAGATCCCCGCTCCCCGTCCTCCCGCCCGCCCCGCACCGTCCGTGTCCCGGCGGGGGCTGTTCACGGCCGGCGCGGCCCTGGGCACCGGCGCGGCCCTGGGCACCGCCTCCGGGGCCGGCGCCGTGACCCTCGCCCCGGCCGCCTGGTCCGGGTGGGAGAGTCTCGGCGGGGTGTGCCGCCTCGGCACGGGCGTCTCCTCGTGGTCGCGCCACCGCCTGGACTGCTTCGTGGCCGGCACCGACTCCGCGCTGTGGCACAAGTGGTGGGACGGCCGCCGCTGGTCGCAGTGGGAGAGCCTCGGCGGGGTGCTCACCTCCAACCCCGCGGCCGTCTCGTGGGGCCCGAACCGGATCGACGTCTTCTGCATCGGCACCGACGCCGCCCTGTGGCACCGGTGGTGGGACGGCCGCCGCTGGTCGCAGTGGGAGAGCCTCGGCGGGGTGTGCCGCGAGGGCGTGGCCGTCTCCTCGTGGGCGCGCAACCGCCTGGACTGCTTCACGGTGGGCACCGACGGCGCCCTGTGGCACAAGTGGTGGGACGGCCGGCGCTGGTCGCACTGGGAGAGCCTCGGCGGGGTCGTCCACGGGGTGCCGGCCGCCGTGTCCTGGGGCTGGAACCGGATCGACTGCTTCGCGCTGGGCACCGACAACGCGATGTGGCACCGCTGGTGGGACGGCCGCCGGTGGCGCGGCTGGGAGAGCCTCGGCGGGAACTGCCGGTGGGGCGTGGGCGCCTCCTCGTGGGAGCGCAACCGGCTGGACTGCTTCGTGGTCGGCACCGACGCCGCGCTGTGGCACAAGTGGTGGAACGGCCGGCGCTGGTCGGGGTGGGAGAGCCTCGGCGGGGCGCTGTACTCCAACCCCTCCGCGGTGTCCTGGGCGCGCGGGCGCATCGACTGCTTCGGCATCGGCGGCGACTCCGCCCTGTGGCACAAGTGGTGGTCCTGACCGCCGCGGCGCCGACGCCCCGGCCCGGGCCCCGCCGCCTCCCGGCGGCGGGGCCCGGCCGCGTCACGGACCGCCGCGCACGGGCGTCCCCGTTGACTTCCCCCACCTCCCGGCCGAGCATGGCCGTGGGCGCCCGGACGGGCGTCGTGCCTGGTCAGCGAGGGGTTCGGGATCATGGACGACGACGGTGCGATCGAGCTGGAGCTGCTGGGCCGGTGGCGGGCGGGCACGGGCGGGCACGCCGTGGCGGTCGGCCCGCGCCAGCAGCGGCTGCTCGCGGCGCTGGCGGTGCACGGCGAGCGCTCCCGCCGGTTCCTCGAGGGCCTGCTGTGGCCGGAGGACGACGAGGCCCACGCCCGGGGCAGCCTGCGGGCGGCCGTCTTCGCCGTCACCCGCCGCCTGCCCGGGGCCCTCGAGTGCCGGGGCGCCGGGCTGGCCCTGGGACCGCGCGTGGTGGTGGACCTGCACGGGCTGCGCCGGGAGCTGGAGGAGCCCGCCCCCGAGGGCCCGGAGGCCGGGCTGCGGGCCGCCGCGGCGGACCGGCGGCTGCTGGCGGGCTGCCGGGCGGGGCTGCTGCCGGGGTGGTACGACGACTGGGTGCTCGAGGAGCAGGAGCGGCTGGGGCAGCAGTGCGTCGTCGTCCTCGAGCGGCGCGCCGGGCAGGCGCTGGCCCTGGACGACCCCTACCGGGCGCTGCTGCTGGCCTCTGCGGCCCGGGACCTGGACCCGCTGCGGGAGAGCGCGGTGCGCGCGCTCGTGCGCGCCCACCTGGCGCTGGGCAACGGGGCCGCCGCCGAGCGGGCCTGCCGCGAGCACGCGGACGCCCTGGCCCGCGAGCTGGGCGCGGCCCCCTCGCCGCGGCTGACGGGACTGGTGCGCACGGCCCGCGGCGCCTGAGACGCGGGCCGTGCGCCCGGGCTCAGGAGCCGGCGGGCGGCATCTCGACGTGCACGACCTTGACCTGGGTCATCTCGTCGAGCAGCTCGGGGCCGTAGCCGAACCCGGCGCCGCTGGCCCGGCGCGGCTGGGCGGCCCCGCCGGGGGCGCCGCCGAAGACGTTGTTGACCTTCAGCGTGCCCACGGGCAGCTCCGCCACGGCCTGCTGGGCGTGGGCGATCCGGCCGGTGAGCACGGTCGCCGCGAGCCCGTAGCGGTCGGCCGCGGCCAGGCGCAGGCCCTCCGCGAAGGAGTCGACGACCTGCACGGGGGCCACGGGGCCGAAGGTCTCCTCCTGCATCACGGGCATCGAGCCGGTGCACTCCCGCAGCACGGTCGCGGGGTAGAACACCCCGGGGCCCTCGGGCACCCGCCCGCCCTCGAGCACGACGGCGCCCCGGGCGGCGCTCTCGGCCACCTGCCGGTGGACCTCCTCGCGCAGCCGCTCGTCGACCAGCGGGGCGATGCCCCCGGCGTTGCGGCGGCGGGCCTGCTCGGTGAGCGCCGCCAGGAACGGCTCGGCGACGGCGCGGTGGACGTAGATCCGCTCGACGGCCACGCAGATCTGCCCGGAGTTGGCGAACGCGCCGGTCGCGGCCTGCTCGGCGGCCCAGGCGGGGTCGACGTCGTCGTCGACGACGAGCGCGTCGTTGCCGCCGTTCTCGCGCACCACGTGGGCGCCGGTCGCCGCCGCCGCGCGGGCCACGGCCTCCCCGGTCGCGGTCGAGCCGACGTGGGCGAGGACGTCCACGCCGGGGTGGGCCGTGAGCTGCGCGCCGACGGCGGCGCCGCCGTCGACGGTCGTGAGCACGCCCGGCGGCAGGGCGGCCGCGAGCACCTCCCCGAGCCGGGCGCCCGTGTGGGGGCAGCGCTCGCTGGGCTTGTGCACCACGGTGTTGCCGGTGACGACCGCGGCCCCGAGCAGGCCGGCGGCCACGGCCACGGGGTCGTTCCAGGGGGTCAGGGCCACGACGACGCCGCGGGGCTCCGCGACCGTCCAGTCGGCGGCGAGGACGGACCCGCGCAGGCTGTGGCCGCGGTGGACGGGGCCGAGCTCGGCGTACTGGTGGAGGGTGCCGACCCCGGCCATGACCCCGCCCAGGGACTCCTCCACGGGCTTGCCCGTCTCGCGGGCGTTGAGCTCCGCCAGCTCCCGGGCGTGCTCGGCGAGGCGGTCGGCGGCCGCGCGCAGCAGGCTCCCCCGCTCGGCGGGGTCGGTGCGCGCCCACCCGGGGGCCGCGGCGCGGGCGGTCTCCACCGCGGCGCGGACCTGCTCCTCGGTGGCGGCGGGCACGACGCCGACCAGCGTGCCGTCGCGGGGGTCCCGCACGGTCAGCTCGGTCGCGGCGGTGGTGGTGACGGATGTCATGGAGCTCCTTCGTCGGTCCGGTGGCCGCGCCCCGGGTGCTCCGGGGCGCGGCGGGGCTGTCCTGGTGAAGCATACTTACCGACCCCGCCGGAGCGGCTACGGTAGCTGTGACCAGGCCGGCGCACCCGCGGCGGCCTGAGCGCTGTCCCGGACCGGGACGGCCCCGCCGCGCCCGGCCCCCGCCGCGGCGCGGCAGCGCACAGCAGAGAGGACATTGCATGAGTTCCCAGCCCACCACCCCCGGCCGCGTCCTGATCACCGGCGGGGCCTCGGGCCTCGGCGCCGCCCTGGTCGAGGCCGTCCGTGCCGCCGGCGGCACCCCCATCGTCCTGGACCGGGACACCAGCGCGCTCGAGGGCGTGGCCGCCTACGAGGTCGACGTCGCGGACACCGCGGCCGTCACCGCGACGGTCCGGGAGGCGGTCGAGGCCGCCGGCGGGCTGGAGGCGGTCGTCACGGCCGCGGGCATCGACCGGTGCGGGCGGCTCGAGGACGTCGCGGCCGAGGACTGGGAGAAGGTCGTGGCCGTCAACCTCTTCGGCACCGTCTCCGTGGTCCGCGCCGCCCTGCCGGCCCTGCGCGCCTCGCGCGGGCGCGTGGTGACGGTCGCCTCGACCCTGGCCCTGAAGGGCGTCTCGGACGCCACCGCCTACTGCGCCTCCAAGTTCGGCGTGCTGGGCTTCACCCAGGCCCTGGCCGCCGAGCTCAAGGGCGAGGTCGGCGTCACCCAGCTGATCCCCGGCGGGATGAAGACCCGGTTCTTCGACGACCGCGACGAGCAGTACAAGCCCCAGGACGACTCCCAGCTCAACGACCCGGAGAACGTGGCCGCGGCCGTGCTGTTCGCCCTGAGCCAGCCGGCCGGGTGCGAGGTGCGCGAGCTGTTCATCGCCCACGCCGAGGAGGGCTCCTGGCCCTGAGCCGGCCCGGCGGGCCCCGCCCGCGGCCGCCGGCGGCCGCGGGCGGGGCCCTCGCCCCACCCCTTGCGAACGACGACCGGGACGGGGCGGCATCGCCGCAGGTGAGCGCGTGGTCTGTCCCCAAAAGCAGGGACTTCAGCACTCCCCCCTTCTCATGCACGCGCATCTAGACTGGGGGGACCCCCCGCCCCGACGTCCCGGAAGGCCCGAACCA
The DNA here is from genome assembly GCF_021012935.1 of Kocuria sp. LUK. Taxonomy (NCBI): domain Bacteria; kingdom Bacillati; phylum Actinomycetota; class Actinomycetes; order Micrococcales; family Micrococcaceae; genus Kocuria; species Kocuria sp. LUK. Next base: position 365,712 of record NZ_JAJMZI010000001.1, read on the forward strand.
GCGTGGAGACCAGACCCCGGCCGGCGACGGCCCGCGTGCCCCTCACCGTCCGGTGCCTGGACGCGCAGGGCCGGCCCGTGCGCCTGTCCGCCCGCTCCCTGGGGCGCGGCTCCAACGACCTGCAGGCGCTGCTGCGCAGCGCCTACGGCGCCGTGCGCGGGGTCCCGGCCGCGGAGCCGGTGACGGTCTCGTTCATCGAGGGCGAGCACGGGCAGCTGCGGCTGGAGTACCTGGCCCTGGGCGCGCCGCCGTGCCGGCGCCGGTTCGGCCTGCGGGGCCGGCGCACCCGGCGGGACGGCGGCGAGGAGGTCGCCACAGCCCTCGCCCAGGCGGCCCTGGTGGTCGGCGAGGCCGTGGAGACCATCGGCGTCCTCACCACCGCGGGCAGCGCCCGCTGGGCCGCGGCGGACACCCCCGAGTTCGTGGACCTGGTGCGCGACGACGGGCTGGTGCGCCGGGTGCCCGCGGCCGTGCGCACCCTCGTGGAGGACCCGCAGACCCTCGACCTCTTCCGCGGGGCCCTGACCCTGTTCGTGGCCGACGACGTCGAGCGGCTGATCATCGGCCGCGACCCGGAGACCCCCGGCCGCTACCACGAGGTGGTGCTCACCCGCTCCCCCGAGCTGCTGCGCTTCCTCGGCGGGGAGCCCCTGAGCTCCCTCGCCGGCGCCGACCCGGCCCCCTGAGCGCGCACCGGGCGGCCGTCCCCTAGACTGGGGCGGCCGACCGCCCCCTGGGGACGGGTCCGGCGCCCGCGCGATCGCCGACCCCGGAGGGACGATGACGGACACGACCACCGCCCCGGGGGCGCCCCCGGCCGACCGCGACGGCACCGCCGTGGCCGCGGGCGTGCGCCGCGCCGCCCGCCGCTCCCGCGGCCGGCGCCTGGTCCTTCAGGCCGCGGTCCTGGTCGCTGTGCTCGCCCTGTGGTGGCTGGTCACGGCCCTGCAGCTGGTGCCCGCCCTGTACCTGCCCTCGCCGGGGGCGGTGCTGCACTCCTTCGTGCAGGCCAACACCTGCCGGCCCGTGGCCGAGGGACTGTCCCGCACCGTGTGCGGGGAGCAGAACTACTACCTGTGGGAGCACCTGGTCGCCTCCCTGCAGCGGATCGCCGCCGGCCTCGGCACGGCGGTCCTCGCCGGCCTGGCCGTGGGCTTCCTCATGGGCTCCTCGAGGTGGCTGTCCGTCGCGTTCGAGCCCTACCTGAACTTCCTGCGGGCGCTGCCCCCGCTGGGCTACATCGGCCTGCTCATCGTGTGGCTGGGCATCGGCGACGCCTCGAAGAACGTCCTGCTGTTCCTCGCCGCCTTCCCCCCGATCGTCATCGCCACCGTGCAGGGGGTGCGGGGCGTGTCCGCGGACCGCACCAACGCCGCCCTGTCCCTGGGCGCGTCCCGGACGCAGGTGGCGACCCAGGTCGTGCTGCCCTCCTCGCTGCCGAGCATCCTCTCGGGCGTGCGGCTGGCGGCCGGCTTCGCCTGGACCACGGTCGTGGCCGCGGAGCTCAACAACGGCATCCCCGGCATCGGCGGGCTGGCCTACCTCTCCGGCACCCAGCTCAACACGCCCCTCACCATCGCCTGCATCATCACGATCGGCCTCGTGGCCGTGGCCCTGGACGCCCTCATCGTCCGGCTCGGGCACGTCCTGGTCCCGTGGCAGGGAAAGGCCTGACCATGACGAGATCCCGCACGCGGCCGCTGGCCCTGGCCGCCGCCGTGGCCGTGCTCGCCACCGGCTGCGTCGAGTCCGGGCGCACCGTCCACCCCGACGCCGTGCAGCCGGAGGCGAGCTGCCCCGTCGAGCCCGACCCCTCGATCACCACCACCGCCCGCATCGCCTGGCAGGCGATCCCCAACGGCGACCTGGTCGTCAAGGACCGGCGCGTGCTCGAGGCGTGCATGCCCAACGCCGAGATCACGTGGTCGAAGTTCGACTCCGGCGGGGACGTGGTCCAGGCCTTCGGCGCCGGCTCCGTGGACCTGGGGCTGATCGGCTCCAGCCCCGCGGTCAAGGCGGTCTCCCCGCCCCTGGACATCGACCTGCGCGTGCTGTGGCTGACCGACGTCATCGGCTCCGCGGAGTCCCTGGTGGTCCGCGACGCGGACGTGCGCTCGGTGCGCGAGCTCGCCGGCCGGCGGATCGCCACGCCGTTCGGCTCCACCGCCCACTACTCGACGCTCTCCGCGCTGCGGGAGGCCGGGATCGAGGACGAGGTCGAGCTGGTCAACCTCTCCCCAGACAAGATGGCCGCCGCCTGGCAGCGCGGGGAGATCGACGCCGCGTGGGTGTGGGCCCCGACCCTCCCGGAGCTGCGCCGCACCGGGACGGTCGTGCTCACCAGCGCCGAGACCGCCGAGGCCGGCCACCCGACCTTCGACATGGCCGCCGCCACCGCCGGGTTCGTCGAGGACAACGAGGACTTCGTGCGGATGTGGACCGTGGCCCAGGACGAGGCGGCCCGGGCGCTGGCCGCCGGCGAGCCCGGGGCCGTGGAGTCCGTGGCGGTGCAGCTGGGCGTCTCCCCCGACGCCGCCCGGGAGCAGATCCGGGGCCTGCGCTACCCCGACGCGCGGGAGCAGGCCGGTCCGGAGTTCTTCGGCGGGGCCCTCGGGGACGTGCTGGGGGACACCGCCGCCTTCCTCGTCGAGGCCCGCGAGACGGACGGCACCGCGCCCCCGGCCACCTACCGGCAGATGCCCTACGCCGAGGCGATCGAGGAGGTGGCCGCCCGATGAGCCGCGCCGGCGAGCCCGGGGCCGCCCCCCGGTCCGGCACCCGCGACCTCGTCCTCGACGGGGTCGGCCACCACTACGTCACGGACGCCGGGGAAGTCGTCCACGCGGTCGCCCCGACCAGCCTGCGCATCCCCGGCGGGCAGTTCGTCTGCGTGGTCGGCCCGTCCGGCTGCGGCAAGACCACGCTCCTGCGGGTGCTCGCGGGCTTCCTGCGCCCCTCGGCCGGCACCGCCCGCTACGGCGAGGAGGCGATCACCGGGCCCTCCCACCACCGAGGGGTGGTCTTCCAGCAGCCCAGCCTCTACCCGTGGCTGACGGTGCGCGGCAACGTCGAGCTGGGGCCCCGGTTCCGGGGCGTGTCCCGGCCGCGGCGGCGCGAGCGGGCCGAGGAGCTGCTGGGGATGGTGGGCCTCGAGCGCTTCGGGGACGCGAAGCCCTACGAGCTCTCCGGGGGCATGCAGCAGCGGGCCCAGATCGCCCGGGTGCTGGCCAACCAGCCCGAGGTCGTGCTCATGGACGAGCCGTTCGGGGCCCTCGACGCCCTGACCCGCGAGCGCCTGCAGACCGACCTGCTGCGCATCCAGCGCCGCCGGCGCCAGACGGTGTTCTTCATCACCCACAGCGTCGAGGAGGCCGTGTTCCTGGGCGACCGGGTGCTGGTGATGAGCCCGCGCCCGGGCCGGGTGGTCCTGGACGAGCCGGTGGACCTCGCCTCCGTCCTGGGCCCGGACGTGGGTGCGGAGATGAAGTCGGCCCCGGAGTTCATCGCGATCCGCGACCGGGTGGCCGCCGCGATCGAGCTCTCCTGAGCCGCCGGGGGCTCAGGCCGTCGCCCCGCGGGCGGGGGCCGGGGCGGCGAGCTCGTCCCAGGCGGCGGTGAGCGCCGCGGCCACGGCGGCGGGCCCGCGCTCGGCGAGCACCCGGCGGCGGGCCTCGTCCCCGAGGCAGCGCCGCACGGCCGGGGACCCCAGCAGCATCCCCAGCACCGTGGCCAGGGTCGCGGGGTCCCCCGCGGGGGTCAGCATCCCGGTGATCCCGTCGGCGACCAGCTCGGCCAGCGCCGGCAGGCGCGAGGCGACCACCGGGGTCCCGGCCGCGAGGGCCTCGGCGACGCCGGGCGGCTCCGGGCCGGTGGCCGGGGCCCGCAGGGGCGCGACGAGCACGTCGACGGCCCGCAGCACCAGCAGCCGGCGCTCCGGTGCGGCCCCGGCGACCACGCGCAGCCGGTCGAGCACGCCGTGCGCGGCGGCCCGGGCCTCCAGGCGGGCCCGCTCGCCGGGTCCGTCCGCGAGGACGACGACGAGCAGCTGCGGGGCACCGGCGGCCACGAGCGCGGCCGCGCGCAGGAGGTCCCCGACCCCGTCGGACTCCCCCGGCCCGGCCACGGCGCCCAGGACCGGGACGGCCGCGGGCAGCCCCACCGCCCGGCGGGCCTCGGCCACCGGCCGCGGGGACCCCGGGCTCGCCGGGTCCAGGGGCACGGGCACGGTGCGCACGGCCGCCCCGGGGCGCAGCTCCTCCAGGCGCCGGGCCGCGGCCCGGTCGGCCACGAGCGCCCGGTCGGCGGCGAGCAGGGCCTCGGTCTCCCGGGCGGCCAGCAGCCGGTGCACCTCGCTGCCGGCGGCCGCCGCGGGGCGCCGCGCCGCCCAGCGGGCCGCGGGACAGCCGAGCTGCTGGTGCACCCACGGCAGGCCGAGGGCCTCGGCGACGGCCCGCACCACGAGCGCGTCCGCGTGGCCGCCCTCCGCGTGGAGCACGGCCGGGCGCACGTCCAGGGCCAGGTCGAGCAGGGCCTGCGCCTGCTGCTGGAGCTGCCCGGAGGCGGTCGGCGCCGGGCGGGAGGGGCCCAGCCGGTGGTGGGCCACGCCGTCGGCGAGCTCGGGGCCCGACCTGCGCCGGCCCCCGGTGGCGCGCACCACGCGCCGACCCTGCGCGGCGGCCTCGGCGAGCACCGCGTGGGTGCGGTCGGAGGTCGCCGGCGGGGCCGGTGCGGCCGCGGCCCGCACGTGCAGCACGGTGCCCGGCTCGGGCCGGGGGCCCACGGCGGCGGGCAGGACCGGGCGCAGCCCGGAGAGCAGCCGCAGCTCGTCCTCGTGCCGGTGCAGCTGCCGGCGCTCGGCCGCGCCGGCGCGCCCGGAGGTCACCGCCCGGCGCAGCCCGACCACGGACTCGGTGAGCCGGCCCAGCTCGCGGTCGTGGCGGGCCTTCGTGCCGGCCAGCCCGGGCAGCCCGGGCGGCAGCAGCCCCAGCAGGTGCCCGGCGTCCTCGGCACGGCCCCGGTCCAGGGCCTCCTCGGCCAGGCGCCGCACGCCCCGGGGGTCCGTGCGGCCGGCGAGGGCTCGGGCCAGCCGGGTCTCGTAGCGGGCGGGACGGGCGGCGTCGCGGGCGGCGGGCCGCCGGGGCAGGTGCGGCATGGCTCTCCCTGGGGGGTCACGAGGCGCCGCCCCGGGCGGGAGCCGGGACGGGCGGTCGAGGAGGTGCCGGTCCCGCGTGGGGGGCGCGGGCGGTCTAGGGGGCTTCGTCCTCCAGCGTAGCAACAAGGTCCCCGAGCTCCCCGGCCGCCACGGCGTCCCCGATCCGCGCGGCCCCCGCGAGGTCCGGCAGCACCACCGACTGCCCGTCGGGGGACGTGCCGATGCCCAGCGTGGGGGCGGTGAACATCCGCACGTCCTGCCCGGAGACGCCCACGAGCTCCGGGGCGAGGCCGGCGAGCATCCCGGCGTCGAGGCCCTCGGAGACCAGCAGGTACGGGGAGAAGTCGTGGACGACCGCGTGCAGGCGCAGCGGGTTGAGCAGCACCGCGGGGCTGGTCAGCCGGTCCAGCAGCGCCGCCACGTAGGTGCGCTGGTTGACCACGCGCGCGTAGTCGCCCTCGGCGAAGGCCTTGCGCTCGCGCACGAACTCCAGGGCCCGCCGCCCGTCCATGTGCTCGGGGCCCTGCTCGAAGACCATCCCCTCGTTGGAGACGAAGTCCTGGGGCACGTCCACGGTCACCCCGCCCACGGCGTCGGTGAGGGCGGCGAAGCCCTCGAAGTCGACCTCAGCGACCTCGTCCACGCGCACGCCCACGAGGTCCTCGACCGTGCGCACCATCAGCGGCAGCCCGCCGGCGTCCAGGGCCGCGTTGAGCTTCGCCTCCCCGACCCCCGGCACGCTCACCCAGGTGTCGCGCAGCAGGGACATCACGAAGACCTCCCCGCCCTCCTCGGGCACGTGCAGCAGCATGATCGAGTCCGCCCGCTCCCCCGTGACCCCGGGGTCCTCCTGGCCCTCCGGGCGCTGGTCCGCGCCCAGCACCAGCACGGTGGTGCCCCGGTCCCGGGCCGAGCCGGCGGCCGGGCGCACGGACTCCGCGGGGAAGGCGGCGTCCGTGGTCTGCCGCCGCTCGTCGAAGGTCCGGCCCAGCAGCCACGCGAAGGCCCCGGCGGCGAGGGCGAGCACGAGCACCAGCGCGAGCAGGACGAGCAGCGCCCGGCGCAGCCCGCCGCCGCGGCGCGGGGGCGCCGGCTCGTGCGGGCGGGGACGGTCCGGGCGCGCGGGGAGGCCCCCGGCGGGACCGGGCGGGGCCGCGGCGGGGCCCTCCGCGGGCGCACGGTCCGCGGCGCCCGGGGAGCGGTGCGCGTCGCGGGGGTCGGGGACGGTCATGGCGGGCCTCCGGGTCTCGGCACGGGCAACGGGCGACGGCCCATGCTAGCCCGCCGCCCCGGGAACGCCCCCGGACCCGCGGCGCGCGGCCGGCGCACCGGGGTCCGCGCGGCGGGACCGGGCTCAGGGCACGCGGGCGGTCCACTCCGGGGTGGCGAACTTGGCGGCCACCAGCTCCCGGGCCGCGGCCAGCTCGGCCTCGCTCACCGCACCGGGCACGGCCGCGTGCCGGGCCGTGAAGACCTCCATGAGCTTGGCGACGACGTCGGCGCGGGCCATCCCGGTCTGGCGCCGCAGCGGGTCCACGCGCTTGCGGGCGGAGCGGTGGCCCTTGTCGGAGAGCTTCTCGCGGCCGATCCGCAGCACCTCGGTCATCTTCTCGGCGTCGATGTCGTAGCTCATGGTGACGTGGTGGACCATCCCGCCGCCGGCGAAGCGCTTCTGCGCGGCGCCGCCGATCTTGCCGTGCTCGGTGGCGATGTCGTTGAGCGGGACGTAGAACGCCTCGAGGCCCATCTCCTGGAAGGCCTGCATGACCCACCGGTCGAGGAACGGGTAGGAGTCGGCGTAGCTGAGCCCGTCCACGAGCGTCTGCGGCAGGTACAGGGAGTAGGTGATGCAGTTGCCCGCCTCCATGAACATCGCCCCGCCGCCCGAGACGCGGCGGACCACGGAGATCCCGTGGCGGGCGGCGCCCTCCGGGTCCACCTCGTTGCGCAGCGACTGGAACGAGCCGATCACCACGGACGGCTCCGTCCAGTCCCACAGGCGCAGGGCGGGCCGGCGCCGGCCGGCGCCGACCTCGCGGGCCAGCACCTCGTCGAGGGCGAGGTTCTCGAGGGTGGGGCGCACCACCGGCGGGATCACCTCCCACTCGTGGTCCTCCCACGTGGTGGCCCGGGCCAGGGCCCGCCGGACGGCGGTGGCGACGGCCTCCGGTGAGAACCCGAGCAGCACCACGGACGGGTCCAGCCCCTCGCGCACCGCCGCCGCGATCTGGGCGTGGGCCGCGTCCTCGGGCAGGCCGGTCAGGGCGGCGTTGATGTCCTCGAGCGCCTCGTCGGGCTCGAGGAAGAAGTCGCCGTTGACGGAGACCTCCGCCAGCCGCCCGTCCACCACGGACAGGTCCGCGACCACGAGCTTGCCGCCCGTGACCTTGTACTCGCCGTGCCGCCGCTGCTGCGCCATCCGTGCTCCTCCTGCTCCGCCGCCGGGGTCCCGGACCAGCCTACGCCCGGCCGGGCCGGGCCCGCCGTGCGGCGCCGCGGGAACGGCGGTCCCGCACGGCGGGCAGCGGCGGCGGGCCGGGGCGGGGCGCTGCCGGGAACGGGTCCCGGGAACGCGTCGGGCCCGGACCGATCCGGTCCGGGCCCGACGGGGTGCGGCGGCTGCTCAGCCGTTCGACTTGCCGAAGTTCTTGAAGCGGGCGTTGAAGCGCTCCACGCGGCCGGCGGAGTCCATGATGCGCTGCTTGCCGGTGTAGAACGGGTGGGACTCCGAGGAGATCTCCACCTCGATGATCGGGTACTCGTTGCCGTCCTCCCAGGTCTCGGTCTTCTCCGAGGTGGCGGTGGAACGGGTGAGGATGACCTTGCCGGAGGCGAGGTCGCGGAAGAGCACCGGGTGGTAGTCCGGGTGGATGTCGGTCTTCATGGGTTCGTACCTTCTGTCGGTGCCTGGATTTTGCCAGGCACGGCTTCGCTCGGTGGGTGGCGCGTCGTCGTCGTGCGGTCCCGCGGTCCGGGGAGGAGGGCGGGGGCGTCGGGCACCAGCGCTCCAGCGTACCGGAGAACGGGCCGCAGGTCACGTGCGCCACGGCGCCGCAGGGCCCACCGGGTCCCACGGCGCCGGACGTCCTGCTCCTTCCCTCCGCGTCCCCGGCCGGGTCACCAGCGGTGGGCGACGTCGACGACGAGGCGCGAGCCCTCGCCCGGGCCGTCGAGGACGAACGCCCGGAACGGCAGCCGCGCGCGCACTCCGAGACCGACGACGGTCCGGGCCTCGAAGCTGCCGCCCCAGGCCACCTGGCGGAAGGTGGGGTAGCCGCGCACGTCGACGATCTCCTCCGGGTCGTCGAAGTCGGCCGTGCCCCGTCCCTCGTCGTCGTAGGCGGGGGCGTTGACCACGATCACCAGGTCGGTCCCGCGCAGCGGCAGGGGCGCCCCGGACCCCACACCGGTGAACTGCCGGTACGCCACGGAGTAGCCCGCCGCCTTGCCGTCGAGGTCGACCACGAGCCGGTCGAAGCAGGCGTGCCGGCCGGCCCGGATGTCGGTGACGTGCGGGACGTGCGGCGGGACGACCTCGCCGGTCCTGCCCTTGGGGAGGGAGCCCCACGTGATGCCGCAGTACGGGGCCGCGGCGTTCGCGCCGGCCGGGACGAACAGTCCCAGGCCCGTGGCCAGCACCAGCGCCGCCAGCCACGAGATCAGCTTCTTCATGACGCACCTTCTCGCTCGTCCGCGCCCGGCCGCCCGGCGGGTGCCGCGGTCCTCGGACCGGGACGTGCGGACACCCCGATCCTACCGTTCGCGACCGGGAAGATCCCTGGTGGGGACGGGATCGACGTCCGGATCGTTACGGCCGCGGGCGGGTCTCCCAGAAGGCCACGGCCGAGGCGGCCGCGACGTTGAGGGAGTCCACGCCGTGGGACATCGGGATGCGCACCACGAGGTCGGCGTGGTGGACGGCCGCCGCACTCAGCCCCTCCCCCTCGGTGCCCAGGACCAGGGCGAGCCTCTCGTCGCGGCGCGCGGCGAGCTCGTCGAGCGGGACGGAGTCCTCGCTCAGCGCCAGCGCCGCCGTGGTGAAGCCGGCGTCCTTGACCCGCTGGAGGTCGGCCGTCCAGTGCTCGAGCCGGGCCCACGGCACCTGGAAGACGGTGCCCATCGACACGCGGACGGCCCGGCGGTAGAGGGGGTCGGCGCAGCGGGGGGTGACGAGCACGGCGTCCACCCCGAGGGCGGCGGCGGAGCGGAAGACCGCCCCCACGTTGGTGTGGTCCACGACGTCCTCGAGGATCGCGACCCGCCGCGCGCCGGCCAGCAGCCGGTCGAGGTCCACCGGCTCGGGCCGCTGCATGGCCGCGAGCGCCCCGCGGTGCAGGTGGAAGCCGGTGATCTGCTCCAGGACGGCGTCCGGGCCCACGTAGAGGGGCACGTCCGGGTGGGCGGCCAGCACGTCGGCCATCTCGGCCAGCCACTTCTCGGCCATGAAGAAGGAGCGGGGGCGGTGGCCGGCGGCCAGGGCCCGGCGCAGGACCTTGGAGGACTCGGCGATGTACATCCCCCGCTCCGGCTCGATCCGCCGGCGCAGCCGCACGTCGGTGAGCCGGGCGTAGTCGTCCACGCGGGGGTCCTCGGCGGTGTCGAGGCGCACGAGCTGGGGCAGGTCGGTCACGGGGGCTCCGGGGGTCGGGGGCTCGGGTCGGGCGGTCACAGCAGGCGGGCGACGAGGGCCACCAGGGCCACGAGGCCCAGCAGCACGATGACGGTGCGCAGCGCCACCGGGGAGAGCCGGCGCCCGATCTTGGCCCCGGCCCCGGACCCGGCGGAGGAGCTGAGCGCGATCAGGACCACGACCCACCAGTCGATGCGCTCGGGGGCGAAGAGGATGTAGGAGACGGCGGCGACGATGTTGACCACCGCCACGAGCACGACCTTCACGGCGTTGGCCGCCTGCAGGGACGCGAGGAGGAAGACCCCGAGGATCCCGAGCAGCAGCACGCCCTGGGCCGCCACGAAGTACCCGCCGTAGACCCCGGCGAGGGTGACCAGGACGTAGAGGGCCGCGGGCTGGGCGGAGCGGTCCGGGTCCAGCGGGCGGGGGGTCTCGCCGCGGGCGCGGGCGGCCTCCGCGGCGGCCTGCGCCTGGGCGTCCTTGCGCCGGCGCACGACCGCCTGCAGGCGCGGCTGGAACACGACGAACAGGAGGGCGACGACGACGAGCACCGGCGCGGCGTAGCCGAAGACGGACTCGGGCAGGTGCAGGAGCAGCGCGGCACCGACCACGCCGCCGGCGACCGAGCAGGGCAGCAGCTTGAGCAGCGTGCGCTCCACCCCGCGCAGCTCGGCGCGGTAGTGCCAGGCGCCGGTGAGGTTGCCGGCGATCAGGCCCATGGCGTTGGACATCGTCGCCGTCACGGGCGGGACGCCCATGGCCACGAGCACGGGGAAGGTCACCAGGGTGCCGGAGCCCACGATGGTGTTGATCAGCCCCGCCCACACCCCGGCGAGCAGGATGAGCGCGGCCTGCCACCACTCGAACGGGAAGGCCGCGGCGAGCTCGCCGAGGCCGCCGGCCGTCTGCGTCAGCACGGCCTTCAGGTCCGGGCGAAGGCGGCGTAGCGGTTGCCGACGCGCACGAGCTTCAGCGCCACCCCGAAGGTCTCGGAGAGGTTGCGCTGGGTGATCACCTGCTCGACGGGCCCTGCGGCGACCACGCGGCCCTCCCGCAGCAGCAGGGCGTGGGTGAACGCGTCGGGGACCTCCTCGAGATGGTGGGTGACCATGACCACCGCCGGGGCGGTCCCGTCCCGGGCGAGCTCGTCCAGGCGGGCCACGAGGTCCTCGCGGCCCCCGACGTCCAGTCCCGCGGCCGGCTCGTCGAGCAGCAGCAGCTCCGGGTCGGTCATCAGCGCCCGGGCGACCAGCACGCGCTTGCGCTCACCCTCGGAGAGGGTGCCGAAGCGGCGCTCCGCCAGGTGGTCGATGCCCCAGGCGGCCATGAGCTCCTGCGCCCGGGCGTCGTCGTCGGTGTCGTAGCGCTCCGTCCAGCGCCCGGTCACCCCGTAGGCGGCGGTGACCACGCAGTCGCGCACGGTCTCCGAGGCCGGGATCTGGGCGGCGAGCACGGTCGAGCTCAGCCCGATCCGGGGGCGCAGCTCGAAGACGTCGACGGCCCCGAGGATCTCGTCGAGGATGTCGACCATCCCGCGGGTGGGGTGCAGCCGGGCCGCCGCGATCGACAGCAGCGTCGTCTTGCCGGCGCCGTTGGGGCCGAGCACGACCCACCGCTCCCCCTCGCGGACCACCCAGTCCACCGCGTCCAGCAGCGTCTTGCGCCCGCGGACCACGCTGACGTCCGCCATCTCCACCACAGCACTCATACCCGCCACTCTAGGACACGCCCCGGGCCCTCCCGGGGCGTGGCGTCCCGGGCGGGCCCGGGCCGCGCGGTGGATACACTGGGGCCCATGACCACCGACCTCGCCGTGATCGCGTTCGCCCAGCATCCGGATCCGGAGGCGCGGGAGCGCATCCTCGCGATGGTGCAGGACGCCGGGGCGGAGGTCGAGCGGTTCTCGGCCGTGCGCGTCACCGGCTCCGGCTCCGCCGGCCCGGACGCCCAGGTGCCCGGCTACAACGCGTTCACCGCCCTGCTGCGCGGCGGGGACGCGCGCGGCCTGCTCGCCGCACTGCGCCCCGACCCCCTCGCCCAGCTCATGCCCGGGGTGGACGTCAACGTCGTCCCCGCCCGGCTGTTCGACCCCGGCCGGCGCAAGCTGCTGGTCCTCGACGTCGACTCGACGCTGATCCAGCAGGAGGTGATCGAGCTGCTCGCCGCCCACGCCGGCCGGGAGGCGGAGGTCGCCGAGGTCACCGAGGCGGCGATGCGCGGGGAGCTCGACTTCGCCGAGTCCCTGCACGCCCGGGTGCGCACGCTCGAGGGGCTGCCGGTCTCGGTGCTGGAGGACGTCGCCGCCGCGGTGCGCCTCTCCCCCGGGGCGGCGGTGCTCGTGAAGGCGTTCCTGCGGGAGGGCCACGGCGTGGCCGCGGTCTCCGGCGGGTTCCTGGAGGTCCTCGACCCGCTGGCCCGGCAGCTGGAGCTGACCCGGCACACGGCCAACACCCTCGAGGTCTCCGGCGGGCGGCTGACCGGCCGCGTGGTCGGTGAGGTCGTGGACCGCGCCGTCAAGGAGCGGTCCCTGCGCCGGTGGGCCGAGGAGCTGGACGTGGAGCCCGCCGACGTCGTGGCCGTGGGCGACGGCGCCAACGACCTCGACATGCTCGCCGCGGCGGGACTGGGCGTGGCCTACAACGCGAAGCCGGCCCTGCGCGCCGCCGCCGATGCGCAGCTGAACATCCCCAACCTCGACGCGGTGCGCTTCTTCGTCGACCTGTGAGCGGCACCGGCCGTCCCGGCGCGCCGGATCACTCGGGCCAGACCTGCCGGCCCGGCTGCAGGGCGTAGCGCAGCTCGACGGCCCCGCCCTCGAAGTGCGTGGTGCGCTGCAGCCGCAGGTCCTTGTGCCGGGCGGTGGGCAGCACGGGGTGGCCGGCGCCGAGCACGATCGGCATCGCGGTCAGCCACAGCTCGTCGAGCAGGTCGGCGTCGGCGAACTGGGCCGCCAGCCGGCCCCCGCCCACGACCCAGAGGTTGCGCCCGCCGGCGGAGTCGAGCATCGACCCCAGCTGCGCGGCGACGTCCCCGGCCGTGAAGCGCAGGTCCGCCCCGGGCACGCGCGGGAGCTCCCGGTGGGTGAACACCCACGTGGGCAGGTCCCCGTAGGCCCACGCCTCCTCCTGGCCGAGGACGAACTCGTAGGTGCTCGCGCCCATGGCCAGGGCGCCGACCTCGGCGAGGAACGCGTCGTAGTGGTCCTGGTAGGCCTCGAAGCCGTACTGCAGCAGCCAGTCGAGGTGGTTCTCCCGGTCGGCGATGTACCCGTCGGCGCTGGCCGCCACGTAGTACTGCACTCTGCTCATGGGCCCAGCGTACGCCGCGGGGCCCCGCCCGGCACGGCCCCGGGACGGGACGGCCGGCCCCGTGCGTCACGGACGGGCCGGTGCCCCGCGCGGGCTTCCCCGAGGCCCGCCGCGGGACCAGGATGGGAGGGGCGAGGACCGGACGAGACGGAGGACCCGACGTGGCCGTGCAGCTGAACCCCTACCTCACCTTCCGCGACACCGCCGAGGAGGCGATGACGTACTACCGCTCCGTGTTCGGCGGGGAGCTGACGATCAGCCGCTTCGCCGAGTACGGCGCGAGCGAGGACCCCGCCGAGGCGGAGAAGGTCATGCACGCGACGCTGACCACCGAGCACGGCCTCGTGCTCATGGCCTCCGACACCCCGGGGGCCATGGACCTCACCCCGGGGGACAACGTCTCCCTGTCGGTGGGCGGCGACGACGAGGCGCTGCTGCGCGGCTGGTGGGAGCGGCTGCGCGACGGCGGGGCGGTGACCATGCCGCTGGAGCGGCCCCCGTGGGGCGGGCTGTTCGGGATGTGCACCGACCGGTTCGGGATGCACTGGATGGTCAGCATCGAGGACGCCGGCGCACCGGGCGGCTGAGCCCCGGGGCACCGGCCCGGCCGCGCGGGACCGTCCTGCGCACGGCGGCGGGGCGGTCCCGCGCGGCGGAGGACCGCCCCGCCGTCGTGGGGTGCTAGCGGCCGCCGGCCTGGGCGAGGAAGTCCTCGGCCCCGCCCACGAGCTCGACGTGCCCGGTGGGGACGTCGGCGGTGACCATCCGCGCGATCTCCTCGGCGAACTCGTGCACGGAGTAGAGCCTGCCGGCGGCCTCGCGGCGCTGCTCGAGGGCGCCGGGGCGGGCACGGTTGAGCAGCGTCGCGGTGACGGTGCCCTCGATCATGTCCCCGGAGACCACCACGAAGGTGATGCCCTTCGCGGACAGCTCGGGGATGCGAGCCGTGAGGGTGTCCTCGCCCGCGCGCTTGGACTTCGCGACCTCCACGTACTCCGGCATGGTCTCGACGTCGTTGATGAAGTGCGCCTGGTGGCTGGTCACGAAGACCACGCGCCCGCCCTCGGGCAGGTGCTCCAGGGCGGCGGTGAGGGTGTCGTCCTGGGCGTCGCGGTTGAGCTTGAGGGCGTAGTCCTCCCCCAGATCGGTCTCCATCCCGCCGGAGGCGTTGAGGACGAGGACGTCGACCCCGCCGAAGGCCTCGACGGCCTCGGCGAACAGGCGGCGGACGTCGGCGGGCTCGGTCATGTCGGCCTGCACGGCGATCGCGTGCCCGCCGGCGGCCTCGATCTCCTTGACGACCTTGGTGGCGCGCGGGGCCTTCTGCCGGTAGTTGACGACGACGTTGGCGCCCTGGGCGGCCAGCAGCCTGGCGGTGTCGGCGCCGACGCCGCGCGAGGACCCGGTGACGACCGCGGTCTTGCCTGCGAGTGAACTCATGGTGCTCCTTCGGTGGAACGTGCGGGGATCGTGGGGGCCGGGCTCAGTGGCCCATGCCGAGGCCGCCGTCGACGGGGATGACGGCGCCGGAGATGTACTTCGCCTCGTCCGAGGCGATCCAGCGCACGACCGCGGCGACCTCCTCGGGCTCGGCGAAGCGGCCGGCCGGGATGGACGCGAGGTAGTCCTTCTGGGTGTTCTCGGGCAGGGCCGCCGTCATCTCGGTGTTGATGAACCCGGGGGCGACGACGTTGGCGGTCACGTTGCGCCCGCCCAGCTCGCGGGTGATGGAGCGGGCCATGCCGACGAGCCCGGCCTTCGAGGCGGCGTAGTTGACCTGGCCGGGCGAGCCGTAGAGGCCGACCACCGAGGAGATCAGCACCACGCGGCCGCGCTTCAGGCGCATGAAGCCCTTGGCGGCGCGCTGGACGACGCGGAACGCCCCGGTGAGGTTGGTGTCGACGACGTCCTGGAAGTCCTGCTCCTTCATCCGCAGCAGCAGGGTGTCCCGCGTGATGCCCGCGTTGGCCACGACGACCTCGACCGGGCCGAACTCGGCCTCGACGGCCGTGTAGGCGGCGTCGATCGACGCGGCGTCCGTGACATCGGCCTGCACGGCGAGGAAGCCCTCGGGGGCCTCGCCGGAGCGGTAGGTGACGGCCACGTTGTCCCCGGCGTCCTTGAAGGCCTGCGCGATGGCCCGTCCGATGCCCCGGTTGCCGCCGGTGACGAGGACGGTGCGCGGGGACGGGCCGGTCTGCTGGTCTGCCATGGGAGGTGGGGCCTTTCGGTCGGGAGGCGCGGGTGCTGCCCGCGGCACGGGCGGCGCCGGCGGGCGGGAACGGGTCCCATCGTATCGGCAGGCCCGGGAACCGGCCGGCAGCGTGCGCGGGGCACCGTCCGGCACCGGGACCGGTCCGGTCCGGGGGCCCGGCGGGGAGCGCGATGTCGGTGCCGGGTGCGAGAATGGAGCGTCTGATTCGGGAGGGCCATGAGCAAGCGCTATCTGACGACCGGCGAGGCCGGGGGCGAGGACGTCCACTCCATCACGACGACCGCCGCACCGCACACCCAGGACATGGGCCACCGGATGAAGGTCTACGGCATCCAGATGGGGCTGCGCGTCGTGTGCCTGATCGTGTTCGTGCTCGTCGACAACCTCTGGGTGCGGGGCGTGGCGATCGCCGGGGTGGCGGTCCTGCCCTGGATGGCGGTGCTGCTGGCCAACCGCGGCGCCGACCGCTCCGCGCGCACCAGCCACTACTACGAGCCTCCCGCCGCCCCCGCGCTCACCGCCGCCCCGGAGGCGCCGCGCCCGGCACCGGCGGCGGTCGAGCAGGTCATCGAGGGCGAGTTCGTCGCCGGGCACGGCGACCCGCAGGAGCCCGCCGCAGGTGACCCCGGCCCGGGCCGCTCCGGGCCCGGCCCCGTTCCCAGCGGGGGCCAGGGTTCCTCGGCTACTGTCGGGGACGACCGTTCCCGCGGCGCCGCCTGAGCCGCCCGCCGCGCCCGCCGCACTGTTGAGGAGCACGACCGCCGTGGAGTTCGACCTGCTGGGATCGCTGACGCCGCGGGACCGGGAGAACACCCCCGCGGGACCCGACGCCCCGCAGTGCTCGCGCAAGGGCTGCCGGGAGGCGGCCGCGTGGCGGATCCGCTGGAACAACCCGCGCGTGCACACCCCCGAGCGGCGCAAGACCTGGCTGGCCTGCCCGGACCACCGTGAGCACCTCGAGCAGTTCCTGCGCGCCCGCGGCTTCTGGAAGGACACCGTGCCCATGACCGGCCCGGACGCGGCCGGCGGGGCACCGGCGGAGGGCGCCTGAGATGGGCCGCTACCGCTTCCTGCTCAGCGGCCGCTGGATCGGGTGGTTCCTGCTCGCCTGCGCCGCCGCGGCCGTGTCCGTCCACCTCGCCGGCTGGCAGATGGACCGCAACGACCACCTCACCGGCGAGAACGCCAAGATCGAGCGCAACTACGACGCCGAGCCCCTCGAGGGACCGGCGGCCGCGGCGCCGTTCGCGCGCGCCGACCCGTCCCTGACCTGGCACCCCGTGCGGCTGACCGGACGCTACCTGCCCGAGGACCAGGTGCTCGTGCGCAACCGCCCCCAGGACGGGCGCGTGGGCTACGAGGTGCTCGTGCCCTTCCGCACCGCCGGCGGCGCGACGGTCGTGCTGGACCGCGGCTGGGTGCCCACGGGCGAGGCCGCCAACGGGATGCCGGACGAGGTGCCCGCTCCGCCCGCCGGCGAGGTCGTCGTCGAGGCCCGGCTCCAGCCGGGCGAGCCCGCCGTGGACCGCGGGGCCCCGGAGGGCCAGATCGCCTCCGTGGACCTGGACGAGCTCCGGGACCGGTGGGGGTACGCGATCGGCACCGCCGCCTACGGCGAGGTCCGCTCCGAGCAGCCGGCCCCGGCCGCGGCCCCGGCACCGGCCCCGGCCCCGGAGATCGACTCGGGGCCGCACCTGTCCTACTCCCTGCAGTGGTACGCGTTCGCCGCGCTGTTCTTCGTCGCCTACGGCTGGGCGGCCCGCCAGCAGGTCCGCAACGACGAGTGGGACCGCCAGTACGCGGCCGAGGTGGAGCGCCGGCTCGCGCGCTTCTACGACAAGGACGGGACCTACATCGGCGAGGGGGACGAGGAGCTGGTCCTGCGCGAGCTGGAGATGGCCGACGACATGCCCCCGCACCTGAAGCAGCTCATGCGGCCCCGGCCGCAGCGCCGGCGCTCCCGGCCCACGGCCGAGGACGAGGAGGACGCGCTGCTGGACGCGCTCGAGCGCCAGGCCGCCGGCGACTGAGCCCTGCCGCCCCGCCCGGCCGTCCCCGCCCGGGGATCCGGTCGCGGGCCTGTCGGCCGGGGGCGGCGGCCGCCGGCCTGTGCGCCGCCGCGGGGCCGGTGGCCCTGCGGGACCCGCGCTGAGCGGTCCCCGCGCGCCGGGCGGTCCCGTGCCGCGCGGCACGGGCGGGGCTCACAGGCCGAGCACCGCGGCGGCGACGAGGAAGTAGACGACCAGCCCGGAAGCGTCGACGAAGGTCGTGATGAACGGGTTGGAGAACACGGCGGGGTCCACCCGCAGCGCCCGCGCCAGGACGGGCATGAGCCCGCCGACGGTCGCCGCGAGCGAGCAGACCACGAGCAGGGTCAGGCCGATGACCACTCCCACGTCCCAGCCGTAGAGCAGCCCCACGCCCACCAGCCCGGCCGTGCCCAGACTGGCGCCCAGCAGGGCCCCGGTGCGCAGCTCGCGCAGGGCCACGCGGGCGCCGTCGCGCACCCGCACGTCGCCCAGGGCCAGGGCGCGGGTGACGGTGGTGGCGGCCTGGTTGCCGGTGTTGCCGCCGGTGCCGATGAGCAGGGGGATGAACACGCTGAGCACGACCATCTGCTCGAGGGTCGCCTCGAAGGCCTCGAGCACCCGCACCGTCAGGGTTGCCCCGACCCCCAGCACGAGCAGCCACACGATGCGGGCCCGGTAGACGGCGCGCACGGGCGTGGAGAGGTAGGGCCGGCCCAGCGGCTCGGCGCCGCCGGAGCGGGCGACGTCCTCGTCCTCGGCCGCCTCCAGGACGTCGAGGGCGTCGTCGAAGGTGAAGACCCCCACGGGCCGCCGGTCCCCGTCCACGACCGGCAGGGCCACGAGCTTCTCCCGGGCGCACAGCCGGGCGGCCTCCTCCGCCGGCACGCGGGCGTCGACGGCCACGGGCTCGCGGGCGAGGGCGGCCACGGGCACGTCGTCGTCGGCGGCCAGCAGCCGGCGCAGCCCCACCACGCCGGTGAGCCGGCCGGCGGTCACGACCGGGAGCATGTAGACGGTCTCGGCCGTCTCCAGCCGCGAGCGCACCGTGTCCCGGGCCTGCGCCGCGGTCGCCGCCGCGTCGAGCACCACGAGCTCGGGGCTCATGAGGCGCCCGACGGAGCCGGTGGGGTAGCCCATGACGAGGCCCGTGGCGTCCTGCTCCTGGGGCGTCAGCCCGGCCAGCAGCCGGCGGGCGACCGTGGCGGGCAGCTCGTCGAGCAGCCGGACGCGGTCGTCGGGGTCGAGGTCGTCGACGACGCCGCGGACCTCCTCCTCCTGCAGCGCCTCGAGCAGCTCCCGCTGCAGCGGGGCGTCGAGCCGGGTGAAGACCTCGAAGGCGCGCCCGCGCGGGAGGAGGCGGTAGACCACGGCCCGGTCGGCGGGCGCCAGCCGCTCCAGGAGCGCGACCTGCTCCGGCAGGGACCGGGCCAGCAGCCGGTCCCGGACCTCGTCGAGGTCGCCGCGGCGCAGCCCGGCCCGGATCCGGTCCTCCAGGGAGGCCTCCGCGCGCCGCTCCTTCGCCCGACCGGGCCGCCGTGTCCTCACGCCAGCGAG
This sequence comes from Kocuria sp. LUK, assembly GCF_021012935.1. NCBI lineage: Bacteria > Bacillati > Actinomycetota > Actinomycetes > Micrococcales > Micrococcaceae > Kocuria > Kocuria sp. LUK. The sequence continues at coordinate 384,601 of NZ_JAJMZI010000001.1, forward strand.
ATCAGGTCCTGGTACTCCTGGCTCCACAGGTCCTCGGTGCCGTCGGGCAGGATGACCACGCGCTCGGGGTCCAGGGCCTCGACCGCGCCCTCGTCGTGGGAGACGAGCACGACCGCGCCCTCGTAGGTGCGCAGCGCGTTGAGGATCTCCTGGCGGGAGGCCGGGTCCAGGTTGTTGGTGGGCTCGTCCAGGAGCAGGACGTTGGCCGAGGAGGCCACGAGGGTCGCCAGCGCCAGGCGCGTCTTCTCCCCGCCGGAGAGGACGCCGGCGGGCTTGGCGACGTCGTCGCCCTGGAAGAGGAAGGACCCGAGGATGTTGCGCACCTCGGTGTCCGCGAGGTCCGGGGCGGCGCTGCGCATGTTCTCGAGCACCGTGCGGTCGTGGTCGAGGGTGTCGTGCTCCTGGGCGAAGTAGCCGAGCTTGAGCCCGTGGCCGGGGCGGACCTCGCCGGTGTCCGGAGCGGCCTCCCCCGCGAGCATGCGCAGCAGCGTGGTCTTGCCCGCGCCGTTGAAGCCGAGGATCACCACGCGCGAGCCCTTGTCGATCGCCAGGTCGACGTCGGTGAAGATCTCCAGCGAGCCGTAGGACTTCGACAGCCCGCGGGCGGTGAGCGGGGTCTTGCCGCAGTCGGCGGGCTTGGGGAAGCGGATGGCCGCGACCCGGTCCTGCACGCGCTCGCCCTCGAGACCCTGCATGAGCCGCTCCGCGCGCTTGATCATCTGCTGGGCCGCGACCGCCTTGGTGGCCTTGGCGCGCATCTTGTTGGCCTGCTCCATGAGGGCGGAGGCCTTCTTCTCGGCGTTGGCGTACTCGCGCTTGCGCCGGTGGGCGTCCTGCTCGCGCTGGAGCAGGTAGTTCTTCCAGCCCATGTTGTACAGGTCGATCACGCACCGGTTGGCGTCTAGGTAGAGGACCTTGTTGACGACCATCTCCATGAGCTCCACGTCGTGGGAGATCACGAGCAGCCCGCCCTGGAAGTTCTTCAGGAACTCCCGAAGCCACACCACCGAGTCGGCGTCGAGGTGGTTGGTGGGCTCGTCCAGGAGCATGATGTCGGCGTCGGAGAACAGGATCCGCGCCAGCTCCACGCGCCGGCGCTGTCCGCCGGAGAGCGTGCGCAGCGGCTGGCCGAGGATCCGCTCGGGCAGGTCGAGGTTGGAGGTGATGGTGGCGGCCTCGGACTCCGCCGCGTAGCCGCCGCCGGCGAGGAACTCGGCCTCGAGCCGGTCGTAGCGGCGCATCGCCTTCGCGCGCACGGCCTCGTCCTCGGAGGCCATGTCCTGCTCGGCCTGGCGCAGACGGGCCACGACCCCGGCGAGGTTGCGCGCGGAGAGGATCCGGTCCCGGGCCAGCTGGTCCATGTCCTCGACCTTGGGGTCCTGCGGGAGGTAGCCGATGGTCCCGGTGCGGGTCACGGACCCGGCGGCCGGGAGGGTCTCCCCCGCCAGGACCTTGGTCATCGTGGTCTTCCCGGCGCCGTTGCGCCCGACGAGGCCGATCTTGTCCCCCCTGTCCACGCGGAAGTTCACCTCGTCCATCAGCAGCCGGGCACCGGCGCGCAGCTCGAGGTTCTGGACAGTGATCACGGTGATGAGGTCCTTCCGGACGACGGCGGGGAGGCGGGAGCCCGGGCGGGCAACCCATCCATGCTAGCCGAGGCCCGCGGATCCGCCCATGACGCGGACCACGCCCGCGACCTGCGGCAGGGCCGCGCCGCGGGCCGGTGGACACCCCTCCGACAGCCGCCTTAGGGTTGGGGCGAACGCCGTCGTGCCCGCACGCGCGCCCCGACCGCCCTCCCCGAGGAGACCCCATGCCCACGTCCTCCCGGCCGGACCGGCCGGCCGCCCGCTCCGGCGGTTCCTCCGCCGCCCCGCTGCACGCCGAGGCGGTCCTCGGAGGGCGCGTCGACCCCGGTCAGGCGGTCCCGGCCTCCAACGCGGCCGACGAGCCCGCCGGGCTCGAGGAGGCCACCCAGTCGCTGGCCCCGGCCGTGAGCCCCTGGGCCGACTCCCTCGGGCGGGCCGGCTCGCGCGCCGCCCAGACCCTGCTGATCGCCGCCGTCGTGGCCGGCCTCGTGTGGGTCCTGCTGCGGATCAAGGTCGTGGTCATCGCCGCGATGGTCGCCCTGATCCTGGCCTCCGCGGTGGGACCGGTCGTGAAGTGGCTCGAGCGCCGCGGCTGGTCCAACCTGCTGGCCACCCTCACCGCGTTCCTCGGCATCCTCCTGCTGCTGGGCGGGGTGATCACCGGGATCGTGCTCACCGTGCGCAACCAGTGGGACACCCTGGCGGCCCAGGCCGGCGAGGGCTGGACGGAGCTGCAGCGGCTGCTGCAGTCCAGCCCCCTGCCGGTGGACACCGCGAGCGTCGACGCCGCGCTGCGCCGGGCCGGTGAGTTCGTCTCCAGCGGCAGCTTCGCGGGCAGCGCCCTCAGCGGGCTCTCCGCCGCCGCCACCTTCCTCACCGGCCTCGTGCTGATGGTCGTGATCCTGTTCTTCTTCCTCAAGGACGGGGAGAAGATGTGGAACTTCACGCTGCGCTGGTTCCGCGGCGAGCGCCGGGCCCGCCTGGCGGAGTCGGTGGACCGCGGCAGCCAGGTCCTCGGCGGCTACGTGCGCGGCACCGCGCTGGTCGCCCTGATCGACGCCGTGTTCATCGGCGCGTTCCTGATGGTCGTCGGCGTGCCCCTGGCCCTGCCCCTGGCCGTGCTCGTGTTCGTCACCGCCTTCATCCCCGTCGTCGGCGCGACGGTGGCCGGGATCATCGCCGCCCTCGTCGCCCTGGTCACCAACGGCCCGGGCACCGCCCTCGCGGTGGTCGGGTGGATCGTCCTGGTCAACCAGATCGAGGGCAACGTCCTCCAGCCCGTCATCATGGGGCGCACGCTCAGCCTGCACGCCCTGATGGTGCTGCTGGCCCTGACCGTGGGCACCCTCGTCGGCGGGATCTTCGGGGCGATCCTCGCCGTCCCCTACACCGCCGTGGCCTGGGCCGTGATCCAGGTGTGGACGGACAGCTACCAGGTCGGGGACGACCCCGTGTTGGGCCCCGACCCCGTCAACCCCAAGGACCGGGTCGAGGCGAAGGCCACGATGGCCGAGCGCTGGAAGTACCAGCGGATGCGCTACCAGCAGGCCCTCGGCGGCCGCTTCGGGGCGACCGAGAGGGACGCCGCCCGCCAGGAGGACCCCGGGCAGGACGTCTCCGGGGATCCCGCCGGCGGGCGGGACACGGACACGGACGCGCGCAGGTCCTAGGCTGGGGCCATGAGCACCGACCAGCGCCGTTCCGTGACCGCCGAGGACCTCGTGAACATCGCGGTGTTCGCGGCCCTCACCGCCGCCGTCTCCGTGCTGCCCGGCCTGCCCTTCGGGGACGCCGGCGTGCCGCTGACCCTCCAGAGCCTGGCCGTGCTCCTCACCGGGCTGGTGCTGGGCGGCACCCGCGCCCTGGCCGCCGTGGGCCTCTACGTGCTCGCGGGCCTCGCCGGCGCCCCCGTCTTCGAGGGCTTCCGCGGCGGACCCGACGTGCTCGACGGACCGTCCGCGGGCTACGTGCTCGCGTTCCCGTTCGCCGCGGCCGCGGCCGGGTACACGGCCCAGTGGCTGATCCCCGCCCGGCGCCACAACGACGGCGGGGCCACGAGCGCGCGCTACGAGCGCACCGGCGCCTACCTGCTGCGGCTGCTGGCGGGCGCCCTCGCCGGCCTCGTGGTGCTGCACCTCGGCGGGGTCCTGGGGCTGCTGACCACGGGCGGGCTCCCGCTGGGCGAGGCGGTCGCCGCCGATCTCGTGTTCTGGCCGGGCGACCTGCTCAAGGGCGTGCTCGCGGCGGCGCTGGCCGTGGCGGTGCACAAGGTCTTCCCCCGCATCGCCGGCACCCGCTGAGCCCTCCCCGCCCGTTCGTCAGACGGCTTATGCTCTCCCCATGACGTTCAGCAACGACTCCCAGCTCGACCCGGGCCGCGCGAGCGGTGGCGGGGGCCGCGGGCTCGCCGTCGGCGGCGGCCTGGGCGGCACCCTGCTCCTGCTCGTCGTCGGCCTGCTCTTCGGCCCGGACGCGGTCGAGCAGCTCACGGGCGGCACCGGGCAGGGCTCGACCACCCAGGGCTCGCCGGAGGAGGAGTTCGCGCACTGCCGCACGGGGGAGGACGCCAACCGGTACACCGACTGCCGGATGATCGCCACCGCCCAGAGTCTCGACCAGTTCTGGGAGGAGTACCTGCCCTCCACCACCGGCGAGCAGTACGTCCAGCCCGGGCTGCGGCTCTTCCAGGGCCGGACGGACACCGGCTGCGGCGCCGCGTCCTCGGCCGTGGGGCCCTTCTACTGCCCCGCCGACGAGACCGCCTACCTGGACGTCGGGTTCTTCGAGCAGCTCCAGGCGCAGTTCGGCGCCGAGGGCGGTCCGCTGGCCGAGGAGTACGTGCTGGCCCACGAGTTCGGCCACCACATCCAGCACCAGATCGGCACCCTCGGCTACGCCCAGCAGGACCCGCAGGGCCCGGAGTCCGGGGCGGTGCGGGTCGAGCTGCAGGCGGACTGCCTCGCCGGCCTGTGGGCCGGGCACGCCGCCGGGGACACCTCCGGGGCGGTGGACCTGGAGGCGATCACCCCGGCCCAGCTGGGCCAGGCCCTGGACGCCGCCGAGATGATCGGCGACGACCGGATCCAGCAGACCACCCAGGGGCGGGTCACCCCCGAGGCGTTCACCCACGGCACCTCCCGCCAGCGCCAGGTGTGGTTCTACACCGGCTACGAGACCGGCGACCTCAACCGCTGCGACACCTTCCGCGCCGCGGACCTGGACAACCCCGCCGCGGCCTTCTGACCCGCTGGTCCCCGCCCGCCCCCGCCGACTCCCCACCCAGGCCGCACCACCCACGCCGAGTCCCCACCCAGGCCGCACCACCCACGCCGACTCCCCACCACGGCCACACCGCCCACGCCGACTCCCCACCACGGCCACACCGCCCACGCCGACTCCCCACCACGGCCACACCGCCCACGCCGACTCCCCACCACGACTGCGTCACCCGCACCGACTCCCCCACCCAACCCCACCGGCAACGCCGAGTCCCCAACTCGGCTCCACCAAACCCGCCGAGTCCCCCACCGTGCATCACCACAGACACCGAGTCCCCTCTGTCGCGGCATTTCCCCCGTCGCGCAACGGGGGAAATGCCGCGACAGAGGGGACTCGGCGGACGGCCAGGCGTGACGGTGCACACCGGTGCCACACAGGTCGCGTTGCCCGTCTGGGTTGCACCCCATTCACGTGCGCCTCGGGGCGGGCATGCGCCGGCCGCCACGGCGAGGTCGTCCCGTGGCGGCCGGCAGGTGAGCGAGCAGGGCGTCAGGTGCGCGGACGGTCGGCGGCGGCCGACCCGCCGTTCTCCTCCCAGGGAGCGGCGTTCCCGCCCCCGGCGTTGTGGTCCGTGCGGTCCCGGAGCCGGTCGGCCGGCCCGCGGGAGTCGTCGGCGCGGTCCCCGTCCGCGCGGTCGGAGCCGTCCCCCAGCCGGTCGGCGGTGCCGGTCCTGTCATCGGTGCGGTCCCGGAGCCGGTCCACCGGTCCGTTGCTGTCGTCCGTGCGGTCCCGGAGCCGGTCGGCCGGTCCGCGGGAGTCGTCCGCGTGGTCGGATCCGTCCCGCAGCCGATCCGCCGGGACGTCCTGGTCCGCGGCGCTGCCGTGGCGGTCGTCGTCCGTGCCCGCCTGATCGGCGGAGGCCGCCCCGGCTGCGCCCCGGCCGTGCGCGCCGTCGCGGTCGTGGTGGTCCGGGGCGAGCTCGTCGGCCTCGCGCCGGTGGGACTCCGCCCGGCCGCGCACCTGCTGGGCCTCCTCGGCGCGGCGCCGGGCGTCCTGGGCGAGCCGGTCGGCCTCGACCCGGGCCTTCTCCGCCTCCGCCTGGGCCGCCGAGGCGTCGGCCTCCTGCTCGCGGGCGCGCAGCTCCTCCTCCTCGCCGCGGCGGCGCAGCTCGGCGGCGCGCTGCTGGTTCTCCCGTTCCCGGGCGAGCTCGCGCTCCTTGCGCTTGCGGCCGGAGGCGAGCGCCAGTCCGACCACGATCGCCAGCACGACGACCGCCAGCACGATCCACATCCACGGTTCCATCTCGGGACTCCTCCTCGGTCGAGCCGCTCCGGCGCCGCCGGACGGTGCTCCGTCCGGTCCGGGCGCCTGCACCCTGGGGACTCCGGTGCTGGTCCCGAGTCTAGGACGCGGTGTGTGCCCGAGCACAGGATGCCCGCGGCCGGGCGCGGCGGAGCGGGTTCGCGACGGACCGGCCGGGACCGGCGGGAGTCCCCCCGCGCGACGGGCCCGTTCCGGAGGCACTCCGGGACCGGAACCCGGCCGGGCGCGGAGGCCGGCGGCGCTCAGCTGCGGCGGGGGTCGCGCACCTGCACGGCCACGTTGTCCCGGCGGACCTCGAAGAGCCCGGTGGCCTCGATGAGATCGCTGAGCTTGCGGTAGCCGTAGTTGCGGGAGTCGAAGGAGGCCTGGTTGCCGATCTGCTGGCCGACGGCGCCCAGGTGGGCCCAGCCGTCGTCGCCGCTGGCGGCGTCGACCGCGCTGCGCAGCATGCGCACCAGCCGGGAGTCCCGGCGCAGCGCCTGCTGCGGTGTGGGTCCGGTCGTCTCGCCCGGGGACTCCTCGGCGGGCTCGCCGAGGCTCTCCACGTAGGTGAACTGGGAGCACGCGTTGATGAACGGCTCGGGGGTCTGGCGCTGGCCGAAGCCGTAGACCTTGTGCCCGTCGGTGAGGATCCGCATGACCAGCGGGGTGAAGTCGGCGTCGCTGGAGACGATCGCGAAGCCGTCGACCGAGCCGGCGTAGAGCAGGTCCATCGCGTCGATGACCATGGCCATGTCGGAGGCGTTCTTGCCGGTGCTGTAGGCGAACTGCTGGATGGGCCGGATCGCGTAGGCGTGCAGCACCGCCTCCCACTGCTGCAGGTGGGGGCTCTTCCAGTTGCCGTAGGCCCGCCGGACGTTCGCCGCACCGTGGCGGGCGACCTCCGCGAGGATGACGTCGATCTTCGAGGCCGGGGCGTTGTCGGCGTCGATGAGCAGGGCGATGCGCTTCTCGTCGGTGTTCACTTCCCGAGCATGCCGCCCCGGCGGGCGGGAAGCAACCGGGGACGGAGGGCTCAGGCCAGGGACAGGGCGAAGGACAGCACGAAACCCGCTGCGGTGCTCAGCGCCACCGCGGGACCGCCGTGCTCGTAGGCCTCGGGCATCAGGGTGTCGGCCAGGGACGCGATGACCGCGCCGGCGGCGAAGGCCAGCGGCAGGGAGATCGTCTCGGGGGCGCTGCCGGCGAGCGGCCCGGCGCCCAGCAGCACGGCTCCGACGAGCAGGACCCCGCAGACCGCCCACAGGCCGACCGCCTTGCCGGCGGACATCCCCTGCTCGCGCATCGAGGAGGCCCCCACGAGGGACTCGGGCAGGTTGGAGACGAAGATCGCCGCCAGCAGCGCCAGCCCGCCGGTGCCCTCGGTGAGGGCGACGCCCAGAGCCACGTTCTCCGGCACGCCGTCCAGGGTCACCGCGGCCAGCAGGGCCAGGCCCGCCGCTCCCCCGGTGGACGCCGCCGTGGGCCTCGTCTCCTGTGCCGCGGCGTCGGTGTCCAGCTTCGCGCTGCCCTGCTGCCTCTCGGCGTCCCGGGACCGGGGCCCCGGAGCGGCCCAGCGGTCCAGGAGCGCGCTGAGCACGGTGAACACCACGGCGCCGGCGAACAGGCCGAGCACGGCCGGCCGGATCCCGCCCTTCTCGTAGGCGTCCTCGAAGAGCTCGAAGGTCAGCGCCGTGATGAGCGCACCGGCGGCGAACGAGAGCAGGATCGCCAGGATCCGCTTGGGCAGGGTGAAGCGCACGCCGATCAGGGCGCCGATCACCAGGGGGCTGGAGGCGACGAGCCCGAAGATCAGTGCACTTCCCATGCCGGAAGTGTAGGACCGCCGCGGCCGGCGTGCACGGATGACGCCGTCGGACCCGGACGGACGCGCCGGGACCGGCGCGGACGGGAGGACGACGACGGCGCCCGCCCCCACCGCTGCGGGTGGGCACGGGCGCCGTCGGCGCGGGAGGGGACTCAGATGTTGAAGCCCAGGGCCCGCATCTGGTCGCGGCCGTCCTCGGTGATCCGCTCGGGACCCCACGGCGGCATCCAGACCCAGTTCACGCGCCACTCGTCCACCAGCGGGTCGAGGTTCTGGGCGCACTGCTCCTCGATGACGTCCTGCAGCGGGCAGGCTGCGGTGGTGAGGGTCATGTCCAGGACCAGGGCGCCGTCCTCGGCCCACTTGTGGCCGTAGAGCAGCCCGAGGTCCACGATGTTCACGCCGAGCTCGGGGTCGATGACGTTCTTGAGCGCCTCCTCGACCTCCTCCGCGGGGAGCTGGCCGGCGGGCGCCTGGACGGCGTTCTCGGCAGGGGTGTCGGCCATGGCTGGCCTCCTTTCGGGCGGGTGCGGGTGAGGACTACTGGGCGGCGGCCAGGTAGCGGTCGTAGCCCTCGTCCTCGAGCCGGTCGGCGAGCTCGGGCCCGCCCTCGTCGACCACGCGGCCGTCGGCGAACACGTGCACGAACTGCGGCTTGATGTAGCGCAGGATGCGGGTGTAGTGGGTGATGAGCATGATGCCCGTGCCGTTGGTCTCGAGGGCGCGGTTGACGCCCTCGGAGACGACCTTGAGGGCGTCGACGTCGAGGCCGGAGTCGGTCTCGTCCAGCAGCGCGATCTTCGGCTTGAGAAGCTCGAGCTGGAGGATCTCGTGGCGCTTCTTCTCGCCGCCGGAGAAGCCCTCGTTGACGTTGCGCTGGATCATCTCGGGGGCGATCTTCAGCTGCTCCATGGCCGCCTTGACGTCCTTGGTCCAGTTGCGCAGCGAGGGGGCCTCGCCGTCGATCGCGGTCTTGGCGGTGCGCAGGAAGTTGGAGGTCGTCACGCCGGGGATCTCCACCGGGTACTGCATGGCGAGGAAGAGCCCGGCGCGGGCCCGCTCGTCCACGGACATCTCCAGGACGTCCTCGCCGTCCAGGAGGACCTGGCCGGAGTCGACGACGAACTTGGGGTGCCCGGCGATGGTGGAGGCCAGGGTGGACTTGCCGGAGCCGTTGGGGCCCATGATCGCGTGGACCTCACCGGACTTGATGGTCAGGTTCACGCCCTTGAGGATCGGCTTGGTGGTCTCGTCGTCGAGCACGACGGACGCGTGCAGGTCCTTGATCTCGAGAGTTGCCATGGATGGTTCTCCTGTGGTCGAAAAAAGTCTGGGGTGGGAGGGGTCAGTGGTCGGCGGCGGCGAGCTCGTCCTCGACGGCCCCGCGCAGCCGCTCCTCGATGTCCTCCACGCCGATCTGCTGGAGGATCTCGAAGAGGAAGCCGCGGACCACGAGCCGGCGCGCCTCGTCCTCGGGGATGCCCCGGGACATGAGGTAGTACAGGTGCTCGTCGTCCAGCTGCCCCGTGGTGGAGGCGTGGCCGGCGCCGGCGATCAGGCCGGTCTCGATCTCGAGGTTGGGCACCGAGTCCATGCGGGGCCCGTCGCCGAGGATGAGGTTGCGGTTGAGCTCGTAGGTGTCGGTGCCCTCCGCGGCGGCGCGGATGAGGACGTCGCCGACCCACACCCCGTGGGCGTTCTCGCCCTGCAGCGCGGACTTGTAGGTCACCCGCGAGGTGCAGTGCGGCTGCGCGTGGTCCACGAGCAGGCGGGACTCGAGGTGCTGGCCGGCGTCCACGAAGGTCAGCCCGTACATCTCCACCGAGGCGCCGGGGGCGTCGAAGCGGGTGGAGGGGGTCACGCGCACGAGGTCGCCGCCGAGGGAGACGAGCACGTGCTTGAAGTGGGCGCCGCGGCCCAGGCGGGCGTGCTGCGCGGAGGCGTGCACGGCGTCGTCGTCCCACTCCTGGAGGGTCACGACGGTGAGGTTCGCGGACTCGCCCACCCGGAACTCGACGTTCTGCGAGAGCACGGCGGAGCCGTGGTGGCGCAGGACCACGAGCGCCCGGGAGAACGCCTCCGCCTCGATGACGAGGTGCTGGGCGGCGGCGCCGTCCCCGGCCCCCTCGACGTCGACGAGCACGGGGCTCTCCAGCTCGGCCTCGCGGGGCACGGTCACGACCGTGGCCTCGCGGAAGCTGCTCCAGGCGTTGGCGGCCAGCCGGTCCTCGGGGATGCCCGCGGAGCCGATCCGGGCGTCGTCGCGGCCGACGGTCTCCGTGCGCACGGGCGCGGGGGCCTCGACGCGCACGGCCGGGGCGGGCCCGGTCAGCTCGTCGGTGTGCAGCCCGCGCAGGCGCTTGAGCGGGGTGAACCGGAAGTCCTCCTCCTTGCCGGTCAGCGGCGCGAAGTCGGCGACGTCGTAGGACGCGAAGCGCTCGCCGCGCGAGGCGGCGGGGGCCTCGCGCTGGGTCTGGCCCGTGCGCTCGTCCTGGTCGGCGAGCTTCTCGCCCTCCTGGTCCATCCCGGGGATGGCCACGCGGCGGTCGCCGGTGGGCACCCCGCCCACGCTCTCGCCCACGGCGTCCTTGGCCTTCTCGGTCACGGTCCCGGCGAGGCCGGCGGCCTTCTCGGCGACCGCGGTCGCCGCGGAGGTCGCGGCCTCGGCCGCGTCGCGCATCGTTTCGTTCAGCTTCGACATGTCAGCCAACGGATCCTTCCATCTGCAGTTCGATGAGGCGGTTCAGTTCCAGCGCGTACTCCATGGGCAGCTCGCGGGCGATCGGCTCGACGAAGCCGCGCACGATCATCGCCATCGCCTCGTCCTCGGCCAGGCCGCGCTGCATGAGGTAGAACAGCTGCTCCTCGGACACGCGCGAGACGGTCGCCTCGTGGCCCATCGACACGTCGTCCTCGCGGATGTCGACGTAGGGGTAGGTGTCGGAGCGGGAGATCGTGTCCACCAGCAGGGCGTCGCAGACCACGTTGGACTTCGCGTTCTTCGCGCCCTCGCGCACCTGCACGAGACCGCGGTACGCAGAGCGCCCGCCGTTGCGGGCCACGGACTTCGAGACGATCGACGACGACGTGTTCGGCGCGATGTGCACCATCTTCGACCCGGTGTCCTGGTGCTGGCCCTCGCCGGCGAAGGCGATCGAGAGGGTCTCGCCGCGGGCGTGCTCGCCGGTCATGTAGACGGCCGGGTACTTCTGGGTGACCTTCGAGCCGATGTTGCCGTCGATCCACTCCATGGTGGCGCCCTCGTGGGCGATCGCGCGCTTGGTGACGAGGTTGTACACGTTGTTCGACCAGTTCTGGATGGTCGTGTAGCGCACGCGGGCGTTCTTCTTGACGATGATCTCGACGACGGCGGAGTGCAGCGAGTCGGTCTTGTAGATCGGCGCGGTGCAGCCCTCGATGTAGTGGACGTAGGAGTCCTCGTCGGCGATGATCAGCGTCCGCTCGAACTGGCCCATGTTCTCGGTGTTGATCCGGAAGTAGGCCTGCAGCGGGATCTCGACGTGCACGCCCTTGGGGACGTAGACGAAGGAGCCGCCGGACCACACGGCGGTGTTCAGCGCGGCGAACTTGTTGTCGCCCACGGGGATGACCGTGCCGAAGTACTCCTCGAAGAACTCCGGGTGCTCCTTGAGGGCGGTGTCGGTGTCCATGAAGATCACGCCCTGGGCCTCGAGGTCCTCGCGGATCTGGTGGTAGACGACCTCGGACTCGTACTGGGCGGCGACGCCGGCGACGAGGCGGCCGCGCTCGGCCTCGGGGATGCCGAGCTTCTCGTAGGTGTTGCGGATGTCCTCCGGCAGGTCCTCCCAGGTCTGGGCCTGCTTCTCGGTGGAGCGCACGAAGTACTTGATGTTGTCGAAGTCGATCCCGGACAGGTCGGCGCCCCAGGTGGGCATGGGCTTGCGCTCGAAGAACTTCAGGGCCTTCAGGCGCAGCTTCGTCATCCACTCCGGTTCGCTCTTCTTCGCGGAGATGTCCTTGACGACGTCCTCGTTGATGCCGCGGCGGGCGGTGGCGCCGGCGGTGTCGGTGTCGGCCCAGCCGTACTCGTAGGTGCCGATGCCCTCGAGCTCCGGGTTCTTCTCCAGGATGTCGGTGATGACGGTGTCGTTGCCGCGGGCGATCTGTTCAGTCATGACGGCCTTCCTTGCTGGTGTGGTCCGTGGTCTGGTCTGCGGGTGTCGGGGGCGCCGCCCCGGCGGCGGGCCGGGGAGCGGGCCGGGCGAGGGGCACGTGGGTCGTGCACACGTGCGCGCCGGCGGCCTGGGTGGAGAGCCGGCGCACGTCGGTGCCGAGCAGCCGGGCGATCAGGTCGGTCTCGAGCTCGCAGAACTGCGGGTAGCGGGCGGCGAGCTCGCGGACCGGGCAGTGGCCCTGGCACAGCTGGGCGGAGACGATGGTGCGCCGCTCCCCCTGCCCCACGGCCACCTCGTTGGTGGAGGCGGCGAAGCCGTCCTCGCTCAGCAGCTGCACGAGCACGGGCAGGCGCTCGGCGACCTCGTCCCCGGCGGCCTCCACGCGGGGCCGGTAGGCGGCCTCGAGCCGGTCCACGCGCTCCTGGATGAAGGCGCGCACGGCGTCGGGGCCGGCGACGCGGCGGATCGTCTCGAGGGCGTCGGTGGCGATCTCGAGGTAGTCGTCGCCCAGCTTCGCGTGGCCCTCGGGGGCGACGACGTAGCGGCGGGCGGGCCGGCCGGCGCCGCCGGTGCGGCGGCGGACCATGGTGACCTCGATGTAGTGCTGCTGCTCGAGCGCGTCCAGGTGCCGGCGGACGGCGGCAGGGGTCAGGTCGAGCATCTCCCCGAGGTCGGCGGCCGAGACCGGCCCGTGCTCCAGCACGGCGCCGAGCACGCGCGAGCGGGTGTTCTCCTCCTCCGCGCGGGGCCCGGAGCGGCCGGGGCTCCGGACGTCCGTGGAGTGGGTCATGGTCGAACCGTGTCTTCCTTGCTCGGGGGTGGTCGCGGGGCCGCGGGCGGCCGGCGACGGTGCGGCACCACAGGGTGCTCAATACACAACCAGATCATGTCGTAATTTCTTCCGGCCCCGCCAGTAAGCCGCACCTAAGCGGCTCCGGGGCGGAAATTCCGACCTACTCATAATAACGGGTGGGAGCGCCGGGGCCAAGGGCCGGGCCCGGCGCGCCGCCACTACACTGGTCCGGTGCCCGTCCAGAACTCCCCCGCGCCCCCGGCCGCCCCCGCCCTGTCGATCGAGCGGCTCGTCAAGCACTTCCCCGCCCGCCGCCGCGGGAGCGGCACGGCCGCGGGCGACGCGGTGCGCGCCGTGGACGGGCTCTCCCTCACCGCCCGCCACGGCGAGGTCACGGCCCTGCTGGGACCCAACGGCGCGGGCAAGACCACGACCCTCGAGTGCGCCCAGGGCCTGCAGCGACCCGACGCCGGGACCGTGCGACTGCTCGGCCAGGACCCGTGGCGGGCCTCCCCCGCGCTGCGCGCCCGCGTGGGCGTGATGCTCCAGGACGGCGGCCTGCCGCAGGCCGTGCGCCCCCTCGAGCTGCTGCGCCACGTCTGCGCCCTCCACCGCAGCCCCCGCGACATGGACGAGCTGGTCGAGCGGCTGGGCATCGCGGCCTTCGACCGCACCGTGGTGCGGCGGCTCTCCGGCGGGCAGCGCCAGCGCCTGGCGCTCGCGGCCGCCCTGGCCGGGGACCCGGAGGTCGTCTTCCTCGACGAGCCCTCCGCCGGGCTGGACCCGCAGTCGCGCCACATCGTCTTCGACCTGATCGACCAGCTGCGCCGCGAGGGCCGCTGCATCATCCTCACGACCCACCTGCTCGACGACGCCCAGCGACTGGCCGACCGGGTCTGCATCGTCGACCACGGCCGGGTCATGGCCGAGGGCTCCGTGGCCGAGCTCGTCGCCCCCGGCGCGGACGCCCCCTCCGTCCTGGAGCTCGTCCTGGCCCCCGCCCAGCTCGAGGCCCGCCCGTTCCCGTGGGAGGCCCCCGAGTTCGCCGCCGTGCGCGTGGGCCGCGCCGAGCGGACCGTGACGCTCTCCGGTCCGCTCACCCCGCCCCTGCTCGAGGCCGTGACCCGGTGGATCGGCACCACCGGGACGATGCCCGAGGCCCTGTCCCTCCAGCCCCGCACCCTCGAGGACGTGTTCCTCGAGATCTCCGGACGGGAGATCCGATGACGACGACCGCCTCCGCCCCCGCCCCGCTGCTGCGCCGCGTGGCAGCCCAGGCCCGCTTCGAGACCGTCGCGATGCTGCGCAACGGCGAGCAGCTGCTGCTGCTGGTCGTGCTGCCCCTGATGGGCCTCGTCGGGCTGAGCCTGACCGGCATGCTCGACGCCGTGGTCCCGCCCGGGGCCGAGCGCGTGGACGTGGCCGTGCCGGGCGTGCTCGCGCTGTGCGTGCTCTCCAACGCCTTCTCCGGCCAGGGCATCCAGACCGGCTTCGACCGCCGCTACGGGGTGCTGCGACTGCTCTCCACCACACCGCTGGGCCGCGGCGGGCTGATCGCCGGGAAGCTGCTGGCCGTGCTGGCCGTGCTCGCGGTGCAGTACGTGCTCGTGGCCACCGTGGGCGCCGCGCTCGGGTGGCGGCCCGGGGTGCTCGCCGTGCTCGTCTCGGTGCCGGTGCTGCTGCTGGGCGCCGCGGCGTTCACCGGGCTCGGACTGCTGCTCGCCGGCACCGTGCGCGCCGAGGCCACGCTGGCCGTGACCAACCTCGTGTGGGTGCTGCTCGCGGCGGTCGGCGGCACCCTGTTCCCGGCCGGTACGCTCCCGGAGGGCCCCGCCTGGCTCGTGGGCCTGCTCCCCTCGGGCGCCCTGGGCCAGGCCCTGCGCGAGACGTTCCTCACCGGCGCCCCGCACCCGCTGCCGCTGCTCGTGCTGGCCGTGTGGGCCGCGGGGGCGTGGGCGGGCGCCGTGCGCTGGTTCCGCTGGAGCTGAGCCGCGCACCGGCGGCACCCGGGCGCCGGGAGCCCGGATAAACTGGCCTCCAGCCCACCCGCCGATCCGCCCGGAAGTGAGACCATGACCGCCGCCCCCACCGCCACCGGCCCCCGAGCCCTCGGAGGGGTGCTGTCGCCCCGCCGGATCACCCCGTGGGTGCGGGCGCTGGCGCTGGCCTCCCTGCTGGCCAACGCCCTGCTCATCCTCACCGGCGGGCTCGTGCGCCTGACGGGCTCGGGCCTGGGCTGCCCCACGTGGCCGCGCTGCACCGACGAGTCGTGGACGAACACCGCCGAGATGGGCGTGCACGGGATCATCGAGTTCGGCAACCGGCTGCTGACGTTCCTGCTGGCGGCGATCGCCGTGCTGACGTTCCTGGCCGTGTGGCGGCTGCGGGAGCGCCACCGCGACCTCTTCCGGCTGGCGCTGGTGCTGGGCCTGGGCATCCCCCTGCAGGCGGTGGTCGGTGGGATCACCGTGCTCACCGGCCTGAACCCCTGGATCGTGGGCGTGCACTACCTGATCTCGTCGGCGATGATCGCCCTGGCCACCGTGCTGGTCAACCGCACCCGCCGGTACTCCCTGCCCGCCGTGGGCGAGGCCGAGCGTCCGGGGCAGGTCCACGCGCACCGGTCCGCGCTGCGCCGGCTGCTGGGCGCGATCGGCCTGCTGACCCTGCTCGTGCTCTACCTGGGCACCCTCGTGACGGGCACCGGCCCGCACGCCGGGGACGACTCCAGCGCCCGGCACGCCTTCGACGCCTACCTGATCACCCGGGCCCACGCCGTGCCCGTGTACCTGCTCGTCGCCGCGACCGTCGCCGGGCTGGTCCTGGCCCGGCGGCACCGCTGGCCCGTGACCGTGGCCTCCGGGCTCAACGTGGTGCTCGCGGCCCTGGTGCTCCAGGCGCTGATCGGCTACTACCAGTACTTCAACGGCGTCCCGGTCGTGGCCGTGACCCTGCACCTCGTCGGCTCGGCCGTGCTCGTGTGGGCCGTGGCCCGGGTCGTGGAGAAGGGCTTCGCCGTCACGGCCGTCCCCGCGCCGGTGCTCGGCGCCGCCCGGACCGCCGGCGCCTCGCACGGCTGAGGGCGGCACCGTCGGGCCCGGCCACGGTTCCCCGGCGGGTCCTGTGGCCGTGCGCCCGGCGGGGTGCTCAGAACCGCTCCTCGGGCGCCTCGTCCAGGAGCACCTCGACGGCCTCGGCCAGGCGCTGCCGGCCCGCGGAGGGCACCGGCAGCAGGGGCCGCCGCGGCGGGGCGGTGCTGACCCCGCAGACCTCCGCGAGGGCGTAGAGCGAGCTCAGGGGGCGCTCCTGGCGCAGGATCTCCAGCAGCGGGGCCAGGGCCGCCTGCCACGTGCGCGCGGCCTCCTCGTCCCCGGCCAGCACGGCCGCCCGGAACGCCGCGTACTGGCGCGGCAGCACGGCCGCGATGCCCGAGTGCCAGGCCTGGGCGTCGGGGGCGGCCTCGTGCAGCAGCCGCTCCCCGCTGACCCCGTGGACCGTGCCCGGCTCGGCGAGCCGGGCGAAGCGGCGGCGCCGCTCGGCCAGGGCCGCGGGGCCGGTCGCGGTGTCCTTGAACGCCGTGACGTTCTCCAGCCAGGACAGCTCGGCGGCGAGCTCGACCGGGTAGTCGAACCCGGTTGTGGTGGGGTTGTTGTACAGGCACAGCGGCAGGGCCACGGAGGCGGAGACCGTCTCGACCTGGTCGGCGATCTCCTGGGCCACGAGCGGGATGTAGGACAGCGGGTTGAGCACGAGCCCGTCCGCCCCGGCGTTCTCGGCGGCATGGGCGGTCTCGAGGACCTCCCGGGTGGTCATCGCGGAGATGCCCGCGCCGACCGGCACACCGGAGTGCCGGGCGGCGGAGACGGCCACGCGCACCACCTCGGTGCGCTCGTGGAGGCTGAGGTAGGCGAAGCTTCCCGCGGTGCCGAGGACGACGACCTCGTCCACCCCGGCGCGCACGAGCCGGCCCACGTAGCGCTCGAGGGAGCCGAGGTCCAGGTCTCCGCCGGGGGCGAAGGGGGTCACGGGGTACGCGACGAGGCCCCGGAAGGTCATGGTCAGCATGGATCCATCCTAGGACCGGACGTGGCGGGTCCCGGTCCGCGCCGCCCCCGGGGCGGCGGGTGTGCTCAGAGGACGGGGCCGCCGACGAACGGGTCCAGGGCGAGCGCCAGGAAGACCACGGTGATGTAGGCGATCGAGCCGTGGAAGACGTACATGGCCTGCTTGTCGGTGGGCCGCCCGGCCACGGCCAGGGCGTGCAGCTTGTGGCTGTGCCCGGTGAACCAGACGCCGGCGGCGAGGGCCGTGACGGCGTAGACCCAGCCGGCCCCGCCCACGGGAACGAGCAGCAGCGAGCAGATCACCGTGGCCCACGCGTAGAGCACCACCTGGCTGCCGACCGTGCGGGCGCTCGAGACCGCGCCGAGCATCGGCACGCCGGCCCGGGAGTAGTCCTCGGCGTACT
Organism: Kocuria sp. LUK; assembly: GCF_021012935.1. Lineage (NCBI taxonomy): Bacteria > Bacillati > Actinomycetota > Actinomycetes > Micrococcales > Micrococcaceae > Kocuria > Kocuria sp. LUK. The sequence goes on from NZ_JAJMZI010000001.1 coordinate 401,957, forward strand.
TCATGGACAGCGGCCAGTAGTGCGGCGGGGTCCACAGGAAGATGAACAGGAACAGGATCAGCGCGGGCCAGTCGAGCCCGCCCGTGACCGCCGCCCAGCCGATGAGCACGGGCATGCACCCGGCGACCCCGCCCCAGACGATGTTCTGGGCGGTGCGCCGCTTGAGGACGATCGAGTAGAAGACCGCGTAGAGGAAGATCGCCACCGCGCCCAGCAAGGCGGCGAGCGCGTTGACCCCCACGGCCAGCCACACCACGGAGACCGCGGAGAGCACCCATGCGAAGACCAGCGCCTCGCGGTCGGTGACCTCCCCGGTGACCAGCGGCCGCCGGGCGGTCCGCTTCATCACGCGGTCCTCCTCGCGGTCGATGTAGCAGTTGAACGCCCCGGCCGCGCCGGCGGCGAGGGTGCCGCCCACGAGGGTGTTGAGCACGAGCAGGAAGTCGGGCATGCCCTGCTCGGCGAAGATCATGGTGGGGACCGTGGCCACCAGCAGCAGCTCGATGATCCGCGGCTTCATCAGAGCCACGTAGGCCCGCAGCTTCCGGGAGACCGTCATCCGCCCCTCGTACCGCGGGCCCGGGGCGGTGCCCGTGGTCCCGGCGCCCGGGGTCGTTCGCCCCGCGGGTCCCGACGTCTCGAGGAAGTTCACAGAATCATTGCTCCCGGTTGCGGTGGTTCCCCCCGGCGCCGTGCAGGTGCTCCCGGGCGGGCGGGTCGGCACGGCGGGGGCCGGCGCGCGGTGCGGCGCGGAGGGCGGCGCGGTGGCCGGCCACGGGCGTGCGGGAAAGGTCCCATACAGCATAGCGCGTGCCGGGGGCGACCCGGGCCCCGGCCGGCGCCTCCCGCCCCGGGGCCGGCGGCGGCGCGGGGGCAACCGGCCGCAATCCGCGCCGGCGCCCCGAGGCCGTGACCTAAGCTGGTCCACGGACCGCCGGCCCGCGCCGGCAGGTGCTGCGCACGGCAGCCGATCCCAGCAGAAAGGGCCTGATGCACGTGACCGACCTTCCTGAGAAGCTGATCTGGACCGAGCGGGACCAGCGCGCGGTGGACACCGTCCGCGTGCTGGCCGCGGATGCCGTGGAGAAGGTGGGCAACGGGCATCCGGGCACGGCGATGTCCTTGGCCCCGGCGGCGTACCTGCTGTTCCAGAAGGTCATGCGCCACGACCCGGCCGATGACCGGTGGACGGGCCGGGACCGGTTCATCCTCTCCCCCGGGCACACCTCCCTGACGCTGTACCTGCAGCTGTTCCTGGCGGGCTACGGCATGGAGCTGGAGGACATCAAGTCCCTGCGGACCTGGGGCTCGAAGACCCCGGGCCACCCGGAGTACCGGCACACCACCGGGGTGGAGATCACCACGGGCCCGCTGGGCCAGGGCCTGGCCTCGGCGGTGGGCTTCGCCTACGCCCAGCGCTACACCCGGGGCCTGTTCGACCCCGAGGCGGCCCCCGGCACCTCCGTGTTCGATCACACGGTCTACGTGATCGCCTCCGACGGGGACCTGCAGGAGGGGGTGACCTCCGAGGCGTCCTCGCTGGCCGGGGTGCAGGAGCTGGGCAACCTCGTGGTGATCTACGACGACAACCACATCTCCATCGAGGACGACACCGACGTGGCCTTCACCGAGGACGTCCTGGCCCGCTACGCCGCCTACGGGTGGGACGTGGCGAGGGTGGACTGGACGAAGTCCGGGGACTACGTCGAGGACGTCGAGGAGCTCTACGCGGCGATCAGGGCGGCGAAGGCCGAGACGGCCAAGCCCTCGCTGATCGCCCTGCGCACGATCATCGGCTGGCCGGCCCCGAGCAAGCAGAACACCGGGGGCATCCACGGGTCCAAGCTGGGTGCGGAGGAGGTCGCGGCGACCAAGGAGGTCCTCGGCTTCGACCCGCAGGCGTCCTTCGTGGTGGAGGACGAGGTCCTGACCCACACCCGCGGGATCGCCGACCGGATGAAGGAGGTGCGCGAGGCGTGGGAGCAGGACTTCCAGCAGTGGCGTCAGGCCCACCCCGACCGTGCTGGCCTCTACGACCGGATCCGCGCCGAGGAGCTGCCCGAGGACTACGCCGACGCGTTCCCGACCTTCGAGGCCGGCAAGGACGTGGCCACCCGGGCCGCGTCGGGGAAGGTGCTCAACGCGATCGCCGACACGTTCCCGGAGCTGTGGGGCGGGTCGGCGGACCTGGCCGGGTCGAACAACACCACCATCGAGACCGCGGCCTCGTTCATCCCCGAGGCCCGCTCCACGGACAAGTGGACCGGCAACCCCTACGGGCGGGTGCTGCACTTCGGGATCCGCGAGCACGCCGCGGCCGCGATCGTCAACGGCATCACCATGTCCTCCCAGACGAGGGCGTTCTCCGGGACGTTCCTGATCTTCTCCGACTACCAGCGCCCGGCCGTGCGCCTGGGCGCGCTGATGAAGGTCCCCTCGATCTACGTGTGGACCCACGACTCCATCGGCCTGGGCGAGGACGGTCCCACCCACCAGCCCGTCGAGCAGCTCTCGGCCCTGCGGGCGATCCCGGGCCTGGACGTGGTCCGGCCCGCCGACGCCAACGAGACCGCGATCGCGTGGCGGACGATGCTGGAGAACCGGCACGGCCCGGCCGGGATCGCCCTGACCCGCCAGAACGTGCCCACCTTCGCCCGGGCCGACCTGCACCCCGACGCCGAGGGCGAGAAGTTCGCCTCGGCCGAAGGGGTGGCCCGCGGCGGCTACGTCCTCGCCGACGCTCCCGAGGGCAGGGACCCGGACGTGGTGCTCATCGGCACCGGCTCCGAGGTCGCCCTGGCCGTGGAAGCCCGCAACCAGCTGGCGGAGCAGGGGATCGCCGCCCGGGTCGTGTCCATGCCCTGCCGGGAGTGGTTCGACGCCCAGGACCCCGCCTACCGCGACTCCGTGCTCCCGGCCGCGGTCAAGGCCCGGGTGTCGGTGGAGGCCGGGATCGCCATGTCCTGGCGCGACCTCCTCGGCGACGCCGGGCGGGCGGTGTCCCTGGAGCACTTCGGGGAGTCGGCCGACTACCAGAGGCTCTACCGCGAGTTCGGCATCACCGCCGAGGCCGTGGCCGCCGCCGCCCAGGAGTCCATCGCCGCCGCCGGCCGCTGAGGCCCGCACCGGTCCCGGGGCGTCCGCGCGGCGCCCCGGGACCACGGCCGCACCGGCCCGGCGGGGACGTCCGCCCGCAGCACCCGCCCCCAGCACCCGAAGAATCCCGAGGAACCGAGGCACCCATGACCACCCCCACCCAGAAGCTCTCCGACGCCGGCGTCTCCATCTGGCTCGACGACCTCTCCCGCCAGCGGCTGCGCTCGGGCGGGCTGCAGGCCCTGATCGAGGAGAAGAACGTGGTCGGCGTCACGACCAACCCCACGATCTTCGCCGCCGCCCTGGCCGCCCACGACGCCTACGAGGAGCAGGTCCAGGAGCTGGCCGCCGCCGGCACCGACGTCGACGAGGCCGTGCTGACCATCACCACCGACGACGTGCGTGAGGCCTGCGACCTCTTCGCCCCGATCGCCGAGGCCACCCAGGGCGTGGACGGGCGGGTCTCGATCGAGGTCGACCCCCGCCTGGCCCAGGACGCCGAGGCCACCGCGGCCATGGCCGCCCGCCTCTCGGCCACGATCGACCGGCCCAACGCCCTGATCAAGATCCCCGCCACCGAGGCCGGGCTGCCCTCGATCACCGCCACCATCGCCGAGGGCATCTCCGTCAACGTCACCCTCATCTTCTCCCTCGAGCGCTACCGGGCGGTCGTCAACGCCTACCTGCTGGGCCTGGAGCAGGCCCTGGAGAACGGCAAGGACCTGTCCGGGATCCACTCCGTGGCCTCCTTCTTCGTCTCCCGCGTGGACACCGAGATCGACAAGCGCCTGGAGGCGATCGGCACCGACGAGGCCGCCGCGCTCAAGGGCAAGGCCGGGCTGGCCAACGCCCGCCTGGCCTACCAGGTCTTCCAGGAGTCCCTCGACACCGAGCGCTGGCGGCGCCTGGCCGCCGCCGGGGCCAACCCCCAGCGCCCGCTGTGGGCCTCCACCGGGGTGAAGGACCCGTCCCTGCCCGACACCCTCTACGTCACCGGCCTGGTCGCCCCGCACACGGTGAACACCATGCCGGAGAAGACCCTCGAGGCCGCCTACGACCACGCCGAGGTCACCGGGGACACCATCACCGGCACCTACGCCCAGTCCAACGCCGTGCTCGACGAGATCGCCGGCGTGGGCATCTCCTACGACGAGGTCGTCGCCCAGCTCGAGACCGAGGGCCTGTCCAAGTTCGAGGACTCCTGGGCGGAGCTGCTCCAGACCGTGCGCACCGCCCTCGACAACGCCCGCTGACCCGCACCGGCCGGCGGCGCGCCGGCACCCGGCCCCGTCCCGGCCCGGGACGGGGCCGCACCGACCCCGAGGAGAGCCCATGAGTTCCCTGACCGTCCAGACCTCCGGCGCGGCCCGCGAGGCCGTCGACCGCCACGTGCCCGCCCTCGTCGCCGACGGCTTCGCGGGCAAGCTCTTCGCCCAGGACCCCACCCTGTGGGGGGCCGCCGCGGAGGAGGAGTCCGCCAAGCGCCTCGGGTGGGTGGAGGCCGCCGAGGTCTCGCGCCCGCTGGTGCCCGAGATCACCGCCCTGCGCGAGGAGCTCGCCGCCGAGGGCGTGGACCGCTTCGTGCTCGCGGGCATGGGCGGGTCCTCGCTGGCCCCCGAGGTGATCACCCGGACCGCGGGCGTGGAGCTGTTCGTGCTCGACTCCACCGACCCGGAGATGGTCGCCGCCGCCCTGGCCGACCGGCTGGAGCGGACCGCGATCGTGGTCTCCTCCAAGTCCGGCTCGACCGTGGAGACCGACTCGGCCCGGCGCGCCTTCGCCCGGGCCTTCGAGCAGGCGGGCATCGACGCCGCCTCCCGGATCGTCGTCGTCACCGACCCCGGCTCACCCATGGAGGCCTCGGCCCGGGAGGCCGGCTACCGCCGCGTCTTCACCGCCGACCCGACCGTGGGCGGGCGCTTCTCGGCGCTGACCGCGTTCGGGCTGGTCCCCGCGGGCCTGGCCGGCGTGGACGTCGCCGCCCTGCTCGACGACGCCGACGAGGCGGCGGAGGTCCTGCGCGAGGACGCCGAGGACAACCCCGGCCTGCACCTGGGCGCCGCCCTGGGCGGGACCGAGCCGCTGCGCAACAAGCTCGTGCTGCGCGACCTCGGCTCGGGCATCGCCGGCTTCGCCGACTGGGCCGAGCAGCTGATCGCCGAGTCCACCGGCAAGGAGGGCACCGGGCTGCTGCCCGTCGTCGTCGGCGCGGGCGGGGCCCCGGAGGCGGGGGCCCCGGACGTGCTCGTGGTCGACCTCGTCGCCGCCGACGCCGAGGACGCCCCGGAGGGCGACGCCGTGCGCGTGGGCGGGTCCCTGGGCGCGCAGCTGCTGCTGTGGGAGGTCGCCACCGCGGTCGCCGGCCGGCTGCTCGGGATCAACCCCTACGACCAGCCCGACGTCGAGTCCGCCAAGACCGCCACGCGCGCCCTGCTCGAGGCGAAGCCGGAGCCCACGGCGCCGGAGGCGGTCGACGGTGCGGTGGAGATCCGCGGCGACGCGCAGCTGCTGCGCGGGGCCACGACCGTCGAGCAGGCCCTGCGCCACCTGCTGGAGGCCCTTCCCGGCTCCGGCTACGTGGCGGTGCAGGCCTACTTCGACCGGCTCTCGTGGGCCGAGCTGGAGCAGGTGCGCCCGCTGCTGGCCCGCGCCACGGGCCGGCCCACGACCTTCGGGTGGGGCCCCCGGTTCCTGCACTCCACCGGTCAGTACCACAAGGGCGGGCCCGCCGAGGGCGTGTACCTTCAGGTCACCGCCGCCTCGGACACCGACCTGGAGATCCCCGACAGCCCGTTCAGCTTCGGCGAGCTGATCTCCGCGCAGGCCGACGGCGACGCCCAGGTGCTCGCCGACCACGGCCGCCCGGTCCTGCGCCTGCGCCTGACCGACCGGGCCGAGGGCGTGCGCCAGCTGGTGCGCGCCGTGGAGGCCCTGGCGGGCTGAGCCCGCCCGGCTGGGAGGAGCGCCCCGCGCTCCCCTAGACTGGGGGGACGCCACGGTCGGCGCGGGCTCGCCCGCGCCGACCGTTCCCGCGTGCAGGCCCCCCGGCCCCGGTCCCCCGGGACGCGCCGGGACGGAAAGGAGATCCGTTGCCAGACAAGTTCGCCCGCAATCCCCTGCGGGACCGGAGGGACCGGCGGCTCGTGCGCGTCGCCGCGCCGTCGGCGCTCGTGCTGTTCGGCGTCACCGGCGACCTCGCGAAGAAGAAGCTGCTGCCGGCGATGTACGACCTCGCCAACCGCGGCCTGCTCCCGCCCTCGTTCGCCGTCGTCGGCTTCGGCCGGCGGGAGTGGGCCCACGACGACTTCCGCGCCGTGGTGCGCGAGTCCGTCGAGGCCCACGCCCGCACCCCGTTCCGGGAGGACGTCTGGCGCCAGTTCGCGACCGGGATCCGGTTCGTGCGCGGGGAGTTCGACGACGACCGCGCCTACGAGTCCCTGAAGGCGACGCTCAAGGAGCTCGACGTCCACTACGGGACCCGCGGCAACCACGCCTTCTACCTCTCGATCCCGCCCAAGGCCTTCGAGACCGTGTGCCAGCAGCTGGCCGACCACGGCCTCGCCGACCACGAGAACGCCTCCGGCTGGCGGCGGGTGGTGATCGAGAAGCCCTTCGGCCACGACCTCGAGTCCGCCGCCGAGCTCAACGCCATCGTCGAGCGGGTCTTCCCCGCCGACTGCGTGTTCCGCATCGACCACTACCTGGGCAAGGAGACGGTGCAGAACATCCTGGCGCTGCGCTTCGCCAACCAGATGTTCGAGCCGCTGTGGAACAACCGGTTCGTGGACCACGTGCAGATCACCATGGCCGAGGACATCGGCATCGGCTCCCGGGCCGGCTACTACGACGGCGTGGGCGCGGCCCGCGACGTGATCCAGAACCACCTGCTGCAGCTGCTGGCGCTCACCGCGATGGAGGAGCCGCTGTCCTTCGAGGCCCACCACATGCGCGCCGAGAAGGCGAAGGTGCTGGCCTCCGTCGTCGTCCCCGAGGACCTCGCCGCGTACTCCGCGCTCGGCCAGTACGCGGCCGGGCTGCAGGGCGGCCAGCAGGTGCGCGGCTTCCACGAGGAGCAGGACATCCCGGCCGACTCCCGCACCGAGACCTACGCCGCGCTGCGCCTGGACATCAACAACCGGCGCTGGGCCGGGGTGCCGTTCTACCTGCGGGCCGGCAAGCGCCTGGGCCGGCGGGTGACCGAGGTCGCGGTGCAGCTCAAGCGCTCCCCCAACCTGCTCTTCGGCGACAACGGGCACGAGGACCTCGGGCGCAACGTGATCGTGGTCCGGATCCAGCCCGACGAGGGCGTGACGATCCGGCTGGGCTCCAAGGTCCCCGGCACCCAGTCCGAGATCCGCGACGTGACCATGGACTTCGGCTACGGGCACTCGTTCACCGAGTCCAGCCCCGAGGCCTACGAGCGGCTGATCCTCGACGTGCTCCTCGGGGAGCCGCCCCTGTTCCCGGACCACGAGGAGGTCGAGCTGTCCTGGCGGATCCTCGACCCCTTCGAGCAGTGCTGGCAGGAGCAGGGGATCGTGCCGGAGTCCTACGCCCCCGGCTCGTGGGGGCCCGCCGGGGCGGACGCGCTCCTGGCCCGCGACGGACGCGTCTGGAGGCGACCGTGATCGTATCGATGGAGAACACCACCACCTCCGCCATCGACAAGAAGCTGCACCAGCTGCGCGACCAGCACGGGGTGGTGACCCTCGGGCGCGTGCTGACGCTGGTGGTGCTCGCCCAGGCGGGCCACTCCGAGGCGGCCCTGGAGGCGGCGAACTTCGCCAGCCACGAGCACCCGTGCCGGATCATCGTGCACGTGGCCCACGCCTCCTCGGAGGACACCCGCCTCGACGCGCAGCTGCGCATGGGCGGGGACGCCGGGGCCTCGGAGGTGATCGTCCTGCACGGCTACGGCGCGCTCGCCGAGCCCACCGAGACGCTGTTCTCGGCGCTGCTGCTGCCCGACGCCCCGATCGTGGTGTGGTGGGCCCACCGGGTCCCCGACACGTCCCCGACGACGTCCTCGATCGCGGGCATCGCCCACCGGCGGATCACGGACGCCGCCCGCCACGAGGACGCCTGGGCGGCCCTGCACGACCTCGGCTCCCGCTACGTGCCCGGCGACACCGACCTGGCCTGGACCCGGATCACCAACTGGCGGATCCAGCTCGCGGCGGTCCTGGACCAGGCGGGCCCGGCCCCCGTGCGCGAGGTCGTCGTCGAGGGCTCCGGGCGCTCCCCCAGCGTCGTGCTCCTCGGCGCGTGGCTGGGCACCCGCCTGGACGCCGAGGTCTCGTTCCTCGACTCCCCCGGCAACCGGCGGCTGCACCGGGTGGTGCTGGTGCGCGACGACGGCGAGATCGCCCTCGAGCGCCCGGGCCGCAGCGTCGCCGTGCTGCGCCAGCCGGGCCAGCCGGACCAGCAGGTCGCGATGCCGGTGCGGGACCTCAACGCGTGCCTGGCCGAGGAGCTGCGCCGGCTCGACCCGGACGAGGTCTACGGCGAGGTGCTCACCACGGGCCTGCGCGACGTGCGCGTGGCGCGCGTGGTGGACTCCTCCGGGGAGCTCTCCCCCGGCGCGGCGGCCTTCCTGGCCGCCCACGGCGGGGGCCGCGAGCAGCCGGCGGCCGTGCCCGCGGCCGCCCCCGGCGACGCCGGGACGGACGCCCCCGCCGCCCCCGAGACCGAGACCCGAGGAGGAACACCGTGAGCGAGCCCGAGACCGTCGTCCACCCCGACGCCCCGACCCTGGCCGAGGCGACCGCCGGGCGGGTGCTCGACGTGCTGGCCGCGGCCCAGGAGGAGCGCGGGGAGGCCTGCGTCGTGCTGACCGGCGGGGGCATGGGCACCGCGGTGCTCGCCGCCGTGGCCGCCTCCCCGGGCCGCTCGGCCGTGGACTGGTCCCGGGTCGACGTCTGGTGGTCCGACGAGCGCTTCACCGAGGGGGCCGGCGCGGAGCGCAACTGCGTCCAGGCCGCCGGGGCCGTGGGCGGGGCGCTCGCCCTGGACCCGGACCGGGTGCACTGCATGGGTTCCGCCGACGACTTCGCGTCCCCGGAGGAGGCCGCCGAGGACTACCTGCGGGAGCTGGCGGCGGCCGCAGCGCGCGAGGGCCGCGACGGGCCCCTCCCCCGCTTCGACCTCTCCCTGCTGGGCCTGGGCCCGGACGGGCACGTGGCCTCCCTGTTCCCGGGCCTCCCGCACGTGCACGAGGAGCGGGCCACGGTGCTCGGGGTGCGGGACTCGCCCAAGCCGCCGCCGCAGCGGGTGAGCATGACGCTGCCGCTGATCAACGCGGCCGAGCGGGTGTGGCTGCTCGTGGCGGGGGCGGAGAAGGCGCAGGCCGTCGCCGCGGTGCGCGCCGGGGCGCCGGTCGGGCGCACCCCCGGGGCCGGGGTCCGGGGCGCGCAGGAGACCCTCCTGCTCCTCGCCCGGGACGCCGCCGGGGCCTGAGCGGCGCCCGCCCGCCGCGGTGCCGGACGTGCACGGGCCCCCGGGACGGCGTCCCGGGGGCCCGTGCACGGGTGCCGCGTCAGGCGCCCGGCGTGGTGAAGCGCATCGTCAGCGCGTAGGCCGCCACGGCCAGCGCCCACGCGACCGCCACGATCGTGGTCAGCCGCACGAGGTTCTTCTGCGCCACGCCGGAGGTGTTGAGCGACTGCGTCATGCCGCCGCCGAACATGTCGGACAGGCCGCCGCCCTTGCCCTTGTTCAGCAGGACGAGCAGGACGGCCAGGAGGCTGGTGACCACGATGATCACCAGGAGCACGGTCTGCAGGATTTCCACGGAGGCCCTTCCCGGGGGTCGGTGCCGAGCGGGCGCCCGGGGCGGGCGCCGTCGGTCAGGGGGTCGTGATCAGTCGGTCACGAGATGCTGCTCGAACCTGGCAATGCTAGCAAACTCCTCGGCGTCGAGGCTGGCCCCGCCGACCAGCAGGCCGTCCACGTCCTTGCCCTTCAGCAGCGCCGCAGCGTTGGCCGCCTTCGCCGAGCCGCCGTAGAGGATGCGGGTGCGCGCGGCGGTGCCGGCGTCGTGGAGCTCGGCCAGCTCGGCGCGGATCGCGGCGGCCATCTCCTGGGCGTCCTCGGGGCCGGCGACCTCGCCGGTGCCGATGGCCCACACGGGCTCGTAGGCGACCACGAGCTCCGCCACGCGCTCGGCGTCGAGCCCGGCGACGGCCCCGCGCAGCTGCTCGAGGGTGTGGCCCACGTGCTCGCCGGCCTGGCGGACCTCCAGGCCCTCGCCCACGCACAGCACCGGCACGAGGCCGTGGCGGTGGGCCGCGGCGATCTTGGCGGCGCACAGGGCGTCCGTCTCGCCGTGGATGGTGCGCCGCTCGGAGTGGCCCACGAGCACGTAGCCGCACCCGAGCCGGGCGAGGAACTGCCCGGAGACGTCCCCGGTGTAGGCCCCGGAGTCCTGGTCGGAGAGGTCCTGGGCGCCGTAGCGCACCCGCAGCCCGTCGGCCTCCACGAGGGACTGCACGGAGCGCAGGTCGGTGAACGGCGGGAACACTGCGACCTCGACGCGGTCGTGGTCGTGCTTGGCGTCGTCGAGGGTCCACGCCAGCTTCTGCAGCAGGGCGATGCCCTGGACGTGGTCCATGTTCATCTTCCAGTTGCCGGCGATCAGCGGCGTGCGGTCGAAGCTCCCGTTGGTCTGCGAGGTCATCTGCTGTCCTGTCCGCGGCGCTCTCGCCGCTGCTCGTGCGGGGTGCGGGAAGGGCACCCCGGGCGCGCGCCCCGGGATGCCCTTCCGCCGTGGTGGTGGTGCTCAGGCGCCGAGGGCGACGACGCCGGGCAGCTCCTTGCCCTCGATGAACTCCAGCGACGCGCCGCCGCCGGTGGAGATGTGGCCGAACTGCTCGTCGGTGAAGCCGAGATTGCGCACGGCGGAGGCGGAGTCGCCGCCGCCGATCACGCTCATGGCCTCCGAGGCGACGATGGCCTCGGCGACCGCGCGGGTCCCGGCGGCGAAGGCGTCCATCTCGAACACGCCCATGGGCCCGTTCCAGAACACCGTGCGGGCCGCCCTGATCCGGTCGGCGAACAGCGCCGCGGAGGCGGGCCCGATGTCCAGGCCGAGGCCGGAGGCGCCGATCCGCCCGCCGACGATGTCCTCGACGGGGCGGGTCTCGTGCGGGGCGTCGGCCGCGAAGCGCTCCGCGTAGACGACGTCGACGGGCAGGACGATCTCGGTGCCGGCGTCGGCCGCCCGCTCGAGGTAGCCCTTCACGGTCTCGAGCTGGTCCTCCTCGAGCAGGGACCCGCCGACGCGGTGGCCCTGGGCGGCGAGGAAGGTGAAGACCATGCCGCCGCCGATGAGCAGGGCGTCGGCGCGGCCGATGAGGTTGTCGATCACGGCGAGCTTGTCCGAGACCTTCGACCCGCCCATCACGACGACGAAGGGCCGCTCCGGGTCCTGGACGACCTTGGTGAGGACCTCGAGCTCGCGCCGGACGAGGTCGCCCTGGTAGGCGGGCAGCCGGTGGGCGATGTCGTAGACGGAGGCGTGCTTGCGGTGCACCGCCCCGAAGGCGTCGTCCACGTAGGCGCCGTTCTCGCCGGTCAGGGCGGCCAGCTCGTCGGCGAGGGCGCCGCGCTCGGCGTCGTCCTTCGAGGTCTCGCGCGGGTCGAAGCGCACGTTCTCGAGCACCAGCACCTCGCCGTCGGCCAGGGCCTCGGCCTTGTCCCGGGCGTCCTGGCCGACGACGTCGGTGGCGATCCGCACCGGGACGTCGGCCAGGTCGGCCAGGCGCTGCCCGGCGGGGGCGATCGAGTACTTCGGGTCCACCTGGCCCTTGGGCCGGCCGAGGTGGGCCATCACGATCACGCGGGCCCCCGCGCGGGCGAGCTTCTCGATGACCGGCAGGGACGCGCGGACGCGGCCGTCGTCGGTCACCGTGACGCCGTCCAGGGGGACGTTGAGGTCCGAGCGGACCAGGACGCGGCGCCCGGCGACGCCGTCGGCGATCAGTTCGTCAAGTGCATGTGCCATGACGCTCACCCTACCGGGGTGCCGGGCCTCAGAGCTGCGACGCGACGTGGGAGACGACGTTGACGAGGCGCACCGTGTAGCCCCACTCGTTGTCGTACCACGCGATGACCTTGACCTGGCCGTCGATGACCTTGGTCAGCGGCGCGTCGAAGATCGTGGAGATGTCGTCGCCCTGGATGTCCGAGGAGACGATCGGGTCCTCGGTGTACTTGACGATGCCCTTCATGGGACCCTCGGCGGCGGCCTTCATGGCGGCGTTGACCTCCTCGACGGTGACGTCCTCGGACGCCTCGAAGGTCAGGTCCACGAGCGAGCCGGTCGGGACGGGCACGCGCACCGCGAAGCCGTCGAGCTTGCCCTTGAGCTCCGGGAGGACGAGCCCCACGGCGGCGGCGGCCCCGGTGGTGGTGGGGACCATGTTCAGGGCGGCGGCGCGGGCGCGGCGGAGGTCCTTGTGCGGGCCGTCCTGGAGGTTCTGGTCCGCGGTGTAGGCGTGGATGGTGGTCATCAGGCCGCGCTCGATGCCGAACGCGTCGTTGAGGACCTTCGCCATGGGCGCGAGGCAGTTGGTGGTGCAGGAGGCGGCCGAGACGATGTCCATCGACGCGGCGTCGTAGGCGTCCAGGTTCACGCCCGGCACGAAGGTGCCGTCGATCTCCTTGCCCGGGGCGGAGAGGACGACCTTCTTCGCCCCGCCGTCCAGGTGCGCCTTCGCCTTGGTGCCGTTGGTGAAGCGCCCGGTGGACTCCACCACCACGTCCACGCCGAGCTCGCCCCACGGCAGCTTGGCGGGGTCGGGCTCGGCCAGGAAGCGGACCTGCTGCCCGTCCACGGTCATGACGTCGTCCTCGAGGGTGACCTCGCCGGGGTAGCGGCCGAGGACGGAGTCGTAGCGGAAGAGGTGGACCAGGGTCTTGGGGTCCGTGAGGTCGTTGACGGCCACGACCTCGACGTTCTGGCCGTGCTCGCGCACCGCCCGGAGGAAGTTGCGGCCGATGCGTCCGAAGCCGTTGATGCCCACTCGAATGGTCACTGCGTTCTCCTGTGCTGTGGTCGGTGTGGAGTTCGGTGCTGTTGTGCTCCAGTCTACGTGGTATTCGATGGGTTGTCTTGGGGTCGTGAAAGTTTTTTCGGCTCCTCAGCCCTGAAACCACACAAACCCACATTCGCGGGCGAGTCCGGCAGCGAACCCACGGAAGCGCAGGCGGGCCCGCCCGGGGCGGTCCCGCCGTGCTCAGCGACCGCCGGCGGGCTGGCCGGCGGCGGGCTCACCGGCCGCGGCGGGGGCCGGCTCGACCCGCTCGGCGGCGGTCTCGGCCGCCGCGTCCGTGCCCGGCACGCCGAGCTCCTCGGCCCGGCGGTCGGCCATCGCGAGCAGCCGCCGGATCCGTCCGGCGACGGCGTCCTTGGTCAGCGGCGGGTCGGCCAGCCGGCCCAGCTCGTCGAGGCTGGCCTGCTTGTTGGACAGCCTCAGCTCCCCGGCCTGCCGCAGGTGCTCGGGGACCTCGTCGCCCAGGATCTCGAGGGCTCGCTCGACGCGGGCCCCGGCGGCCACCGCCGCCTGGGCGGAGCGGCGCAGGTTGGCGTCGTCGAAGTTGGCGAGGCGGTTGGCCGTGGCCCGGACCTCCTTGCGCATCCGGCGGTCCTCCCACTGCAGCAGCGTGCGGTGGGCGCCCATCCGGGTCAGCAGCGCCGCGATCGCGTCGCCGTCGCGCACGACCACGCGGTCGGCCCCGCGCACCTCCCGCGCCTTGGCCAGGACCCCGAGCCGGCGGGCGGCGCCCACGAGGGCGAGCGCGGCCTCCGGGCCCGGGCAGGTGAACTCCATGGCGGCCGAGCGCCCGGGCTCGGTGAGCGAGCCGTGGGCGAGGAACGCCCCGCGCAGCACGGCCGCGGCGTCGGCCACCGCCCCGTTGACGACCGCCGGCGGCAGACCGCGCACGGGCCGGCCGCGGCCGTCGAGCAGACCGGTCTGGCGGGCGAGGGCCTCGCCGTCGCGGCCCACGCGCACCACGTAGGAGCTGCCGCGGCGCAGGCCGCCGCCGGAGACCACCACGAGCTCGCTGTCGTGGCCGAAGACCTCGGCGATGGTGCGGCGCACCCGCCGGGCCGTGGCCCCGGAGTCGACCTCCGCCTCGACCTCGATCCGGCCGGCGACGATGTGCAGCCCCCCGGCGAAGCGCAGCAGCGCCGAGAGCTCGGCCCGCCGCTCCGAGGACTTCTTGACCTCGAGGCGGGACAGTTCTTCCTTGACCGATGACGTCAGGGCCACGCGGTTCCTTTCCGGTGTGGGGTGGGGTGGGGGTGCCGGGCGGTGCCGGCGGGCCGGTGCCCGGCGGTGGTGCTCAGCGGTGGCGCTCGAGGATCTCCTGGTAGGCGGCCGCGAGCTTGAGGGAGTTGTGCACGCCGGTGCCGGGGCTCGCCCGGACGTCGGCGTAGTGGACCGCCGCGCCCAGGCCGGCGGCGACCCGCTCGAGGTCGCCGCGGTCCTCGGTCGCCGACGGGTCGGCGAGGACCACGTCGAGGGTCAGCTCGGGGCAGTAGGCCTGGAGCACCCGCAGGTGGTCGGCGGCGGTCTTGCCGCGGGTCTCGGTGTCCGGGGAGAGGTTGAGGGTCACGCACCGCCGGCCGGGGGCCGTGCAGATCGCCTCCCGCAGCCCGGGCAGCAGCAGGTGGGGCAGCACGGAGGTGTGCCAGGAGCCGGGCCCGAGCACGACCCAGTCGGCCGCGCCCACGGCCCCGACGGCCTCGGGGCAGGCGGGGGCGTCGGCGGGCACGAGCCGGACGTTGCACACGTCCGCCTGCTTGGCCAGGTGGGCCTGCCCGGTGATCGTGCGCAGGGTCGGGGTGGGGCCCCCGCCGGGGGCGGGCTCCGGGACGTCACCCTCGATGACCAGCGGCACGGTGGACATGGGCAGGACCCGCCCGCGGGCCCCGAGCAGGGCCCCTGCCCATTCGAGCCCGGCCACCGGGTCCCCCAGCAGCTCCCACAGCCCGACGATGAGCAGGTTGCCCAGGGCGTGGTGGTCCAGGCCCGTGGGCCGCTCGGCGGTGGAGGAGAAGCGGTGCTGCATGACGTCGCGCCAGGTCCGGCCCCACTCGGAGTCGTCGCACAGGGCGGCCAGGGCCATCCGCAGGTCCCCCGGGGGCAGGACCCCGAGCTCGTCGCGCAGCCGGCCGGAGGACCCGCCGTCGTCGGCGACGGTGACCACGGCGGTGACCGCCGGGGTGATGCGGCGCAGCGCCGCGAGGTTCGCCGAGAGCCCGTGCCCGCCGCCGAGGGCCACCACGGAGGGGCGCCCGCCCCCGGGGCGGCGGGCGGCGGCGTCGGGCGAGTGGTGCGGGTCGGCGTCGGCGCCGCTGCCGAGGGGCAGCCGGGGGAACGCGCCGGTGGGGGAAGCGGTCATCGAGGGTCCAATGCGGGTGGGGGTCCGCCGGTCACTCCCGGCCCATGTCCCGGTGCTGGATGTTGACCGTCACGAGCGGCAGCTTGGCGAGCCTGCGGGCCACCTCCTCGCTGACGGCCACCGAGCGGTGCTTCCCGCCCGTGCAGCCGATCGCGACGGTGGCGTAGTGCTTGTTCTCGGTACGGTACCCCGCGAACACGGGCTCGAGCATCGCGACGAAGCGCTCGACGAACTGTTGCGGGCCCTCCTCGCGGAACACGTAGTCGCGCACCTCGGCGTCCTGCCCGGTGCGCGGGCGCAGCGCCGGGACCCAGTGCGGGTTGGGGATGAAGCGCACGTCCGCGACGAAGTTGGCGTCGGCGGGCACCCCGTACTTGAAGCCGAAGCTGAGCACGGTCAGGCGCAGCACCACGGGCCCGTCGGTGGCGAACAGGTCGGCGACGGCCCGCGAGAGGGCGTGGACGTTGAAGCCGGAGGTGTCGAGCACGACGTCGGCGGACTCGCGCAGGTCCTTGAGCAGGGCGCGCTCGGCGCGGATGCCGTCGAGGATCCGCCCGCCGGCCTGCAGGGGGTGGGGGCGGCGCTGGTGCTCGTAGCGGGAGACGAGCACCTCGTCGGAGGCGTCGAGGAAGAGCACGGAGAAGTCGACGTCGGAGGCCTCGAGCGCGGCGAGGGTCTCCTTCATGTCGTTGAACAGGGCCTTGCCCCGCACGTCGATGACCACCGCCAGCCGCGGCAGCGCCTGCGGGGTGCGGGCGACGAGGTCGGCGAGGGTGTGCAGCATCTGCGGGGGCAGGTTGTCCACCACGTACCAGCCGAGGTCCTCCAGGGCGTTGGCGGCGGTGCTGCGGCCGGCCCCGGACATGCCCGTGACCACGAGCAGCTCGGAGCCGGCCGGCGGGGCGGCCGCCGGCACCGCGTCGGTGCCGCCGTCCGGGCCGGTCGTTGCCTCGATCATCGCCTCTCCGTTCCCCGGGAAGCCGTCCCGGGCCCGTCTCGTCCGTTCCCGCCCGCGGCCGCCGGCGCTCCCCGGCCAGCCTATCGGGCCGGGACCCCGCTCAGGAGAGCACCTCGCCGGTGGTCGTGTTGACCGCGGGGGCGGTGTCCCGGCCCTGGTCCCGGAGGGCGGCGGCGACCTTCTCGGCGAGGGTGCGCCCGAAGCCGGGGACCTCCTCGATCTCCTCCACGCGCGCCGCCCGCAGCCTGCGCACTGAGCCGAAGTGCTTCAGCAGCGCCTTCTGCTTGGCGGGGCCCACCCCCGGCAGGCCGTCGAGCGCGGAGACGGTCATCGCCGCGGAGCGCTTCCGGCGGTGGAAGGTGATCGCGAAGCGGTGGGCCTCGTCCCGGATCCGCTGGAGCAGGTACAGCCCCTGGCTCGCGCGCGGCAGGATCACCGGGAAGTCGTCGCCGGGCACCCACACCTCCTCGAGGCGCTTGGCCAGGCCCACGACGTGGACGTCGTCGACGCCGAGGTCGGCCAGGGCGCGGGCGGCGGCGGCCACCTGCGGCGGCCCGCCGTCGACGACGACGAGGCTGGGCGGATAGGCGAACCGGGCCCGCTCGGGGACCTCCGCCGCGGCGTCGACCGCGCCGGTGCGGGGGCCGCCGGCCTCCCGCTCGGCCTGCTCCGCCAGGTGGCGGCGGAACCGGCGGGAGATGACGTCGTACATGGAGGCGGTGTCGTCGCGGGCGGCCTCGCCGGTGACGGAGAACTTCCGGTACTCGGCCTTGCGGGGCAGCCCGTCCTCGAAGACGACCATCGAGGCGACGACGTTGGTGCCCTGGACGTGGGAGATGTCGTAGCACTCGATGCGCATCAGGGGCACGGGGATGCCGAGGGCCTCCTGCAGCTCCTGCAGGGAGGCCGAGCGGGTGGTGAGGTCCCCCGCCCGCCGGGACTTGTGCAGCTTCAGCGCCTGCCGGGCGTTCTCCCGGACGGTCTCCATCAGGTGGGCCTTCTCCCCCCGCTGGGGCACGGCCAGGTGGACACGGGAGCCGCGCAGCCCCGAGAGCCACTCCTCGAGCCGGTCCGCGTTGTCGGCGGGCTCGGAGAGCAGCACGGTGCGCGGGATCGCGTCCTCGCGGTAGGCCAGCTCGGCGGCCGGCCGGTGCTTGGAGCCGCGCTCCGGGGGCGCGGCGGCGGCCGCGAGGGCGGTGGACTCGGCGGCCTCGGCGGCGGTCTCGCCGTAGACCTGCTCGAGCAGCTGCTCGAGCAGCCGCCCGCCGTCGGCCTCCTCGACCTTCTCGGTCACCCACCCGCGCTGGCCGCGGATGCGCCCGCCGCGCACGTGGAAGACCTGCACGGCGGCCTCGAGCTCGTCCTCGGCCAGGGCGAAGAAGTCGGCGTCCGTGGAGTCGGAGAGCACCACGGCGTTGCGCTCGAACGCCTTCTCGAGCGCGGCGATGTCGTCCCGGCGCGCGGCGGCGGTCTCGAAGTCCATGGCCGCGGCGGCCTCCTGCATCTGCCGCTGCAGCTCCTTGAGGAACGGCGTGGCCTGCCCGGCCATGAACCGGCACAGGTCCTCGGCCAGGGCGTAGTGGTCCTCGGCGGAGATCCGGCCCACGCACGGGGCGGAGCACTTGTCGATGTAGCCGAGCAGGCACGGGCGCCCGGACTGCTCCGCGCGCCGGTAGACGCCCTTCGAGCAGGTGCGCACCGGGAACACGCGCAGCAGGGCGTCGAGGGTCTCGCGGATCGCCCAGGCCTGGGAGTAGGGGCCGAAGTAGCGGTGGCCCTTCTTCTTCTCCCCGCGCACCACCTGGGCCCGGGGGACCTTCTCCCCCATCGTCACGGCGAGATAGGGGTAGGACTTGTCGTCGCGGTAGGCGATGTTGAACCGGGGCCGGAACTGCTTGATCCAGGTGTACTCGAGCTGCAGGGACTCCAGCTCGCTGCCGACCACGGTCCACTCCACGCCCGCGGCGGTGGTGACCATGGCGCGGGTCTTGGGGCTGAGGGCGTGCAGGGGCGCGAAGTAGGAGCTGAGCCGGTTGCGCAGGTTCTTCGCCTTGCCCACGTAGATCACGCGCCCGTGCTCGTCGCGGAAGCGGTAGACCCCCGGGTCGGTGGGGATGTCCTGGCGGGCGGGTCGGTAGGTCGCCGGATCGGCCACGGTCCGGTCCTCCCTCAGCGGCCCGCGGGGGCCGGGCTCGTGTAGCCGGCGAGCAGCCCCGCCAGCTGGGCGGCGTCGCGGGCCACGGCGGCGAAACAGCTGCCGAGCTCGTCCTCGTCGGCGAAGCCCCAGGCCACGCCGAGGCAGTCGAGGCCGTGGGCGGCGGCGCCCTCGGCGTCGTAGCGGCGGTCCCCGACCATCACCGTGCGGGCCGGGTCCGGGGCGTGCACGCCGAGCCGGCGCAGGGCCTCGCCGATGATCGCGGGCTTGTCGTGGGCCAGGCCCTCGCGCGGGACGGCCGCGGCGTCGTCGGCGGCCCCGGAGACCGTCTCGACCCAGCGGTCGAGGCCGAAGCGGGCCACGAGCAGCTCGGCCGTGGGCTCGGGCTTCTGGGTGGCCACGGCCATGCGGACCCCGGCACCGTGGAGGCTCCCGAGCAGCTCGCTCACCCCGGGGTAGACCCGGGTCTGCTCGATGCCCTCCGTGCGGTACCGGGCCCGGTAGGTGGCCACGACCTCGGGGATCCGCTCCTCCGGGACGTCGGTGAAGGCGCGCAGGGACACGCCCACGGGCGGGCCCACGAACCGGCGCAGGTCCTCGGGCACGGCGTGGCCGTGCTCGGCCAGGGCCCGGGCGATCCCGCCGGTGATCGCCCCGGCGGGATCCAGCAGCGTGCCGTCGAGGTCCCACAGGACCACCGGGGCGCTCACCGGGCGCTCCCGACGGGGGCCGTGCCCAGGATCTCGGCCAGGAAGCGGCCGGTGTGGCTGTCCGGGTGGGCGGCGACCTGCTCCGGGGTGCCCTCGGCCACGACCTGTCCGCCGCCCGAGCCGCCGTCGGGACCGAGGTCGACGATCCAGTCGGCGGACTTGATGACGTCCAGGTTGTGCTCGATGGTCATCACGGTGTTGCCCTTGTCCACGAGGCCCTGCAGCACGAGCAGCAGCTTGCGGATGTCCTCGAAGTGCAGGCCCGTGGTCGGCTCGTCCAGCACGTAGATCGACCGGCCGTTGGAGCGCTTCTGCAGCTCCGCGGCCAGCTTCACGCGCTGGGCCTCGCCGCCGGAGAGGGTCGTGGCCGGCTGGCCCAGCCGCACGTAGCCCAGGCCGACGTCCACGAGCGTGTTGAGGTGGCGGGCGATCGGGCCGAAGGCCTTGAAGAACTCCGCGGCCTCCTCGATCGGCATGTCCAGGACCTCGGCGATCGTGCGGCCCTTGTAGTGGACCTCGAGCGTCTCCCGGTTGTACCGGGCGCCCTTGCACACCTCGCAGGGGACGTAGACGTCGGGCAGGAAGTTCATCTCGATCTTGATCGTGCCGTCGCCGGTGCACGCCTCGCAGCGCCCGCCCTTGACGTTGAAGGAGAAGCGGCCGGGCTGGTAGCCGCGCACCTTCGCCTCGGGGGTCTCCGCGAAGAGCTTGCGAACGTGGTCGAAGACCCCGGTGTAGGTCGCGGGGTTGGACCGCGGGGTGCGCCCGATGGGGCTCTGGTCCACGTGCACGACCTTGTCGAGCTGGTCCACGCCGTCGATGCGCTTGTGCCGGCCGGGCACCTGCTTCGCGCCGTTGAGCTTGTTGGCCAGGGCGGTGTAGAGGATGTCGTTGACCAGCGTGGACTTCCCCGACCCGGAGACCCCCGTGACGGCGGTGAGCACGCCCAGGGGGAAGGAGACGTCGAGGTTGCGCAGGTTGTTCTCGCGCGCGCCCACGACCTTGAGCATCCGCTTGCGGTCCACCGGCCGGCGCGCGGCCGGCACGGCGATGGAGCGCCGCCCCGAGAGGTAGTCGGCGGTCAGCGAGGCCTCGTTGGCCAGCAGCTGCTCGTAGGTGCCCGAGTGCACGATCCGCCCGCCGTGCTCGCCGGCGCCGGGGCCGACGTCGACGACCCAGTCGGCCTCGCGGATCGTGTCCTCGTCGTGCTCGACGACGATGAGGGTGTTGCCCATGTCCCGCAGCTTGGTCAGGGTCTCGATCAGCCGGCGGTTGTCCCGCTGGTGCAGGCCGATGGAGGGCTCGTCGAGGACGTAGAGCACCCCGACCAGCCCGGCGCCGATCTGGGTGGCCAGGCGGATGCGCTGGGCCTCGCCGCCGGAGAGCGTCGCGGCGGCGCGCTCCAGGTTGAGGTAGTCCAGGCCCACGTCCACGAGGAAGGTCAGGCGCGCCTGGATCTCCCGCAGCACCTGGTCGCCGATCTGCGCGTCGCGGGCGCTCAGGCGCAGGTCGCGGAAGAACTCCTGGGCCTCGCGCATGGGCATCCGCGTGGTCTCGGCGATGTTCTTCCCGCCCACGGTCACGGCGAGCATGGTCGGGTTCAGCCGGGCGCCGTCGCAGGCGGGGCAGGGCACCTGGCGCATGTACTGCTCGTAGCGGTCCTTGGCGGAGTCCGACTCGGTCTCGGCGTGCTTGCGCTTGATGTAGCCCACCACGCCCTCGAAGCCCTGGGTGTAGCGGCGCTCGCGGCCGAAGCGGTTGCGGTAGGCGACGGTGACCTCGTAGTCCTTGCCGTCGAGGATCGCCCGGCGCGCCTTGGCCGGCAGCCTGTGCCACGGGGTGACGAGGTCGAAGCCGAGCTCCTCGCCGAGCCCGGCCAGCAGCCGGTTCCAGTAGTCGCTGGTGGCCTTGCCCAGCGACCACGGGGCGATCGCGCCCTCGACGAGGCTCAGGTCCGGGTCGGGCACCACGAGCTGCTCGTCGACCTCCAGCCGGGAGCCGATGCCGTCGCACTCGGGGCACGCGCCGAAGGGGGCGTTGAAGGAGAAGGAGCGGGGCTCGATCTCGTCGGCCTGCAGGGGGTGCTCGTTGGGGCAGGCCAGGTTCTCGGAGAAGGGCCGGCGCAGCTCGAGCGGGTGGGCGATCTCCTCGTCCGTGCGCGGGACGAGCTCGACGACGACGCGGCCCTCGGCGAGGCCCAGTGCGGTCTCGACCGAGTCGGTCAGGCGCTGGCGGATGCCGTCCTTGACCACGAGGCGGTCCACGACGACCTCGATGGTGTGCTTGTACTGCTTCTTCAGCTTCGGCGGGTCGGCGAGCTGGACGGTCTCCCCGTCCACGGTGGCCCGGGAGAAGCCCTTGGCGGAGAGCTCCTGGAAGAGGTCGGCGAACTCGCCCTTGCGCTCGCGCACGACCGGGGCGAGGACCTGGAAGCGGGTGCGCTCCGGCATCTCCAGCAGCTGGTCGACGATCTGCTGCGGGGTCTGGCGCTCGATGGGCTCCCCGCACTCGGGGCAGTGGGGCCGGCCGATGCGCGCCCACAGCAGGCGCATGTAGTCGTAGATCTCGGTGATCGTCCCGACGGTCGAGCGGGGGTTGCGGGAGGTCGACTTCTGGTCGATGGACACCGCCGGGGACAGGCCCTCGATGAAGTCGACGTCGGGCTTGTCCACCCGGCCCAGGAACATCCGGGCGTAGGAGGACAGGGACTCGACGTAGCGGCGCTGGCCCTCGGCGAAGATGGTGTCGAAGGCCAGGGAGGACTTCCCGGACCCGGACAGGCCCGTGAACACGACCATGGCGTCGCGCGGGACGGTCAGCGAGACGTCGTGCAGGTTGTGCTCGCGGGCGCCCTGCACGACGATCTCGGTCAGGTCGGACCGGCCGCCGGCGCGCGGGGCCGCCGCCGGGGACGGCACGGCGGGCAGCTCGCCGGCGGCGGGGCGCTCCTCGGGCGACGAGTCGTTCAGGACCAGGGTGGACGCGGGGATGGGTTCGGACACGCGGTCCACTGTAGTACCGGGCCCGGACATCCGGGCCTGCCGGGTGGGCGGCTTCACAGGCGGTCCAGGGGCCCGGTCGAGGTGTCCTCGCGCTCCCGGGCGGGGCGCCCGTCGGGTCCGCCGGCCGGGGCGCCGCCGTGGCCGGCCCGGGTGCCGTCCCCGGCCGCCGCGGACCGGCGCCGGCGCACCTCCCGGGCGTCGAGGCTGCGGGTGACCACGCGCACCTGGCCGGTGTGCGGGTCGACCTCCACGATGTCGACCGTGCGCCGCAGGGGCACCTCCTTGATGAGCAGCACGGCGGCCAGCGTGAACAGGGACGCGACGGCGGCCACGAGGAAGATCAGCGCGGTGCCCGAGCCGTAGGCCTCCTGCACGACGCGCGCGACCGACGGGGGCAGGGCGGCGAGGTCCATCTCCGAGGCGTCGGCCGAGGCGGCGGCGGCGCTGCCGGCGCGGGCCTCGGCCGCGAGGGCGCCGGAGAGGTGGGAGCTCAGCAGCGCCCCGAACGCGGAGACGGCCACGGCCCCGCCCATCGTGCGGAAGAACGCGACCGAGGACGACGCCGCGCCCATGTCCTTCAGCCCCACGGTGTTCTGCACGGCCAGCACGAGGTTCTGGTTCAGCGCGCCGATGCCGGTGCCGATGAGCAGGATGTAGGCGCCGACGAGCGCCACGGGGGTGTCGTGGCCGATGGTCGCGGCCAGGAACAGCCCGGCGGACATCAGCACCGCGGCCACCACGAGCACGATCTTCCAGCGCCCGTAGCGGGTGATCAGCTGCCCGGCCACGGTCGCGCCCACGAGCGAGCCGAGGACCTGCGGGAGCATGAGCACCCCGGCCATGGTGGGCGTGTAGCCCTGGCCGAGCTGGAAGTACTGGCCCAGGTAGGTGGTCGAGGCGAACATCGCCCCGCCGGTGGCCACGGCGGCGACGATCGCGAGCGCGGTGGTGCGCTCGGTGACCACGCGGATGGGCACGACCGGCTCGGCCGCCCGGCGCTCGACGAGCACGAAGGCCACGGTGGCGGCCAGGCCGGTGCCCACGAGGGCGGCCGAGGTCGCCGAGGCCCAGGCGAACATGCCGGGCTTGCCGGCCAGGGAGACCCACAGCAGCAGGGAGGTCGAGGCCACCAGCAGCAGGACGATGCCCGGCCAGTCGATGCGCGGGCGGCGCTTCTGCTGCGGGGGCAGCTGCAGGGTGCGCTGGACGAGCACGGCGGCCAGCACGGCCAGGGGCGCGGGGATGAGGAAGACCCAGCGCCAGCCGAAGAGGTCCACGATCAGCCCGCCCAGCAGCGGGCCCGCGGAGGTGGCCACGGCCATCACGGCGCCCATGTACCCGGCGTAGCGGCCGCGCTCGCGCGGCGGGATGATCGTGCCCATGATCGTCATGGCCAGGGCCATGATCCCGCCCATGGCCACGCCCTGGACCACGCGGGCCAGGACGAGGAACTCGACGTTCGGGGCCAGCCCGGCCATGCCGGAGCCGAGCACGAAGATCACGATGGCCAGCTGCAGCAGGCGCTTCTTGTCGAACAGGTCGGCGAACTTGCCCCAGATCGGCGTGGTCGCGGCGTTGGCGAGCAGGGTGCCGGTGACCGTCCAGGCCAGGGAGGTCTGGTCGCCGTCGAGGTCGGCCATGATCACGGGCAGGGCCGTGCCGATGATCGTGAGGGTGACCATCGCCATGAAGAACACGGACAGGATCGCCGTCAGGGCGCGCAGGACGTCCCGGTGCGAGGCGCCGGTGCCCCCGCCCGGGGCGGTGGTCGGGTGCTGGGACGTCATCGTGCGGTCTGCTCCTCGTGCTCGTCGTGCTGCGGTCGGTCCTCGGGGGCCCCGGCGGGGCCCGCCCCGCCGGGCGGCTCGTGGCCGCCGCGGCAGGAGGTGGTGCGCTCGACGCCGAGGGAGTCGAGGAACACGGTGGTGATCTCGTTGATGGCGCCGCGGCTGGACCGGGCGCGGTCCTCGTCCCAGCCGGCCAGGCGCTCGGCCAGGCGCTGGGCGTCGAGCTCGACGGCGGCGCGCACCTCGTCGCGGCCGTGGTCCGTGATGGCGACCAGGGCGGCGCGCCCGTCCTCGGGGTCGGGGGTGCGCTCGACGAGCCCGGCCTCCTCGAGCCCGGCCAGCTGCCGGCTCAGCCCGGAGGGGCCAAGGCCGGTCTCGGCGGCCATGACGGTCGCGCGCCGGGGTCCCGTGCCGGTCAGGTAGGACAGCAGCCCGACCGAGGTCGGGCTCAGCCGGCGGCGGCCGGGCTCGACCTTGGTGACGCGGCGCATCACGCGCTGCAGCTCCAGCAGGTCGCGCACCAGCTCGACGGCGGTCTCGTGCGAGACGGGCACGGGGTTCCTCCTCGGGACGGCGGCGGGGACGACGACGGGCACCCGGACCGCACGTCCCCGCACTGCGGGGCCCGCGTCGGCGCCGACGCGGCGGGGTGGGTCCGGGTGCCCGGATGTTTCGTTGCTGCACGCAACTTTACGGTCCGGGTCCGGCGGGCACAAGGCCGCGGGGGCCCTCCGGGGCCCGGTGTGAGGGATCCCACCGCGGCCCGCACGGCCCCCTCCCGGCGCGCCGCGGCGGGGCGGGACCGCCCGACTGGCTCGCTGGGAGGACCCTGAGTAGCCTGGGGCGCATGATCGCAACCAAGACGGAGGTCATCGACCTCGCGGAGGTCACCGTCCGCAGGATCTCGGTCGGGGAGATGGACAACAACGTCTACCTGCTCACCTCCAAGAAGGAGGGCACCCAGGTCCTCATCGACGCCGCCGACGACGCCCGCGCCATCGCCGGTCTGGTCGGCGCCGGCTGCGGCGACTGCTCGGCGTCCTACGGCAACCTCCAGCTCATCGTCACGACCCACTCGCACTGGGACCACGTGCGCGCCCTCGAGGAGGTCCGCTCCCGGTCCGAGGCGATGACCGCCTGCGGCGCCGAGGACGAGGCCGACATCGCCGTGCCCATGGACGTCACCTTCGAGGACGGCGACACCGCCGAGCTCGACGGCTTCGACCTCGAGGTGATCGGGCTGCGGGGCCACACCCCCGGGTCCATCGCCCTGGTCTACCGGGACCCCGAGGGCCCGGCCCACATCTTCTCCGGCGACTCCCTGTTCCCGGGCGGGGTCGGGAAGACGAACAGCCCCGAGGACTTCCGGCAGCTGATCACCGACGTGACCGAGCGGATCTTCGACCGCTTCGACGACGACACCGTGGTCCACCCCGGGCACGGCCGGCCCACGACGCTGGGCGCCGAGCGCCCGCACCTGGACGAGTGGCGCGCCCGCGGGTGGTGACCGGACGGGGATCCGCGACCGCGGCGGCGGCGCCCGAGCGGGGCGCCCACGCCGCGGTCCTGCTCTTCCCGGCGCTCGTGCTCGCCGGCGGGCTGGCGGGCTTCCTCGCCCCCGGGGCCGCCGGGCTCTCGGGATGGGTCAACCCGCTGCTCGGGCTCGTGATGTTCGGCATGGGCCTGACCCTGCGCCCGGCCGACCTCGCCCTCGTGGCCCGGCGCCCCCTGCCCGTGGCCCTGGGCGTGGCCGCCCAGTACGGCCTCATGCCGCTGCTCGCCCTGGCCGTGGCCCTCGCCCTGCGGCTGCCGCCGGAGCTGGCGGCGGGCGTGATCCTGGTCGGTGCCGCCCCCGGGGGCACGGCCTCCAACGTGGTCGCCTACCTGGCCCGCGGGGACGTGGCGCTGTCGGTGGCGATGACCACGGTCTCCACGCTGCTGGCCCCGGTGCTCACCCCCCTGCTGACGCTGTGGCTGGCCGGGCAGTACCTGCCCGTCGACGGCGCCGCGATGGCCGGGTCCATCACCCGGATCGTGCTGCTGCCCGTCGTCGTCGGCCTGGCCGTGCGGCTGCTGCTGCCCCGGCTCGTCGCCCGGGCGCTGCCCGCCCTGCCCTGGGTCTCGGTCGCCGCGATCGCGGTGATCGTGGCGGTCGTGGTCGCCGGCAGCGCCGACCGGATCGCCGGGGCGGGACTGCTCGTGCTGGCCGCCGTGGCCCTGCACAACGTCCTCGGCACGGCCCTCGGCCACCTCGTGGGCGTGCTCACCCGCCGGTCCGTGCCCGTCCGGCGCACCCTGGCCGTGGAGGTCGGGATGCAGAACTCGGGGCTCGCCGCCGGGCTGGCCGCCCAGTACCTGAACCCGCTCGCGGCCCTGCCCGGGGCGGTCTTCTCGGTGTGGCACAACCTCTCCGGCGCCGTGTTCGCCCTGCTGTGCCGCCGCGCCGACGCCCGCCGCGCCACCGGCTCACAGGATGCTGGGAATCCGCCCCGCCCGCCCGGGCACCCCGCCGACCTCGGCTAGCGTGACCCCATGACCTCCCCCGCGCCCTGCGCCCCGGACGCCGACGCAGGCTCGCGGTGCAGGTCCGCGCTCGCGGCCGTCCGGACGGCCCCGACGCTCCTCGCCGGCATCCGCCGCACCGACCGTCTCGTCGCCCTCGCCCGCCGGCACCCCCGGGAGGCCCTGCCCGTGCTGAGCGCGGCGCTCGCCGCGGCGGAACCGGACCAGCTCGCCGTGCTGGCCGCCGTGCACGGGCTGGCCGCCGTCCCCGGCCCCAGGGCGGACGCCGCCCTGGCCGGCCTGCTCGGCGACCCCCGCCCCTGGGTGCGCGAGCACACCGCGTGGCGCCTGGCCGAGCGGCACCCGCTCGAGCCCGCCCTCGTCCCGCTGACGGAGCTCGTGGCGGCCGGCGGCTTCCCCGGCATGCTGGCCCAGCGCACCCTCCAGGCCTGGGCCCCCGCCGCCCCGGAGGCCGTGCTCGCCGCCCTCGCCCGGGAGCTGGACCGGACGGCGGCGTCCGCCGCCCGGGCCCGCCTGACCGAGACCGCCGGCCTCGTCCCCGGCCGGGCCCCCGCCGAGCTGCTGCTCGGCCTGGCCGGGGACGCGGCGCAGGACGACGCCGTGCGCGCCGCCGCCCTGGACGCCCTCGCCGACCGGCACGAGGACGACCCCGCGGGGGTGCCGGAGCTGCCGGCGCTCGCCGCCCGCTGCGCCCGCGGCACGGGGTCCACGGCGGCCGTGGCGCGCACGGTCCTGGCCGGCCCGCCCGCGCTGCCCGGACCCGGCGACGGGCTCACGGTCCTGCAGGTGTTCCTGCACGCCGAGATCGACCGGGACCTGACCTTCTCCGGCCGGGGCGACAACGGCGGGATCGCGACGCTGCTCGCCCAGCTCGGCGACGCCCTCACGGCACGCCGCACCCCCGGCGGCCGCGGCGTGTCCCGGGTGCTGACCGTCTCCCGCGGCACCCACGACGCCCCGCGCCCCGCCGCCGGATACGGGTCCGGTCACGTCCTCACCGCCGTGCCCCTCCCCGGCCCGCCCGTGGCGCTGGCCGAGGCCTGGCCGCGGCGGGTCGCCGCCGAGCGGGGGCTGCGGCGGCTGCTGCGGGCGGCCGGGCCCGTGGACGTGGTGCACCTGCGCATGGCCGACGTCGGGTCGCTGGCCGCCGCGGCCGCGGCCGCCGAGCTCGGCGTGCCCACCGTGCTCACGGCGGCCCCGGACCCCCACGCCCTGATCGCGGCGCGGGAGGCCGCCGCCACCCTGGACCGGGAGAACTTCGGCGCCGCGGACCACGCCGAGCACCTCTGGTTCCGGGTGCGCCTGCTCGCCGACCTCGCCGCCGGGGCCGCCCGGCTCGTGCTCCTCCCCCGCCCCGACCTCGCCCGCGACGCCCGCGAGCTGCTGGGGCTGGGCCCCGCGGACACCGCCCGGTCCACCACCGTGCCCGAGGGCATCGACCTGGCGGTCCTCGCGGCGGCGGACGAGACGGCCGCGGCCGGCACCGGCCCCGAGCTCGCGGCGCTCGACGCGGTCCTCGGGACGCTCCCGCCGCAGCGCCGGGGACTGCCGCTGCTCGTGGCGGTCGGGCGGCTGCACCGGGTCAAGGGCTCGGCGGCGCTCGTCGAGGCGTGGGCCGGGGACGAGCACCTGCGCGCCCGCTGCAACCTCCTGCTCGTGGGCGGCGACCTCGCCGACCCCTCGGCCGACGAGCGGGAGCAGCTGGCGCGCATCGACGCCGTGCTGCCCCGGGACCGGGCGGCCGCGGGCGGGCTGCTGCTCGCCGGGCACCGCCCGCACGGGACGGTCGCCGTGTGGCTGGCCGCGGTCCGCCGCGGCCGGCCCGGCCTGGCCGCGGGGTGCGGGGCCTACGTGTGCGCGAGCCTCAAGGAGGAGTTCGGCGTCGCCCTCGTCGAGGCGCTGGCCGCCGGGCTGCCCGTGGTGGCCCCGCGCTCCGGCGGGCCGGCGACCTACGTGGCGGACGGGGTGACCGGGGTGCTCGCCGACACCGCGGACCCCGCCGCCCTGGCCATGGCCGCCGGCCGGGTCCTGGACCTCGCCGCGGCGCCGACGGCCGGGCGCGCCGCCGCGGCCGCGGCGGCCACGGTCCGCGAGCGCTTCAGCGTCGAGGAGATGGCCGCGGTCCTGACGACCGTCTACGACCGGGCCGCCGCGGCCCGCGGAAGGAGGGCCCCGTGACCCTGCTCGTGATCAGCCCCGACTACGCCTCCCACCTGTACCCGCTCGCGACCCTGGCCACCGCCTGGCGCGATGCCGGGGAGCGGGTGGTCGTGGCCACGGGCCCGGCCACGGCCGGGATCGCCCGGGGCTTCGGCTACGAGGTCGAGCTGCTGCCCCTGGGGCGCGGCTCGAACCCGGGGGTCATCCGCGCCGAGGAGCAGCCGCCGGGCGAGGACGACCTGCTGCGCGGGTTCTTCGCGGCGACCCGCCGCGGCCCGGTCGAGACCCTGTCCTTCCAGGCCCGGGCCCGGCGCAACGACCTGCTGTGGGACCCGCTGGGCACCGCCCGCCGGGTGCAGGCGGTCGTGGCGCGGACCGCCCCGGACCGGGTGCTCGTCGACCACCTGGCCTTCGGGGCCCGGCTGGCGCTGACCGCCGCGGGCGTGCGCCACGCCGACGTCGTGCTGGGCCACCCCTCGGCGCTGACCGTGGCGGACGAGGTCTACGGCCACCCGCCCGCCTGGCCGGGCCTGCTGCGCCCGGCGCCCGCCGAGCTCGCTGCCCTGCACCGGCTGTGCTGCGCGGTGCGCGACGAGTTCACCGCGCAGTGGAACGAGGCCCTGCAGCAGCTGGCCCCGGGTGCGCCCGAGAGCGGGGACGCCTTCGCCGAGACCGGCGAGGACCTCCTGCTCAACTACCCCGGGCAGCTGCACGACGCCCACCGCACGCAGCACCTGCCGCGGCACACCTTCCTGGGCTCCGCCGTGCGCGCGGAGGCCCCCGACCCCGAGGTCGAGGCCTGGCTCGCGGCCTCCGGGGCGCCGGTCGTCTACGTGAGCCTCGGCAGCTTCCTCTCCGTGCGCGGGGACGTGCTGGCCCGGGTGGCCGAGGCCCTGCGCGGGCTGGAGGTCCGGGTGGCCCTGGCCGCCGGGGCGACCCCGCCCGAGGCCCTCGGCCCGGTCCCCGACGGCTGGCTCGTGCGCCCGGCCCTGCCGCAGGTCACCCTGCTGCGGCAGGCGGTCGCGGCCGTCTCCCACGGCGGCAACAACAGCGTCACCGAGGCGCTCACCGCGGGGGTCCCGCTGCTGCTGCTGCCCCTGTCCACGGACCAGTTCGCCGGCGCGGCCGCCGTGGAGGACGCCGGGCTCGGCCTCGTGCTGGACCCCAACGCCGCGGACGCCGGGCAGATCCGCACCGCCGTCGCCGCGCTGCTGGACCCGGGCACCGCCCGGGGCCGGCGGCTGCGGGAGCTGCGCGACGAGCTGACGCACCGGCCCGGACCGCACCGGGCCTTCACCGCCCTTGCCGGCTGAGGCCCCGGGGCCCGGAGCAGGACCCGGCAGCGCGGCGCCCCGGCTGAGCGTCGTGCCCGCGGGCCGGTCCCTCGCGGAGGCCGTCGCGGGCCGCCCGGCGGCGACGGGCCGGACCCTGCGCGTGGCCCTGGCCCTGCGCGGCGGGGTCAGCCTCGCCGTGTGGATCGGCGGGGCCCTCGCCGAGCTCGACGTCCTGCGGCGGCTGCGGCTGCACCGCGACCCGGACGGGCAGGTGCACGCGTTCCTGCTGCACCCGGGTCCTGACCCGTGCCCGTCGCTGACCCGGCGGGCGGGTGTCTACGCGCGACTGCTGGCGGAGGCCGGCTACGACCGGGTGGAGTTCGACGTCCTGGCCGGGGCCAGCGCCGGAGGGCTCAACGCCGTGGTGCACGCGGTCGCCCAGCGCTCCGGGGCCGGCCTCGACGCCCTCGCCGGGCTGTGGGAGCGGGGTGCGGGCCTCTCCCGGCTGCTGCGGCCCCTGGGCCGGGGGCCCGTGGACTCGCTGCTGCGCGGCGACGAGCACCTGTGGCCGGAGCTGGAGTCCGTCCTGCACGCGGTGCACACGGGGCCCGGCCACCCCGACCTGGTCGCCGAGCACGTCACGGTCGAGCTCTCGGCCACGGTCCTCGACGGCGACCCGGCCGCCCCCGGGGCGGCCGCCGAGGGCCGGGCCGGCTTCCGCTTCACCACCCCCACCCCCGGGGCCCCCGCTCCCCCGCCCGGGAGCACCGTCCCGGCCCGCCCGGGGACCGCGCCCGACGATGCCGCCGCGCCCGCCGCGGCCCTGTCCCGCCTGGCCTACGCCGCCCGCGCGACGGCGTCCTTCCCGGGCGCCTTCGAGCCGGCCGCGGTGTGGTCGGCGCCGACGCCGGGCCCGCTGCGCCGGCTGCCCCGCCCCGACCTCACCCACGCGTTCTCCGCCCACCGCGACCCCCGGCTGGGGGCCTACCGGGTGATCGACGGCGGGGTCTTCGACAACGTCCCCGTCGACCGGGCCCTCGAGGCCGCCCGCACCCGCCGGTCCCTGCGCCACGCCGACCGCTGCCTGCTCTACCTCGACCCGGACCCGCCGGCCCGGCCGGCCCCGCCCGCCCGCGACCTCGACCTGCCGCGGCTCGCCCGCACCCTCGCCGCGACCCTGACCCGGCTGCGGCGGCGCGAGACCGGCCAGGACGAGGTCCTCGCCCTGGCCGACTGGCTCGCCGGCCAGCGGGTGGCCCGCAGCCGTCTGCACCAGCTGGCGCCGCTGCTGGAGCGCTGGGACCCCGCCGCGCTCGAGGAGCGGGCCCGGGCGCACCTGCGCCACCGGGCCCGCACGGACGCGCGGCTGCTGGTGCGGGTCCTGACCCGCCCGGCCCGGTGGCAGCTGCGCTCGAGCCTGCCGGAGCGCTCGGCGGTGCGCGCCCGCACCCCCGCCGAGCTGGAGCCGCTGGGCACGGCGCTGGTGCGGCGGGCGGAGGAGCTCGCGCACGGACCCCTGGACGACCCCGCGGCCCGGGCCGTGCTCGAGGGCCCGGCCGCCCTGGCCGACGCCGCCGCGGCCGTCCTCGCCTGGGTGCGCGCGCTCGAGGACGTGGCCCTGGATCCTCAGGACCCGCCGCCGGTGCCCGCCGGGCTCGACCTGGGGGCCGTGCGCGCGGACGCCTATGCGGTCCTGGCCGGGGCCGTCCACGCCCAGGACCGGCTGCTGCGCGACGTCCTGGCCGCCACCGCCGCCCCCGGCGCCCCGGTGACCGAGGCCGTGGCCGCGTGGTGGCGCCCGGGCGGTCCCGCCGAGGGGTGGGACGTGCTCGACGCCGCCGTCGCCGCCCTGCGCACCTGGCGCCCCGCCCCGCCGGACGCGGACCGGCCCGCGTGGGCGCAGGCCTGGGCGGTCACGCCGTGGAGCCGCCTGCCCGCCCCGCCGGCGCCCCTGGCCGCCCGGGACCTGCCCCCGGCCCTGGCCGCGGCCGGGGTGCCGGGGGCCGTCTCCCGCATCGCCTACGGGGAGGTCCGCGGCGACCAGCCGCCCGCCCCGGGACCCGCCGCCGCCGGCCTCGAGCGCGCCGCCGGGCGCGAGCGCCTGCAGCAGGCCCTGCACGCCCCGGAGCCCACCGACGAGGAGCTGGACCGGCTGCTCCGCCCCGTCCCCGGGCGCGTGCCCGCCGCGGCGAAGCTCGCCGGCACGGGGCTGCTGAACTTCCAGGGCTTCCTCGCCGCCGCCTGGCGGGCCGACGACTGGTGGTGGGGCCGCCTCGACGCCGCCGCCGGGGCCGCGGGGTTCCTGGCCCGTCTCAGCGCCCGGGGCCCGGACGGCGCCGAGGGCCCCGTGCTCGGCCCGCCCGCCGCGGACCCCGCCGCCGTGCGCGACCACCGGGCCCTGCAGGAGGCCCTGGTCGCCGCCCGGGACGGCGGCGCCCCGGGCGGGGCGGGCGGCCTCCCCGCCGGCGGGGCCGACGGACTCGGGCGGCTCGCCCCCGGCTACCGGACCGGCCTGGCCTCGCGCGGGCTGCGGGTGCTCGGGCGCGCCCTCGCCGGCACCCCGGACCTGCCCCGGGCCGTGTGGGAGGCGGGACTGTTCGTGCTGGGTCCGCTGCTCGTGCTCGCCCCGCTGCTGCTGACCCCCGTGCGGGCCGCCGCGGCCCTGGTGGCCGGTGCCGCCGGGCTCGGGCTCGCGGCCGCCCCCGGGGGCGGGCCCGCCCCGGGGTGGACCGGTCTCGTCGCGGCCGCCGCCGCCGTGCTCGCGGTCTCGCTGGTGCGCTCCGCGCGCCGGGGCCGGCACCGGTGGTCCCGGGTCCGTGCCCGCGCCGGGGCCCTCGCCGCCGGCCCCCGGCCGCCTGGGACGGTGCCCCCGGCCGGGAGCCCGCCCGGCACGGCGAGCGCCCGCGGGGCCGGCGGCGCTCCCGCTGCTCCGGGGGCCCGCGGGCCCGCCGACTCCCGCCCGGTGCCCGGCCCCGTGCCCCCGGCCGTCGTGGCGGCGGCCCGGTCGCGCGCCGCCCGCCGGGCCGGGGTCCTCGCGGCGGCCGCGGTGGCCCTGCTGCTGCCGGCCGCCGCCGCCGCGGTCCACGGCCACGGCACGCTCGTGCTCGTGCTGCTGGGCGGGGCCGTGGCGGCCGAGCGCACCGCGGCGGCCCTGCTGCTGCGGCTGCCGCCGGAGGGCGCCCCGGACGAGCCGGTGCGGGCCGGCGTCGTCGTCCTCGCCGCCGTGGCCCTGTGGGTCCCCGCCGCCCTCGTCCCCGTGCCGCCGCCCGTCCTGCCGCCCGGGGCGCCCGCGGCCCTGGCGCTGACCGCGGTCGGGCTGCTCGTGCTCACCGGGTTCCTGCGCCCGGCCCCGGCCGTGGCGCTGGCTGCCGGCGCCGCGCTCGCCGGCGCCGCGTGGGCCTGGGCGCCCCTGCCGGGGCCGGCGGTGACGGCCGCCGGTGCGCTGACCTGGGCCGCGCTGCTGTGGTGGGTCCCCACGGAGCGGATGCTGCGCCCGTGGGCGGCGGAGGAGGAGCTGCGGCCCGGTCCCGCGGGCACCGGCGGCGGATAGGCTGGGGGCGATGACACTCCTCGAAGCCCTCTCCCCCGAGCTCGGCACCCCCGGCCACCCGTACGACCGCGGCGACTTCGTCACCAACCCCCTCTCCGGCGACGAGGTCTACGAGGGCTTCCTCGGCTGGATCGCCTCCCGGGACATGGAGCTCTACCCGGCCCAGGACGAGGCCGTCCTCGAGTTCTCCGGCGGCGCCAACGTGATCCTGGCGACCCCCACCGGCTCCGGGAAGTCCACCGTGGCGATCGCCGCGCACTTCGCCGGCCTGGCCGCCGGGCAGCGCTCCTACTACACCGCGCCCATCAAGGCCCTGGTCTCCGAGAAGTTCTTCGCGCTCGTGGAGATCTTCGGCGCGGAGAACGTCGGGATGGTCACCGGCGACTCCGCCGTCAACGCCGGGGCCCCCATCATCTGCTGCACCGCCGAGATCCTCGCCAACGTGGCCCTGCGCGAGGGCCGCGACGCCGATCTCGGGCCCGTGGTCATGGACGAGTTCCACTTCTACGCCGACCCCCAGCGCGGCTGGGCGTGGCAGGTGCCGCTGCTCGAGCTGCCCCAGGCGCAGTTCCTGCTGATGAGCGCCACCCTGGGCGACGTCAGCCGCTTCGAGGAGGGCCTCACCGAGCTCACCGGCCGCCCGACCGCCACGGTCTCCTCCGCCGAGCGGCCCATCCCCCTGCACCACTACTGGTCCGAGGACCCCATCCACGAGACCCTCGAGGAGCTGCTGAGCACGAACCAGGCCCCGGTCTACGTGGTGCACTTCTCGCAGCTGCAGGCCATGGACCAGGCGCAGTCCCTGATGTCCGTCAACGTCC
This sequence comes from Kocuria sp. LUK, assembly GCF_021012935.1. Lineage (NCBI taxonomy): Bacteria > Bacillati > Actinomycetota > Actinomycetes > Micrococcales > Micrococcaceae > Kocuria > Kocuria sp. LUK. The sequence goes on from NZ_JAJMZI010000001.1 coordinate 436,401, forward strand.
TGTCCAAGGAGGAGAAGGAGCGGATCGCGGAGCTGATCGGCGGCTTCCGCTTCGCCGCGGGCTTCGGGAAGACCCTCAACCGGCTGGTCCGCCACGGCATCGGCGTCCACCACGCCGGGATGCTGCCCAAGTACCGCCGCCTCGTCGAGCAGCTCGCCCAGACCGGGCTGCTGAAGGTCATCTGCGGCACCGACACCCTCGGGGTGGGCATCAACGTGCCCATCCGCACCGTGCTCATCACCGCCCTGTCCAAGTTCGACGGCGAGCGCACCCGCCGGCTCAACGCCCGCGAGTTCCACCAGATCGCCGGCCGCGCCGGGCGGGCCGGCTACGACACCGCCGGCACCGTGGTCGTCCAGGCCCCCGAGCACGTCATCGAGAACACCAAGGCGCTGAAGAAGGCCCACGCCAAGTTCGGCGACGACCAGAAGAAGCTGCGCCAGGTCCCGCGGAAGAAGCCCCCGCAGGGCTTCGTCTCCTGGGGGAAGCCGACCTTCGAGACCCTCGTGGCCGCCGAGCCCGAACCGCTGAGCTCCTCCTTCACGGTCACCCACTCGATGCTGCTCAACATCCTCCAGCGCCCCGGCGACACCGTCCTGGCGGCCTGGCACCTGCTGACGCACAACCACGAGACCCCGCAGCGGCAGCGGGCCCTGGTCAAGCAGGCCATCGGGATCCTCAAGGAGCTGCGCGCCGCCGGCGTCGTCGAGCGGCTGGCCGAGCCCGACGAGGAGGGCCGCACCTGGCGCCTGACCGTGGAGCTGCAGGAGAACTTCGCCCTGAACCAGCCGCTGTCCCCCTTCGCGCTCGCGGCCCTGACCCTGCTCGACCCGGAGGACCCCTCCTACGCCCTGGACGTCGTCTCCGTGATCGAGGCGACCCTCGAGAAGCCGCGGCAGGTGCTGAACCTGCAGGAGAAGAAGGCCCGCGGCGAGGCGGTCGCGGCGATGAAGGCGGAGGGCCTGGACTACGAGGAGCGGATGAAGGAGCTCGAGGAGGTCTCCTACCCGAAGCCCCTCGAGGAGCTGCTGGGCCAGGCCTTCGAGACCTACCGCGCCTCGGCCCCGTGGGTCGCCCAGTTCGAGCTGACCCCGAAGTCGGTGGTCCGGGACATGTACGAGCGCGCGATGACCTTCGGCGACTACGTGCAGTTCTACGGGCTGGCCCGCTCCGAGGGGATCCTGCTGCGCTACCTCTCCGACGCCTACAAGGCCCTGCGCCAGACGGTGCCCCTGGAGCTGCTGCGCGAGGACCTCTCGGACCTGATCGAGTGGCTCGGGGAGCTCGTGCGCCAGACCGACAACTCGCTGCTCGACGAGTGGGAGAAGCTCGCCGCCGGCGAGGAGTCGCCCATGGGCACCACCGCCGACTCCCTCGAGGAGCTCATCGACGAGCAGCCCCCCGCCATCACCGCCAACCCCCGGGCGTTCCGGGTGATGGTGCGCAACGCCCTGTTCCAGCGGGTGGAGCTGTTCGCCGACGAGAAGGACAAGGTCCTGGGCGCCCTCGACGGCGAGCACGGGTGGGACCGCGACCGGTGGGCGGAGGCGATGGACGCCTACTTCGACGAGCACGAGGACCTCTACACCGACCCGCAGTCGCGCGGACCCGGGCTGGTGCGCATCGACGAGCACCCCGAGGGCATGCCCGGGTACTGGACGGTCCTGCAGGTCTTCGACGACCCGGAGGGCCACCACGACTGGGGGATCAACGCCCGCATCGACCTGCGGGCCTCCGACGAGGACGGCTTCCCGGCCGTGCTCGTCGACAACGTGGGGCCGGTGACCGAGACCGGCCGCTGACCGGCCCGGGCACCGGGGCGCTCGGGAACCCGACGACGGCGCAGCCCCCGGTGCGCACCTGCTCGGTGCGCACCTGGGGCTGCGCCGCTGCGGGGCGGGGTGCTCCCCGCCGGGGTCAGACCGCCGAGCTGCCGCCGCGGGGGCCGTCCGGGGTGGTGGTCCCGGCGGCCTGCTGGGTGTCCGCCCGGGCGCCCTCGACGGACTCCGCCTCGGGGTCCGGGACGGGGTCGGGCTCGGGGGCCACGCCGGTGGCCTCGAACTCGCGGTGCTTGCCGCGGACCCGGTCCAGCAGGTCGTGGAAGTGCTTCTCGGACTCGATGAGCTCCTCCCGGTGCTTCGGGGAGACCTTCGCCATCTGCTCCTGGAGCCGGCCGGCCCGGGTGGCCAGGGCCCGCCGGCGGTCCTCCGGGGCGTCCTGCGGCAGGGTCACGTACTGCTCGGCGACCTGCTGCAGGCCGCTGATGGTGCGCAGGGCGCGGCCCTTGGGGCTGTACAGGGAGGCCAGGATCGTCACGGCCAGCACGCCGATGATCACGGTCAGGGACAGCCCGATGGAGACCTCGACGACCTCCACGTGCTCGCCGTTGTTGATGAAGCCCAGGGTGTTCTCGTGCAGGGCGTGCAGGATGAGCTTCACGCCGATGAAGCCGAGGATGATCGCCAGGCCCCACGAGAGGTAGATGAGCCGGTCCAGCAGCCCGTCGATGAGGAAGTAGAGCTGGCGCAGGCCCATCAGCGAGAACGCCACGGCCGTGAACACCAGGTAGGTCTCCTGGGTCAGCCCGAAGATCGCGGGGATCGAGTCGAGGGCGAAGAGCACGTCGGTGCCGCCGATGGCGACCATCACCAGCAGCATCGGGGTCATCGCCCGCTTGCCGTTGTGGACGGTGAACAGCTTGTCGCCGTCGTAGTAGTCGGTGGTGTGGATGAAGCGCTTGGCCAGGCGCACCACGAAGTTGTCGGCCTCGTCGTGGTCGGCCTCGGAGAGCTCGCCCTTGATCAGCGACCCGGCCGTCAGCAGCAGGATCAGGCCGAAGAGGTAGAAGACCCAGGCGAACTGGTTGATCAGCCCGGCGCCCACGAAGATCAGGGCGGTGCGGGCGACCAGGGCGAAGGTGATGCCGAAGAGCAGGACCTTCTGCTGGTCCGCGCGCGGGACCTTGAAGGAGGCCATGATGATCAGGAACACGAAGAGGTTGTCGACCGACAGGGCCTTCTCGGTGATGTAGCCCGCGTAGTACTCGCCGGCGTAGCGTCCGCCCCACTCCCACAGGACGAACAGGCCGAAGACGAGGGCGAGGCCGACGTAGATCGCCGACCAGATCGCCGCCTCCTTCAGCTGCGGCTCGTGGGCCTTGCGGACGTGGAACACGTAGTCGAACAGCAGGAGGCCGACGATCGCGACGATCGTCAGCACCCACACGGTGGTCGAGACTTCCATGGTTTCGCTTTCGGGGTCGGGGACGGGACAGCCGTAAGTCTCTCCGCCGCCCGCGGCGCCTGTGGCTCACCGGGACCGGCCGCTGCGCCCGGCCGGGCCCGTTGGCTCCCGGCGTGCTGACGTCCGCAGCGCTGAAGGGATACTCCCCTACGCTGCGGCCAGTCTATACGGGCCCCGTCGTCGGCCCCGGGAACGGGCGGGGCCCGCCCCGCCGTGCGGCGGGGCGGGCCCTCAGCGGTCCCGGCGGGTCGACGGTCAGTGCCCGGCCGGCTGCCCGGGCCGGTGCGCCGCGCTCTCGGCGCGGTGCTCGTCCAGGGTCTTGCCCGTGTGCTCGTGCACGTCCGGCAGCTGGACGGGGGCCCGGCGGGCCGCCGTCTCGGCGGTGCCGTGGGTGCGCACCAGCTCGGCCTGGACCTGGCGGATCTGCCCGGTCGCGGCGTCCTGACCGAGGGAGCGGTAGCTGTCGATGGCCCGCTGCAGCTCGGCGGCGGCGTGGGCGGAGCGGCCGCGGGGGCTGAGCAGCGAGGCGATCGTGGCCACGGCGATGATCGCCACGATCACGCCCAGGGACACGAACGTGGGGATCTCCGGCGCCCAGCCGATGTGCTCGCCGCCGTTGATGAACGGCACCTCGTTCTCGTGCATGGCGTGCAGCAGCAGCTTCACGCCGATGAAGGCGAGGATCAGGGACAGGCCGTGCTTGAGGTAGATCAGCCGCTCCATGAGCCCGCCCAGCAGGAAGTAGAGCTGGCGCAGGCCCATGAGGGCGAAGATGTTCGCGGTGAAGACGATGAACGGGCTCTGGGTGAGGCCGAAGATCGCCGGGATCGAGTCGAAGGCGAACATCAGGTCGGTCACGCCGATGGTGACGAAGACCACGAGCATGGGGGTGAACACCCGCTTGCCGTCCACGGTGGTGCGCAGCCGGTTGCCGTCGTAGTGCTCGGTCATGGGCACCACGGTGCGCAGGCGGCGGATGAGGCCGTTCTCCTCGGCCTCGTCCTCGCCGTCGTCCCTGGCCTGCTGCCAGGCGGTCCACAGCAGGAACGCGCCGAAGAGGTAGAAGACCCAGGAGAAGTTGGCGATGATCGTGGCGCCCAGCAGGATGAACACCCCGCGCAGGACGAGCGCGATGATGATGCCCACCATCAGCACCTCCTGCTGGTACTTCCGGGGCACGGAGAAGCGGGCCATGATCACGATGAACACGAAGAGGTTGTCGATGCTCAGGCTGTACTCGGTGATCCAGCCGGCGACGAACTGGGTGCCGGGCTCGACGCCGGCGAAGACGAACATGAGCCCGGCGAAGACGAGGGCGAGCGCCACGTAGACGCCCACCCAGGTGCCGGCCTCCTTCATGGAGGGCTCGTGGGGGCGCTTGGCGACCAGGACCAGGTCGAAGAGCAGGATGCAGCCGAGGACGACGAAGGAGCCGATCTCGAACCACGCAGGCAGTTGTGTGTGCACGCGAGTTCTTTCGCTTGGGGACGGGTGCGCCCGCGGTCGGGCGTCGTCCGTGGGGCGGGGCCGGCCGGGGCATCACGATGGGCCGCAAGTCTCTCCGCCGGTCCCGGCCGGGTGGGGCCCGTGCCGGGGTGCGACCGCTGCGACCGGCCCGGCTCCGTTGCCCGGCGTGCTGACGACCGCAGCGCTGAGGGATACTCCCCTGCGCGGGGAGCACTCTACCCCACCCCGCGGCGGGCCCCGTGCGCAGCCGCCCGGAGGACCCGCGACCGCGGGCGCGCCCCGGCGGGGCCTCCCGGGGCGCGGGCTCAGGCGTGGCCGGCCTGCTGCATCTGCCGCAGCTCCTTCTTCAGGTCCCCGAGCTCGTCGCGGATCCGGGCGGCGAGCTCGAACTGCAGCTCCTCGGCGGCGGCCTGCATCTGCTGGGTCAGCTGGGCGATGAGGTCGGTGAGGTCCTCGGCGGGGGCCGCGGCCAGGCCGTCGTGGCGCAGCTTGTCCTCGGCGGCGGCCGCGGCGTCCCGGCCCCCGGTGGCGGCGGTCTTCTTCCCGGCCGCGGCGCGCTGGGCGAGCAGCTCCCGGGTGTCCTCCTCCTCCCGGGCCAGCTGGTCCGTGATGTCGGCGATCCGCTTGCGCAGCGGCTGCGGGTCGATGCCGTGCTCCTCGTTGTAGGCGACCTGGATCGCCCGGCGCCGGTTCGTCTCGTCGATCGCCGTGGCCATCGAGTCGGTGATCCGGTCGGCGTACATGTGCACCTGCCCGGAGACGTTGCGGGCCGCGCGCCCGATGGTCTGGATCAGGGAGGTCGTGGAGCGCAGGAAGCCCTCCTTGTCGGCGTCGAGAATCGCCACGAGGGAGACCTCGGGCAGGTCCAGGCCCTCGCGCAGGAGGTTGATGCCCACGAGGACGTCGAAGCTGCCCATCCGCAGCTCGCGCAGCAGCTCGACGCGGCGCAGGGTGTCGACGTCCGAGTGCAGGTACTGGACCTTGACCCCGTGCTCCATGAGGTACTCGGTGAGGTCCTCGGCCATCCGCTTGGTCAGCGTGGTCACGAGCACGCGCTCGTCGCGCTCGACCCGCAGGTTGATCTCCTCGAGGAGGTCGTCGATCTGGCCCTTCGTGGGCTTGACGATCACCTCGGGGTCCACCAGCCCGGTGGGGCGGATGATCTGCTCGACGTAGCCGTCGGCCTGGGAGAGCTCGTACTTGCCCGGGGTCGCGGAGAGGTAGACGGTCTGGCCGATCCGCTCGAGGAACTCGTCCCACTTCAGGGGCCGGTTGTCCATCGCCGAGGGCAGCCGGAAGCCGTGCTCCACGAGGGTGCGCTTGCGGGACATGTCCCCCTCGTACATGCCGCCGATCTGGGGGATCGTCACGTGGGACTCGTCGACCACGAGCAGGAAGTCGTCCGGGAAGTAGTCGAGCAGGCAGTGCGGGGCGGACCCGCGGGGGCGGCCGTCGATGTGCAGCGAGTAGTTCTCGATGCCGTTGCAGTAGCCCATCTGCTCCATCATCTCGAGGTCGTAGGTGGTGCGCATGCGCAACCGCTGGGCCTCGACGAGCTTGTTCTGGGACTCGAGCTCCTTGAGCCGCTCGGCGAGCTCCGCCTCGATGGTCTTCACGGCCCGGGCCATCCGGTCGGCCCCGGCGACGTAGTGGGAGGCGGGGAAGACGTACATCTCGGTCTCCTCCCGGATGATCTCCCCGGTGAGCGGGTGGAGGGTGTAGATCGACTCGATCTCGTCGCCGAAGAACTCGACCCGCACCGCGTGCTCCTCGTACATCGGGATGATCTCCACCGTGTCCCCGCGCACCCGGAAGGTGCCGCGGTGGAAGTCGACGTCGTTGCGGGCGTACTGCATGTGCACGAACTTGCGCAGCAGCTCGTCGCGGTCCATCTCCTCCCCCCGGCGCAGGGTGACCATCTGGGCGACGTACTCCTCGGGGGTGCCCAGGCCGTAGATGCACGAGACGGTGGCGACGACGACGACGTCGCGGCGGGTCAGCAGCGCGTTGGTCGCGGAGTGGCGCAGCCGCTCGACCTCCTCGTTGATCGAGGAGTCCTTCTCGATGAAGGTGTCCGTCTGCGGAACGTAGGCCTCGGGCTGGTAGTAGTCGTAGTAGGAGACGAAGTACTCGACGGCGTTGTTGGGCAGCAGCTCGCGCAGCTCGTTCGCGAGCTGCGCGGCGAGCGTCTTGTTCTGCACCATCACCAGGGTGGGCCGCTGGACGCGCTCGATCAGCCACGCGGCGGTGGCGGACTTGCCGGTGCCCGTGGCGCCCAGGAGCACGACGTCCTTCTCGCCGGCCTCGATGCGGGTGGCCAGCTCCTCGATCGCCTTCGGCTGGTCGCCGGCGGGACGGTAGTCGGAGATCACCTCGAAGGGGGCGACGACGCGGTTGATCTTCTGCGCGAGGCTCATGGTCCCCAGGCTACGCGCCGCCCCCGACACCCGGGGCGGGTTCCTCCGGAGGCGATCGGGCCCCGGTGCTGGACAACCCGCCCCGCCTGCCGTAGGACAGGAGCACCACCGCGCGCAGGCGCGGGCCGGCTCGGGAAGGACCGCCATGACCATCGCCATCACCGGCGCGACCGGGCAGCTGGGCCGGCTCGTGCTCAGCGCCCTGCTGCGCCTGGACGTCCCGCGTGAGCAGCTCGTGGCCGCCGGCCGCAGCCGGGAGAAGCTGCGCTCCCTGCGGGAGCTGGAGCTGACCACCGCCCGGATCGACTACGGCGACCCGGCGAGCCTGGACGCGGCGTTCGACGGCGCCGACGCCGTCCTGCTGATCTCCTCGAGCGAGGTCGGCAGCCGGGTGGACCAGCACCGCAACGCGGTCGAGGCCGCCGTGCGCACCGGGGTCGGGCGCCTCGTCTACACCAGCGCCCTCGGCGCCGACCGGGGGAAGCTGCTGCTGGCCGACGAGCACCTGGCGACCGAGGAGCTCGTCACCGGCTCCGGGCTGCCGTGGACGATCGTGCGCAACGGCTGGTACACGGAGAACTTCGAGCCCGCCGTGCACTACGCGGCCGAGACCGGGCTCGTGCTCTCCAACGCGGGCGACGGGAGGGTGACCAGCGCCACCCGCGAGGACTACGCCGAGGGCCTCGCCGCCGTGCTCGCCCAGGACGGGCACGCGTGGCAGACCTACGAGCTCTCCGGGGACGACGCGTGGGACCACGACGAGCTCGCCGCGACCCTCACCCGGGTGCTGGGACGCGAGGTGGTCCACCGCCGGCTGAGCCCGGAGCAGCACCTCGCGGCGCTCGAGGAGTCGGGGGTGGACGAGGCCACCGCGCGCTTCCTCGTGGCCCTCGACGCGAACATCGAGGACGGCGCCCTGGACCTGGTCACCGGGGACCTGTCCCGGCTGATCGGGCGGCCCACCACCGCCCTGGAGCAGGCCCTGCGCACCATCGCCGGCGACAGCTACGTGTAGGCCCGCCGGCGTCGCGGGCCGGGAGGCCGCGGCGGGTGTAGGTTGTGCGCATGCCGTTGGAAGAGGCACTGCTGCGGGCCCGCGTCCGCCGCCTCACCCGCCGGGCCCGGCCCCGCCCCCGGACCCCCCGTCCCCGCCGCACCACCGACCCGCGCGAGGTCACGCCCAAGCGCACGGCCCAGCTGCTCGTCGGCGCCTTCGCCGCCGCACTGGTCGTGGGCACGGTCCTGCTCGTGCTCCCCGCCGCCCGCACCGGCCCCGGCGGGGCCACGCCGCTGGAGGCCTTCTTCACGGCGGCCTCCGCGATCTGCGTGACCGGGCTGGTCGTGGTCGACACCCCCGTCTACTGGACCCCGTTCGGCCAGGCCGTGATCCTGGCCCTGATCCAGCTCGGCGGCTTCGGCGTGATGTCCTTCGCCACGGTGCTGGGGATCCTGCTGTCCCGGCGCCTGGGGCTCTCGGCCCGGATCACCAGCGCCACGGAGACGAAGAGCCCCGGCTACGGGGACATGCGCGGGGTGCTGCTGCGGATCCTCGCCACGACCGTGGTGATCGAGGCCGCCGTGGCCGCCGCCCTGGGGCTGCGCTTCGGCCTCGGCTACGGCTACGAGCCCGGCCGCGCCCTGTGGCACGGGGTCTTCCACGCGGTCTCGGCGTTCAACAACGCCGGCTTCGCCCTGTACTCGCTGTCGATCACGGACTTCGCCGCCGACCCGTGGATCACCCTGCCGCTCATGGTCGCGGTCGTACTGGGCGGCCTCGGCTTCCCCGTCCTCCAGCAGCTGCGCCGCGAGTGGCGCCGGCCGCTGCGGTGGAGCATGAACACCCGCGTCGTGCTCATGGCCACCGCGGTCCTGCTCGGGGCCGGCACCGTCTTCCTGTGCGCGGTCGAGTGGTCGAACCCCGCCACGCTCGGGCCGATGCGGACGGACGAGAAGCTGCTCGCCGGGCTCTTCCAGTCCGTGATCGCCCGCACCGCCGGCTTCAACAGCATCGACGTCACCGCCATGCACCCCGTCTCCTGGCTGGGCCTGGACCTGCTCATGCTCATCGGCGGCGGGCCCGCCGGCACCGCCGGCGGGCTGAAGGTCACCACGGTCGCCGTGCTGGGCTTCGTCGCCTGGGCCGAGATCACCGGGCAGGGTGCCGTCACCGTCCTGGGCAAGCGGCTCTCCCGGTCGGTCCAGCGCCAGGCCACCACCGTGGTCGTGCTCGCCCTGGGCGCCGTGGTCACGGCCACGACGGTGCTGATGCTCCTGCACGAGGACCTGGGCCTGGACCGGATCCTCTTCGAGGTGGTCTCGGCCTTCGCCACGGTGGGACTGTCCACGGGCATCACCGCCCAGCTCTCCCCCGCGGCGCAGCTCGTGCTCGTCGCCCTGATGTTCCTGGGCCGGCTGGGGCCCATCACGGTGGCCACGGCCCTGGCCGCCCGCACCCGCCGCACGCTCTACGAGCTGCCGAAGGAACGACCCCTGATCGGCTGAAGCACCCCGACCCGTTCGCTCCGCGGCCGCACCCGGCCGCCCGAGACTCCCCGGAGGCTCCCCGCATGTTCCCCGCCCGCGGCGGCTCCGCCGCCCACCGCTCCCCGCGCCGCCGCCGCGAGCCCGCCACCGTGGCCGTGATCGGCCTGGGCCGCTTCGGCGCCGCGCTCGCCCTCGAGCTGATGCGCAACGGGGCCGAGGTCCTCGGCATCGACACGGCCGAGGAGGTCGTGCAGGAGCTCAACGGCCGGCTCACCTCCGTGGTGCGCGCCGACGCCACCCAGGAGCAGGTCCTGCGCCAGCTGGGCGTGGACGAGTTCGACAAGGTCGTCGTGGGCATCGGCTCCGACGTCCAGGCCAGCATCCTGGTCGCCTCCCGGCTGCTGAAGTTCGGCCACCCGGAGATCTGGGCGAAGGCCATCACCACCCCGCACGCCGAGATCCTCGACCAGCTCGGGGTCCACCACGTGATCAGCCCCGAGCACGACATGGGGGTGCGCGCCGCCCACCTCATCCAGGGGCGGGTGCTGGACTTCCTCTCGATCGACGAGGGGTTCGCGCTGATCCGCTGCCCCGCGCCGGAGGCGGTGCAGCAGCACCCGCTCGACGCGCTCGACGTCCGCCGCGCCCACGGGGTCGCCGTCGTCGCCGTGCGCCGCCCCGGCCAGGGCTGGGAGGCGACCGAGCCGGGCACCGTGCTCTACGAGGACGACCAGATCCTCGTCACGGGCCCCACCCGGGCGGTGGAGGCCTTCGGCGAGCTGGTCTGAGGCCGGCTCAGTCCAGCAGGCGGCGCATCGCCTCTACCGCGGCGTCCCCGTAGCCGCCGCCGAAGCGGTAGGCGTGGCGCAGCAGCGGCGGGAGCTGGTACCACGGCACCCGCTCCCGCCAGCCCACCGCCGGCGGGTGCTGCGCCGCGTAGGCGGCGAAGCAGGCCTCGCCGAAGCCGCCGAAGAGCAGCATCATCGCCAGGTCGATCTCGCGGTGGCCCCAGTACGACGACGGGTCGATCAGCCAGTTGCGGCCGTGGACGTCCACGAGCCGGTTGCCGGCCCACAGGTCGCCGTGCACCAGCGTGGGCGGCTCGGCCGGGCCCGCCAGCTCCCGGGCCCGCGGGGCGAGCTCCGCCAGCAGGTCCTCCGCCACCGGGTCGATCCGCCCGGCCGCGAGCGCGTCGTGCAGCAGCGGCCGGATGCGCCGCTCGAGCAGGAACTGCGCCCAGTCCCCGGCCGGTGACATGTCCGGGCGCGAGGACCCGATCCAGCCGGGCAGGTCCGGGTCCAGGGCCCCGTAGTGCGGGCCGCGGGTGCGGTGCAGCTGCGCGAGCCCGCGCCCGAGCTCCTCCTCGGTGGCCCTCCCCCGCCTGCCGCCCTCCTCGATCCACTCGAGCACGATGCCCCCGGCGCTCCAGCGCACGACCTCGGGCACGCCCAGGGAGGGCGGGGCGTGCTCGCGCAGCGCCTCGAGGCCGGCGACCTCGGTGGCCATCATCCCCTCGGGGGCGCCCGCCACGGTCTTGGCGAACAGCGGGCCCCGGGCGGTCTCCAGGCGGTAGGCCGCGGCGGTGTCGCCGCCGCCGACGGGCACGGCCCGCTCGACGTCGAGGCCGGCGGTCAGGTCGGGGGGCAGGTCCGGGGAGCTCATGCCCCCGTTCTACCGCACCCGTCCCGCCCGCACACGGCGCCCGGGACTACTGGAGGCGCTCGTAGTACTCGCTCCACTTGGCCTCGCCGCGGTCGTAGACGGCCTGCCAGTCCTGCTGGAGCCGGTCGTCGGCCGCGTTCCAGTTGGCCAGGTGTGTCCGGTCGCCCCAGTCCCAGATCGTCCTGCCGCGCTCGTCGAAGAAGTCCCAGACCTCCTGGCGGACCTGCTCGTCCACGTCCTGGCCGAGCATGTTGGCCAGGCGCTTGCCGCGGTTGGACTCCTCGTTGGAGGTGCGTTTGATGCGGTTGCCGACCTCGTTGGCCAGGCGCTTGTTGGCGTTGCCGGCCTCGTTGATCTCGCGCAGCTCGGTGCCGCGCCACTCGTTCCAGGCCCGGGCCATCGCCGCGTTCTGCTTCCGCCAGTAGGCCTCGAGCTCCGCGCGCGAGCCCGCGCGGGTGTACTGCCCGCGGCCGGCCTCGGCGATGGCCGCCAGCGCCTGCTGGTCGGCGTCGCCGGTCTGGAAGCCCAGGACGTTGACGACCGGCTCGATCCCCGAGGCGCTCAGCCGCTCGGCGGCCGCCACGGGGTCCCCGCCGCAGGTCTCCACGCCGTCGGTGACCACGTAGACGATGCCGTCCGTGGCGTCCTCGGGGAAGTCCCCGGCGGCCGCCTCGATGCCGCGCGCCAGCGGGGTGAAGCCGGTCGGGCGGACCTCGTCGAGGGCCGCCTCGAGCTCCTCGGCGTCCGCGGGCCCGGAGTAGACGACCTCGGTCGTCGTGCACGACTCCCGCTTGCCGGACTCGGTGGCGTCACCGGCGTGCCCGTACAGGCGCAGGCTCACCGTGCTGCCCTCCGGCAGCTCCTCGACGAACCCGGTCAGTGCCGCGCGCGCCGCGTCCATGCGCGTGCCGCCGCCCGCGTCCAGGGCCATGGAGTCGCTGGCGTCGAGCACGAGCGCGAAGTGGTTGGTGCCCACGCTGCGCGCCCCGGCCGGTCCGGTGGCGGTCGCGGTGGGCTCCGCGCCGCGCTCGCCGGTGCCCGGGTCGAAGCGCACGGTCGTGCGCACGTCCTCGGCGTAGTCGCCGTGGATCTGGGCGAGGATCGCCGCGCTCCACTCCTCGGCGGTGCGCGGGTCCCGCTCGCGGGCCGCGGCGAGGACCTCCTCGTCGGTGCCCTCCTCGGCGTGGGGCCCGGGCTCGACCAGCAGGGACCGCTCCAGCGGGGTCGGTTCCCGCGGGGCGTCCTCGAGGGGGACCTCGGCCAGCCCGTGGTCGGCCGTCCAGGGCGTGGTGCCGGGATCCGCGCCCGACGACGACGGGGCGGCCGCCGTCGCCGAGGCCCCGGCGCTCTCCGGGGCGGTGGTCGTCCCGGCACCGCCCGCGCAGCCGGTCAGCAGCGCGGCCGCGCAGACGACGGTCAGGGGGAACTGCAGGCTGCTGCGCACGGCGGGCCTCTCCTCGGTCCTCGGGTGTTTGCTTTCGCCCACCATACGTCGCGGATCGGCGCAGACCGCGACGCGGAGAAGGTGGCGTGACGGGTGCCCGACCTGGTTCACGGTTCTTCGTCGCAGTCCTTGTCCGAAGGCGCTTCACGGCCTTCTGGCACGTGGGACGACGTCGGTGCGTCGCGGGCCTGCGCCCGCTGGCGCAGCAGCCCGGAGACCACGAAGCCCAGGGCCACCGAGCAGACGAGGGCCACCACGGAACTGTCGACCAGCCGGGAGAGCGCGGGGTAGAGACCGCCCAGCAGGAGGGCGGTCAGGAACGGTCCCTTGCCGGGCCCCTCGGTCCGGCCCTGCGGTGCGGTGCTCATCCCCCGACCCTACGGGGCGCGGGAGGCGCCCCGGGCGACCGACGCCCGCCGGGGCGAGGTGGCCCGGCACGGCGGGCGTCGCCGGGCCCGTCCCGCCGTGGGGTCGGGACGCGGTCACATCCGCTGGTAGCGGGCGCGCACGCCCATGAAGACGCCGTAGCAGATCAGGCCCACGGCCACGGCCCCGAGCAGCCACATGCCGTAGGGCTGGGCGGCGAGGGTCTTGAGGGCACCGTCGAGGCCGCTGGAGTCCTCGGGATCGTGACGGGCGGTGGCGAGCACGACGATGCCGCCGAGCACGGCCAGGGCCACGCCCTTGGCCGCATACCCGACCGTGCCGAGCCACGTGACGGCATCCCCGGCGCGTCCCGGGGGCAGCTCGCCGAAGTGCTTGAGGAACCCGCGGGTCACCCCGCGGTGGACGAACCAGATCCCGGCCACGGCGATGCCGGCGCCGACGAGGTAGAGCAGCACCGTGCCGGCCGGGTGGGCCATGAGCCGGGCGCTCCAGGACTGGCTCGCGGCGCTGGAGTCACCGCCCCCGCCGAGCGCGGCGGCGCCGAAGGTCGCCCCGATCGCCCCGTAGACCACCGCCTGGCCGAGGTGCTTGAGCAGGTGCTGGGCGCGCTCCTTGCCGTCGAGCCGGCGGGCGCCGACGAGCGCCTCGCTGAGCAGGAACACCGCCAGCGCCACCGAGCCGAGGAAGCACACCCACAGCAGCACCGCCCCGCCGGGGCTCGCGGCGAGCTGGGCGACGGCGCCGCTCTGGTCCGCGGAGCCGGAGCCGCCGCCGGCCACGCGCAGGGCGATGACGCCGATCATCAGGTGCAGCAGCCCCGAGGCCGCGTAGCCCACGCGCGCGGCCAGCCGCAGCCCGCGCGAGTCCCCCGCGTCCTCGGCGGCGCCCGCCGCCCTCCGGACCTGCCGACCGACCTCGCCCATGACGCCCCCGCTCCCGTGTGGTGTCCCAATCCTCCCACCCCGGAGGGTCCCCGTCACGACGCCGTTGTGGGGCGCGGGAGGCTCGCACGGCGGCGGCCCGTGCGGAGCCCGCTGCGGGGCTCGCGAACGACGACGGGGCGCCGCCCGTTCGGGCGGCGCCCCGTGCCGGCGCCCGGCGGCTGCGGCCGGGGCGGGTGCTCAGTTGCGCTCGGAACCGGTCCGGGGCTGCTCGGCGGAGTCGTCCCGGTGGAAGAGGTACTCGTTGCCGTGCTCGTCCCGCTCGATCTGGAAGTGCTCGCAGACCTCGCGGTACCACTGCTCGGCGGCGGGGCTGATCGGGGCGCCGGCGGCGTCCTGGGGCGCCCGGTCCCCCGGCCCGTACACGCGCATCGCGATCCGGTTGAGGCGGTCGAGGAGGGAGGAGCGCGGCACCTCCGGCCCGCCGGTTCCCTCGTGCTGTCTCTTCATGGCGTCCCCCTGGAGGCCGCGGGTGCAGGTGCGACCAGTGTAGACCCGCACCCGCGGCCGGGGTCAGGGCCGGATCCGCTGCTCCTCGGGGCGGACCGTGCGCATCGAGCCCGTGTGGTACGCCTGCACGTAGTCCGGCTGCGCGGGGTGCTCGATCGGCGGGGCGTTGTCCGGCTCGGAGCCCTCGACGTAGTCCGGGGCGACGACGACGCCCTCGTCGAGCTGACCGGTCGTGGTCCGGCGCTGGAACTCCTCCGGGGGCAGCACGCGGCGCCAGCGGCGGGTGGGCAGCACGCCGACCTCGCCGGCGTCCTCGCGCAGGGCGCGCAGCAGCGAGTAGATCATCACGTAGCCGAGCACGAAGAACGGCAGGCCGATGAGGATCGCGACGTTCTGCAGGGCGGTGAGGCCCTCGGCGCCGGTGGCGGTGAGCAGGATCGCGGCGATCACGCCGATGGCCACGACCCAGAACACCCGCTGGAGCACCGGGGACTCCTCCTCGTGGCCGCTGCCCATGGTGTCCATGACCAGGGCGGCGGAGTCGATGGAGGTGATGAAGAAGAACACCACGATGAGCACGCCCACCGCCGAGGTGACCGTGGACAGCGGGAAGTTCTCGAGGAAGACGAACATCGCCCCGGGGATGTCGCCCTCGGTGACCACGGCTTCCACCAGCCCGCCGTCGCCGTTGCGCTCGATGTCGAACACCCCCATCCCGAAGATGCCGAACCAGATGATCGTGAACAGCGTGGGGAGGGCCAGCACGCCGGAGACGAACTGGCGGATGGTGCGCCCGCGGGAGATGCGGGCGATGAAGATCCCCACGAACGGCGACCAGGTGATCGTCCAGGCCCAGTAGAAGACCGTCCACCCGCTCTGCCAGCCGGTGTCGGCGAGGGTGTCGTTCCAGAAGGCGAGGGCGGGCAGCATCGACAGGTACGTGCCGGCGGACTCGACCGTGCCCTTGAGCATCATCACCGTGGGCCCGGAGACCAGGATGAACACGAGCAGGGCGATCGCGATGAGGATGTTGGCGTTGGACAGCCGCTTGATGCCGCGGTCCAGGCCCAGGGCCACGGAGACCGCGGCGACGATGCTCACGGCGGTGATGATGAGGATCTGCGACAGCGCCGACTCGGAGATACCGAACAGGCGGGCCAGGCCGCTGTTGATCTGCATCGTGCCCAGGCCGATCGAGACAGCCACGCCGAAGAGGGTGCCGACGATCGCGAGGATGTCGATGACCCGGCCCACGGGACCGTGGATGCGCTCCCCCAGCAGCGGCTGGAACATCGAGGACACGCGCGGGGGCAGGTTGCGCTTGTACATGAAGTAGCCGAAGGCCAGGGCCGGGAGGGTGAAGATCGTCCAGGTGTGCAGCCCGAAGTGGTAGAGCGTGAAGCCCATCGCCTCGGTCGCCGCCTCCATGGACTCGGGGGCCACGCCCTGGCGGGGCGGGTTCGCGTAGTGGTTCACGGGCTCGGCCACGGCCCAGAACATCAGGATCGTGCCGATGCCGGCGGCGAAGAGCATCGCGAACCAGGACATGTTGCTGTGCTGGGGCCGCTCGTCGTCGGCGCCCAGGCGGACCTGTCCGAACCGGCTGATCATCAGGTAGACCAGGAAGAGCAGGAAGACGGTCACGCCGAGGATGTAGAACCAGCCCAGCTGTTCGATGACCCAGGCGGAGCCCTGGGCGAAGACCGCGTCCATGGTGTCGGTGAACACGAGGGTCAGCACGACGAAGACGAGGATCACTGCCGCCGAGCCGAAGAAGATGGTGGGGCTCGTCCGCAGGCGGAGAGCGTCGTGGAGTCTGTCGAGCATCGCAGGGTACTTCCCCGGTCGCCGGCTGCTCCTTCGAACGGCCGGCGGCCGTGTCTCGGGGTGTTGCTTCGGTTGCACAGCACCTTATCGCGCGCTGGGAGCCGCCCCGCTCCCCCGTGGCCCTCCCGGGCGGGTCAGGCGGGGGTCCGCCGCCGCGGGGCGACCTCGGCGTCCCACCAGGCGTCGACCCGCTCGCGTAGCCGCTGCGGGGTGCCGTCGTTGACGAGCACGGTCGTGGCGACCGCCGCCCGCTCGGCGTCGGTGGCCTGCGCGGCGATCCGGGCCCGGGCGTCCGCGGCCGTCATCCCCCGGTCCTCGACCATCCGCCGCACCCGCTCCTCCTCGGGTGCCTGGACGACGAGGAGGAGGTCGAAGCGGTCGTGCCGTCCGGTCTCCACGAGCAGGGGGATGTCCTCCACGAGCACCGCGTCCTCCCCCGCCGCCGCGGCCAGGCGCTCGGCCTCGGCCCGGACCAGCGGGTGGATCACGGCGTTGAGGCGGGCGCGCGCCGCCGGGTCGGCGAAGACGAGCGCCCCGAGGGCGGGCCGGTCCAGGCGCCCCTCGGGGGTCAGCACCCCGGGGCCGAACTCGGCGACGATCCCCTCGAGCCCGGGCTCGCCGGGCTCCTGGAGGGCGCGGGCGATGGCGTCGGCGTCGACGACGGTGGCCCCGCGCTCGGCGAGGCGGCGGGCGACCGTGGACTTGCCGGAGGCGATCCCGCCCGTGAGTCCGATGGTGAGCACGCCCCCATGCTAGCCGGGTCCTAGGCTGTCGGGCATGGACCCCGAGCCCGCCCTCAGCCGCGCCACCCGCTACACGACCCTGGCCGCGGGCACGGAGGCGGTGGCCGAGCTGGAGATCAAGCGCTCGCGCTTCCTGGCCGTGCTGGGCCGCGCCGGGACCGAGACCGAGGCGCGGGCGCTGACCGAGCGGCTGCGCCGGGAGCACCACGACGCCCGCCACCACTGCTCGGCCTTCGTGCTGGGCCCCGACCGGGACGTCCAGCGCTCCTCCGACGACGGCGAGCCCGCCGGGACCGCGGGGATCCCCATGCTCGAGGCCCTCGTCCAGCGCCGCACCGGCGCCGACGCGCAGGGCCGGGACCGCACCGACCTCTCCGACGTCACCGCCGTGGTCGTGCGCTGGTTCGGCGGGACGCTGCTGGGCGCCGGCGGGCTCGTGCGCGCCTACTCCGAGGCGGTCTCGCGGGCCCTCGACGCCGCGGCGCTCGTGGACCGTGAGCGGCTGCGCCGGTGGTCCCTGCCGGCCGGGCACGCCGAGGCCGGGCGGCTGGAGAACGAGCTGCGCGCCGCGGGGACCCTCGTGCTGGGGACCGCCTACGGGCCCGCCGGGGCCGAGCTGCTGCTGGCCGTGCCCGACGACGGGGACGCCGCCGCGGGCCTGGCAGCCCGGGTCGCGTCCCTCACCGCCGGCACGGGCGTGCTCCGCCCGGCCGGCACCGACTGGGTCGACCTGCCCCGCTGAGGACCCCCGCACGCGCGAACGGCCCCCGCCCTGGGGGCGGGGGCCGTTCGTGGGGCTCGGGCGCGGTGCGGGCACCGCTGCCGGGGCGCCGCTACCGGGTCACTGACCGGTGAGCTTCTCGCGCAGCGCGGCCAGGGCCTCGTCGGAGGCCAGCGTCCCGGAGTCGGACGCCGGAGCCTCGGAGGAGTAGCTGGTCGGGGCCGGCGCGGAGGACGACGACGAGGAGGAGGAGGACGAGGTCGTGCCGCCGGCGGCCGCCTCGGCGTCCTCGGCGATCGACTTGCGAACCTGCTCCTTGTGGGCCTCCCAGCGGGCCTGGGCGTCGGCGTACTGCTGCTCCCAGGCGGCGCGCTGCTCCTCGTAGCCCTCGATCCACTCGTTGGTCTCGGGATCGAAGCCCTCGGGGTACTTGTAGTTGCCCTGCTCGTCGTACTCGGCGGCCATGCCGTACTGGGCCGGGTCGAACTCGGTGGAGTCCGGGTCCACGCCCTCGTTGGCCTGCTTGAGCGACAGCGAGATGCGGCGGCGGTCCAGGTCGATGTCGATGACCTTCACGAACAGCTCCTCGCCCACGGAGACGACCTGCTCGGCCATGTCCACGTGGCGCTGGGCCAGCTCGGAAATGTGCACCAGGCCCTCGATGCCGTCCTCGACGCGCACGAACGCACCGAAGGGGACGAGCTTGGTGACCTTGCCCGGCACGACCTGCCCGAGGGCGTGGGTGCGGGCGAACAGCTGCCAGGGGTCCTCCTGGGTCGCCTTGAGCGACAGGGAGACGCGCTCGCGGTCCATGTCGACGTCCAGGACCTCGACCGTGACCTCCTGGCCGACCTCGACGACCTCGGAGGGGTGGTCGATGTGCTTCCAGGACAGCTCGGAGACGTGCACGAGGCCGTCCACGCCGCCCAGGTCGACGAACGCGCCGAAGTTGACGATCGAGGAGACCGTGCCCGTGCGGACCTGGCCCTTCTCGAGCTTGTGCAGGAAGTTGGAGCGAACCTCGGACTGGGTCTGCTCGAGCCAGGCGCGGCGGGACAGGACCACGTTGTTGCGGTTCTTGTCCAGCTCGATGATCTTCGCCTCGATCTGCTGGCCGATGTAGGGCGCGAGGTCGCGCACGCGGCGCATCTCCACGAGGGAGGCGGGCAGGAAGCCGCGCAGGCCGATGTCGAGGATGAGGCCGCCCTTGACGACCTCGATGACGGTGCCGGTGACGACGCCGTCGTCCTCCTTGATCTTCTCGATGTCGCCCCAGGCGCGCTCGTACTGAGCCCGCTTCTTGGACAGGATCAGGCGGCCTTCCTTGTCCTCCTTGGTGAGGACCAGAGCCTCGACCTCGTCACCCACGGTCACGACCTCGTCGGGGTCGACATCGTGCTTGATGGACAGCTCGCGGGACGGGATGACGCCCTCGGTCTTGTAGCCGATGTCGAGAAGGACCTCGTCGCGGTCGACCTTGACGACGGTGCCCTCGACGAGGTCGCCGTCGTTGAAGTACTTGATGGTCGCGTCGACGGCGGCGAGGAAGTCCTCCTCGGTTCCGATGTCGTTGACGGCGACCTGCGGGGTGGTGGTGGTCATGTAGTAGGGGCTCCGATGGGGATAGGTTCTGATCAGCCGGAACGGTGCCGCCCGTGCGGGCGGCGGTCCGGTCCGGAGGACTTGTGGACAGGGCACGTGCAGAGCACGCACCGGGTCAGTCTACGGTCGGGCCAAAACGCGGTCAA
This sequence comes from Kocuria sp. LUK, assembly GCF_021012935.1. Classification (NCBI taxonomy): domain Bacteria; kingdom Bacillati; phylum Actinomycetota; class Actinomycetes; order Micrococcales; family Micrococcaceae; genus Kocuria; species Kocuria sp. LUK. The sequence continues at coordinate 455,935 of NZ_JAJMZI010000001.1, forward strand.
CACGCCCCGGGCGCGGTGGCGGGTCCCCCCTCAGAACTGGGTGACGCCGTAGGGGGCCGTGGGGGTCTCCATGAGGTCCTGCAGCGCCCGCAGCGCGTCCTCGTCCCGGGCCACGACGAGCCCCGCCCGCGCCAGCGTGCTGGCCTTGACCGCCCCGAGGTACAGCGACCCGAGCGCGTCCACGCGCATCGCGGCGTCCGCCCCCGGCGGCAGCTCCACCGCCGGCAACGAGGCCCCGGCGTCGTCGTCGGCGGTGCGGGGCCGGTCCCCGACGCGCTCCACCACGGGCGTCCCTCCCGTGGTGTCGAGGGCGAAGAGCCCGTCGGCGTGGCCCATCGGGTCCACGACCGAGAGCACGACGCGGCGGCGGGCCGTGTAGGAGCGCGCCGCGAGGGCCGCGACGGGGTCGAGCACCCGCAGCCAGATCCGGTCCGACTCCCCCGTCACCCGGTAGTCGCCGCGGTCGGCCAGCGCCCACGCGAGCGGGTCCTCCACCGGGGCGCGGCCGAAGCGGACCCGGTCCACGAGGTCCAGGGAGGTGACGAACTCCCACAGGGCGATCGAGACGTCCGGGCTCGCGCCCACGAGGTCGACGACCGTCAGCGTCAGCGGGTAGCCGGTCGTCGGCTCGAACCGGTAGGTCACCCACCCGTCCGGGCGGCCGTGCTCGTCGTGGTGGACCGCGCAGCGCACCGCGGGGTCCGGCTCCTGGGCCGTGAGCCCGTACTCCCCCGTGTACTCGCGCCAGTGGTAGGACACGCGGCTGACCGAGCCGTGCGAGCTCTCGTGGAAGCGGCGGAACAGCCGCGGGGCCAGCTCCCGCAGCGCCTCGGGGTCGGCCAGCTCCACGGTGCCGGAGGTCGGGGCCTTCAGCCGCAGCCGGGGCGTGGCGCTGACCTCGACCGTGCGGTCGAAGGTCGCCGCCCCGAAGCCGAAGCGGCCGTAGATCGTGGCCTCGGTGACGGTCAGCAGCGCCACCGCGTGCCCGGCCGCGCGGGCCGCGGCCAGCTCCGTGCCCATCAGCGTGCGCAGCAGCCCGCGGCGGCTGTGGGTGGGGCGCACGGTCACCTCGGAGATCAGCCGGGCCGGCAGCAGGGCCAGGCCGCCCACGTTGAGCGTGCCCTCCCAGGACGCGAACGTCGCCGCGGGCCGGCGCGGGGGCAGCGCCGCCTCGGGGACCTCCCGCGGGTGGGCGGCGCACAGCAGCACCCGGTCCTCGTGCAGCCACGCGAGGGTCCGCTCGAGGGTCTGCGGGGTCGGCTCGGTCTGGTGGAAGCCCTGGCGCACGGCGCGCACCCACTCGACCGCCTCGGGGTTGGCGGAGGGCCCGCCGGGGTCCACGCGGAAGCGCGTGACCGTGTACTCGTGCCCGCCCGCCGCGTACTCCTGGACGGCCGGGGGCTCGGTGGGCTGCTGCGCTCGGTCCGCCACGGCGGCCTCCTTCGTCTCGGCCGGCCGCGGGGGCCGGCCCCGGGTCAGTGGGCGGCCTCGTGCCAGGTGCGCCCGAAGCCGACGTTGACCTCGAGCGGCACGGACAGCTGCGCGGCCCCGCCCATCTCCTCGCGCAGCACCGTCTCGACGGCCTCGTGCTCGCCGGCGGCCACCTCCACGACGAGCTCGTCGTGGACCTGCAGCAGCATCCGCGAGCGCAGCCCCTCGGCGCCCAGGCGCCGGTCGACGCCGAGCATGGCCTTCTTGATGATGTCCGCGGCGGAGCCCTGGATGGGGGCGTTGAGAGCGGCCCGCTCGGCCATGGCCCGCACCTGGCGGTTGTCGCTGGAGAGCTCGGGCAGGTAGCGGCGGCGGCCGTCGATGGTCGCGGTGTAGCCGTCCTCCCGGGCCTGCTCCACGACCCCGCGCAGGTAGTCGCGCACGGCGCCGAAGCGGGTGAAGTAGTCGCTCATCAGCGTGCGGGCCTCGTCGACGGGGATGCGCAGCTGCTTGGACAGCCCGAAGGAGCTCAGCCCGTAGACCAGCCCGTAGCTCATGGCCTTGACCTTCGAGCGCATCTCGGCGGTGACCTCGGCGGGCTCCACGCCGAAGATCTTGGCGCCCACGAACCGGTGCAGGTCCTCGCCCTGGCGGAAGGCCGCGATGAGGGCCTCGTCGCCGGAGAGGTGGGCCATGATGCGCATCTCGATCTGGGAGTAGTCGGCGGTCAGCAGCGCCTCGTGCTCGGGGCCGACCACGAACAGCGCCCGGATCCGCCGGCCGGCCTCGGTGCGCACGGGGATGTTCTGCAGGTTCGGGTTCGTGGAGGACAGCCGCCCGGTCGCGGCGACGTTCTGCACGTAGGTGGTGTGCACCCGCCCGTCGTCGGCGACCGCCTTCTGCAGCCCCTCCACGGTCTGGCGCAGCTTGTTGGCGTCGCGGTAGGCCAGCAGGGCCGCGAGGAACCGGTGGCCCTTCGAGTCCGGGTCGGTGCGGGTGAGCAGCTCCGCGACCGCGTCGGCGTCGGTGGTGTAGCCGGACTTGATCTTCTTGGTCCTCGGCAGGCCCAGCTCCTCGAACATCACCTGCTGCAGCTGCTTGGTCGAGCCGAGGTTGACGGGCTCGGCGATCTGGGCGTGGGCCTCGGCGCGGGCCTGCTCGATCACGCCCGCGAAGTCGTCGAGCAGCACCTGCACGCCGTCGGGGTCCACGGCGATGCCGGCCAGCTCCATGTCCCCGAGCACGCGCGCCAGCGGCAGCTCGAGCTCGCGCAGCAGCCGGTCGGCCCCGCGCTCGGCCAGCAGCGGCGCCAGGTGCTCGCTCAGGCGCAGGGTGCCGGCGGCGAGGGCGGCCTCGCGGGCGAGCTCGGCGGCCTCGGCGGCCTCGGCGGCGCCGGGGTCGAGCTCGAGCTCCGTCTGCCCGGCCGCGGCCGCGGCGGGGCCGGGCACGCTCAGCTGCAGGTGCTGCTCGAGCATGTCGGCCAGGGCGTAGGAGCGCCGCTCCGGCTGGATGAGGTAGCCGGAGAGGGAGGGGTCGTCGGTCACGCCGTCGAGCACGAGGCCCCGGGCCCGCAGGGACTTGTAGGAGTCCTTGAAGTCCATCACGACCTTGGGGCGGGCGGGGTCGGCCAGCCACCGCCCGAGCGCCTGCTCGAGCGCGGTCTCCGCCTCGCCGAGGTCCGCCCACGCGGCCTCGCTCCCCCGGGCCAGCACGAGCCGGGAGGTCTCGTGCGCGCCGGGCAGGACGGCGTCGCCGGGGCGGGCCACGGGGCGCACGGCCACCGGGTCCTCGCCCTCGCCCAGCCAGCCGGCCAGGGCCGCGGCGTCCTCGAGCCGCACGGGCTCGCCCACCTCGACGTGGGCGGCCCGGGGCTCCTCGGCCGGGGCGCCGAAGGCCTCGAAGAGGCGGCTGCGCAGCCCCTCCCCGAACTCGAGGTCGTCGAAGACCTCCCCGACGGCGGCGGGGTCCGGGACGGGCAGGGCCGCGGTGCCCAGCTCGACGTCGAGCTCGAGGTCGTCCACGAGCCGGTTCAGCCGACGGTTGCGCTCGACGTCGGCGCGGTGGGCGCGCAGGGCCTCGCCCTTCTTGCCCTTGATCCGGTCGGCGTGCTCGAGCAGGGTCTCCACCCCGCCGTAGGCGAGGATCCACTTGGCCGCGAACCCCGCGCCGACCCCGGGCACGCCGGGCAGGTTGTCGGCCTGCTCGCCGGTGAGGGCGGCGAGGTCCGGGTAGTGCTGCGGCGGGACCTTGTACTTCTCGACGACCGCGGCGGCGTCCATGTGCTTGAGGTCGGAGGGGGTCCGGCCCGGGTAGACCACCGTGACGTGGTCGTCGATCATCTGGAACGCGTCCCGGTCCCCGGAGAACACGAGCACCTCGTAGTCGGCCTCGGCGCCGCGGCGGGCCAGGGTCGCGAGGACGTCGTCGGCCTCGTGGCCCTCGGCCGTGACGACCGGCACGCCCAGGGCCCCGAGGAGGCGCTGGATCTGCGGGACCTGGCCGTGGAACTCCTCGGGGGTCTCGTCGCGCCCGCCCTTGTAGTGCTCGTACTGCTCGGAGCGCAGCGTCGGCCCGTCCAGGTCGAAGGAGACGACCAGGTGCGTGGGCCGCTGCTCGCGCACGAGCTTCACGAGGGTGTTCACGAAGCCGTAGACGGCCTCGGTGTGCCGCCCGTCGGAGGTCACGAACGCCGGGCCGCCGCCGTACTCCGCGGCGCGCGAGAGCGCGAAGAAGGCGCGGAAGGCCAGGGAGTGCCCGTCGACGAGCAGCAGCCTGCGGTCCGGGCGCGAGACGGGCTGCGGGATCGCCACCTCGACCGGGTGGTCGGTCTCCGCGCCGACGGTCACGGTGCGGACGGCGGTCTCGGGGGTCTCGGCGGTCGGTGTCGGCTGCGTCTCTGTGCTCACGGTCCCCATCCTAGGGCCCGGCCGGGGCCGCCCCGCGGCGGGGCGGGCGGACCTAGGAGACCTGGTTGATGATGGCCTCGGCGACCTCGCGCATCGACAGCCGGCGGTCCATGGAGGTCTTCTGGATCCAGCGGAACGCCTCCGGCTCGCTCAGGCCCATCTTCGTGGTCAGCAGGGACTTGGCCCGCTCCACGAGCTTGCGGGTCGCGAACTGCTCCTTCATGTCCGAGACCTCCCGCTCGAGCGCGGCGATCTCCTCGAACCGGGAGATCGCGATCTCGATGGCGGGCACGACGTCGTCGACCGTGAACGGCTTGACCACGTAGGCCATGGCCCCGGCCTCACGGGCCCGCTCCACGAGCTCGCGCTGGCTGAAGGCGGTGAGCAGCACGACCGGGGCGATGCGGTCGGCGGCGATCTGCTCCGCGGCGGTGATGCCGTCCAGCACGGGCATCTTCACGTCCATGAGCACGAGGTCGGGGCGGTGCTCGCGGGCGAGCTCGACCGCGAGCCGGCCGTTGTCCGCCTCCGCGACGACGTCGTAGCCGGCCTCGCGCAGCATCTCGACGATGTCGAGGCGGATCAGCGCCTCGTCCTCGGCGACCACCACGCGGCGGGCCGGGCGGGCGCCCTCGGCGGTGCCCGGCGCGGGCTCCGTGCCCTCCGGTGCGCCGGGTCCGGCCGGCGGGGTGGGGTTCGGCTGCTCGGTCACGCTGACTCCTTGCCTTCTCGTGCCGCGGGCGCCCCGGCGGGGTGGGCGCGGCGGGGGCCTCCGGGTCCGTGCGGGCCGTCCCCGGTTCTCGCGCCCAGCCTACAGCGGCCCGCTCCCCCGCCCGCCCCGCGGCCGGCTCCTGCCCCGCCCCGCGGGGACCCGGGCCCCGGCCCGCGCGGGCGGTCCCGTGCTGGAGCGGGCCCGGGGCGTCGAGTAGAGTGGGCGAGCGCCGCGGCCCCGCCGGCGGCGCCCGGACGAGGGCCCAAGTGGCGGAACTGGCAGACGCGCCGCACTCAAAATGCGGTTCTCCGGAGTGTGGGTTCGAGTCCCACCTTGGGCACGGACGACCCCGGACCGCACGGTCCGGGGTCGTTGCCGTCGCGGGCCCGCGCCGCTCAGGCGCCGGCGGGCCGGTCCCGCAGCAGGTTCGTCACCCGCGCCGCTCAGGCGCCGGCGGGCCGGTCCCGCAGCAGGTTCGTCACCCGCGCCGCTCAGGCGCCGGCGGGCCGGTCCCGCAGCAGGTTCGTCACCCGGGCGGTGGAGAGCCGCCGGCCCTGCTCGTCGGTCACCACGACCTCGTGCACGGTGAGGGTCGAGCCCAGGTGCAGGGCGGTGCACGTGGCCGTCACGGTGCCGCGGGCCACCGAGCGCTGGTGGGTGGCGTTGACGTCCACCCCCACCGCGTAGCGCCCGGGACCGGCGTGCACGGTCGCGGCGGTCGAGGCCAGGGTCTCGGCCAGCACGCAGTGGGCTCCCCCGTGGAGGATCCCCGCCGGCTGGGTGTTGGGCTCCACCGGCATCGTCGCGACCGCGTGCTCGGGGCCCAGCTCCGTGAAGCGGATGCCCATCACCCGGGCCAGCCCGCCGACCCCGTGGCCGGGAAAGCTGCCGTGCAGCTCCGCCGGGACCCCGTGCGCGGCCAGGTCCCGGGCGTGCTCCTCCGGCCCGAGACCGGCGGACCCGCTCAGGACTCCCGCCACGGGCCGACCCGCTCGCGCCGGGCGGGGCGGTTGAGCAGCTCGCCGGCGTCGGCGACGTCCCCGACCCGGTGGACCTTCACGAGGTTGGTGGTGCCGGCGACCCCGGGGGGCGAGCCGGCGCAGATCACCACGAGGTCGTCGCGGCCGGCGAGGTTCTGCTCCTGCAGGTGGCGGTCGACCTGCTTGGTCATCTCGTCGGTGTGGTCGACCTTCTCGACCCGGATGGGGGTGACGCCCCACAGCAGGGACATCAGGGCCTCGGCCACCGGCTCGGGGGTGAACGCGAGGATCGGGTGCGGCGGGCGCAGCCGGGACAGGCGGCGGGCGGAGTCCCCGGACTGGGTGAACGCGCAGATGTAGTTGACGTCGAGCTGGCGGGCGATCGTCACGGCCGCGCGGGTGACCGCGCCGCCGCGGGTGCGCGGCTCGGTGCCCAGCCCGGGCATGCGCTCGAGCGCCTGGGACTCGGTGGCCTCGATGATCCGCGCCATCGTCTCGACGGTCTCGATCGGGTACTTGCCCACCGAGGTCTCCCCCGAGAGCATCACGGCGTCGGCGCCGTCGAGCACGGCGTTGGCGCAGTCGGAGGCCTCCGCACGGGTGGGGCGGGGGCTGTCGATCATGGACTCGAGCACCTGGGTGGCCACGATCACCGGCTTGGCCCAGCGGCGGGCGAGCTCCACGGCGCGCTTCTGCACGATCGGCACCTGCTCCAGGGGCAGCTCCACGCCGAGGTCGCCGCGGGCGACCATGATGCCGTCGAAGGCGTCGATGATCTCGTGCAGGGAGTCCACGGCCTGGGGCTTCTCGATCTTGGCGATCACCGGCAGCCGCTTGCCCTCCTCGTCCATGATCTCGTGGACCCGGTCGATGTCGGCGGCGTCGCGCACGAAGGACAGGGCGATGATGTCGACCCCGCGGCGCAGGGCCCAGCGCAGGTCGTCCTCGTCCTTCTCCGACAGCGCCGGGACGTTGACGGCCACCCCGGGCAGGTTGATGCCCTTGTTGTTGGAGACCGGCCCGCCGACCACGACCTCGGTCGTGACGTCGGTGTCGGTGACGGCGGTCGCGCGCAGGGCGACCCGGCCGTCGTCGATGAGCAGGGGGTCCCCCACGCTGACGTCGCCGGGCAGGCCCTTGTGGGTGGTCGAGCAGATCTCCGCCGTGCCCTCGACGTCGCGGACCGTGATGGTGAAGACGTCGCCGGGCAGCAGCTCGTGGGGCCCGTCGGCGAAGCGGCCCAGGCGGATCTTGGGACCCTGGAGATCGGCGAGGATGGCCACGGTGCGGCCGAGGTCCGCCGCGGCGCGGCGGACGTTCTCGTAGGAGGCGTCATGGACGGAGTGGTCGCCGTGGCTCATGTTCAGCCGGGCGACGTCCACCCCGGCGTCGATCGCCCGGGCGAGGTTCTCGTAGGAGGAGATGGCCGGGCCGATCGTGGCCACGATTTTCGCTCGTCGCATGTGTGCCGCCTTGGGTTGGTCGGGTGCCGCGGGCAGGACGCGCACCAGAAAGCGGCCGGGCCGCCGCGCGGGGCGCGGCGGAGCTCCCGGCCGCTCTGCCTGGTCCGTCCGCCCCGCGAACGGGGAGGTCGGCTCCAGCCTACCAACGCCTCCCGCGCTGTCGAGGAACCCCGCCCCGGGGTCCCGGGGACGCGGGCGGGGACGACGACGGCGCGGGGCGCGGCCCGCTCGGGGCGCACCCCGCGCCGTGCGCGCGGCGGACCGGGACTACAGGCTGAGGTCGATCGCCCGGTCGGTGGGCGCCACCGGCTCGGGCAGCCGGGTGGAGCCCATGAGGAAGCGCTCGACCGCGGCCGCGCAGGCCCGGCCCTCGGCGATCGCCCACACGACCAGGGACTGGCCGCGGCCGGCGTCGCCGCAGGAGAACACGCCGTCGACGCTGGTCATGTACCGGTCGTCGCGGGCCACGTTCGTGCGCCCGTCCAGCTCGGCGCCCAGCTGCGCGGTGATCCCCTCCGACTCGTTGCCGGTGAAGCCCAGGGCCAGGAACACGAGGTCGGCCGGCAGGATCCGCTCGGTGCCGCCGCGGGGCGCGCGCCGGCCGTCGGGCAGGTACTCGGTCTCGGCGACCTTCAGGCCCGTGAGCCGGCCGTCCTCGCCCGTGAACTCGACGGTGGAGGCCAGGTAGGTCCGCTCCCCGCCCTCCTCGTGGGAGGTGGAGACCTCGAAGACCTTCGGCATCATGGGCCAGGGGTCGGCGTCGGAGCGGTCGGCCGGGGGCTTGCGCCCGATCGCCAGGGACGTCACGGAGGCCGCGCCCTGGCGGTGGGCGGTGCCGATGCAGTCGGAGCCGGTGTCGCCGCCGCCGAGCACGATCACGTGCTTGCCCTTCGCGTCGATCTGCCCGGGCACCTCGTCGCCGGCGACCACGCGGTTGGCCTGGACGAGGTAGTCCATCGCGAAGTGCACGCCCTCGAGCTCGCGCCCGGGGATCGTCAGGTCCCGCGGGCGGGTCGCGCCCGTGGCGACGACGACGGCGTCGTAGCGCCGCTTGAGCTGGTCCCAGGGGATGTCCTTGCCGATCTCGACCCCGGCCCGGAAGCGGGTGCCCTCGGCGCGCATCACCTCGAGGCGGCGGTCGAGGACGTCCTTCTCCATCTTGAAGTCGGGGATCCCGTAGCGCAGCAGCCCGCCGATGCGGTCGTCGCGCTCGTAGACGGCCACGGTGAACCCCGCCTGGGTCAGCTGCTGGGCCACGGCGAGCCCGGCCGGCCCGGAGCCGACCACGGCCACGGTCCTGCCGACGAGCCGCTGCGGCACGAAGGGCTTGACGATGCCCTCGTCGAAGGCCATCTCCCCGATCTCGTACTCGACCTGCTTGATCGTCACGGGCGGCTGGTTGATCCCCAGCACGCAGGAGGACTCGCAGGGGGCCGGGCAGACCCGGCCGGTGAACTCGGGGAAGTTGTTCGTCGCGTGCAGGCGCTCGACCGCCTCGGCGTCGAGGCCCCGCCAGACGAGGTCGTTCCACTCGGGGATGAGGTTGCCCAGCGGGCAGCCCTCGTGGCAGAACGGGATGCCGCAGTCCATGCACCGCCCGGCCTGCTCCTGCAGGGTCCCCCGGGCCTGGCGCTCCTGGACCTCGGCCCAGTCCATGATCCGCACGGGGACCGGCCGCTTGGGCCGGTCGACGCGCTCGGTCACCTTCAGAAATCCGCGCGGGTCAGCCACGGGTCGTCACCTCCAGGATCTTGTGCCAGGTCTCGTCGCCGTCCGGGTCCCCGCCGGCGGTGAGGACCTCCTCGCGGATGCCCTGCACGGCGGCGTACTCCCGGGGCAGCACCTTCGTGAAGCGGCCGAGGGTGGCCACGGGGTCGGCCAGCAGCCGGTCGGCCAGGGCCGAGCCCGTCTCCTCGGCGTGGCGGGTGATGAGCCCGACCACGGTCTCGGCGTCGGCCTCGTCGAGGGGCAGCAGCTGCAGCTCCCCGGACTCACGGGCCTGCTTGTTCACCGACGTCTGCGCCAGGTCGATCACGTAGGCCACGCCGCCGGACATCCCGGCGCCGAAGTTGCGCCCGGTCCGGCCCAGCACCAGGGCGGTGCCGCCGGTCATGTACTCGCAGCCGTGGTCGCCGATGCCCTCGACCACCGCGGTGGCCCCCGAGTTGCGGACCAGGAAGCGCTCCCCCACGGTCCCGCGCAGGAAGATCTCCCCGCTCGTGGCGCCGTAGCCGATGACGTTGCCGGCCACCACGTTCTCGGAGGCCTCGAACACGGCGTCGCGCTCGGGGCGCACGATGATCCGCCCCCCGGACAGGCCCTTGCCGGTGTAGTCGTTGGCGTCGCCCTCGAGCCGCAGCGTGATGCCCTGGGGCAGGAACGCCCCCAGCGACTGCCCGGCCTGGCCGGTGAGGGTGATGTCGATGGTGTCGTGGGCGAGCACGTCGACGCCGAAGGTGCGGGTCACCGCGTGGCCCAGCATCGTGCCCACGGAGCGGTCGGTGTTGATCACCCGCTGCTGGATCCGCACCGGCTCCCGCTTCTCCAGGGCCGCCGCCGAGAGGCGGATCAGCTCGTTGTCGAAGTGCTTCTCGAGCTCGTGGTCCTGGCCCCGCAGGCTGCGCACGGCGGCGCCGCGGCCCTCGAGCACCGAGGAGTGCAGGATCGGGGCGAGGTCCAGGCCCTGGGCCTTCCAGTGCTCGATCGCCGCGCGGGTCTCGAGCACCTCGGCGTGGCCGACCGCCTCCTCGACGGAGCGGAAGCCGAGCTGGGCCAGGTACTCGCGGACCTCCTCGGCGATGAACTCGAAGAAGTTGATCACGTGCTCGGCGCGCCCGGTGAAGCGCTTGCGCAGCTCGGGGTTCTGGGTGGCCACCCCCACCGGGCAGGTGTCCAGGTGGCACTTGCGCATCATGATGCAGCCCTCGACGATCAGCGGCGCGGTGGCGAAGCCGAACTCCTCGGCGCCCAGCAGCGCGGCGATCACGACGTCTCGCCCGGTCTTCATCTGCCCGTCCGCCTGCACGACCACGCGGTCGCGCAGCCCGTTGAGCATCAGCGTCTGCTGGGTCTCGGCGAGGCCGAGCTCCCACGGGGCGCCGGTGTGCTTGAGGGAGTTCAGCGGCGCCGCGCCGGTGCCGCCGTCGTGGCCGGAGACGAGCACGACGTCGGCCTTGGCCTTGGTCACGCCCGAGGCCACGGTCCCGATGCCGATCTCGGAGACCAGCTTCACGTGCACCCGGGCGCGCGGGTTGGCGCGCTTGAGGTCGTGGATGAGCTGGGCGAGGTCCTCGATCGAGTAGATGTCGTGGTGCGGCGGCGGGGAGATCAGCGAGACCCCCGGGGTGGAGTGCCGGGTGCGGGCGACCCACGGGTACATCTTCTGGGCCATGAGCTGGCCGCCCTCGCCGGGCTTCGCGCCCTGGGCCATCTTGATCTGGATGTCCTCGGCGTTGGTGAGGTAGAGGCTGGTCACCCCGAACCGGCCGGAGGCGACCTGCTTGATCGCCGAGCGCCGCTCGGGGTCGAGCAGCCGGTCGACGTCCTCGCCGCCCTCGCCGGTGTTGGACTTCGCGCCCAGCCGGTTCATGGCGATCGCCAGGGTCTCGTGGGCCTCCTTCGAGATGGAGCCGTAGCTCATGGCCCCGGTCGAGAAGCGCTTGACGATCGCGCTGACGGGCTCGACCTCCTCCAGCGGCACGGGCCGGCGGTCGGAGCGGAAGCCCAGCAGCCCGCGCAGGGTCATCAGGTGCTTCGACTGGTCGTCCACGAGCTTGGTGTAGGAGCGGAAGATGTCGTAGCGGCCCGTGCGGGTGGCGTGCTGGAGCCGGAAGACGGTCTGCGGGTTGAACAGGTGCGGGGCCCCGTCCCGGCGCCAGTCGTACTCCCCGCCGGTCTCGAGCTCCCGGTGCGGCTCGGTGACGCCGTCCGAGGGGTAGGCCCGGCGGTGGTGGTGGGCGGTCTCCTCGGCGATCACGTCGAGGCCCACGCCGCCGATCTGGGTGTGGGTGCCGGTGAAGTAGTCGTCGACCAGCTCCTTGGACAGCCCCAGCGCCTCGAAGACCTGGGCCCCGCAGTAGGAGGAGACCGTGGAGATGCCCATCTTGGACATGATCTTCTGCACGCCCTTGCCGAGGGCCTTGATGAGGTTCTGCACCGCCTGCTCCGGGGTGACCCCGGTCAGGTCCCCGGAGCGCACGAGCTCCTCGGCGGACTCCATGGCCAGGTACGGGTTCACGGCGGAGGCCCCGTAGCCGATCAGCAGCGCCACGTGGTGGACCTCGCGCACGTCCCCGGCCTCGACCACCAGGGCGACCTTGGTGCGGGTGGCCGAGCGCAGCAGGTGGTGGTGGACCGCCGAGGTCAGCAGCAGCGACGGGATGGGCGCCCAGGCGCCGTTGGAGTCGCGGTCGGAGACGATGACGTACTCGACCCCGCGGGCCACGGCCGCCGAGACCTTCTCGCAGATCTCCGCGATCCGGGCGCGCAGGGAGTCCGCGCCGCCGTCGGGGCGGTAGAGCCCGCGGATCTTCAGCGCCGCCGGCATCCCGTCCTCGTTCTCGAGGTGCAGGAACTGGTCCAGCTGGTCGTTGTCGATCACCGGGAAGTCCACGGCGATCTGGCGGGTGCGCACCCGGTCCGTGGTCAGCAGGTTCCCGGAGGGTCCGACCGATCCGCGCAGGCTCGTCACGAGCTCCTCGCGGATGGCGTCCAGCGGCGGGTTGGTGACCTGCGCGAAGGACTGGACGAAGTAGTCGAACAGGGTGCGGGAGCGCTCGGAGAGCACGGCGATCGGGGTGTCGGTGCCCATCGCGTAGATCGGCTCGGCGCCCTTGGCGGCCATGGGGCCGACGATGAGCTTGAGCTCCTCCTGCGTGTACCCGAAGGTCTTCTGCCGCAGGGTCACCGAGGCGCGCGGGTGGACCATGTGCTCGCGCTCGGGCAGGTCCTGGATGTCGACGATGTTCGCCTCGGCCCACTCGTGCCAGGGGGCGGCGGAGGCGACCTCGGCCTTGATCTCGGCGTCCTCGACGATGCGCCCGGCGGCGGTGTCCACGAGGAACATCGTGCCCGGGGAGACCCGGCCCTTGCGCACGATCTTGCGGTCGCCGACGTCGACGACGCCGACCTCCGAGGCGAGGACCACGAGCCCGTCGTCGGTGACCCAGAACCGGCCGGGGCGCAGCCCGTTGCGGTCGAGCAGGGACCCGACCCGCACGCCGTCGGTGAAGGCCACGGCGGCGGGCCCGTCCCACGGCTCCATGAAGGAGGCGTGGTAGCGGTAGAAGCCCTTGAGGGCCGGGTCCATGGTCTCGTGGTTCTCCCAGGCCTCGGGGATCATCATCATCATGGCCTGGGTGACGGGCCGGCCCGAGAGCACGAGCAGCTCGGCGACCTCGTCGAGGGACTGGGAGTCGGAGGCGCCCTCCGAGCAGATCGGGAACAGCTCCTCGGGGCTGCGCCCGAGCAGCGGGGACTTCAGCTGGGACTGGCGGGCGCGCATCCAGTTGCGGTTGCCCTTGACCGTGTTGATCTCGCCGTTGTGGGCGAGGGTGCGCATGGGCTGGGCCAGCGGCCAGGACGGGAAGGTGTTGGTCGAGAAGCGCGAGTGGACGATCGCGAGCTCGGTGCGGAAGCGCTCGTCGGAGAGGTCCGGGTAGAAGGGCTCGAGCTGCTGGGTGGTGAGCATGCCCTTGTAGACGATCGTGCGGGAGGACAGCGAGGGGAAGTAGATCCCCAGCCGGTTCTGGGCGCGCTTGCGCAGCCGGAACGCCTTCTGGTCCAGCCGGCGGCGGGCGTCCTCGTCCCCGGGGGCGGGGTCGGTCTCGGCCACGAAGACCTGGACGAACCACGGCATCACCGCGCGCGCGGAGGCGCCGACGACGTCCTCGGCCACGGGCACGACGCGGCGGCCCAGGACCTGCAGGTCCTCCGAGGCGGCGAGCTCCTCGAGCGCGCCCAGCAGCCGGTCCGCGCCCTCGCCGCCGGTGGGCAGGAACGCCGTGCCCACGGCGTAGCCGCCGAGGGCGGGCAGCTCGAAGTCGACGACCGCGCGGAAGAACGCGTCGGGGACCTGGGTGAGCAGGCCCGCGCCGTCGCCGGTGCCCTCGTCGCCGCCCACGGCGCCGCGGTGCTCGAGGTTGCGCAGGGCGGTCAGGGCCGCCTCGACGATGCCGTGCTCGGGGGTGCCGTTGAGGGTCGCCACGACGGCCAGGCCGCAGGCGTCCTTCTCCTCGTCCGGGTGGTAGAGGCCCTGCTCCTCCGGGGCGTCGGAGAACTGCTCGAACGGGGACCTCACGGTCCCCTCGGCGGCCTCGGCCGGGCGGGTCGCGGCGTCGTCCTGGTCGGGCTGGTCACCGGGGGTGCCGGCGGGGGTAGAGGTCATGGCAGACGTCTCCTCACCTGGAGTGCGGTCAACGGGAGCGGCCCGGCGCGGCAGGGCTCCGGTGGGAGGTGCCGCCGGATCGCGGGCCGGTGGGCCCCTGGCGGTGCTCGGGGACCGCCCGCGGGCGGTCCGGGCCGGGGCGGTCCGCTCGCGGCGGGCCCCGGTGCGCGTGCCCGGTCGAGGGGCACGGATCGGCCGCCCCTCGGGTGCGGCGCCGCACAAACCTAACAGCGGGATGTTACAGCGGTGCTACATCCGTGTAACGCGCACCTGCGGGCTCACCGGGGAACCGCCCGGAGGGCGGCCCCGGCGGCACCCGGCAGCGGGCCTCAGCCGCGGGCCGCGGCGGGAGCCCCGGCGTCCCCGCGGGCACGCCGCCGGGTGAGGACGGCGAACAGCACCGCCCCGAGCAGCACGAGCCCCAGCGAGGTCCACACGTGCACCCGCTGCCCGAGGACGATGAGGGAGGGGTCGATGCGCAGGAGAAGCTCGATGAGCATCCGCCCCAGCCCGTAGTGGACGAGGTAGAGGGCGAACAGGCGCCCGCCGTCGAGGCGGAAGCGGCGGTCCAGGGCCAGCAGCAGCACGACCCCGGCGAGGTTCCACAGCGACTCGTAGAGGAAGGTCGGGTGGAAGAGGGTCCCCGCGGGCAGCCCGTCGGGGAAGTTCGGGCTCGCGGGGTCGATCCGCAGGCCCCACGGCAGGTCGGTGGGGCGGCCGAAGAGCTCCTGGTTGAACCAGTTGCCCCAGCGCCCGATCGCCTGGGCCAGCAGGAGGCCGGGGGCGACCGCGTCGGCGAAGACGGACAGGCGGATCCCGTGGCGGCGGCAGACCCACCAGGCGGCGGCGGCCCCGAAGGCGACCGCGCCCATGATCCCGAGCCCGCCCTCCCAGATCCGCAGGGCGTCGAGCGGGTCGGCGCCGGGGCCGAAGTACCCGGCGGGGTCGGTGATCAGCACGTGGTAGGCGCGGGCGCCGACGATCCCGGCGGGCACCGCCCACATCGCGACGTCCCACACGACGTCGGGGTCCAGCCCGCGGGCGGCCCACCGCCGGGTGGTCAGCCACAGCCCGGCCGCGATCCCGGCGAGGATGCACAGCGCGTAGGCGTGCACCGTGAGGGGCCCGAGCGAGAACCCGGACCAGTCGGGGGACGGGAGACCGCGGTGGACGGGCACGGAGAGCAGGGCGGGGGGCAGCGTCATTCGGGGTCCTCGCGGGGTCGGGCACGGCGGCGGGCGGGCGCCTGCCGGCGCCCGCCCGTCACGCTATCAGGGCCGTGCGGCGCCCTCGCCGGTCACGACGGGCCGCGTCCGGCGAGCTCCCGGGTGAGGGCGGCCACGGCCTCGGGGCCGCCGTCGCCGAGGGCCTTCACGAGGGCGGTGCCCACGATCACGCCGTCGGCGTAGGCGCCGATCTCCTCGACGTGCTCGCGGCGGGAGACGCCCAGCCCCACGCACACGTGCTCCGCTCCGGCCGCGCGGGTGTCGGCGACCAGCTGCTCGGCGGCGTCGGAGACCCGCTCGCGCGCCCCGGTGACGCCCATGACGGAGACGGCGTAGACGAAGCCGCTGGAGGCCCTGGCCACGAGGTCCAGCCGCTCCCGCGAGGAGGAGGGGGCGACCAGGAAGATCCGGTCCAGGCCGTGGCGCTGGGAGGCCTCGAACCACTCGCCGGCCTCGTCCGGGACGAGATCGGGGGTGATGATCCCCGCTCCCCCGGCCTCGGCCAGGCGCTCGGCGAAGGTGTCCACGCCCATCTGCAGCACGGGGTTCCAGTAGGTCATCACCACCGGGACGGCGTCGGTGCGCTCGGCCACCGCCCGCACGACCCGGAAGACGTCGGCCACGCGGAAGCCGTGGGCGAGCGCCGTCGTCGTCGCCTGCTGGATGACGGGCCCGTCCATGACGGGGTCCGAGTACGGGATGCCGATCTCGACGACGTCGGCGCCGTTGGCGCCGAGGGCCACGGCGGCCTCGATCGACTCCTCCACGGTGGGGAAGCCCGCGGGCAGGTAGCCCACGAGCGCCGGCCGGCCCTGGGCCCGGCACTCGGCCAGGCGGGCGGACAGGCGCGAGTCCGGGGCGGGGCGCAGCCCGGGGGGCAGCAGGCGGGAGGCGAGGTCGGCGCCCCCGGTCTCGTGGCGGGTGGTCGTCACAGCTGTTCCCCCTTCTCGCCCAGCTCCTCCTCGGAGCTGCCGTTCGGGAGCATCCCGAACCATTCCGCGGCCGTGGCCACGTCCTTGTCGCCGCGCCCGGACAGGGAGACGACGATCATCCGCTCGGCCGCGGCCTCCGGGCCGAGCTCCTCGCTCCAGCGCCGGCCCAGGCGCAGCGCGCCGGCCAGGGCGTGGGCGGTCTCGATGGCGGGGATGATGCCCTCGGTGCGGCACAGCAGCCGGAAGGCCTCCATCGCCTCGGTGTCGGTGACCGCCTCGTAGCGGGCCCGGCCGATGTCGTGCAGGTAGGAGTGCTCCGGGCCCACGCCCGGGTAGTCCAGGCCGGCGGAGATCGAGTGGGACTCGACGGTCTGGCCGTCCTCGTCCTGCATGAGGTAGGTGCGGGCCCCGTGCAGGACCCCGGGCCGACCCAGGGAGATGGTCGCGGCGTGGCGGCCGGTCTCCACGCCGTCGCCGCCGGCCTCGAAGCCGTAGAGCTCCACGGCCGGGTCGTCGAGGAAGCCGTGGAAGATCCCGATGGCGTTCGAGCCCCCGCCCACGCACGCGGCCACGGCGTCGGGCAGCCGCCCGGTCTGCTCGAGGACCTGGGCGCGGGCCTCCTCGCCGATCTGCTCGTGGAAGAAGCGGACCATGGCGGGGAACGGGGCGGCGCCGGCGGCGGTGCCGAGCAGGTAGTGGGTGGTGTCCACGGAGGCGACCCAGTCGCGCAGCGCCTCGTTGATGGCGTCCTTGAGGGTGCGCGAGCCGTTGGTGACGGGCACGACGGTCGCGCCGAGCAGCTCCATGCGGGCGACGTTGAGCGCCTGGCGGCGGGTGTCCTCCTCCCCCATGTAGACCGTGCACTCCATGCCGAACAGCGCGGCCGCGGTCGCGGAGGCGACCCCGTGCTGGCCGGCGCCGGTCTCGGCGATCAGGCGGGTCTTGCCCATCCGGCGGGCGAGCAGGGCCTGGCCGAGGACGTTGTTGATCTTGTGGGAGCCCGTGTGGTTGAGGTCCTCGCGCTTGAGGAGGACCCGGCACCCGGCCTCCGCGCCGAAGCGGTGGGCCTCGGTGAGCAGGGAGGGCCGGCCCGAGTAGTCCCGGGAGAGCCGCTCGAACTCGGCGGTGAACTCGGGGTCGGCCTTGGCCTTCTCGAAGGTCTCGGTGAGCTCGTCGAGGGCGGCGATGAGGGACTCGGGCATCCACCGCCCGCCGAACTCCCCGAAGTAGGGGCCGGCCGCGTGGCGCAGGGACGCCGCCGCGGCGGCGGCGCGCTCGGCCTCCCCGGCCGGGGCGTGGCGGCGGGCGCGGGCGGCGGCCCCCGCGGCCCGGAAGGCCTCGATCGTGGCGGCGGGGTCGGCGCTGCGCACGAGGGCCTCGCCGACCAGCACGGCCTTGGCGCCGTCGGCGGCGTAGCGGGCCACCTGCTCGGGGCCCTCGACCCCGGACTCGGCGACCACCACGGCGTCGCGCGGGAGCAGCCCGGACAGCCGCCCGAAGGTCTCGACGTCGACGTCGAGGGTCTTGAGGTTGCGCACGTTGACCCCGATGATGCGGGCGCCGGCGGCGGCGGCGCGCTCGATCTCCTCGGGGGTGTGGGCCTCCACGAGCGCGTGCATGCCGAGCTCGTGGGTCAGGTCCAGGAAGCGGCGCAGCTCGTCGTCGTCGAGGGCGGCGACGATCAGCAGCACGAGGTCGGCCCCGTGGGCGCGGGCCTCCCAGATCTGGTACTCGTCGACGGTGAAGTCCTTGCGCAGCACGGGCACGGACACGGCGGCCCGCACGGCGTCGAGGTCCTCGAGGGAGCCGCCGAAGCGGCGGCGCTCGGTGAGCACGGAGATCACCGAGGCCCCGCCGTCCTCGTAGGCGGCGGCGAGGCGGGCGGGGTCGCCGATCTCGGCGAGCGCGCCCTTGGAGGGGCTGGAGCGCTTGACCTCCGCGATCACCTGCACGGCGTCGGCCGCGGGCCCGCGCAGGGCGGACTCGGCGTCCAGGGCCGGGGGCCGGGCGGCGGCCAGGGCCCTGAGCTCCTCCAGGCCGACCTGCTCGCGGCGGGCCGCCATGTCCTCGCGGACGCCCTCGACGATGGCGTCCAGGACGGTCCCGGTGCTCTTGTGCGACATGCTTTCCTGTCCTCTCGGCGGCTGCGGCCGCCTCGTGCGTGGGGAGGGCCCCGGTGCCGGCCCGCGCGGCGTGCGCCGGGACCGGACGGGGGACCGTGCGACCGGTCCCCGCGTCAGCCGTGCTGGTGGCGCGCCTCGTGCTTGCGCTGCTCCGACCCGGCGCCGTGGCCCATGGCGCGCAGCACCGCGCCGGCGACGAGGCCGACGACGAGCAGGCCGATGCCGACGATCGTGACGGGGGTGGCGCCGATCGTGAACCCGACCGTGGCCACGATGAAGGCCACCGACATGATGCCGACGGTCGTCCAGGCCGCGAGGGTGTTGCCGTGGCCCACGAAGCCCGTGTGGTCGAGGACGGTCTGGTTGCCGTTGGTCATCTTCTGCACTCCCGATCTCCGGCCGGGACCGCGCGGTCCCGGTCCCGCGGCCCCCTGCGGGGGCGCGGCACTTGCTGACAGTGTGTTCTCCCCCATTGTGCCACCTGGACGGGGGGCCCCGCGCCTCCGGCGCGGGCCCGTTCAGGCGGTGGGGTCACGTCCCTCCGTGAGGGCGTCCCACGAGTCGATCTCGTCCCCGCGGGGGCGCTCCGCGGGAGCGGTGCCGGGGCGCTCGTAGCGGCGGGCCGCGCTCCAGCCGCGCCCGGCGACGAGGGCCCACACCCCGCAGGCGGTCACGAGCAGGGCGGCGACGGCGGCCAGCCACGGCCAGACGGTGAGCACGTGCTCGCCGCCGGCGCCGACCATCCCGGTGGTCTCGCCCACGACCGGGCGGGCCGCCCCGGCCGGGTCGGCCAGCACGGCGGCGGTCGCCACCAGGGCGCCGACCCCGGCCAGCGCCACGACGGCGGCCACGACGGTGCGCAGGGCACGGCCCGTGACGGCGAGGGCCAGGGCGCCCGCGGCGGCGACCAGGCCCAGGGCCGTGACCGCCGGTGCGGCGTCGGAGCCGGCGACGTCCACGGCCACCGGCTCCAGCGTGGTCTCGGCGGTGGCGGCGACCCACGTGGCCGCCGAGCAGGCGAACAGGGCGAGGGCGGCGACCAGGCCGGCCAGGACCACGACCGGCTTGCGGGACAGGGCGCGCGCGGGGGCGGGGGCGGGCTCAGCCACGGGCGCTCCCCGTGCCGGGCACGGCCGTGCGCCCGAGGTCGAGGGGGCGCAGCCGCTGGGCGAGCAGCACGGCCCGCAGCGGGGCGGTGGCCTTGTTCAGCGACTCCTGGGCCTCGGTCTCGGGGTCGGAGTCGGCGACGATCCCGCCGCCGGCCTGGACGTAGGCACGTCCGTCCACGAGCAGGGCGGTGCGGATGGCGATGGCCATGTCCATGTCCCCGGCGAAGTCGAGGTAGCCGACGACCCCGCCGTAGACGGCCCGGCGCAGCGGCTCGTACTCGTCGAGCAGGCGCAGCGCCCGCGGCTTGGGCGCCCCGGAGAGCGTGCCCGCGGGGAAGGTCGCGGCCAGGACGTCGTAGGCGGTGGCGCCGGGGCGGATCCGTCCGACGACGTTGGAGCACAGGTGCATGATGTGGCTGAAGCGCTCGACCTCCATGAACTCGGTGACGTCCACGGAGCCGGGCACGGCGATCTTCGACAGGTCGTTGCGGGCGAGGTCCACGAGCATCAGGTGCTCGGAGCGCTCCTTCTCGTCCCGGAGCAGGTCCCGCTCGAGGGCGAGGTCCTCCTCGACGGTGCGCCCGCGCGGGCGGGAGCCGGCGATGGGGTGGGTGACGGCCTGGTCGCCCGTGACGGTCACCAGCGCCTCCGGGGAGGAGCCGACGACCGCGTAGGGACGGGCCTCGGCGTCCTCGAAGCTGTAGAGGTACATGTAGGGGCTGGGGTTGATGGCCCGCAGCATCCGGTAGACGTCGAGGGGGTCGGCCGAGCAGGCGGTCTCGAAGCGGCGGGAGACGACGACCTGGAAGACCTCGCCGTCGACGATGGCCTTCTTGCCCTCGACGATGGAGTTCAGGAACAGGGTGCGGTCCCAGCTCTGGGCGACCTCGGACTCGAGGTCGGCCTCGACCCCGCCGGAGTCCTCGAGGGTCGAGACGGCGGCGCCGGCCGGGGGCCCGGCGAGCTTCGCCAGCATCGCCCGGACGCGGGCCACGGCGTCGGCCCAGGCCTCGTCGACGCGCTCGTCGGTGTCGTCGAAGTTGACGGCGTTGGCGACGAGCAGCACGGTGCCGTCGGTGTTGTCGTGGATCGCGATGTCCGAGACGAGGTTCATGGCCAGCTCGGGGATCCCGAGGTCGTCCTCGGGCGGGTGCGGCAGCCGCTCCCAGCGGCGCACGGCCTCCCAGCCGACGAAGCCCACGAGCCCGGAGGTCAGCGGGGGCACGTCCTCGAAGCGCTCGGTGTGCAGCAGGGCCATCGTGTCGCGCAGGGCCTCGACGGGGCTGCCGCCGGTGGGCGCGCCGGCGGGGGCCTGCCCGAGCCAGTGCGCCTGCCCGTCCTTCGCGGTCAGCGTCGCCCGGGAGTTGGCGCCCACGAAGGAGTAGCGCGACCACACCCCGCCCTCGGCCGCGGACTCCATGAGGAAGGTCCCGGGGCGGGCGGTGCCGTCCTCGTCGAGGGCCAGGGCCCGGTAGAGGCCGATGGGGGTGAGGGCGTCGGCGAGGATCCGCAGGCGCACCGGGACGACGCGGCGCTCGGCCGCGAGCTCCCGGAACTCCTCGAGGGTGGGGCTGATGGTGCCCAGGTCCTGCATGGGTGGAACCTGTCTTCCTGGTGGTCTCCCGGGGCGGCCCGGGACGGGCGTGCGGGGGGCGGAGGGGCTCAGCCGGCGACGACGGCGCCGAGGTCGCGGCCGTCGAAGCACGTGCGGGTGCCGGTGTGGCAGGCGGGCCCGGACTGGTCGACCTGCACGAGCAGGGCGTCGCCGTCGCAGTCGAGGCTGACGGCGCGCACGTGCTGGACGTGCCCGGAGGTGTCGCCCTTGCGCCAGTACTCCTGCCGGGAGCGGGACCAGAAGGTCACCCGCCCCTCCGTGAGGGTCCGGCGCAGGGCCTCGTCGTCCATCCAGCCCAGCATCAGCACCTCCTTGGTGTCGTGCTGCTGCACGACGGCGGCCACGAGGCCGGCGGGGTCGCGCTTGAGGCGCGCGGCCACCGCGGGGTCCAGGGCGGCGGTTCCGGTGTCGGGGCTGTGCTCGTTCATCGGACCCATCCTATCGACCCGGGCCGCCGGTCCCTCCCGCCCGCGGCGGGTCGGCGTCCCGTCCGGTCCGCGTCCCGTCCGCGTTCCGCCCGACGTGCGTCCCGGCGCGGGGCCGGGGCGCACGTCGGAGCGCGCGTCCCGGGGCCGGGCGCCCCGGGAGCGGGGCGCCCGGCCCCGGGCGCGGGTCAGCGGCGGCCGAGCAGACCCCGCAGCACGCCCCCGAGGCCGCGGCCCCCGCTGCGGCGGGCACCGGCCTGGCCTGCGGCGTTGACCCCGCGGGCCCCGCGGCGGCCTCCGGCGGCACGCCCGGCGCCCCGCCCGGTGACGCTCCTGATGATGCTGTTCAGTCCCACGGTGGACTCCTCCGGTCGGTCTTCCGAGCGACGTCCGTCAGCTCACTGCCGACTGTACGCCCGCTGCCCGCCCGCGGCCACGGGGAGCTCAGCGGACCTCGTGGCCGGCCGCGCGCAGCGCCGCCTTGACCTCCGCGATGGCGTCGACGGGCCCGAAGTGGAAGATCGAGGCGGCGAGCACGGCGTCGGCGCCGGCGGCGACCGCGGGCGGGAAGTGCTCGGGGGCCCCGGCCCCGCCGGAGGCGATGAGGGGCACGTGCACCCGCGCGCGCACGGCGCGGATCATCTCGAGGTCGAAGCCCTCCCGGGTGCCGTCGGCGTCCATGGAGTTGAGCAGGATCTCCCCCACCCCGCGCTCCTGGGCCTCGTGCGCCCACGCGAGGGCGTCGAGGCCGGTGAGGGTGCGCCCGCCGTGGGTGGTGACCTCGAACCCGGAGGCGGTCCTGCCGGTGCGCCGGGCGTCGAGGGAGAGCACGAGGACCTGGCTGCCGAAGTGCGCGGTGATCTCGTCGATCACCGCCGGGCGGGCGACGGCGGCGGTGTTGATCGAGGCCTTGTCCGCCCCGCAGCGCAGCAGCCGGTCGACGTCGGCGACCTCGCGCACCCCGCCGCCGACGGTCAGGGGGATGAACACCTGCTCGGCGGTGCGGGTGACGACGTCGTAGGTCGTGGCCCGGGCCGCCGAGGACGCGGTGACGTCGAGGAACGTCAGCTCGTCGGCGCCGGCCTCGTTGTAGCGCTTGGCCAGCTCCACCGGGTCCCCGGCGTCGCGCAGGTTCTCGAAGTTCACGCCCTTGACGACGCGCCCGGCGTCGACGTCCAGGCACGGGATGACTCGTACGGCTACGCCCACGGGCGGGACCTCCTCGGCTGGTGTGCGGTCGGGCTCAGATGCGGGCGGCCTGGATGGGCGAGACGAGGATCGCGCGCGCGCCGACCTCGTAGAGCGCGTCCATGACCTTGTTGGTGTCGGCCTTGGGGACCATGGCCCGCACGGCCCAGGCGTTGCCGCGGCCCAGCGGGGAGATGGTGGGGCCCTCCATGCCGGGGGTGATCTGCGTGGCGGCGTCGATGAGCTCCTCGGCGATGTCGTAGTCCATCATCACGTACCGGCGGGCCACGAGCACGCCCTGCAGGCGCCGGCGCAGCACGGCCAGGCCCTCGGGCTCCTCGTCGCGGCGGCTGCGGATCAGCAGCGCCTCGGAGGTCATGATGGGGTCGCCGAAGACCTGCAGCCCGGCGGCGCGCAGGGTGTTGCCGGTCTCGACGACATCGGCGATGGCGTCGGCCACGCCCAGCCGGATGGAGGACTCCACGGCGCCGTCCAGGCGCACCACGGAGGCCTCGACGCCGCGGTCGGCGAGGTAGTCGCGCAGCAGCCCGTCGTAGCTGGTCGCGATCCGCCGGCCCGCCAGCTGCTCGAGGGAGGAGAACTCCCCGGCGGGCCCGGCGAAGCGGAAGGTCGAGCGGGCGAAGTCCAGGGCGAGGTCCTCGTCGGCGTGGGCCCCGGAGTCGAGCAGCAGGTCCCGGCCGGTGATCCCGACGTCGAGGGTCCCCCCGCCCACGTAGACCGCGATGTCGCGCGGGCGCAGGTAGAAGAACTCGATCCGGTGCTCGGGGTCCACGAGGACCAGCTCGCGGGAGTCCCGGCGCTGGCGGTACCCGGCCTCCTTGAGCATCGTGACGGCGGCTTCGGACAGGGCGCCCTTGTTGGGCACGGCGACTCGCAGCATGGGGATCCTTCTCGGCTTCGGTGGGGGCTGCCGGGCACGCCCGGCGGGCGGGCGGCTCAGAGGTGGGTGTAGACGTCCTCGAGCGACAGGCCCTTGGCGACCATCATCACCTGGACGTGGTAGAGCAGCTGCGAGATCTCCTCGGCGGCCTCCTCGAGGCTCTCGTGCTCGCAGGCCATCCAGACCTCGGCGGCCTCCTCGACGATCTTCTTGCCGATCCCGTGCACCCCGGTGTCCAGCTCGCGGACGGTGCCCGAGCCCTCCGGGCGGGTGACGGCTTTGTCGCTGATCTCGGCGAAGAGGGTCTCGAAGGTTTTCACGCCTCCAGGGTAGTCGCTCCGGGGACCTGCCCCGGACCGGGCGCGGCGCGGGCCGCTCCCCGTCCGGGTCCGGGCCTCAGGCGCCGAGGGAGCGCAGCAGGGCGGCGGTGCGCACCGCGGCGGCGGCGGCCTCGTAGCCCTTGTCCTCCTGGGAGCCGGGCAGCCCGGCCCGGTCGAGGCCCTGCTGCTCGGTGTCGCAGGTGAGCACCCCGAAGCCCACCGGCACCCCGGTGCGCACGGCCACGTCGGTGAGCCCCTGGGTGGCGGCGGAGCACACGTAGTCGAAGTGCGGGGTGCCGCCGCGGACCACGACGCCGAGGGCGACCACGGCGTCGGCCGTCGGCGCGAGGCGGGCCGCGGCCACGGGCAGCTCGAAGCTGCCGGGCACCTGCACGACGCGGGGCGCCTCCACGCCGGCGTCGGCCAGGGCGCGGCGGGCGCCGTCGAGCAGCCCGTCCATGATCACCGTGTGCCAGCTGGAGGCGATCACGGCCACGCGCAGGCCGCTCGCGTCCGTGCCGGCGAGGTCGATGTCAGGGGCTCCGTGTCCGCTCATGGGGTGCTCTCTCCTTCGGGGGCCGGGTCCGCGGCGGGGACGGTCCCCGCCGCGGCGGTCGGGGACCGCCCGGCGTCGCTGTTGAAACTGTCGCTGTCGGTGATCGCGGCGTCGTCGACGTGGTGGAGGCGGTGGCGCATCCGGTCGCGCTTGGTCGCGAGGTAGTCGTGGTTCTCGGGCCGGGCGGGGACCTCGTTGGGGACCATCTCCACAACCTCCACGCCCAGGTCGGCAAGGTGCTCGGCCTTGGCGGGGTTGTTGGACAGCAGCCGCACCCGGGTCAGCCCGAGCCGGTGCAGGATCGCGGCGGCGGCGGTGTAGTCGCGGGCGTCGGCGGGCAGGCCCAGCAGCTCGTTGGCCTCGACGGTGTCCGCTCCCCCGTCCTGCAGCTTGTAGGCCCGCAGCTTGTTGACCAGTCCGATGCCGCGGCCCTCGTGATTGCGCAGGTAGAGCAGCGTGCCGCCGTCGGCGGCGATCCGGCGCAGCGCCAGGTGCAGCTGGGGCCCGCAGTCGCAGCGGAACGACCCGAAGACGTCGCCCGTGAGGCACTCGGAGTGCAGCCGCACCAGCGGCGGCTCCCCCGCCGCGGCGTCCGCCGGAGGCGGGGCCGTGAGGCTCAGGTGCTCGGCGACGGGCTCGCCCGCGCCGCCGGGCAGCTGCCAGCCGACGACCTCGAAGGGACCCTCGGGAGTCGGCACGACGACCGGCTCCGAGGCCACCAGCGGCACGGCACGGGTCATCGGGAGCCCTCCCGCAGGTGCACCACCAGGTCCTCGATGCTGACCAGGAGCAGCCCGTGCCGGTCGGCGAACTCGCGCAGGGCGGGCAGGCGCATCATGGACCCGTCGTCGTGGACGAGCTCGGCGATCACGCCCACGGGCTGCAGCCCGGCCAGCGTGCACAGGTCCACGGCGGCCTCGGTGTGCCCCCGGCGCACGGCCACCCCGCCCGCCACCGCGCGCAGGGGCAGCATGTGCCCGGGCCGGGTGAGGTCGGCGGGAGCGGCCTGCGGATCGGCCAGCACGCGGGCGGTGAGGGCGCGGTCGGCGGCGCTGATGCCGGTGCTCACGCCGGTGCGGGCGTCGCAGGTGACGGTGTAGGCGGTGCCCTTGGCGTCCTCGTTGACGGCGACCATGGGCGGCAGCTGCAGCGCGTCGGCCCGGTCGGCGGGAAGGGGCACGCACACCACGCCCGAGGTGTGGCGGACGGTGAAGCCCATGAGCCGCTCGGTGGCGTGCTCGGCGGCGAAGACGAGGTCCCCCTCGTTCTCGCGGTCGGCGTCGTCGACGACGACGACGGCCGCGCCCCGGGCCACGGCCGCCACGGCCTCGGCGACGGGGTCGAGCCGGACCGGCGCGCCGGCCCCGGTCTGCGGGTGGGTGCTGCTGGTGGGCATCATGCTCCTTCTCCTGCCGCCGGGCCGGCGGGGCCCGCGGCGTCCGTGGCGGGCGCGGGAGCGGCCGCCGGGGTGCCGGTCCCGGCGAAGGCCAGCAGCCGCTGGGCGTACTTCGCGAGGACGTCGACCTCGAGGTTGACGGCCGAGCCCGCGGGCCGGGCCCCGAGCGTGGTCTCGGCCAGGGTGGCGGGGATCAGCCCGACCTCGAACCAGGGCTCGGGGTCGGCGGGGTCGCTGACGGCGGTGACGGTCAGGGACACGCCGTCGACCGCCACCGAGCCCTTCTCCGCGAGGAACGGGGCCAGGCGGGCCGGCACGCGCACGCGCACCCGCTCCCAGTCCCCCAGGTCCTCGCGCTCGGCCACCGTTCCGGTGCCGTCCACGTGGCCCTGGACCACGTGCCCGTCGAGCCGGCCGCCCGCGGGCACGCAGCGCTCGAGGTTCACGGCGTCCCCCGGCGCGAGCGCCCCCAGGGTCGTGCGGTGCAGGGTCTCGCCGATGACGTCGGCGTGGAACTGGCCCTCGGCCAGCTCCGCGGTGCGGGTCGCGGTGAGGCACACGCCGTTGACGGCGAGCGAGCCGCCGTGCGGCAGGTCGGCGACCAGCGGGCCGGCGTCGACGAGCAGCCGGGCGCTCGCGCCGTCCGGGCGCAGCTCGACCGAGCGGACGGTGCCCTGCCCGGCGACGATTCCTGTGAACATCGGTTCCTCCTCGGTGTGGCTGCTGGTCCGCGCCTGCTCCCCCGCGTCCGTCCCCGCCGGCCCGGGGAGCCGCGGCGCGCTCAGCACGCCGGGGCCGGCCGCAGGTGCAGCCACAGGTCGGGGCCCAGGCGGCGCACGGGTCCGCCCCCGGCCGGGTCCAGGCGCCAGCGGGAGGCGTCGGCGAGCGTGCCGACGCCGAGGTCCTCGAAGGCCGGCCGGCCGGCGCCCAGCAGCAGCGGGGCCTGGTAGAGGGCGAGCTCGTCGACGAGGTCGGCGCGCAGGAACGCCGCGGCGACCCCGGCCCCGCCCTCGACGAGCACGTGGCGGACGCCGGCGTCGTAGAGCTCCGCCAGCGCGGCGTGCGGGTCGTGGGTGAGCACCTGGCGGAACAGCCCGTCGTCGCCCCGGACGCGCGCCCGCTCGGGCACGGGGCGCAGGCCCATGGCCACGCGCAGCGGCTGGCGGGCGGGCACGGCGCCCTCGCCCGTGCGGGCGGTCAGGCGGGGGTCGTCGGCCAGGACGGTGCCGGTGCCCACGAGCACGGCGTCGGCCAGGGCGCGCAGGTCGTGGCCGTGCTCGCGGGCCGAGGACGAGGTGATCCACTGGCTGGTGCCGTCGGCGGCGGCGATCCGGGCGTCGAGGGACTGGGCGACCTTGAGGGTCACGAAGGGGCGCTGGGCGCGCATCGTCTCGGCCCACCGGTCGTTGAGGGCCTCGGCCTCGTCGGCCAGCGGGCCGGGGCGGACCTCGACCCCGGCTGCGCGCATGGTGCGCGCCCCGCCGGCGGCGGCGGTGGTGCGGTCGGGGGCGCCGTAGACGACGCGGGGCACCCCGGCGGCCACGATCGCCCGGGAGCACGGGCCGGTCCGGCCCCAGTGGTCGCAGGGCTCCAGGGAGACGTACATGGTGGTGCCGCGCAGGTCCGTGCCGGCGGCGGCGGCGCGCTGCAGGACGTCGACCTCGGCGTGGGGGGTGCCGGCGCCGCGGTGGTGGCCCTCGTGCAGGATCCGGCCGGAGGCGTCCACGAGGACCGCGCCCACGAGCGGGTTCGCGCCGCGCGGGCCGCGGGCGGCCGCGTGCAGCGCGGCCCGCATGGCCGCGCGCTCGGCGTCGCCGCCGTGGTCGCGCTGGGGGTGCATCTCCCGCCGTCCTTCCCCGGGTCTCCGACCGGGGGGCAGGACGACGGCGCCGGGCTCCCGGGCGTCCGCGTGGGCGCGCCGGCAGGGGGCGTCGAACGTGCTGCCTTCCATCCAGACTGTGACTGTCGGTACCGGAGTTCCACCGGTTCGGCCGGGCACCGCTCCCGGCGGGCGGCGGGCGCCTGCCGGTGCACGGTGTCCGGTTCGCGGACTGTGACCGCCGGTTCGGACTTGCACCGACCCCGGAACACGTTGTTGCCCCCGATTATGGCACAGCCCACGCGGGACCGGCGCCGCCCGCCCCGCGGGGTGGCGCCGACCGCTCAGCCCCGGGCCGCGCGGGCGGCCCCGCGCAGGGCGGCGATCGCCGCCTCGGGGTCCCCCGTGCCGTAGACGGCCGAGCCGGCCACGAAGGTGTCCGCACCGGCCTCGGCGGCGCGCACGATGGTCTCCTCGGTGATCCCGCCGTCGACCTGCAGCGCGACCTGCCCGCCCCCGGCGCGGATCGCCTCGGCGGCCCGGCGGATCTTCGGCAGCGTCACCTCGAGGAACGCCTGGCCGCCGAAGCCCGGCTCGACCGTCATGACCAGCAGCATGTCCAGCTCGGGGAGCAGGTCGAGGTAGGGCTCCACGGGCGTGGCCGGGCGCAGGGCCATCCCGGCGCGGGCGCCGTGGGCGCGCAGGTCGCGGGCGAGCTTGAGCGGGGCGCGGGCGGCCTCGGCGTGGAAGGTCACCGACTCGCAGCCGAGCTCGGCGTAGGCGGGGGCCCACCGGTCGGCGTCCTCGATCATGAGGTGGATGTCCAGCGGGACCGCGCTGACGGCCTGGATGCGCTCCACCACCGGCAGCCCCAGGGTGAGGTTGGGGACGAAGTGGTTGTCCATGACGTCCACGTGCACGGCGTCGGCGGTGCCGATCCGGCGCAGCTCCGTCTCGAGGTTGGCGAAGTCGGCGGAGAGCAGGGAGGGGTGGATGCAGGTCCGGGGCACGGGAGCTCCTGGGATTCGGTCGGTCGGGGTGCGGTCAGCGCCTGCGCAGCAGGGCCAGGAACATGGCGTCGGTGCCGTGGACGTGGGGCCACAGCTGGACGGTGGCGGGACCGCCGTCCCGGGACAGGCCCGGGTCGCGCTCGCCCTCGAGGGCCCCGGGCAGGGCCGCCTCCCGGACGGGGCCGAGGGCGTCGACCGCCTCGAGGTCCGCGCGCTCGCGCAGGACGTCCTCGACCACGGCCAGGGTCTCGGCCGCGTGCGGGGAGCAGGTGACGTAGGCGATCAGCCCGCCGGGGCGGGTGACGTCGGCCGCGGCCCGCAGCAGCTGCCGCTGGAGCGGCCCCAGCTCGGCGAGGTCCCGGGGGGTGCGCCGCCAGCGCGACTCGGGGCGGCGGCGCAGGGCGCCCAGCCCGGTGCACGGGGCGTCGACGAGCACCCGGTCGAAGCCGGCCTCGGCGGCGGGGCGCCCGCCCAGCAGCGCCGCGGCCTCCCGGCCGTCGCCCGTGCGCACCTCCCACGCCCGCGCGGGCACGGGGCGCAGGGCCCGGCGCACGAGCTCCGCCCGGTGCGGGGCGACCTCGTTGGCGGTCAGCCGGGCGCCGTGGGCGTCGGCGAGCGCGGCCAGCAGGGCGGCCTTCCCGCCGGGCCCGGCGCACAGGTCCAGCCAGCGCTCGCCGGCGGCGACGTCCCCGCCGGCGGCCACGAGGGCGCGGGCGACCAGCTGCGAGCCGGCGTCCTGGACGCGGACGCCGCCGGCGCGCACGGAGGCGAGCCGGTGCAGGTCCCCGCCGCTGCTGAGCGCCGAACCGGGCACGAGCTCCCCGGCCCGGGCCCCGGCCCCGAGGGCCTCGTCCAGCTCGCCCAGTCCGGGCAGCGCCACGAGGTTGACCACGGGGGGCGCGTTGTCGGCCTCGAGCAGCGCCTCGAGCTCGCCGGCGTCGCGGCCGTGGGCCACGAGCGCCTGGCGCAGGGCGCGGACCTGCCACGCCGGGTGGGCGTGGCGCAGGCCCAGGCGCGCGGTCTCGTCGGGGGCCTCGGCCTCGAGCTCGGCGGTCCAGGCCGCCAGGTCCTTGGCCGCGACCTTGCGCAGGACGGCGTTGACCAGGCCGCCGGGCCCGGCGCCGATCTCGGCGCGCACGAGGCCCACGGTGCGGTCCAGGGCGGCGTGGTCGGGCACGCGCATCGCGAGCAGCTGGTGGACGCCCAGGCGCAGGGCGTCGAGGACCGCGCCGTCGAGGCGGTCGAGGGGACGGTCCACGCACCGGGCCAGGACCGCGTCCCAGGTGCCCTGGCGGCGCAGCGCCCCGTAGGCCAGCTCGGTGGCGAAGGCGGCGTCCCGCCGGTCGAGCCGGTGGGCGCGCACCCGTCCGGGGAGCACGAGGTTGCCGTAGGCGCCCTCGGCGCTCACGGCCCGCAGCGTCTCGAACGCGGCCAGCCGGGCCGGGTCCGCGCCGCGGGTGCGCCGGGAGGGGGCCGCGGCGGAGCGCTGCCGCTCGGCGAGCCCGCGCCGGTTGCGCTCGTGGCCGCGGGCGTTGCGGCGGGAGCCGTCGCCGTGCTCGGGCCGCTGCCCGCGGCGGTCGTTCCCGCCGGGTGCCGACTCGCGGGGGCTCATCCGAGCACCACCCCGGCCGTGCCCGTGCCGCGCGCCCAGGCGGCGGCGTCCATGGCCTTCTTCCCGGCCGGCTGCACCTCGGTCAGGCGCACGGCGCCGGCGCCGGTGCCCACGAGCACCGACCCGTCGCGCAGGGCGCACTCGCCGGGGGCCAGGCCGTGCTCGTCCGGGCGGGGCTCGACGCGCCCGAGCTTGAGCCGGCGCCCGTCCAGGAGGGTCCAGGCACCCGGTTCGGGGCTCACCCCGCGCACCCGGGCGGCCACGGCGGCGGCGGGCTCGTCCCAGCGCACGCGGGCGTCCTCCCCGGTGAGCTTGGGGGCGAGGGTGACCTCCCCGTGCTGGGGCTCGGGGCGGGCGGTGCCGTCGACCACGGCCCGCAGCGAGTCCGCGAGCAGGGGCGCCGCGGTCCGGGAGAGCCGGTCCAGGACGGTGCCGGCGGTGTCCTCCGGGCGCACCGGGTCGGTCGTGGTGGCGATCACGGGCCCGGTGTCCAGCCCGGTCTCGAGCAGGAACGTGCTCGCCCCCGCGACCGTCTCCCCCGCCATGAGGGCCCGCTGGACGGGGGCCGCCCCGCGCCAGCGCGGCAGGAGGGAGAAGTGCAGGTTCACCCAGCCGTGCGGCAGCGCCTCGAGGGCCTCCCGCGGCACCAGCGCCCCGTAGGCGACCACCGCGGCGACGTCGGCGCCGAGCTCCCGGAGCCGTCCGGTCAGCGCGGCGTCCACGCGGTTGGCCTTCAGCACGGGCAGGCCCCGCCGCTCGGCCTCCTGGGCCACGGGCGAGGGCGTGAGCACCCTGCGCCGGCCCACGGGGGCGTCCGTGCGGGTGAGCACGCCGACGATCTCGGCGTCGGGGCGCTCGGCGAGGTGGACGAGGGGCGGCACGGCCACGGCGGGCGTGCCGGCGTAGAGGATCTTCACGAATCTCCTGGGGTCTGCAGGGGGAGGTGGGGCCGGGGTCAGGCGCCGAAGGCGGCGCCGCGCCGGGGTCCCGGGGCGGCACCGCGGGAGCCGGCCCCGAAGGAGGAGCCGACGGACCCGGCCCGCTCCCCCGCGACCTCGCCCACGACCCGGCCGTAGTCGGCGGCGCGCAGGGTGCGCATCGCCTCCCGCCGGGCGGGGCCCTCGAGGCGGTCGACGTAGAGGCGCCCGTCCAGGTGGTCGGTCTCGTGCTGGAGCAGCCGGGCGAGCAGCCCGGTGCCCTCGACGACCAGGGGCTCGCCGTGGACGTCCGTGCCCGTGACGCGGGCCCAGTTCCGGCGCGGGGTCTCGAAGCCGAGCCCGGGCACGGACAGGCAGCCCTCCCCGCCCTCCTGGGGTTCCTCGCCGACCTCCAGCACCGGGTTGACGACGTGGCCGCTCGAGCCCTCGACCGCCCACGTGAACACGCGCAGGCTCACCCCGACCTGGGGCGCGGCCAGGCCGACGCCGCCGACGTCGAGCATCGTCTCGTGCATGTCCGCCACGAGGCGGCGCAGGGCGTCGTCGTGCACCGTGACCTCCTGCGCGCGGGTGCGCAGGACGGGGTCGCCGATGGTGCGGACGGGCAGGATGGGCATGGAGGGACCTCGCTTCCGACCCTCCCGAGTCTACGGGCCGCCCGGCGCCCGGGCACGCCGGGGCGTCAGTCGGCGGCCGGGGCGGTCACGGGCGGGGGCGGCACGGGGCGCAGGGCGGGCCCCGCGGCGGCCAGGGCGGTCTCGTGCGTCCAGACCCGGTGCAGGGCGCAGAACTTGTACCAGTGGGCCTCGAGCACCGCCGGCACCGCCTGCACGGGCACGACCTCGGTCTCCCCGATCGCGACGCCCAGCAGCAGGTCGGCGTCGCCGTGGGCCCAGGGCTCCCACCGGCCGGTCTCGGCGTCGACGAGCTGCTCCTCGGCCTTGAGGCCGGCGACGAGCTGGGTGACGACCTTGGGGTCCAGGGCCTTGACCCGCCCGTCCCGGTCGGTGCCCTTGGTCTTGTAGTCGATCAGGCAGGTGCGCCCGGCGATGCGGGCCACGAGGTCGAGGGTGCCGGCGTAGCCGACGGTGGAGTTCCACACGGTGACCTCGACCGCGAGCGGCTCGGGGGCGTAGAGGTCCCACCACTCGTCGAAGCGGGAGGCGAAGCGCTCCTCGCCGTGCTCGGCGAGGGTCGCGCGGGCCTCGGCGGCCCGGTGCGGGCGGCCCATGGCGCGCAGGGCGATCTGCTCGGCGTAGGAGTGCACCCGGTCGCCGCGGGCGGCGGCGGCGTCCCGGTGGCGCTCGGCGGCCTTCGCGGCGTCGCGGACCACGGCGCGCAGCTGCGCGGGCGAGCCGAGGGCCTGGCGCAGCCGGTCGTCGCGCACGGCGGCCTGGGCGGCGGTGTAGCCGTACCAGCCGCCGAGGTCGTGGGCGGCGCGGGAGATGACCGTGGTGATGGACGGGACGGTGGCCTGCTCCGAGGTGGAGCGCGCGTACATCCTGCCGTACTCGGTCTGCTCCGCCAGCCTGGGCTGTGTCACGCCGCTCGCCGCCTTCCCCGCTCTCGCCGCCCCGGTCCCCCGGGCTCCGTCCGGCACGCTACCGGGCGCCTCGGACAGGACGCACCCCGGGCACGGCGAAGGCCCCGGCTCGCTGAGCCGGGGCCTTCGCCCTCGTGCGCGATACTGGGATCGAACCAGTGACCTCTTCCGTGTCAGGGAAGCGCGCTACCGCTGCGCCAATCGCGCCTGTCCGCCGGCACCCTCGCGGGAACCGTCGGTGCGTGGTGGGTGTGCACCGAGGTGGAGACGGGATTCGAACCCGCGTTGACGGCTTTGCAGGCCGCTGCCTAACCACTCGGCCACCCCACCGGGGACCTCGTCCTCGCGGACGGGGCCGCTGGTCACGGCACGGGGTGCCGTGACCTGAGCGAGCGGACGACGGGAGTCGAACCCGCGACATCCACCATGGCAAGGTGGTGCTCTACCAGCTGAGCTACGTCCGCATGTCTGTCCGGGCGATCGGCGATCGTCCGGTTCGGAACTCTAGCACAGCTGCTCCTCCCGGTCGCCCGGTGGTCGGCCCTGTGCGGCACCCGGTGGTCCCGCCTCGCGGCGGTCCCGGTGGGAACCCGTGTTCCTGACAGGGAAAGACTGTACGGGACCGCTCGCCGGAACGCCAAATCGCCCCGGCACGGGCCGCCGGGGGCCACCGGCGCCGGGCCGGGTCACCCCCTGCCGGAGCCGCCCCGGCTTCCATCGGGGCCGGCGCGTGCGCCCGGGCGGGCCCGCAGACGGCCGCTCCGGGGGTCACGGAACGGCCTCCGGCGCGCGCCCCGGTCCCGTTTGGCCACCGCGACGGATGTGCGTTATGGTTCTGGAGCAGCAAGCGCGATTGGCGCAGTGGTAGCGCGCTTCGTTCACACCGAAGAGGTCACTGGTTCGAACCCAGTATCGCGCACGGCAGATAGGGACAAGGCCCCGGCTCCTCGTGAGCCGGGGCCTTCGTCGTGCCCGGGGCGGGCTCCCCGCGCCCCGGTGCCGCTGCGGCCTCACCGGGGACCGCGTGCTCGCGAGGGTCCCCCGGTGCCCGCGGACGGCCCTCCCGCGCGGCACGCCCCGCCGGGGCGGGGCCTCACACGGCCGAGACGTCGCCCAGGATCCCCTCGCGGGCGAGGGCGGTGAGCCGGGAGACGGCCCGGTAGTACTTCTTCTGGTAGCCGCCGGCCATCATCTCCGGGGTGAAGACCTGGTCGAAAGGCCGGCCCGAGGCGATGATCGGCAGGTTCTTGTCGTAGAGACGGTCGGCGAGCACCACGAAGCGCAGCGCCACGGCCTGCTGCTCGATGGTGCGCACCTCGCGCCAGACCACCGCGTCGACGCCCTCGATGAGCTTGCGGTAGCGGGAGGGGTGGACGTGCGAGAGGTGCTCGACGAGGTCCGCGAACGCGTCGGCGGCCACGACCCGGCCCCCGAAGCGCTGCTCGACCACCGCCTCGAGCTCCACGTCCGCGAGCGGGGCCGGGGCCTGCGGCAGCCCGCGGTGGCGGAAGTCCTCGCCGTCGATGCGCAGCACCTCGAACTGGTCGGCGAGGACCTGGATCTCGCGCTGGAAGTCCTGGGCGGCGAAGCGGCCCTCGCCCAGGGAGCCCGGCAGGGTGTTGGAGGTGGCCGCGATCCGCACCCCGGCGTCGGAGAGCTCCCGCATCAGCCGGGACATCAGCACGGTGTCCCCCGGGTCGTCGAGCTCGAACTCGTCGATGCACACGAGCGTGTAGGAGCTCAGCGCGTCGACGGCCTTGCGGAAGGTCAGGGCGCCCACGAGGTTGGTGTACTCCACGAACGTGCCGAAGGCCTTGGGCCCGGGCACGGCGTGCCACAGGGAGGCGAGCAGGTGGGTCTTGCCCACGCCGAAGCCGCCGTCGAGGTAGATGCCCTGGCGCACGTCCGTCCGGGACCCGCCCCCGAAGAGACGGGCGAGGAAGCCGCCGCCCCCGTCCCGGCCCACCGAGTCCGCGAACCGGCGCAGCTCCTCCACGGCCCGCGCCTGCGAGGGCTGCTGCGGGTCGGGCCGGTAGGTGTCGAAGGAGACCTCCCCGAAGCGCTCCGACGGCCGGAAGCCCGCCAGCAGTTCATCCGCCGACACGTGCGGGCGGCGGTCGGTGAGGTGGACGGTCTCGGTGCTCAAGGGGCGACCTCTCTGTCCGCCGGGAGCGGCGGTTCGGTGGGCGGTCCGCGCGCCGGCGGGCGCACGACGGTGCTCCCGCGATCCTATCCGCCGCGCCCCGGCCGCGGTGCGGGGCCGGGGCGCGGGGCCGGGACGGGGAGCCGGGACGGGGAGCCGCGCCGGGGCGGGGCGCACCTGCCGGTCCCGGCCCCTAAGCTGGGGGCAGACCTGGCCCGCGAGGGTCCCCCGCTCCCGACCCGGAAGGAACCACCATGGGCGTTGCCGTGGAGAACAACGACGAGTTCGCGCAGTACGCGCACCCCGAGAAGCTGGTGTCGACCCAGTGGGTCGCCGACCACCTGGACGACCCCGGCGTGGTCGTCGTCGAGTCCGACGAGGACGTGCTGCTCTACGAGACCGGCCACGTGCCCGGTGCCGTCAAGGTCGACTGGCACACCGACCTCAACCGTCCCGACACCCGCGACTACGTGGACGGCGCCGGCTTCGCGGAGCTGATGTCGCGCAAGGGCATCTCCCGCGACACGACCGTGGTGGTCTACGGCGACAAGTCCAACTGGTGGGCCGCCTACGCGCTGTGGGTCTTCGAGCTCTTCGGCCACCCCGACGTGCGCCTGATGAACGGCGGGCGCGACAAGTGGGTCGCCGAGGGCCGCGAGCTGTCCACCGAGAAGGTCGAGCGCCCGCGCGCCGACTACCCCGTCGTCGAGCGCGAGGACGCCCGGGGCCGGGCCTACCAGGAGGACGTGCTCGCCCACCTCGGGCGGGGCCCGCTGATCGACGTGCGCTCGCTGCCCGAGTACACGGGCGAGCGCACCCACATGCCCGACTACCCGCAGGAGGGCACCCTGCGCGGCGGGCACATCCCCACCGCCGCGTCCGTGCCGTGGGCCCGGGCGGCGGCCGAGGACGGGCGGTTCCGCCCGCGGGCCGAGCTCGAGGCCGTCTACCGCGACGAGGCGGGGCTGAGCGACGACGACGACGTCATCGCCTACTGCCGCATCGGCGAGCGCTCCTCGCACACGTGGTTCGTGCTCAAGTACCTGCTGGGGTTCGAGAAGGTCCGCAACTACGACGGGTCCTGGACGGAGTGGGGCAACTCGGTGCGCGTGCCGATCGTGCTGGGCGAGGAGCGCGGCGAGGCCCCGGGGGCCGGGGCGTGAGCGCGGCGCTGCCGGCCCAGCTCGAGGAGCTGGTCGAGGACTTCACGGCCGTGCCGCAGGAGGACAAGCTGCAGCTGCTGCTCGAGTTCTCCCGGTCGCTGCCGGCGCTGCCGGAGCGGCTGGGCGAGCACCCCGAGGAGCTCGAGCAGGTCGTGGAGTGCCAGTCCCCCCTGTTCCTGGCCGTCGAGTGGGCCGAGGACGCCGCCCCGGGCCCGGAGACCCCCGTGCGGCTGTTCTTCTCAGCGCCCGCGGAGGCCCCGACGACCCGCGGCTTCGCCTCGATCCTGCACGAGGGCCTCGACGGGCTGCCCGCCCGGGAGGTCCTGGCGGTCCCCGACGACCTGCCGGAGCGCTTCGGGCTCACCCAGCTCGTCTCGCCCCTGCGGATGCGGGGGATGTCCGCGATGCTCGCCCGGATCAAGCGCCGGGTCCGCGAGCTCCAGGAGGGCTGAGCGCCGTGGCCGGGCGCGGCCGGACGGGACCCACCGCCGCGGTGGCCGTGCTCGAGGACGCGGGGGTGGCCCACGTGCTGCACCCCTACGACCACGACCCGGGCGCGGCGTCCTTCGGCGCGGAGGCCGCCGCCGCCCTGGGCCGCGACCCGGGCCAGGTGCTCAAGACGCTGATGGTCGTCCACGACCGGGACTGGGCGGTCGCGGTCGTGCCCGTCTCCGCCCGGCTGTCCCTGCGGGCGGCCGCGGCGGCACTGGGGTGGAAGCGCGCGGCCCTGGCCGAGCCGCGGGCGGCGGAGCGGCGCACCGGCTACGTGGTCGGCGGGATCTCGCCGCTGGGCCAGCGCACGCCCGCACCGCTGCTGCTCGACGACTCGGCGCTCGCGTGGGAGACCGTGCTGGTCTCCGGCGGACGGCGGGGCCTCGACGTCGAGCTCGCCCCCGCCGACCTGCTGCGGCTGACCGGCGGCCGGACCGCGGCGCTTCAGGCCTGAGCGCCCGCGCCCGCCGCACCCTCGGCCGCGGTGCTGCCCGCACCGGCGGCGGTGCCGGGCGCGGGCCCGGTCGTGCGCGCGTGCTCGGCCAGCCGCTGCGGCAGCCAGGAGCGCACCGCGTCCTCCCAGCGGCGCGGGTCCACGTTCCACTCCTTGGTGTGCCGGGCCCGGGTGAAGGGCACGAAGTCGACCAGCGGGCTGAGCTCGGCGAGCCGGCGGGAGCCGGCCGCGGGCACGAACTCGTCGTCGACCGAGTGCAGCACCAGGGTGCGGGTGCGCAGGTGCTGGGCGCGGGAGAGCCAGTCCAGGGCCTTGAGGTCCACCGGGGCCGCCAGCCCGGTGAGCATCCGGCCGGCGGGGTGGGAGATCAGGTTCGTGGCCAGCCGCCCGATCCCGGAGGGGATCCGCCGGGTGCGGGAGTGGTGGGCGATGAGCTCGAACCAGTCCACGACCGGGCCGGTGAGCACGAGGGCGGCGATGTCGTCCCGGTAGAACGTCAGGTCGGCCGTCTGCAGCGCGATCGCCCCGCCCATCGACCAGCCGAAGAGCACGATCTGGGTCGCCCCCCGGGACTTCGCGTAGCTGATCGCCGTCTGGACGTCCTTCCACTCGGTGAACCCGAGGCCGTAGCGGAAGTCGTGGGTGGGCGGGGCCTCCCGGTCGTTGCGGTAGGAGATCAGCAGCGAGGTCAGCCCGAGGGCGCGGGCCGTGGGCACGGCCCGGATCGTCTCCATGCGGCTGGCGCCGCGGCCGTGGACCATGATCGCCCACGGGCCGGGCAGCATCCGGGGCCGCTCCCCCGCCGGGGTGGGACCGCCGTGGGCGGGCACGACCCAGCACGGGGCCGGGCCGACCTCGATGGGGATCTCGACCTCCTCGTACGGCAGGCCGGCGGCCCCCGGGTCGGGGTAGACGGTCCCGGACCAGAAGCCCCGGCTCGCCCGGGACAGGTCGCCCGAGTAGACCTCCTCGACGACGCGGGTGACCGTGCCCTCCGCGGGCGACCAGGAGCGGATGGCCCCGATCCGGGCGTGGCCGCGGCCGGCGTCGAAGCGCAGGCTGTAGGTGCCCTCCACGGTCGTGTCCACGGTGGCCGGCAGCCGCACGACCGTCTCGGCGCCGGGCTCGCCCTCCTCCCCCGTGCGGGACGTGCCCAGCACGGGCAGGTCCTCGGAGCGGTAGCGCGGGGGCACCACGACCTGCCGGGCGAAGTAGGCCGCGGCGGCGCTGGAGAGCCCGAACGTCAGCGAGGCCGCGCCGACGGTCGCCGCGGCGCCGACCACCGCTCCCCGGGCCCACTGCGCGGCCGGCTCGGGATCGGGGGCGGCGGGCGGCAGGAGTCGACGGAGCATGTCCCCAGTCTTCCACGGGCGCCCGCCGGGGCCCGGGCATAACCCCGCCCGGCACGTCGTTGTCCCTGCGGACGGCCCGGCCCGCCGGCCGCGGAGCCCCGCGGGGACCGGACCGGGAGCCAGCACCCGACCCAGGAGGACGCCATGACCGAGACCACCCGCCCCGGCGAGGCCGCCGGGGAAGCCCCCCGCACCGAGCAGGACTGGCGCGCGGTCCTGACCCCCGAGGAGTTCCACGTCCTCCGGGAGGCCGGGACGGAGCGGCCCTTCACCGGCGAGTACTGGAACACCACGACCGAGGGCGTCTACGGCTGCCGGGCCTGCGGGGCCGAGCTGTTCCGCTCGGACACGAAGTTCGACGCCCACTGCGGCTGGCCCTCGTTCTGGGCCCCGCTCGCGGAGGACAGGGTGCGCTACCTCAAGGACACGAGCCTGGGCGCCGAGCGCGTCGAGGTCCGGTGCGCGGCCTGCGACTCCCACCTCGGGCACGTCTTCGGCGGCGAGGGCTTCCCCACGCCCACCGACCTGCGCTACTGCATCAACTCGGTCTCCGTCCGCCTCGTGCCCGCGCAGTCCTGACGGCCCCGCCGCCGGCCGGACCCGCCGCGCCGCGGGGCGGGCGGCGTGGCACGGCCCGCGCGGGCGGGCCAGCGCCTACCCTGCCAGTGTGAGTGCGGACAACGGCCTGTCGCAGGTGCCCCAGGACTTCCGGGCCGCCCTCGCCCATCTGCGCCGGGCGCACCCGCGGGACGGCATCGAGCTCACCGAGATCCCCGCCCCCGGCCACCTCGCCCCGTTCGCGGTGGCCGTGCGGGCCGACGTCCGCCGGGTCGCGGGCGTCGTCGCCGCGCCGGCCGCGGGCCGCCGCTCCGGTCCGGCCGCGGACGTCCTCGTGGCCGGTGGCCGCTCGGGCGGTGCGGCCGGCGACGAGCTGGCCACCGGGCGCTTCGTGCTGCTCCACGACCCCGCCGAGCCCCCGGCCTGGGGCGGGGCCTTCCGGGTCGTGACCTGGGCCCGCGCGGCGGTCGCCCGGGAGGTCGGCCGGGACGCGGGCACGGGCGCGCTCGCGTGGGCCTGGCTGCTCGAGGCGCTCGAGCGGCACCGGGCCGGATATTCTCGGGAGGGCGGCACCGCGTCCCGGGTCCTCGCGGAGGGCTTCGGGGTGCTGGGCGACCAGGAGGAGGGCGCCGACGTCGAGCTGCGCGCGGCGTGGACGCCCGACGGCCCCGACGTGGAGCCCCACCTGGCGGCCTGGGCGGACACGGTCTGCACCTTCGCCGGCCTGCCGCCCTACCCGCAGGGCGTGACCGTGCTGCACCCGCGCCGCTGAGGACCACCCCGACCGACCGCGCCCCGCCCCGGGGCCGAGACAGAATCGAAGACGACCCCGTGACCGAGCCAGCCGCCCGATCCGCCGCGACCGAGAACCCCGCGACCCCCGTGGTCGCCGGCTTCGAGGACTACGCGATCCCCGACAGCGTGCACCTGTCCGCGCCGTTCGACGGCATCCCGCCCGTGATCGGGACCGCCGCCGGGCTCGAGCGGGCCGCGGCCGCGGTCGCCGCGGGCACCGGCCCGGCCGCCATCGACACCGAGCGGGCCTCCGGGTTCCGCTACGGCCAGCGGGCCTTCCTCGTGCAGCTGCGCCGCGAGGGCGTCGGGACGCTGCTGATCGACCCGGAGGCCACCGGCTCGCTGGCCGTGCTCGGGGAGGCGCTCTCGGGCGTGGAGTGGGTCCTGCACGCGGCCACCCAGGACCTGCCCTCCCTGCGGGCGCTGGACATGCACCCGGACGCGCTGTTCGACACCGAGCTGGGCGGGCGGATCGCCGGGCTGCGCCGGGTCGGGCTCGCGGCGATGACCGAGGAGCTGCTGGGCTACACCCTCGCCAAGGAGCACTCCGCGGTGGACTGGTCGCGGCGGCCGCTGCCGACGGACTGGCTCAACTACGCCGCGCTCGACGTGGAGATGCTCATCCAGCTGCGCTGGGCCCTCGAGGACGTGCTGCGGGAGGGCGGCAAGCTCGAGTGGGCGCTGCAGGAGTTCGAGGCGGTGCGCACCGCGCCGCCGGCGCCCCCGCGCAAGGACCCGTGGCGGCGGACCTCCGGGATCACGAAGGTCAAGGGCCGCCGCCAGCTCACCGCGCTGCGCAACCTGTGGGAGGAGCGCGAGAAGCTCGCCCAGCACAAGGACCTCTCCCCCGGCCGGCTGCTGCCCGACGCGGCGCTCGTGGCCGCCGCGCAGGCGATGCCGCGCACGGTCCCGCAGCTGCTGGCGACCCCCGGCTTCCACGGGCGGCTGGCCGCCCGCGAGGGCCCCCGCTGGGTGCGCGCGGTCGACGAGGCCCGGCGGGCCACCGAGCTCGTGCCCTTCACCGTCCGCTCGGAGGCCCTGCCGCCGGTGAAGGCCTGGGAGGCCAAGCGGCCCGAGGCGGCCGCCCGGCTGAAGGCCCTCAAGCCGATCGTGGCGCGGCTGGCCGAGGAGCACGGGCTGCCCACGGAGAACCTCCTGACCCCGGAGCACCTGCGGCGACTGTGCTGGCAGCCGCCGCGCAGCACCTCCGACCAGGCCGTCGCGGACCGGCTCACCGCCCTCGGGGCCCGGCCGTGGCAGGTCGAGCTCACCGCGCCCGCGCTGGCCGCGGCCTGGCGGGAGCTGCGGGCCCGCAAGCGGGCCGAGCGGGAGACCGCAGCCCACCACACGGAGCACGCGGACCCCGGGCTCGGCGGCGCGGACGCCGACGGGACCGCCGACGCCGATCCCGGCCACGGGCCGGAGGGCCGGTCCGGAGAGGACCGGAGCGCCGGCTGAGCCGGCGCGGAGCGCTCCGGCGACCGGGCGCACGAGGGCCCCGGCCGTCCGGCCGGGGCCCTCGTGCGCGGCGGGTCGGGCCCGTCGCCGGACCGGTCAGTGCCCGGGCCCGCCCTCGGCGGGACGGGGCTCGGCCGGGGACATCGGGGACTCGGGGGTCACCGGCTCCGCCGCGCGCAGGTCGGCGTAGTCGCTCGAGGCGCCGGTGCCGCCGGCCGGGGTCCCGCCCCCGTCACCGGAGCCCCCGGTGACCTTGTCCCTGACGGTCGCCGAGGCGTCGGAGGCCTTCGCCCCGACCGTGCCGGCGGCCTTCTTGGCACCGTCGGCCAGCTTCTCGCCGACGACGGGAACCTCGGCCTTGACCCAGTCGGTGCCCTCGGAGACCTTCTCCTGGACCTTGGGGTCCTGCCACGTGCGCAGGGCGTTGGCCTTGAGGGTCTCGTAGCTCTTGCGACCCGAGGCCGAGCCGACCACGAAGCCGACGCCGAAGCCCGTCGCGAAGATGAGGCGCTTGATCATGGTGGTGTCCTTCCGTCCGTCCGGGCGGGTCCCGGACCGTGTGCTGTGGTCGTCATCCTACTGACGACCTCCCGCGTCCCGACACCGCCCCGGCGGGTGCTCCGCTGTGGGCGATCACCGCCGCGGACGCCGGCACCCCGGCCGGGCGGGGGCCGGCCGGCCCGCCTAGACTGGCGCCGGACCCGTCCCCTCGCCCAGGAGATCCCCGTGCACCAGCAGCCCGCGCCCCCGCCGAACCCCCCGACCGCGCTGCCGCCCGGGGCCGCGCCGCACCCCGCACCGCCGGGGGCGCCGCCGGGCGCGGGCTCCGGGCCGTCGCGGCGCCTCGTGCTCGGGGCGACCGGGCTGGCCGCCGGTGCGGCGCTGACCGCGTGCGGCGGCGGGGACGAGCCGCAGGGCGCGGCCGGCACGGTCGACGCCGGGGCGCTGGAGGACCTGCCCGTCGGCTCGGGCCTGAGGGTGGACCGCGACGGGGTGCAGGCCGTCGTCGGACGCCCGGCGGAGGGGACGGTGGTGGCCTACTCCCCCGTGTGCCCGCACCAGGGGTGCACGGTCGCCCCGCGCGACGGCGCCTACGTCTGCCCGTGCCACGACTCGCGCTTCGACCTGGCCACCGGGGAGGTTCTCGCCGGGCCCGCCGAGACCGGGCTCGAGCCCCGCGACGTCCGCGTGGAGGGCGGCCGGATCCTCCTGGAGGGGTGAGCCGGCCGCCGTCGTCCGGGGCCGGGAGCGCGCACGGGGGACCCGCCGCGGGCCGCTGCCGGCCGGGGGCGCCCCGGTGCCCGGGCCGGGGCCGTGCGCTCAGCCGCGGTGGCGCAGGCGGGCGTCGTCGGCCACGTCCTGCCGGCCGGGCACGACCGGCCCGGCCCCGGTGTCCGGGCCGGCGGAGCGGGCGTACGGCACCCGGGTGCCGAGCACGGAGGCGAGCGTGTCCTGGGCGACGCGCCGGGCGGTGAGCCCCACGCGCTCGAGGACCTGGGCGCGGGAGCCGTGGGCGAGGAACTCGGTGGGCAGGCCCACCTCGTTGAGGGCGGTGTCCACGCCCGCCGCGCGCATCTCCTGGCGGATCCGGGAGCCGATGCCCCCGGCGCGCACGCCGTCCTCGACGACGACGACGATCCGGTGCTGCGCGGCGAGCTCGAGCACGGCGCCCGGCACGGGCAGCACCCACCGGGGGTCGACCACGGTCGAGGAGACGCCGTGGGCCTCGAGCCGGTCGGCGACGTCGAGGACCAGCCCGCTCATCGCCCCGACCGACACCAGCAGGACGTCGCGTCGGGCGCCGGGCGCGGTGCTCTCGGCCCCGCGCCGGGCGAGCACGTCCACGCCGTCCCCGAGGCGCTCGAGGGCGGGGACGGGCGCGCCGACGGAGCCCTTCGGGTAGCGCACCACCGTGGGGGCGTCGTCGACGGCCACGGCCTCGCGCAGCTCCTCCACGAGGGTGGGCTCGTCGCGCGGGGCGGCCAGGTGCAGCCCGGGCACGATCTGCAGCAGCGCCAGGTCCCACATCCCGTGGTGGCTGGGGCCGTCGGGACCGGTGACCCCGGCCCGGTCGAGGACCACGGTGACCCCGGCCCGGTGCAGGGCGACGTCCATCAGCAGCTGGTCGAAGCCGCGGTTGAGGAAGGTCGCGTAGAGGGCCACGACGGGGTGCAGGCCGCCGTAGGCCATCCCGGCGGCCATGGCGATCGCGTGCTGCTCGGCGATGCCGACGTCGACCACGCGCTCCGGGTGGGCGGCCTGCATCTTCTGCAGCCCCACGGGGATGAGCATCGCGCCGGTGATGCCCACGACGTCCTCGCGCTCGTCGGCGATGCGGGCGATCTCGTCGCGGAACACGGCCGTCCAGCTGCGCTCGGAGCTGGTGGCGGTCGAGCGCCCGGTCACCGGGTCGATCACGCCCACCGCGTGGAACTGGTCGTCCACGTGGGCGGTCGCCGGGCCGTAGCCGTGGCCCTTCTCGGTGATGGCGTGCACGATCACGGGCCCGCCGAAGTTCTTCGCGTTGGACAGCGCCTGCTCGAGGGCCTCGAGGTCGTGGCCGTCGACCGGGCCCACGTACTTCATGCCGAGGTCCTCGAAGATGCCCTGGGGCACCACGACGTCCTTGATCCCCTGCTTCATCCCGTGCAGCCCGCGGTAGACCATCTCGCCCAGGGGCCCGGAGGAGGCGAGCAGCCGCTTGACCGACTCGAGGGTCTGCTCGTAGCGGCGGTCGGTGCGCACCGCGTCCACCCCCTGCTGGACGCTGGCCTGCAGCTCGGCGAGGTGGTTGGCGAAGCCGCCGACGGTCGGCGCGTAGGAGCGGCCGTTGTCGTTGACGACGATCACGACCTTCCGGCGCCGGTCGGAGGCGATGTTGTTCACGGCCTCCCAGGCCATGCCGCCCGTCAGGGCGCCGTCGCCGACGACGACCACGGTGTGGCGGTCGTCCTGACCCGTCATTGCGTAGCCGCGCGAGATCCCGTCGGCCCAGGACAGGGAGGAGGACGCGTGGGAGGACTCCACGATGTCGTGCACGGACTCCCCGCGGTCGG
Source organism: Kocuria sp. LUK (assembly GCF_021012935.1). Lineage (NCBI taxonomy): Bacteria > Bacillati > Actinomycetota > Actinomycetes > Micrococcales > Micrococcaceae > Kocuria > Kocuria sp. LUK. The sequence goes on from NZ_JAJMZI010000001.1 coordinate 499,996, forward strand.
GGTAGCCGGCGAGCCCGCCCTGCTGGCGCAGGGTGGAGAAGTCCTTCCGGCCCGTGAGCAGCTTGTGCACGTAGGACTGGTGGCCGGTGTCGAAGACGATCGAGTCGCGCGGCGAGTCGAAGACCCGGTGCACCGCGACGGTCAGCTCGACCACGCCGAGGTTCGGGCCCAGGTGCCCGCCGGTGGCGGAGACGTGGGTGACGAGGAAGTCGCGGATCTCCGCCGCGAGCTCCGTCAGCTCGGCACGGCTCAGCCCCGCGAGGTCCTCCGGTCCGGAGACCCGCTCCAGCACGCTCATGCTTCCTCCGCTCTGCTCGGCGCTCGTTGCCCGCCCCCCGGGGTCCTCCGGGGCGGCGCGTCCCCCGATCCTACTCGCTCGCCCCGACGGGCCCGGGCAGGCCGGAGGGCCCGGTCCGTGCGGACCGGGCCCTCCGGGCGCTGCTCACCGGCGGTGGCCGGCGGGGATCACTTCGCGATCTGGCGCAGCACGTACTGCAGGATGCCGCCGTTGCGGTAGTAGTCCGCCTCGCCCGGCGTGTCGATGCGCAGGACCGCGTCGAACTCGACCGTGGCGCCGTCCTCCTTGGTGGCGACGACCTTCAGGGTCTTCGGCGTGGTGCCCTCGTTGAGCGCGGTCACGCCCTGGATGTCGAAGCTCTCCGTGCCGTCGAGGCCCAGCGACTCCGCCGACTCGCCGGCCGGGAACTGCAGCGGCAGCACGCCCATGCCGATGAGGTTGGAGCGGTGGATGCGCTCGTAGCTCTGGGCGATGACGGCCCTGACGCCCAGCAGGGAGGTGCCCTTGGCCGCCCAGTCGCGCGAGGACCCGGAGCCGTACTCCTTTCCGCCCAGCACGACCAGCGGGACGCCGGCCTCCTTGTAGTTCATCGCGGCGTCGTAGACGGTCTCCTGCGGGCCGCCGTCGCGGGTGAAGTCGCGGGTGAAGCCGCCCTCCACGCCGTCCAGCAGCTGGTTCTTGATCCGGATGTTGGCGAAGGTGCCGCGGATCATGACCTCGTGGTTGCCGCGGCGGGAGCCGTAGGAGTTGAAGTCCTTGCGCTCCACGCCGTGCTCGATCAGGTACTTGCCGGCCGGGGTGTCGGACTTGAAGGAGCCCGCCGGGGAGATGTGGTCGGTGGTGACCGAGTCGCCCAGCTTCAGCAGCACCCGGGCGCCCGTGATGTCCTCCACCGGGGTGGTCTCCATCGTCATGCCCTCGAAGTACGGGGGCTTGCGGACGTAGGTGGACTGCTCGTTCCACTCGAAGGTCTTGCCGGTCGGGGTGTCCAGGTTCTGCCACCGCTCGTCGCCGTCGAAGATGGTCCCGTACTCGCGGGTGAACATCTCCGTGTCGATCGAGGAGTCGATGATCTTCTGCACCTCGGCCGGGTCGGGCCAGATGTCCTTGAGGTAGACGTCGTTGCCCTCCGCGTCCTGGCCCAGGGGCTCGGTCTCGAAGTCGAAGTCCATGTTCCCGGCCAGGGCGTAGGCGATGACCAGCGGCGGGGACGCCAGGTAGTTCATCTTCACGTCCGGGTTGATCCGGCCCTCGAAGTTGCGGTTGCCCGAGAGCACCGAGGTCACGGCGAGGTCGTTGTCCTGGATCGCCTGGGAGATCTCCTCCTCCAGCGGACCGGAGTTGCCGATGCAGGTGGTGCAGCCGTAGCCGACGATGTAGAAGCCGAGCTCCTCGAGCGCCGGGACGAGCCCGGACTTCTCGTAGTAGTCGGTGACGACCTTCGAGCCCGGGGCGATCGAGGTCTTCACCCACGGCTTGGCCTTGAGGCCCTTCTCGACGGCGTTGCGGGCCAGCACGGCCGCGGCCATCATCACCGAGGGGTTCGAGGTGTTGGTGCACGAGGTGATCGAGGCGATCGACACGGCGCCGTGGTCCAGCTCGAACTCGCGGCCGTCGGGCATGGTCACGGGGACCTGCTTGACCGGCCGGTCGTCCTCGGCGTGGGCGTGGTGCTCGCGCGGGCGGTCCGCCTCGGACTGGTGGTCGTCCGCGGTGTAGCCCGGGGCGTCGGAGGCCGGGAAGGACTGCGCCGCGACGTCGTCCACGGTGTCGCCGGAGGCGGCGTCGTCGACGTGGGTGGCGTAGTTCTTGATGTCCTCGTGGAACTGCGCCTTGGCCTCGGTCAGGGCGATGCGGTCCTGCGGGCGCTTGGGCCCGGAGATCGAGGGGACCACGGTGGAGAGGTCCAGCTCGAGGTACTCGGAGAAGGTGATCTCCTCAGAGGAGTCGTGCCACATCCCCTGCTCCTTGACGTACGCCTCGACGAGCGCGACCTGCTCGTCGGAGCGCCCGGTCAGGCGCAGGTACTCGAGGGTGACGTCGTCGATCGGGAAGATCGCGGCGGTGGAGCCGAACTCGGGGCTCATGTTGCCGATGGTCGCGCGGTTGGCCAGCGGCACCGCGCCCACGCCCTCGCCGTAGAACTCGACGAACTTGCCGACCACGCCGTGCTCGCGCAGCATCTCGGTGATCGTCAGCACCACGTCGGTGGCCGTGGCGCCGGCGGGGATCTCGCCGGTGAGCTTGAAGCCCACCACGCGCGGGATGAGCATCGAGATGGGCTGGCCCAGCATCGCGGCCTCGGCCTCGATGCCGCCCACGCCCCAGCCCAGCACGCCCAGGCCGTTCTCCATGGTCGTGTGGGAGTCGGTGCCCACGCAGGTGTCGGGGTAGGCGCGCAGCGCGCCGTCGACCTCGCGGGTCATCACGACGCGGGCGAGGTTCTCGATGTTGACCTGGTGGACGATGCCCATGCCCGGGGGCACGACCTTGAAGTCGTCGAACGCGGTCTGGCCCCAGCGCAGGAACTGGTAGCGCTCGCCGTTGCGCTGGTACTCGATGTCCATGTTGCGCTCGATCGCGTCGGCGGTGCCGAAGGCGTCGATCTGCACGGAGTGGTCGATGACCAGCTCGGCGGGCGCGAGCGGGTTCACGCGCGAGGGGTCGCCGCCGAGGTCCGCGACCGCCTCGCGCATGGTGGCGAGGTCGACGATGCACGGCACGCCGGTGAAGTCCTGCATGATCACGCGCCCGGGCGTGAACTGGATCTCGATGCTCGGCTCGGCCTCGGCGTCCCACTCCGCCAGGGCCCGGATGTGCTCGGAGGTGATGTTGGCGCCGTCCTCGGTGCGCAACAGGTTCTCGAGCAGAACCTTCAGGCTGTACGGGAGCTTCGCGGCCCCCTCCAGCGCGTTCAGTCGGAAAATCTCGTACTCGGTGCCGTCGACGTCGAGGACGCCTTTGGCTCCGAAGCTGTCCACCGTGCTCATGTGCGTGGAACTCCTCTCGCCACCGTCTTGGAAACGCCCACGGGAGGGACCCGGCACACCGCCGTGCGTTCTCCCGTGAACAGTCACTGGCCAGTGTAGCCCGTGTGCGACGGGCGCCACGGAGCGCCCCTCCGGGCGGGCGTCACGGAGGCGCCGCCCGGAGGGGCTCAGGGCTCGAGGACGGCGAGGGTCTCGACGTGGTGGGTGTTGGGGTACATGTCGAAGGCGCGCACCTGCCGCACGCGCCAGCCGGCGCGCCGGAACCGCCCGAGGTCCCGGGCGAGGGTCGCGGGGTCGCACGCGAGGTAGGCGATCCGGCGGGGGGCGAGGGCGATCAGCCGGTCCACGACCTCGCGGCCGGCGCCGGCGCGGGGCGGGTCCAGGACCACGGCCCCCGGTCGGGGGATCCCCGCGCCGCGGCGGGCGCGGCGGCGGCCGCGCGGCACCGGGCCCGCGTCGGGCCACAGGCGGGCGAGCACGCGGTCCACGCTGCCGCGCTCGACGCGCACGGCGGGACGGCCGGCGAAGGTGCGCCGGGCGTCGGCGCTCGTGACGGGCGAGCCCTCGACCGCCACGACCGTGCCCGTCTCCCCCACGGCGTCGGCGAGCGCCGCGGTGAACAGCCCCGCCCCGGCGTAGAGGTCCAGGGCGGTGCCGCCGGGCTGCGGGGCGGCGGCGGCGGGCACGAGCCGGTGCAGCAGCTCCGGGGCGGCCCGGTGGATCTGCCAGAAGCCCCCGGCGGAGACCTCCCACCGGTGGTCGCCGGCGTGCTCGACGACGGCGGGCCGGCCCGCCCAGGGGGCCGGCCGGGCCGCGCCGTGCGGGCGGGCGGCCACGGAGGTGCCGGCGGGCAGCCGGGCCGTCTCGCGGCGCAGCCGGTCCTCGTCCGCCCCGGCGGCCAGCTCGAGGTGGACCAGCGGGGCGCCGCCGTCGACGGGGGCGGCCACGTCCACCCGCTCGACCCCGCGCAGGTCCAGCCCGGCGAGCCCGAGGGCCCCGATCCCCGGCAGCGCGAGCGGGAAGTCGGCCACCGGCACGACGGCGGTGCTGCGGTGGGGGTGCATGCCGATCCGCCCGGCGGCGTCGACGGCGAAGTGGACCCGGGTGCGCCAGCCGAGTCCCTCGGGGTCCTCCCCGGGCATCGGCTCGACCTCCACGGGTCCGTCGAGGCCCGCGAGCCGGCGCAGCTGCTCGGCGACCACGGCGGCCTTGAGCGCCCGCTGGGCGGGCAGCGCGGCGTGGCCGAGCTCGGCGCCGCCCACGGGCGGGCGGCCCTCGGCCCACGTGCGCAGGGAGTCCGCGGGGGCCCAGACGTGCCGCTCGCGGCGGGCGGGGTCGGCCTCGAGGACGGCGACCACGTCGGCGCGCCAGTAGCGGGCGGACTCCCCGGCGTCGGTCAGGCGCACGCGCACGCGCTCCCCCGGGAGCCCGTGGCGGACGAAGACCACACGCCCCTCGGGGGTGCGGGCGACGGTGTGCCCGCCGTGGGCGACGGGCCCGAGGCGCAGCTCGAGCTCGGCGGGCGGGGTGCCGGCGGGGTCGGCGGGGGCGGGAGGGGTCACGGGCGGTCTTCCTGCTCGGGGGCGCGGCGGGGGCCGGCGGCGGCGGACTCGGGGCCGACGTCGCGGCCCTGGGCGGTGGACAGGTGCCACGGCACGGAGGCGGTCATCACGCCGCGCTCCTGGTGCAGGCGGGCGCGCAGGGGCCGGATGGCCTGGTTGTGGAGCAGCCGCTCCCAGCGCCGGCGCACCACGTACTCGGGCAGGTAGACGACCACGAGGTCCCGGGGGGACTTCCGCCGCACCCCGCGCACGTGGTCGACCACGGGCCCGATGGTGTCCCGGTAGGGCGAGTGCAGCACGGTCACGGGCACGGGGATCTCCAGGCGCTGCCACTCGTCGAGGATCCGGCGGGTGGCGGCGGCGTTGGTGTCGACCACGACGGCCTCGAGGGTGGAGGGCCGGGAGGCGCGGGCGTAGGCGAGGGCGCGCATGAGCGGCTTGCGCACGGAGGAGACGTAGATGACGGCGTGCACGCGCGAGGGCAGGGCCCGCACCGGGGAGTCGGGCTCGAGAGCGAGCTCGGCGTCCACGGCGTCGTAGTGGCGGCGGATCCCGGCCATCACGGCCCCGAGGGCGGCGATGGCCACGAGGGTGATCCACGCGCCCTGGGTCAGCTTGGTCACGAGCACCACGACGAGCACGGCCGCGCACAGCACGAAGGCCACGAGCGCCACGGCCCGGCGCGGCAGCAGCGCCCGCCGGGCCTCGGGGCTGCGGCGGGCGCGGCGGACCCGGGACCAGTGGCGCAGCATCCCGGCCTGGGTGAGGGTGAAGGAGAAGAACACCCCGACGATGTAGAGCTGGATCAGCCGGTTGACGCTGGCCTCGAACGCCACGGTGAGCACCACGGCCACGAGCAGCAGCACCACGATGCCGTTGGTGAAGGCGTAGCGGTCCCCGCGGGCCTGCAGCTGCCGGGGCAGGAAGGCGTCGCGGGCCAGCCGGGAGGCGAGCGTGGGGAAGCCGGAGAAGGCGGTGCTGGCGGCGAGCACGAGCACCGCGACGGTCGCGGCCGCGAGGACGTAGAACCACAGCGAGTCGGTGCCGAACACGGTGCGGGCCAGCTGCCCCAGCACCGGGTACTGGTAGAAGTCGGCGGGCGGGTGGCTGCCGTCGATGAGCAGCTGCTGGTCGGGGTCGGCGACGACGACCACGTCGGTGCGGTCGGCGAGGTAGAGCACCCCGGCCAGCAGGGCGGCCGAGAGCGCCCCGAGCACCCCGAGGGTCGCGGCGGCGTTGGCGGCGCGGGGCTTGCGGAAGTAGGGCACGGAGTTGGTGATGGTCTCCACGCCCGTGAGGGCCACCGCCCCGGAGGAGAAGGCCCGGAGCACGACGAGGGCCCCGGCCAGCCCGGCCAGCCCGGCGTCGTGCCCGGCGGCCGGGAGCACCTCGTAGCCGGCGCTGGGGGCCGGGCCCAGCCCGCCGGTGAGGTCCAGGACGAGGCCCGTGAGGATCAGCGCGGCGAGCACGGCGAGGAAGAAGTAGGTGGGCACCGCGGAGGCCCGGCCCACGAAGGCGAGGCCCCGCAGGTTCAGCAGGCCCACGAGCAGGATCCCGGCCACGGCCAGCTCGACCCGCCGGTCGGCGAGCCCGGGCAGCGCGGCGGTGACGTACTGGGCGCCCGTGGCCATGGACACGGCGACGACGAGGGCGTAGTCGGCCATCAGCGCCGCGCCCACGCCCACGCCGGCGGTGCGGCCGAGGTTCTTCGAGACGATCTCGTAGTCGCCCCCGCCGGAGGGGTAGGCGTGCACGTTCTGCCGGTAGGCCGTGATGACGACCGCCAGCACCACGAGCACCGCCAGGCCCACCCAGGGCGAGACCGCGATCGCGGTGGTGCCCGCCAGGGCGAGGGTGAGGATGATCTCGTCGGGGGCGTAGGCCACCGAGGAGAGGGCGTCGGCGGAGAACACGGGCAGCGCCGTGCGCTTGGGCAGCACCGCCTCACCGGCCCGCTCGCTGTGGATGGGCTTGCCGACGAGTGCACGCCTCAGCGCCCGGGGAATGCTCTGCACGGCACCCCACGGTAGCCCCTCCCGCCCCGCTTGTCCGCCGGCCCCTCCGCCGGGCGGTCCCGGGCCCGTCCTGTTCGGGCCCGGGACCGCTCCGCCGCGGGCCCCCCCGCGCCGGCGCGGCCCGGCCGGACGCGCGCCCGGCCCGCGGGGCCGGGCGCCCGGGCGGCGCCGGCTCCTCCCCCGCACGGGTCCCGCACGGGCGCACCGGCGGCGCCGGGGGTCCCCGGCGGTGGCCTAGGCTGGGGCCCATGGCGCACTTCGTAGTCATGGGAGTCGGGCGGGTCGGCGTGATGGTCGCCCACGCCCTCGAGGACTCCGGGCACACCGTGGCGGTGATCGACCAGGACGACCGCGCCTTCCGGCGGCTGCGCCGCGACTTCGGCGGGAAGAAGGTCACCGGTGTGGGCTTCGACCGGGACGTGCTGCGCCGGGCGGGGATCGAGGAGGCCTACGCCTTCGCCGCGGTCTCCAGCGGGGACAACTCCAACATCATCGCCGCGCGCGTGGCGCGCGAGACGTTCAAGGTCCGCCGCGTGGTGGCGCGCATCTACGACCCCAACCGCGCGGAGTTCTACCAGCGCCTGGGCATCCCCACGGTCGCGGCCGTGCGCTGGAGCGCCGACCAGGCGCTGCGCCGGATCCTGCCGGAGCAGACCATCACGGGCGACTACCGGGAGGCCTCCGGGCGGCTGCAGCTCGGGGAGCTCTCCCTCGACGACTCGTGGTCGGGACTGCACCTCGAGGCGATCGAGGAGGCCGCCGGGGTGCGGGTCGCGTTCGTGACCCGCTTCGGGGAGGGCGTCCTGCCGGGCCCCGACACCAGCTACCAGCGCGGCGACGTGGTGCACGCGATGATGCGCACCGACGAGGTCGAGGCCGTCTCCCGGATCCTGTCCCGGCCGCCCTCCCCCGACGTGCTGGACCTCGCCAACTCCCTGCGGCGCGACGCCGACGGGGCGGCCGAGGACGACGGGAGGCAGGGCTGATGCGGGTGGTCGTGGTGGGCGCGGGCGCCGTGGGCGCCTCGATCGCCCGGGAGCTGCTGTCCCACGGCCACGAGGTCGTGATCTTCGACGAGAAGCCCGAGGTGATCGGGCGCTCGGACCTGCGCGGGGCCCAGTGGATCATCGGCGACGCCTGCGAGCTCTCGACGCTGCGCGAGGGCGGGCTGGAGGACACCGACGTCGTCGTGGCCGCCACCGGCGACGACAAGGCGAACCTCGTGGTGTCCCTGCTGGCGCGCAGCGAGTTCGGGGTGCCGCGCACCGTCGGGCGGGTCAACAACCCCAAGAACGAGTGGCTCTTCGACGACGCCTGGGGCGTGGACGTCGCCGTGTCGACGCCGCGGCTGATGACCGCGCTCGTCGAGGAGGCCGTCGAGGTCGGCGACGTCGTGCGGCTGCTGACCCTGCAGACGGGCGGGGCCTCGCTGTCGGCCTACACGGTCCCCCACGAGCACCCGGTGATCGCCACGATGGTCTCCCAGGTGCCGTGGCCACCGGACGTCTCGCTCGTGGCGATCCTGCGCGACGGCGTGCCCATCACCCCCTCGGGCGACGACGTCCTCGAGGGCGCCGACCAGCTGTTCTTCGTCTCCAGCGCCGAGGGCGAGGCGCAGCTGCGGGCGATGTTCACGACCGCCGACCGGCGCCCGCACGAGGACCCGGCCCCGTAGGGGTGAGCCGCGCGGGTCAGATCCCGTCCTGCTCCTCGGCGGCGATCTGCTCCGGCGGCCGCGAGACCAGCCACGCGAGCCACAGCGTGAGCGCGTACAGCGGCACGCCCATCGCGATCCGGGCCACGCCCAGCCCGGTGAGGTTCTCGGCGAGGTAGAGCGGGACCTGCACGAGCAGCCGCGCCGCGAACATGGCCATGAGCATGAGCGTGGCCACCCGGTAGGCGCGCCGGCGCACCGGCACGGCCCGCCACTCGGTGCCCTCCCCGCGCACGAACCCGTAGAAGACCCCCAGCAGCGGCCACCCCACCGCCAGGGAGACCCCGAGGCCGAGGAACCAGGCGGCGTTGATCCAGAAGCCGGGCACGTAGTAGTCGAGGGCCTCGCCCGTGGCCCGGGCGAACAGGGCGCACACGGCCACCCCCACGAACCCCGACAGCGCCTGCACCAGGCTCTGCCGCTGGAGCAGGCGCAGGACCGTGAACACCGCGGCGGCCCCCAGGGACGCGGTCAGCGCCGGTCCCAGGGCGCCGCCGACCAGGAGCACGACGAGGAAGACGAGCCCCGGCAGGACGGTCTCGGCCAGCCCCCGCCAGCCGCCCACGGCGTGCAGGACGTCGAGCTGGCCGTCGTCGCGGCGGCGCATGCCGGAGCGGGCCGCGTAGGCCGCGACCGAGCGCTCGACGTCGTCGCGCCCGGGGCGCTCCGGCCCGGGGGCCCGCTCGCCGCTCACCGGGGGACCCGGTCCGTCGGCTCGGCGGTGGGCGCGGGGAGGGTCTGCCGCATGGGGCACCTGCCTATCTGCTGACCTGCTTGGCGATGATCTCGTAGCGGGGGTTGAAGATCGTGGGCCGGCCGTCGCGGAAGCTCACCACGCCCACGCAGCGCAGCCGGGTGCCGGCCCCCACGCCGGGGACCTGCCGCTGGCCCTGCCAGACCAGCCGCAGGGGGCGGGCCCGGCCGGGGCCCTCCGCCGGCGCGCACTCGGGCACGAGCAGCGCGGTGTAGTTCTGCGCGCCCGAGGCCGGGGGCACGGTGACCTCCTGGACGAGGCCGCTGGCCATCACGCGGCGGCGCCGGGCGCGCCCGGCCACGGCGGGGTCGAGGTCGGCGGCGCACACCGGCGCCTCGGTGACGACGTCGATCGCGCCGGTCCCTCCGGTCGTCGCGGGCAGGTCGGCGGTGCGGTGCAGGACGGTCACGGCTCAGCCGATCTCCGTGATCTCGGGCCCGCGCCGGGGCGGTGCCGCCGGGGGCTCCTCCCCGGCGGGGCGGCGCACCGCGCCCTCGGGGACGGTGAGCGGGATGAGGTCGCGCGGGGGCATGGGGTCCTCGCCGCGCACGACCAGGAGCTCGCGCACGACCTCCTCGAGCTCCCCGGCCTCGTCGGCCACGGCGGCCGTGCCCGTGAACACGGCGCGCACGAACCAGCGCGGGCCGTCCACGCCCACGAAGCGGGCCAGGCGGTAGCCGCGCGTGCCGTCCGAGGCGGTCGCGGGGAAGCGGGTGAGCACCTGGAGGCCGAAGGGGCCCTCCTCGACCGTGGGTTCGCCCTCGCCCTCGCGCAGGGACTGGACGAGCTCGCGGCGCACCTCGTCCCACAGCCCCTCGGAGCGGGGCGCGGCGAAGGCCTGGACCTGCACGGAGCCGCCGCCGAGGTCGAGGGCGACGGCCCGCGGGCGCTGGCTGCGCTCGTCGATCTCCAGGCGCACGCCCAGTCCCGGGCGCGGCTTCACGAGCAGCGCCCCGAGGTCGAGATAGCCCTCGCGGTCCGGCACCCGGGCGGCGTCGCGCGGGCCCTTCGGGTCCTCGCGCCCGTCCCCGGCCGCGGGCTCGGGCGCGGCGGGGGCCGGGTCGGCGGCGCCGGTGACCGGCTGCTTCTTCTTGCGACCGAACATGTTCTTCGTTGCTCCTCCGTCGGCAGCGGGTGCCGGCTCCTGGGCCGGCCCGCCGCGCCCTCGCTGGGCGCCGGCGGGACCGGGTGCGGGGGGGGTGTCCTCAGGCGGTGCCGCTGGAGCCGAAGCCCGCGGCGCCGCGCGCGGAGTCCGGCAGGTCGGCGACCACCTCGAACTGCGCCTGCTCCACGCGCTGCACCACCAGCTGGGCGATGCGGTCGCCGCGGCGCACCTCGAAGGGCTGCTCCGCGTCGGTGTTGAGCAGGGTGACCATGATCTCGCCCCGGTAGCCGGCGTCCACCGTCCCCGGGGCGTTGACCACGGTGATGCCGTGGCGGGCGGCCAGGCCCGAGCGCGGGTGGACGAAGCCGGCGTAGCCCTCCGGCAGGGCCACGGCGATCCCGGTCGGCACGAGGGCGCGCCGGCCCGGGGCCAGGACCAGGTCCACGCGCGAGCGCAGGTCCGCGCCCGCGTCGCCGGGCCGGGCGTAGGCGGGCGGGGGCAGGTCGGGGTCGAGGGCCTGCAGCGCCACGCGGAGGGGGCTCCGGGTGGCCGGCGGCCGGTGGGCTGTCGACTGGTCGTTCACAGTGCCCCACTCTAGCCCGCTCCCTCCCCGCCCCGGCGCGGGCGGCGGAAGAGGTCGTGCGGTGCTCGTGAGAGAATCGGGGCATGTCCCGTCCCGCACCCTCCGACCCCGGTCCCGCCGACGCCCCGCGCACCCGCCCCTCCTCCGCCGGCGGGGTGCTCTACGAGGAGCGCCTCACCCCCGCGTGGTGGATGTGGCTGCTCGTGCTCTTCGCCGGGGTCGTCGTGCTCGTCTCGCTGGCCCCCATCGACATGGTCGTCGCCGTCGTGGCCGCGGTCGTCGCCGCCGGCGGCGCCGGTGTCCTGCTCGTCACCTCGAGCCGGTCGATCGTCGTCACGGACGAGCACCTGCAGGTGGGGCGGGCCCGCATCGAGCGCCGCTTCGTCGGCGGGGCGGAGGCCTTCCGCGGCGACGACGTGCGCCGGGTGCGCGGCCCGGAGCTCGACGGGCGCGCCTACATGAACTTCCGCGCCTCCGTGGGACCGCTGGTGCGGATCCGCATCACCGACCCCGTCGACCCGACCCCCTACTGGCTGACCTCCACCCGCCACCCCGAGCGGCTCGTCGAGGTCCTCACCGGCCCCTGAGCGACCGGGCCCCGACCGGCCGGGCCCAGGGCGGCCGGGCCCAGGGCGGCCGGGCCCGCCCGGACGTCCCCCGTGCAGGCCCCGTGCAGGACGAGAACCCCGCCGCGACGTCCGTCGCGGCGGGGTTCTCGTGGCGCACCGGCCCGCGCAGGGCCGCCCGGGGAGCGCGGCGGGGTCTCAGCCCACGCACTCGACGCAGTACTTCACGCCGTTCTTCTCCTCGGCGATCTGCGAGCGGTGGCGCACCAGGAAGCAGGAGCCGCAGGTGAACTCGTCCTCCTGCGCGGGCAGGACGACCACGGAGAGCTCCTCGTTGGACAGGTCGGCCCCCGGCAGCTCGAAGCTCTCGGCCGCGGCCGCCTCGTCCTCGTCGACGCTGCCCGACTGCGAGTCGCTGCGGCGCGTCTGCAGCTCCTCGATCGAGTCCTCCTTGAGCTCGTCGTCCTGCTTGCGCGGCGCGTCGTAATCTGTGGCCATGGTGAGGTCTTTGCTCCAATGGGTCCGGGGATGGGCTCCGGCGGGGCGTCGGAGAGGCCCGCCCGGCCCTGTATCGCGTAGATTGTTCACCAAACGGGGTCAAAAATCCAACCGTGGCGACCGTCCCGGAGCACGCCCCGGAACCGCTCCCGGACGGTGCCGCACGGCCCCTCCCGGCCCGCGCTCCGGCCAGTAGGATGGGGGCGCCGCGCGGGGAGCACGCCGTCGGCCCGTTGCCGCCCCGCCGACCGCCGCGGCGCACCCCACAGACCCACCGGAGGATGAACAGCATGGAGCAGCTGCGCCTGGCAGGCGTGCACGACGACGGCGAGCACCTCGTCCTCGAGGACGGGACGGGCACGCGCCGCCTCCTGCGGATCGACCAGGAGCTGCGCCTCGCGGTGCAGCGCGCCCGCCGGCTGCCGGGGGGCCGGCCCCGCGGCGCAGGACAGTTCGGTCCCCGCGAGATCCAGGCCCGGTTCCGCGCCGGGGCCACCGTGGAGGAGATCGTCGCCGAGAGCGGGTGGGAGGCCGCCCGGGTCCGCCGCTACGAGTGGCCCATCCTCGCCGAGCGCGCCCACGTGGCCACCGAGGCCCAGAAGGTGGAGATCGACGACCCCACCGCCCACCGCGGCTACCACTCCGTCTTCGAGGGCGAGCCCCTGACCCTGGGCCGGGCCGTCGCCCACCGCGCGGGCCAGCTCGGGGTGGACCCCGCGAGCCTGGAGTGGGACTCGTGGCAGCGCGAGGACCAGCTGTGGACGGTCGTGGCCCGCTTCGCCGTCGACGACCCCGCGGCCGGACCCGGCGAGGAGCCCCCCGCGGAGTGGCTGTACAACCCGGCCAACCAGAGCGTCCGCCCGGCCAACGCGTGGGCCGAGGCGCTCACGGAGCCCCCGCGCCCGGACACCCCCGTCGCCGCCGCCCTCGGCGTGCTGCCCGGCGGCGCGGACACCGCCCCGGCGCCGCTGCGCCGCCCCGCCGTGGAGGCCGACGAGCTGCTCGACGTCCTGCAGTCCCGCCGCGGGCAGCGCATCGGCGAGGACGAGGAGGGCGACGACGCCCTCGCCGAGCTGCTCGGGCGCGGGATGGGCCGCTCCGAGCGCCGGCCGCGCCCGCTGGCCGCCCCGGAGGACCTGCCGGTCTTCGACCGCCCCTACCAGCCGGCCACCGAGTTCCCGGACCCGGCCGGCCCCGCGGCCCCGCCCCGCCCCGCCGAGTCCGGGGCCGAGCCCGGTGCGCAGCCCTCCGTCCCCGGGCCGGAGGCGTCCCCCGCGGCCGGGACCGGGGTGGACGGCGCCGGCCCGGAGCCGGCGGCCGAGGACGCGCCCGCGCCCGCCGCTCCGCAATCCGGCGGCGAGGACGGACCGGCCGACGGCGGCACGGGCACGGACCCCGGGGACGACGGGTCCTCCGCGCGGCCGCGCCCGCGCAACCGCACCGGCAAGTCCCGCCGCTCCACCCGCTCCTCCGTCCCCAGCTGGGACGAGATCGTCTTCGGGAGCTCCTCGGACCAGTAGGTCCGGCAGCACCGGGCGGTCCGCCGCCCCTGCCCGCGGCCCGGCCCCGCCCGGCAGCGCGCGCCCTGCCGGGTCCCGGGCCGGCGGCGCGCTACAGTGCACCCAGCAGGGGACCGCGCCGCGGCCCCGCACCCGCGCGCTCCCCCACCTGGCGCGCCCGGCAGAGGACGAGACCGCGTCAGGGGCTGCACGGCATGGCCAATTCCATCCAGGACGATCTCTTCGGGGAGGACGACTTCGACGCCTCGCCGGGACCGGCCGCACCCGCGCGGCCGGCGGGCGCCGCCGACGCCGACCAGGGCCTGGACCTGCTCGGCGGGCTGGGCGCCGTCGACGAGGACCCCGACCGGTCCCCCGCCGCAGCGCCGCCGTCCTCCGGTCCCGCGGCCGCCGCCCCGGGGGCGGGGGCACCGGAGGCCCCCGCCCCCGGAGGGCTCGTCGCCGGGCTGGTGGCAGGGGCGGTCGTGCTCGTGCTGCTGACCGGGCTCGGGGCCCTCTACCTCGGCGGCGTCGGCCGCGACCTCTTCGGCGCCGGGCGGGAGGCGGAGTTCGTCCCCGCCCCGGAGGTCACCACCGCGCCGTCCCCCACGCACTCGCCGACGCCTGCGCGCACGCGCACGGCCACCCCGACCCCCACGCCGAGCCCGACCCCGGAGCCGGTCGCCCCCGCGCCGTACGTGCCGCCGCAGCCGGCCCCCGCGCCGCCGCCCGTGCCCGAGCCCGTGGCACCGGCGCCGCCGCCCCCGCCGGCACCCGCCCCGGTGCCCGCCCCCGCGCCGCCCGCCCCGGCGCCCCCGCCCCCGGCGCCGGAGGAGCCGACGGCCCCGCCCGCGACGTCCCCGGCCGGGGGCGCCGAGGAGGAGCTCCCCGGGGCGGGCGGCGAGGACGCCCCGGACGCGGACGAACAGGACGCGGACGCACAGGATCCCGCCGGGGAGACCGGCGAGGACCGGCCCGGGGCGGACGCCGGGGACTGAGCCCGGATCAGGCCAGGCGCAGCAGGGGGACCTCGCGCTCGGCCCGGGTCAGCGAGCCGTGCTGGCCGACCATCGCCAGGACGCTGGCCGGCTGGCGCCGGAGGTCGAACAGCGCCAGCGGCTCCCGTGCCAGGACCAGCAGGTCCCCGATCCGCCCGCGCACCTCGTCGCGGACCTGCGCCGGCGGGCCGAAGTAGCCGGCGGCCAGCGCCGCCTCCCGGGTCACGAGCCAGGTCCGCGACCCGAAGTGCTCGCGCCAGGCGGCGACCAGGTCCCCGGCCTCGCGGGACGAGAGGCCGGGCTCGAGGTGCAGCTGGACCGCGCGCGGCTCGCCCGCGGTGTGCCGGACCCCGTCCAGCAGCCCCGGCAGCGCGGAGTAGTCGACCCGGGCGGCGGCCGGGACGTCGAGCATGCCGTGGTCGCCGGTGACCAGCACGGTCGTGTGCTTCGGGACGCGGGCCACGAACCGGCGCAGCGCCCCGTCGAGCTCCTCGAGCTGCTCGGTCCACTCGGTGGACTCCCAGCCGCGGGCGTGGCCGGTGCGGTCCAGCTCGTCCCAGTAGAAGTAGACAAGGCTCTCGCGCCCGGGGGCGAGCTGGTCGAGCGCGGTGCTCACCCGGGCGGCGGGCCCGTCCGCGGGCACGAAGCGGCCCCCGCGCAGCGCCGCCCCGGTCAGGCCCGAGCCGGCGAACCGGTGCCGGCTGACCGTGACGACGTCGACGTGCTCGGCGGCGCGCTCCAGCACGGTGGGCACCGGCTGCCAGCGGGCCGGGTCCACCGCGGGGTCCCAGCCGCCGAGCTGGTTGACGACCGCGTCCCGGGCCGGGTCGAGCACGTCGTAGCCGACGAGCCCGTGGCGGCCCGGGGGCGTGCCCGTGCCCAGGGAGGCCAGCGACGCCGCCGTCGTCGTCGGGAAGGCCGCGTCGAGGGTGCCGAGGGCCTGCGCCCCGGACAGCAGCGGGGCGTGGCCCGCCCGGGCGCGCAGCTGGGCGCGGCCGAGCCCGTCCACGAGCACGACGACGACGCGGCGCGCCGCCGGCAGCCCCAGCGCGTCGGTGAACCCGGGCACGCCGATCGAGGCGGCGGCGGAGCCGAGGACCTCGGCGACCGAGCGGGTGCCGTAGCGCGGCGGGGCGGGCAGGCCCTCGGGCAGACCGGGCAGGTGCTCCTCAAGGGCCCTCATCGGGCGGCGCCGCCGTCCCGGCCGGTGAGCCGGTCGGTGAAGCGGGTCCGCGGGGTGGCCGTGGGTCCCCGGCGGGGCGCCGGCGTGCGGGCGTGGACGGGCTGCGCGATCTGGGCGCCGTTGGTCAGCGGGGCCAGGTTGGCCCGGCGCAGCGTGCGGGCGAACTCGCGGGCGCCCTCGACCGCGGCCGGACCGTCCGCCTCCGCGCTGATCCGCAGGACGATGTCCTCGCGGGCGGCGGTGCCCGTGTAACCGTGGTCGGCCTGGCACTGCGGGTCGTCGCACACCGCGGGGGTCAGGTCCACGTGCAGGGTGCCCGTCCACGCGATGGCGAGCGTCACCTCGGAGATCGGGCTGTCGGGGCGGTAGTTCGCCGGTTGGTAGTAGGAGTAGCTGAGGGTCACCGAGCGGATCTGCGAGATGCCCACCGTCTCGGTGGACACGCGCGCCACCACGTCGCGGCCGTTCTCGTCGAACTCCTCGTCGTCCACGTGCGTGACGTGCAGGACGTCCTCGGCGAGCACGAGCGCCGTGATGTGGCGGTGCACCTCGGTGCGGTCGAGGTGGGTCTCGAGCTGCACGAGGTGGGAGACCGGCGACCGTCCGTCGAGGGAGTCCTGCACCACGTCGATCACCAGCTGGGGGTAGAACCCGGCCTTGTTGATGTCGTCGACCAGCCGCTGGCCGCGCTCACCTGAATACGTCATGGGGGCCATTTTCCCCCACCGGCCCGCCTCGGCCCAACACGGGCCCTCACCGGGCGCGGAAGAAGCACTCCTCCACGCCGCCGCCGCGGTCCTCGCACACCCGCTCCAGCACGTAGGGGTCCTCCTCCCCCGGCGTCTGCGGCGCGGCCGGGGTGGGGGCGGGCGCGGTCGGGTCCGGGGTCGTCGGCCGCCCGGACCCGCCCTGCTCGACGAGCAGCCACGCGCCCAGCAGCAGGGTGAGGGTGATCAGCGCCAGCAGCACGCCCCCCGCCGCACCGCGGCGGGGGGCTCTGCGGGGACGGGCGGGGGGCTCCCGCTCGAGGGTCGCGGTGGCCGCCACGGCCGCGGGGGTGACGGGCCCCTCCGGGACCGGGCCGGTGCGGGCCGGGGGTCCTCCGGGACCGGACGGGCGCCCGGGACCGTCGGGCGCCCGTCCGGTCCCGGCGGGCCCCGCGGAGCTCCCGGCCACGGGGCTCTCCCCCGTCCCGGGCCCCGCCCCGGGCTGCGTCGCGCCGGTCGGTGCCGCGCCGGCCCGCTCGGTCTCGGGCCCCTCCCCGGGGGCGGGGGAGCCGGCCGGGGCCCCGGCCGGCTCCCCCGCCCGGGGGCCCTCCGCGGCCGGTCCGGGCAGCGGCGTGCCGGCCGCGGCGGCCGCGACGCGCCGCGCCCACGGGGCGGGCAGCGGCTCGAGGACGTCGAAGACCTCGAAGGGCTCCCCGTCGCGGGTGCGGGCGGGGTCGAAGCGGCGCCGGGTGGCGGCGTCCGTCAGCGCGTGCAGCACGCTCACGGCCGCGCGCCGGCGCTGGGCGGGGTCCGGGGTCAGCAGCGCCGCCAGGTGCTCGGCGAGGTCTCCGGGCCGTCCCACGACCCGCCGGGCGTCGGCCGGCCCGAGGCCCTCCGGCGGCTCGAGCGAGGGGTCGAGCATGCGCAGGGCGGTGACCCCGGCCGCGTAGAGGTCCTGGGCGGGGTCCGGGTCCGCGAGCTCGTAGGCCTCCGGCGGGAGGTAGCCGGGGGTGCCCACGAGCGTGCCGGTGCGGGTGAGCCGGGCGTCCTCGACCCGCACGGCGATGCCGAAGTCGGACAGCAGCACGTGCGGTCGTCCCGTGCCGGTGCTCTCGAGCATGAGGTTGGCGGGCTTCACGTCCCGGTGGACCCACCCCTGGGCGTGGACGAACTGCAGCGCCTGCAGCAGCTGGGCGAGGACCTCCTCGACGAGCTCGGGCGAGGCGGCGCCGTTGTCCTGCAGCGCGGACTCGAGGGTGCCCCCGTGCACCAGGGGCATGGCCAGCACCACGTGGGCGTCCTCGGCGGCCCACCCGTAGGGGGCGAGCACGTGCGGGTGGTCGAGCTTCACCGACTGCTCCCGGGCGAAGCGCAGCAGGTCGGCGGAGTCGCGCTGGCGCAGCACCTTCGCGGCGCACAGCTGGTGCAGCCGCCCGTCCCAGGCGCGCCACACGGACCCGCTGCCCCCGCGGGCGATGGGGTCGATGAGCGTGTACCGCCCGGCGATGGTGTCGGCCACGTCCCCGCCGGCCTAGCTGCGCATGGCCCGGCGCGCGCTGTCCGTCCGCTGCTGCGGGTTGCCGAGCCCGACGGACGCGCCGAGCACGGTCAGCGACCCGGTGGACAGCAGCACCGGGTTCAGCTGCACCCGCGCGATCTCGGGGTGCCGGTCCTTGAGCAGGGCCACGCGGCTGATGAGGTCCTCGAGCCGGTTCACGTCCACGGCGGGCACGCCCTGGAGGCCGAAGAGCTTGCGCGCGGCCTTGGGCTCGCGCACCATGCGGGTGATGTCCTGGTCGGTCAGCGGGGGCACCCGGTGGGCCCAGTCCTCGAGGAGGTTCACGGCGTCCCCGGCCATCCCGAAGGAGACGACCGGGCCGATCAGCGGGTCCTCGATCGCGCGCAGCACCACCGCCTGCCCGGGCGGGGCCATCCGCTGGACCTCGAGGTCGAAGGAGCCGTAGGCGGCGAGCGCCGCGCGCATCGTGGCCACCGCCGCGCGCAGCTGCGCGGCGTCCTGGATGTTCAGCTGCACCCCGCCGAGGTCCAGGCGGTGGCGCAGGTTGGGGTCGGTCGTCTTGAGCACCACGGGCCAGCCGATCCGCTCGGCGGCGGCCACGGCCTCGTCCGTGCCGGTGAAGCGCACGCTGGGCAGGACCTCGATGCCGTAGGTGCCCAGCAGCCGGGCGGTCTGCCCGGGGTCGAGCTCCAGCAGCCCGTCACCGGGCACCCGGGGAGCCAGCTCCTCGACGAAGGTCTCGGCGGCCTCGCGGTCCACGCCCTCCGGGCCGGCGTGCACGCCCTGGTCCTGGGCCCGCCAGCGGGCGTAGTCCACGGCCTTGGCCAGCGCGCGCAGGGCCGCCCCCGGGGAGTCGAAGCAGGGCACGGTCAGCCCGTCGGGGCCGTGGTGGACCGCGGAGATCGCCCCCGGCTCGGTGCTGCCGGTGAACACGACGACGGCGGGGCGCCCGTGCTCCCGGGCGACCCGCCCGACGGTCTCGGCGATCTCCTCCCGCGTCGCGCCCGGCACGGGCATCAGCGTCACCACGAGGGCGTCGGCCCCGCGCAGGACCCGGTCGGCGGTGGCGCGCAGGGCCTCGAGGGCCTCGGGCCCGCCGGCGCCGGTCACGACCCCCGCCTCGACCGCGGCGACCTCCAGGCCCAGCTGCATGCAGCGGTCCTCCATGAGCTGGCCCAGGGCCAGGGCGTTGGAGACCAGTCCCGTGCGCCCCCCGGCGGGCAGCGGCTGGCCGGTGACGATCCCGGCCACGTCCATCAGCTGCTCGCTGCTCTCGGCGCGGATCACCCCGGCCTGGCGGAACATCGCGTCGAGCGCGCCGGGGGGCGCCTGGGTGGTGCGCCCGGTGTGGCCCGGCGGCAGGCGCAGGCCGGTGACCTCGCTCTTGGCCACGATCACCGGCTTGTGCAGCGACAGCCGCCGGGCGATGCGCGAGAACTTGCGCGGGTTGCCGACCGACTGCAGGTAGAGCCCGCAGGCGTGGGTGGCGTCGTCGTCCTCCCAGTACTGCATCATGTCGTTGCCCGAGACGTCCGCCCGGTTGCCCGCGGACAGGTGGGTGGACACGCCCACCCCGTGGCGCACGGCCGCCGCGTGCAGCATCGTGCCCACCGCCCCGGACTGGCTGAACAGCCCCAGGGTGCCGTCGGGCGGGAGGACGGGCAGCACCGAGGCGTTGAAGCGGTGGGCGGGACCGGTGCGGTACAGGCCCAGGCTGGCGGGCCCGACCACGCGCATCCCGTGGGAGCGGGCCCGGCGCACGAGCTCCCGCTGCCGGGCCCGGCCCTCGGCCCCGGCCTCGGCGTAGCCGCCCGTGACGACGACGACGGTGTGCACCCCGGCGGCCCCGCACTGGTCGACGACGTCGGCGACCTGGTCCACGGGCACGGCCACCACGGCCAGGTCGACCCGCTCGGGGACCTCGGCGATGGCCGTGGCGTGCACCATCCCCTCCCGGTCGAAGGGCGTGGGGCTGACCCCGAACAGCCGGCCCGTGAAGCCGGAGCCGATCAGGTGCTCCACGACCATCCGCCCGGCCTGGCCGGGGTCGCGGGAGGCGCCGATCACCGCGATCGAGGAGGGGCTGACGAGGTCGGCGATGGAGCGGGCCTCGGCCCGGTGCTCGCGGGCGGCCATCACGGCCAGGGACTTCTCGGTGGGGTCGATGTCGAAGCCGACCACGACCACGCCGTCGTCGAAGCGGCGGGTCAGCTCGTAGCCGGCCTCCGCGAAGACGTGGAGCATCTTGCGGTTCTCGGGCAACACCTCGGCGGAGAAGTGGTCGATGCCGTTCTCGCGGGCCGCCGCGGCCAGGTGCTCGAGGAGGATGGAGCCGATCCCGCGCCCCTGGTGGGCGTCGGAGATCATGAACGCGACCTCGGCGTCGTGCGGGTCGTGGGTGCGGTCGTAGCGGCCCACCCCGATGATCCGCTCCCCCAGCAGCAGCACGAAGCACACCCGGTCGCGGTGGTCGACCACCGTGAACCGGTCCAGCTCCCGGGCGCTGAGGGTCGGCTTGTAGGAGAAGAAGCGCAGGTAGATGCTGTTCTCGGACTGCGACTCGTGGAAGCGGCGGAGGGCGTCCCGGTCCGCCGGCGAGATGGGGCGCAGGTGCGCCGTGGCGCCGTCGCGCAGGATCACGTCGGCCTCCCAGTACTCGGGGTACCGGCCGGTGGTCTCCGTGTCCGCGGTCTCTGGAACCATAGGATTCAGGCTAGTAGACAAACCCGCACCGTCAACGGTGCGCCCCGGTGCGTCCCGGCGCGCTCGCCCGAGCCCGCCGGCCCGCCGGGGCCGACCCCCGACCCGAAGGACCCCCCTGCTGTGATGGCCCGCCGCCGTGCGTCCACCCGCCCGTCCCCCGCGGACGAGCTGCCCGCCGACTTCCGGGAGAACATCGTCGACATCGACGTGACCTCCGAGATGCGCACGAGCTTCCTCGAGTACTCGTACTCGGTGATCTACTCCCGCGCCCTGCCCGACGCCCGCGACGGGCTCAAGCCCGTGCAGCGGCGCATCCTGTTCATGATGGACCGGATGGGCCTGCGTCCGGACCGCGGCCACGTCAAGAGCGCGCGCGTGGTGGGCGAGGTGATGGGCAAGCTGCACCCGCACGGGGACTCCGCGATCTACGACGCCATGGTCCGCCTCGCCCAGCCCTTCGCGATGCGCCTGCCCCTCGTGGACGGGCACGGCAACTTCGGCTCGGTCGACGACGGCCCCGCCGCGTCCCGGTACACCGAGGCGCGCATGGCCCCGGCCGCGCTGGCGCTCACGGCCGACCTCGACGAGGACGTCGTGGACTTCGTGCCCAACTACGACAACCAGTTCTCCCAGCCGGGGGTGCTCCCGGCCGCCTACCCGAACCTGCTCGTCAACGGCTCCTCCGGGATCGCCGTGGGGATGGCCACGAACATGGCCCCGCACAACCTGCGGGAGGTCGTCGCCGGGGCCCGCCACCTCGTGGAGCACCCCGAGGCCACGCTCGAGGAGCTCATGCGCTTCGTCCCGGGCCCGGACCTGCCCTCGGGCGGGCGGATCGTGGGCCTCGAGGGGATCAAGGACGCCTACCGCACCGGCCGGGGCTCGTTCAAGACGCGGGCGAAGGTCTCGATCGAGCAGGTCACCCCGCGCAAGCAGGGCATCGTGGTCACCGAGCTGCCCTACATGGTGGGTCCCGAGAAGGTGACGGAGAAGATCAAGGAGGCCGTGCAGGCGAAGAAGCTGCAGGGCGTCTCCGACGTCGTGGACCTCACCGACCGCCGCAACGGGCTGCGGCTCGTGATCGAGCTCAAGAACGGCTTCAACCCCCAGGCCGTCCTCCAGCAGCTGTACAAGCACACTCCCATGGAGGACTCCTTCGGGATCAACAACGTGGCGCTGGTCGACGGCCAGCCGCGCACCATGGGCCTGCTGGAGCTGCTGCAGGTCTACGTCGAGCACCGCCTGTCCGTGGTGCGCCGGCGCACCGGCTTCCGCCTCGGGAAGAAGCGCGACCGCCTCCATCTCGTCGAGGGGCTGCTCGTCGCGATCCTGGACATCGACGAGGTGATCCGGATCGTGCGGGACTCCGACGAGACCGCCGTGGCCCGCGACCGGCTCGTCGAGGCCTTCGGGCTGAGCCGCACCCAGGCAGAGCACATCCTCGAGCTGCGGCTGCGGCAGCTCACGAAGTTCTCCCGCGTCGAGCTCGAGCAGGAGCAGGAGCGGCTGCGCCGGGAGATCGGCGAGCTCGAGGAGGTCCTCGCCTCCGACGCCCGGCTGCGCGCGCTGGTCTCCGCCGAGCTCGCCGAGGTCGCCGCGGCCCACGGCGACGACCGGCGCACCGAGCTGCTGGAGGCCGAGGCCCTGCCCGGACCGGCCGCGGCCGTCCTGCCGGAGCCCGGCCGGCGCGCCGGCGCGGGCCTGGCCCTGGAGATCGCCGACGACCCGTGCTGGGTGCTGCTGTCCACCTCCGGGCAGCTGGCCCGGACCTCCGTGCAGGTCCCGCTCGTGGACCCCCCGCGGCGGGTCAAGCACGACGCCCTGACCTCCGCGGTGCGCGCCACCGCCCGCGGCGAGATCGGGGCGCTGACCTCGGCCGGGCGGATGGTGCGCGTGCAGGTGATGGACGTGCCCGTGCTGACGGCCTTCGAGGGGACCCCGAAGCTCGGCGACGGCGTGCCCGTCAAGGACTTCCTCACCCTGGCCCGGGGCGAGCGGCTCGTGGGCCTGGCCCCGCTGGGCTCGGTCCTGGCCCTGGGCACCCGCCGCGGCGTCGTGAAGCGGGTCAACCCCGACCACCCGCTCAACCGGGAGGACTGGGAGGTCATCGGCCTCAAGGACGGCGACGAGGTCGTGGGCCTGGCCGAGTCCGCCGCCGACGACGACGCGCTGGTGCTGATCAGCAGGGAGGGCAAGCTGCTGCACTTCCCCGCGGGCTCGGTGCGCCCCCAGGGCCGCACCGCGGGCGGGGTCGCGGGGATGAAGCTCTCCCCCGGCGACGAGGTCGTGTTCTTCGGCGCGGTGCGCGCCGCGGACGAGACGCCCGTGGTCGTGACGGTCGCCCGCGCCGGCGAGGTGCTGCCCGGGATGTCGCCGTACTCCGTGAAGGTCACCCCGTTCGCGGAGTACCCGCCCAAGGGCCGGGCCACCGGCGGTGTGCGGGCCCACCGCTTCCTCAAGGGCGAGACCGGCCTCGTGCTGGCCTGGGCCGGCCACGGCCCGGCCAAGGCCGTCTCCGCCACCGGGGTGGCGCGGGCGCTGCCCGTCGAGCACGGGCGCCGGGACGGCTCGGGCGTGCCGCTGGAGCAGGTCATCGACGCCGTCGGCCCGGCCTACGGCTGAGCCCGGGGGCCGGCCCCCGGGCTCAGCCGCGCGGGCCCAGCAGCCCCAGGGCGGCGACGGCGGCGCGCTCCTCGGCGAGCTCCTGCACGGAGCGCTCCACCCGCTCGCGGGAGAACGCGTCCAGCTCCAGGCCCGGCACCACGGTGGCCGCCCCGTCCCGGCAGGTCACCGGGAAGGAGCTGACCAGCTCCTCGGGCACCCCGTAGGAGCCGTCGGAGGCCACGGCCATGGACGTCCAGGAGCCCTCGGGGGTGCCGAGCACCCAGTCCCGGACGTGGCACAGGGCCGCGTGGGCGGCGGAGGCCACCGAGGAGCCGCCGCGCACCTCGATGATCTCGGCGCCCCGGCGGGCCACCCGCGGGATGAACGTGCCCGCGACCCAGTCCCGGTCGTGGCCCGACGCGGCGAGGACCTCGAGCGCGGGCCGGCCCCCGACCGTGGCGTGGGTGAGGTCGGGGTACTGGGTGGCCGAGTGGTTGCCCCAGACCGCCACGCCGTCGACCTCGGCCGTGCGCGCCCCGGTCGCGGCGGCCAGCTGGGCGACCGCCCGGTGGTGGTCCAGGCGGGTGAGGGCCGTGAAGCGCTCGCGCGGCACGTCCGGGGCGTGGGACGCGGCGATGAGCGCGTTGGTGTTCGCCGGGTTGCCGACCACCACCGCGCGGAAGTCCTCGGCCGCGCCGGCGTTGATCGCCCGCCCCTGGACGGAGAAGATCCCG
The DNA here is from genome assembly GCF_021012935.1 of Kocuria sp. LUK. Lineage (NCBI taxonomy): Bacteria > Bacillati > Actinomycetota > Actinomycetes > Micrococcales > Micrococcaceae > Kocuria > Kocuria sp. LUK. The sequence goes on from NZ_JAJMZI010000001.1 coordinate 524,028, forward strand.
GCGTTGGCCTCCAGCAGGTCCGCCCGCTCCATGCCCGGCCCGCGCGGGCGGGAGCCGATGAGCAGCCCCACGGAGGCCCCCTCGAAAGCCGCCGCCGGGTCGTCGAAGACCTCCACGCCCTCCAGGAGCGGGAACGCGCCGTCCTGCAGCTCGAGGGCCGTGCCCTCGGCCGCGCGGCGGGCCTGCGGCAGCTCCAGCAGGTGCAGGCGCACGGGGGTGCCGGGGCCGAGCAGGTCCCCCGCGGCGGCTCGGAAGACGGTGGCGTAGCCGATCTGCCCGGCGGCGCCGGTCACGGTCACGGTCACGGGGCGGGCGGGCGAGGAGGTGCTCATGCGGGGTCCTTCCGGGGACGCGCGGTCGCGGACGGTGTCGTCGCGCCCAGCCTAGCCCCGGCCGCCCCGCGCCCAGCCCGGGGCGCGGGTCAGGCGTCGATGCGGTCCTGGTCCAGCTGCGCGGCGCCCTCGATGATGAAGTCCTTGCGCGGGGCCACCTCTGAGCCCATGAGCAGCGCGAAGGCGTGCTCGGCGGCCTCGGCGTCCTCGACCCGGATCCGGCGCAGCATGCGGTGGCGCACGTCCATCGTCGTCTCGGCGAGCTGGTCGGCGTCCATCTCGCCCAGGCCCTTGTAGCGCTGGATGGGCTCCTTGTAGCGGCGGCCCTCCCGCTCCAGGCGCGCCAGCAGCCCGTCGAGCTCGCGCTCCGAGTAGGTGTAGACCATCTCGTTGGCCTTCCCGCCGGGGTTGACCACCTCGACCCGGTGCAGCGGCGGGACCGCCGCGTAGACCCGGCCGGCCTCCACGAGCGGGCGCATGTACCGGTAGAACAGGGTCAGCAGGAGGGTGCGGATGTGGGCGCCGTCGACGTCGGCGTCGGTCATCATGATGACCTTGCCGTAGCGGGCGGCGGAGAGGTCGAAGGTGCGCCCCGAGCCGGCGCCGATGACCTGGATCAGCGCGGCGCACTCGGTGTTGGCGAGCATGTCGGTGATCGAGGCCTTCTGCACGTTGAGGATCTTGCCGCGGATCGGCAGCAGCGCCTGGTGGTTCGAGGACCGCGCCAGCCGGGCCGTGCCGAGCGCGGAGTCGCCCTCGACGATGAACAGCTCGGAGCGCTCGACGTCGGTCGAGCGGCACTCCACGAGCTTGGCGGGCATCGAGGAGGTCTCCAGCGCGTTCTTGCGCCGCTGGGTCTCCTTGTGCACGCGCGCCGAGATGCGCGACTTCATCTCGGCCACGACCTTCTCCAGCAGCGCCCCCGCCTGCTGCTTGCCGTGCCGGGAGGAGGCGGTGAGCCGGGCCGTGAGCTCCTTCTCCACCACGCGCGCCACGATCTGGCGCACCGCCGGGGTGCCGAGGACCTCCTTGGTCTGGCCCTCGAACTGCGGCTCCGCCAGGCGCACGGTGAGCACGGCGGTGAGCCCCGCCAGGACGTCGTCCTTCTCGACCTTGTCGGTGCCCGCCTTCAGCCGCCGGGCGTTGGCCTCGACCTGCTTGCGGAACGTCTTCAGCAGCGCGGCCTCGAAGCCGGCCTGGTGGGTGCCGCCCTTGGGGGTCGCGATGATGTTCACGAAGGAGCGCACCGTGGTGTCGTAGCCGATGCCCCAGCGCACGGCGAGGTCCACCTCGCAGGTGCGCTCGACCTCCGTGAGCCGGGACCGGCCGGTGTCGTCGAGGACGGGCACGGTCTCCTTGAACCGGCCCTCCCCGTGCAGGCGCCAGACGTCGGTGACGGGGCTGTCCACGGCGAGGTGGTCGACGAACTCGGCGATCCCGCCGTCGTGCTGGAAGACCTCCTCGTGCACGCCGAACTCCCCCGGGGTGCCCGGCAGCCCGCGCTGGTCCCGGACGGTGATGCGCAGCCCCGGGATCAGGAAGGAGGTCTGGCGGGCGCGCCGGGCGAGGTCCTCGTAGCTGAACCGGGCGTCCGCGGTGAAGATCTGCTCGTCCGCCCAGTAGCGGATGCGGGTGCCCGTGACCCCGCGCTTGGCCCGGCCGACGACGTCGAGCTCGGAGCCCTCCGTGAACGGCGCGAACTCCGCGTGCGGGGAGGGCCGGCCCTTGTCGAGGAAGCGGCCCGGCTCGCCGTGGCGGAAGGACATCTGGTAGGTCTTCCCGCCGCGGTCGACCTGGACGTCGAGGCGGGCCGAGAGGGCGTTGACCACCGAGGCGCCCACGCCGTGCAGACCGCCGGAGGCGCTGTAGGAGCCGCCGCCGAACTTCCCGCCCGCGTGCAGCTTCGTGAACACGACCTCGACGCCGGGCAGCCCGGTGCGGGGCTCGACGTCGATGGGGATGCCGCGTCCGTCGTCGTGGACCTCGACCGCGCCGTCCGCGTGGAGGACCACGGTGATCTCCTGGCCGTAGCCCGCGAGGGCCTCGTCGACGGAGTTGTCGATGATCTCCCACAGGCAGTGCATCAGCCCCCGGGAGTCGGTGGAGCCGATGTACATGCCCGGTCGCTTGCGGACGGCCTCGAGGCCCTCCAGGACCGAGAGGTGGCGGGCGTTGTATTCGGAACGGGACGGTGTCACGGGGGTACGGCTCCTGGGGGACGGCGGGGTTCTCCCCCACTGTAGTCGCGGCCCCCGACACGGCCGCGCCGGCCCCGCCCGGCGGCCCGGGGCCGGCCGCGGGCGGCCCCCGGGCGGGCGGGCACCTACGCCCGGGGCGAAAATCCGCTCCGGACGGGATCGGATGTCCGACCGTCGTGGTTGTATGTAGCAGTACCCCGATGCGTCCACGAGACCCCGGGTACCGGCACCGGGGGGAGCACGAGCACCCCGCGTGCGACGCGTACGACACAGGAGGAGGATCCCGTGAACGCCACACTGGAAAGCCGAGAGCTGAACGCGACCGACCGCTGCGACGCGTGCGGCGCCCAGGCCTACGTCCGAGTGATCCTCGAGTCCACGGGCGGCGAGCTGCTCTTCTGCGCCCACCACGCGCGCAAGAACGAGGAGAAGCTGCGCCCGCTCGCGGCCACGTGGCAGGACGAGACGGAGCGCATCGGCTCCTGACGGCCGTTCGGCCCCCACGACCCCGACGAACAGCGGGCCCCGGCACGAGGTGCCGGGGCCCGCTGTCCGTCGTGCCGCCCGCCCCGTGCGGGGCGGGCGGCACGGGTGCTCAGTCCAGGTAGTCGCGCAGCACCTGGGAGCGGGAGGGGTGGCGCAGCTTCGACATCGTCTTCGACTCGATCTGGCGGATCCGCTCGCGGGTCACGCCGTAGACCTTGCCGATCTCGTCGAGCGTCTTGGGCTGGCCGTCGGTGAGCCCGAAGCGCATGGCCACGACCCCTGCCTCGCGCTCGGAGAGGGTGTCCAGCACGGAGTGCAGCTGCTCCTGGAGCAGGGTGAAGCTGACCGCGTCGGCCGGGACCACGGCCTCGGAGTCCTCGATGAGATCGCCGAACTCGGAGTCCCCGTCCTCGCCCAGGGGCGTGTGCAGCGAGATCGGCTCACGGCCGTACTTCTGCACCTCGACGACCTTCTCGGGGGTCATGTCGAGCTCGTTGGCCAGCTCCTCCGGGGTCGGCTCCCGGCCGAGGTCCTGCAGCATCTGCCGCTGGACGCGCGCGAGCTTGTTGATCACCTCGACCATGTGCACGGGGATGCGGATGGTGCGGGCCTGGTCCGCCATGGCACGGGTGATCGCCTGCCGGATCCACCACGTGGCGTAGGTCGAGAACTTGAAGCCCTTGGTGTAGTCGAACTTCTCCACCGCGCGGATCAGGCCGAGGTTGCCCTCCTGGATCAGGTCCAGGAACAGCATCCCGCGCCCGGTGTAGCGCTTGGCCAGGGAGACGACCAGGCGCAGGTTCGCCTCGAGCAGGTGGTTCTTCGCCCGCTTGCCGTCGTGGATGACCCAGCGCAGCTCCTTGCGGGTCTGCGGGTCCAGGCTGTCCTTCTGCTCGGCGAGCTTGTGCTCGGCGTAGAGGCCGGCCTCGATCCGCAGGGCGAGGTCCACCTCCTGCTCGGCGTTCAGCAGGGCGACCTTGCCGATCTGCTTCAGGTAGTCCTTGACCGGGTCGGCGGTCGCGCCGGCGGAGACGACCTGCTGCGCGGGGGCGTCGTCGTCGTCGTTGTTGGTGATCACGAACCCGGACTTCTTCTCGTCGCGGGGCGCGGCGGCGGGGACCTGCTCCTCGGCCTCCTCGGCGGTCTCCTCCTCGGCGGCGGTCTCCTCGTCCTCGTCGGCCTCGGGCTCGACCACGCCGGCCTCGTCGGTGAGGTCCACCTCGAGGTCGTCGTCGGCCGCGGTCCCGTCCTCGGCCGGGGCGGCCTTCGCCTGCTTGCCGGCGCCCTTGCCGCCGGCGGCCTTGCGCCGCGCGGCGGGCCGGGCGGGAGCCTGCTCCTGGGCGGTCCCGTCCGCGAGCACCTCCTCGGCGGCGGGCTCGGCGGTCTTCGGGGCCGCCGCACGCTTCGCGGCGGTGCGCGAGGCCGGGGCGGCGGAGCGGGACGCGCTCGAGCGCGCGGCCGTGGAGCGGGCCGCGGTGGGCTTGGCGGCGGTGGACTTCGCCGCCGTCGTCTTCTTGGCGGCCACGGTCTTCTTGGCCGCGGTGGACTTCGCCGCGGCGCTCCTGGCCCGGGTGGGGGCGCCGGTCGCCCCCGAGGCCTGGGCCTCGGCCGTGGTGTCAGTCGTCTTGTTGCTGGCGGCAGGTGACACAGAGAGCCTTTCGTTGAGCGGTTTCCGGCGCCCGCCCTCGGGGCAACACGCCTATGACCCTGTCAAGTCCGTGCGCCGGGCATCGCCCGCCGCGGTGGCCTTGAAGGGTCCTAGGATGCGGAACCACCCCCGCCAGGATTTTGTTCCCGCTCCTCCCCGACGTTCTCGTGCCCGTGCGGCACCGCCCTCCGGCGCGCCGCGCGCACCCCCGCTGACCGGGCTCCGGCCTGCACGGCCCGGTCGCGGCGGGGCGGCGGACGGGGCTCAGCCGTGCCACGCGGTGCGCCGGTCCCGGGCCCACCGCGGCACCGGGCGCGCCGCGGCCAGGCGCAGCACGCGCAGGGCCCCGGGGTGGTCCGGCACCAGGGCCGTGGCCCGCCGGACGAAGTGGGCGGTGTGGGAGCCGCGCGCCCGCAGCCGGTTCAGCTGCGCGAGCCCGACGAGCACGCCGACGAGCGCGGTGGGGTCCGGTCCGTCCTCCGGATCCGCCGCGGCGGACCCGTCGCCGGGCTCGAGCAGCCAGCTCAGGGCCAGGAGCACGCGGTACAGCGCGTCCAGGCGCTCCCAGTCCGGGCGCCGCTCCCACTCCCCGGCGAGCACCCGGGTGAGCAGGATCAGGGCCCCGGCGTCCGGGCCGGGTTCCCCCGGCGCCGGGCGGGGGTCCCCGGCTCCGGGGGAACCCGGGCCCGCGGGCAGGGCGGGGGCCGGGACGGAGGGGGCGCGGCGGGTCGGCCCGGCCGCGGCGGCCGAGCCCGTCCCGGGGGGATCCCCGTCCGGGGTGCCGTGCGCCCCGGAGGGCGGGACCGGCTCCTCGTCGGGGAGCTCCTCGCACAGCTGCGCCCACAGGGCCGCGGCCGCCCCGACGGTGCGGGGCCGCCCGGTGGCGCACGACGCCAGGAGCAGGTCGGCGAGCACGGGGTCGGTCCAGCCGGCGGCCAGGCAGCCGAGCAGGTCGTCGTCGAGCGCCAGCAGCCGCGGGAGCCAGTCCTCCCCGGCACCCCCGACCTGGACCAGCACCCGGTCCCAGAGCCCCAGCAGCTCGTGCACGCGGGTCAGGCGGTGCCAGGTGCCGCGGCCCTCGCGGACCCAGCGCCGCGCCGCGGCGGCGGCGGACCGGTCGGTGCCGGCGGGCAGGGCGCCGTACTCGTGGTCCATCGCCCGGCGCGGCGCGGCGGCCCAGGAGCTGCCGGAGGCCACGAGGGCGGCGTTGACGGCGCTGTCGAGGATGCCGGCCACGGCCTGCACGTCCCCGGGGTCCTCGGCCGGCCACCAGCGCTCGCCCGCGACGACCCAGCGGGCGGCGACCTCCCGCCCGGCCCTGGCGGCCGCCTCCTCGGCGAGCGTCAGCACGGCTGCGGCGCGCTCCGCCGGTCCGGCCGTGCCCGCGCCGGCGGAGGTGTAGACGACCACGAAGACGCGGTCGCTCAGGGCGTCGTGGCCGACGAGCTCGGCCAGCTCGCGCACGAAGTGCTCCGTCGCCGCGCCCGGCGCCGCCGCGGCGGGCAGGTCGACGCGCACGCAGGCGCCGGCGGTGCCCCCGCCGGCGGCGAGCAGCACGAGCGAGTCCGCCGGCCAGTAGCCGAGGGTGTGGGGCACCACGGCCAGCAGGTCCGCGGCGCAGCGGACGACGGGGGCGAACGGGTTCGGGAAGGGGTGCTCTCTCATGCCCGCCACGGTGGACCGCGCCGTCCGCGCGCCGCCGGCCGGGGACAGGACCTGGGGACGGCGGCAGCGGCGGGCCGCGCGTCCGTGAGCCGGTGCAGGGCGGACGCCGGGAGGCCTCAGACCCGGCCGGGCCCGTGCCGGTGACGCACCCGCCGCGCCGTGGCCAGCACGCCGGCCGCGCCGGCGGCGGCCACGAGGTACTGGGCGGCGACGGCCAGCCGGAACGCGTCGGGGTCGTAGCGGTCGGGGCGGAAGCCGGCGGCGTGCAGCGCGTCCAGGACCAGGCCCGTGAGCAGGACGGCGAGGACGGTCGCCGTGAACCCGCCCACGTTGACGATGCCGGTGGCCGTGCCCGAGCGGTGGGACGGGTTGAAGCTGCGCGCGACGTCGAAGGCGATCATGGACGCGGGCATGCTGATCGCGATCGTGCACACCGCCACGAGCACGACCGGGGCCGGGGCCGCCCCCGGCCACAGCAGCAGCACGCCCCAGGCCGCGAAGATCACGGCGGTGACCGTCAGGGCGAGGCGCACGCGCCGGCCCGGGCGGCGGGCGGTGAGCCGGCCCAGCACCAGGCCCACGGCCACGTTGGTGAGCACGAAGGACGTCATCACGACCGAGACGGCGCGGTCGGGCAGGCCCTGGGCGTACTCGAGGTAGGGGTAGCCCCACATGAGCACGAAGGTGTTGCCGGCGAACTGGGTCGTGAAGTGCACCCAGAACCCCAGCCGGGTGCCCGGCTCCGCCAGGCTCTCCCGGACCACCCGGCCCGTGCGCCGCCGGCCGGGCTCGCGGCGGCGGACGCCGGTTCCGGGAGGGGCGTCGCGCAGCACGGCCGCAGCCAGCACGGACGCCAGGGCTGCGAGCCCGGCCAGGGACAGCAGCGACGGCGACCAGCCCGCCCGCTCGAGGGCCCAGGCGAAGGGGATGACGGAGACGAGCTGGCCGAGGTTGCCGACCACGCCCAGGAACTGCGTGAGCATCGGCACGCGCAGCGCGGAGAACCACGCCGGGATCAGGCGCATCACCGACACGAAGGTCGCGGCGTCCCCGGCGCCGACCAGGACGCGGGCGGTCACGCCCTCCAGGACCGTGTCCGCCGCCGCGAGCAGCACCTGTCCGACCACCATGAGCGCCGCGCCGGTGGCGACCAGCACGCGGGAGCCGTAGCGGTCCACGAGCACGCCCACCGGGACCTGGAGCGCGGCGTAGACGAGGACCTGCATCAGGGAGAACAGGGACAGCACCGACGCGGCGGCCCCGAAGCGCTCGGCGGCGTCCACGGAGGCGACCCCGAAGCTGGTGCGCTGGGCGACGGCGCTGAAGTAGGCGAAGGTGCCGATGCCCAGGACGACGTACGCGCGCGCGGAGTCCCTGCCGGGCTCGCGGGGACGGGACCGGTGGGAACTCATGCGCTCCGCTCTTCGGGACGGCGGGCCGGGCCCGGGGTGGACGGCGCCGCCCGGGGCGCGCCGGACCGCGGCACCCGGCGGGCGGGCTCAGTCCTGGTCGTCCTCCTGGGCGGCGAGGAACGCCTCGACCGCGGCGCCGATCTCGTCGGCGTCCGGCAGCTCGGACTCGTCCCCGACCAGCAGGGAGCGGGGGGCCGAGGCGTCGACGACGTCATCGTAGCGCTGTTCCAGGCCCGCCACGACGGCCTGGACCTCCGGCGAGGCGCCGACCTGGTGGTCGATCTGGCGCTCGATCTCCCGCGCGGCCTCGCGCAGCTCGTCGGAGGGCAGCGTCAGGGACGTCACCGCGCTGACGTGCTCGAGGGCGGCCACCGCGGCGTGCGGCAGGTGCGCCTCGGCGAGGTACTGGGGGACGTGGACGGTGAAGCCGATGTTGTCGATCCCGGCCTCGGTGAGGCGGATCTCCAGCAGCTGGGCCGCGGAGGAGCTCATCTCGACCACCGGCTTCCAGGCGTGCTCGGTGGGCAGCAGGTCGGCCCGGCTGCCGTGGACGGACACCAGCACCGGGCGGGTGTGCGGCACGGGCATGGGGATGCCGGCCACCAGCGCCACGAGGGAGACGTCGAGGCGGCGGGCGAGCCCGACCACGGCCTCGACGAACCGGTTCCACTGCAGGTCCGGCTCGGGGCCGGTGAGCAGGGCGAAGCTGCGGCCCAGGGGATCGGTGACCAGGCGCAGGGACAGCTCCGGGTTGCGGAACTGCTCGAAGTGGTCCTCGACGAAGCGCACGTGCGGGCGCCGGGCCCGGTAGTCGTAGAGCTGGTCGAGGTCGAAGCGCGCCACGACCTCGTGCGGCAGGGCGTCGGTGATGGCGTTCTCCAGCTGGTCGGCCACGTGACCGGCCTCCGCGTAGCCCGACAGGGCGACGATCAGCGGCAGGCCTCGGACCCGCGCGTCCTCGAGCAGCGCGGGGTTGCTCAGGTACAGCGAGGTGGGGTCCAGCACGGTGAGTCCTCCTGGGATGCGGGTCGGTCGGCGCGGCACGGCCGGCGGTCGTGCCTCGGTGGGTTCCAACGGCGGGGCCCCGCCCGGTATTCCCGCACGCCGCCGCGCCGCGCGTGCCGGCCGGCGGGCCGCCCGGGGCTAGGATCGGGGGACGCCCGCGGGTCGGGCCCGGCGCGGCCGGGACTCCCGCGCCGGCTCCGGCGACCGCCAGCGAAAGGACGACCCATGCCCGACGTACAGGACCTGCTCGAGCCCCGGGGCATCGAGCTCACCGCCACCCACAAGTCCCTCGCCCGCACCCCGGCGCAGGCCCTCGTGCTGGCCGTGCAGCGCGACGGGGACGCCCCCGGCGCCGCAGCCCGCGTGCTGCTGCCCGCCGGTGAGCAGCGCCGGCTCGCCGGTGTGGTCGAGGCCGCCGAGGCGGTCGCCGCCGGCGGGGGCGCGGACGAGGTCGCGGTGCTGCCGGCGCCTCCGGGGCTGCCCTGGTCCGTCGTCGTGCTCACCGGCCTCGGCACCCCCGCCGGTGACCCCGACGCCCGTGCCGAGGCGCTGCGGCGGGCCGCCGGCGCGGCCGTGCGCCGGCTCGCCGGCCGCGACTCCGCCGTGCTCGCCCTGCCGGCCGGGACCCCCGAGGAGGCCGCCGCCGTGGCCGAGGGCGCCGCGCTCGGGGCCTTCGCGTTCGCCCACCAGCGCGCCGCGACCGCCGGGGCGGTCAAGACGCCGCTGGCCTCCGCCGTCGTCCACGCGCCCGAGGTCCCGAAGGCGGCCCTGGGCCGGGCGCTCGAGCGCGCCGCGGCCCTCGGGCGCGGGGTGCGGGCCGCGCGCACCCTCGTGGACCTCTCCCCCAACGTGACCTCCCCCGAGGCCGTCGCCGAGTACGCCCGCCGGGCCGCCCGGGGCACGAAGGTCTCCGTGCGGGTGCTCGGCGGGAAGGAGCTCGCCGAGGGCGGCTACGGCGGCCTGGTCGGCGTCGGCCAGGGCTCCGTGAACGGCCCGCGCCTGGTCAGGCTCGACTACGCCCCCGCCCGCGCCTCCCGGCACGTGGCGTACGTGGGCAAGGGCATCACCTTCGACTCCGGCGGGCTCTCGCTCAAGCCGGCCGCCTCGATGATGACCATGAAGTCCGACATGGCCGGCGCGGCCGCCGTCCTGGCCGCGGTCCTCACCGCCGCGGAGCTGCGCCTGCCCGTGCGCGTCACCGGCTGGCTGTGCCTGGCCGAGAACCTCCCCTCCGCCACCGCCACCCGCCCCGGCGACGTCATCACGATCCGGGGCGGACGCACCGTCGAGGTCCTCAACACCGACGCCGAGGGCCGGCTCGTCCTCGCGGACGGGCTCGTGGCCGCGTGCGAGGAGGGCCCCGACGCCGTCGTCGACATCGCCACCCTCACCGGCGCCCAGATGGTCGCCCTGGGCACCCGCACCGCGGGCGTCATGGGCGACGACGACCTGCGCTCCGCCGTCGTCGACGCCGCGCGGGCGGCCGGGGAGGACGCGTGGCCGATGCCGCTGCCGGAGCACCTGCGCGCCTCGCTGGACTCCAAGGTCGCCGACCTGAAGAACATCGGGGACAAGCACGGGGGCATGCTCGTGGCCGGGCTGTTCCTGCGCGAGTTCGCGGGCGGGACCGGGGACACCCGGATCCCGTGGGCCCACATCGACATCGCCGGCCCCTCCTTCAACGAGTCCTCCCCGTGGGGCTACACCCCCGCCGAGGGCACCGGCGCGGGCGTGCGCACCCTCGTGCGCCTGCTCGAGGACACCGCCGCGCGCCGCGGCTGAGGCCGCCCGCACCCCGCCGTCCGGCGCGCTCCAGCCTTCCTGGAGACTCGCTGGACGGTGAGGATAAGGTAAGCACGACAGACACCGTGTCACCGGACGGAGCGCCACCCGCCCGTCCCCCGACGCCAACCGACGAGGAGCCAAACACGTGGCCGACAACGAATTCGACATCCTGATCCTGGGCGGCGGCAGCGCGGGCTACGCCGCCGCGCTCCGGGCCGTGCAGCTCGGCTTCACGGTGGGTCTGGTCGAGAAGAACAAGCTCGGGGGCACCTGCCTGCACTGGGGCTGCATCCCCACGAAGGCGTACCTGCACTCCGCCGAGCTCGCCGAGGACGCCCGCGAGAGCGCCAAGTACGGCGTGCACACCACGCTCGAGTCCATCGACATGGCCGCGGTGCGCGAGTACAAGGACAAGATCGTCGCCGGCAAGTTCAAGGGCCTGTCCGGGCTGATGAAGATGCGCAAGGTCACGGTGATCGACGGCGTCGGCAGGCTCACCGGTCAGAACACGATCGAGGTCGACGGCACGACCTACACCGGCAAGCACATCGTGCTGGCCTCCGGCTCGGTGTCCAAGACCCTGGGTGTGGAGATCGGCGGCCGGATCATGACCTCCACCGAGGCCCTGGAGATCGACTTCGTGCCCAAGAGCGCGATCGTGCTCGGCGGCGGCGTGATCGGCTGCGAGTTCGCCTCCATGTGGAAGTCCTTCGGCGTCGACGTCACCGTCATCGAGGGCCTGCCCCACCTCGTGGCCAACGAGGACCCCGCGATCGTGAAGACCCTCGAGCGCGAGTTCAAGAAGCGCGGGATCAAGTCCAACCTGGGCACCTTCTTCGAGAAGGTCGAGCAGGACGACGACGTCGCGCGCGTGACCCTCGCCGACGGCAAGGTCTTCGAGGCCGACATCGTGCTCGTCGCGGTCGGCCGCGGCCCGAACACCGCGGACATGGGCTACGAGGAGCAGGGGATCCCCATGGACCGCGGCTTCGTGACCCCCGACGAGCGGCTGCACACCGGCGTCGGCAACATCTACGCGATCGGCGACATCGTCCCGGGCGTCCAGCTGGCCCACCGCGGCTACCAGCAGGGCCGCTTCGTCGCGGAGGAGATCGCCGGGCTGAACCCGGCGATCGTCGAGGACGTCAACATCCCCAAGGTCACCTTCACCGAGCCGGAGATCGCCTCCGTGGGCTACTCCGAGCCGAAGGCCAAGGAGAAGTTCGGCGAGGACAACGTCGAGGTCGCCGAGTACAACCTCGCCGGCAACGGCAAGAGCTCCATCCTGGGCACCGGCGGCATCATCAAGCTCGTGCGCGAGAAGGACGGTCCCATCGTCGGCTTCCACGCCATCGGCAAGCGCATCAGCGAGCAGATCGGCGAGGGCCAGCTCATCGTGAACTGGGAGGCCTACCCGGAGGACGTCGCCGCGTTCGTGCACGCCCACCCCACGCAGAACGAGGCCATCGGCGAGGCCGCCATGGCGCTCGCGGGCATGCCGCTGCACGGCTGACCGCACCGGGGCCCCGCCCCCGCGGGCGAGGCCCCGCCCCGCACCCCGGCCCCGGGCACCGCACCCGGAGCGCACCACAGTAGGCACCGAAAGAGAGACGGTCGGACGATGTCAGAAACCGTGAACCTGCCCGCACTGGGCGAATCCGTGACCGAGGGCACCGTGACCCGGTGGCTCAAGCAGGTCGGCGACGAGGTCGCCGTCGACGAGCCCCTGGTCGAGGTCTCCACCGACAAGGTCGACACCGAGATCCCCTCCCCCGTGGCCGGGGTGATCGAGAAGATCCTGGTCGAGGAGGACGAGGACGTCGAGGTCGGCGCCCCCCTCGTCGTCATCGGGGACGGCTCCGGCGGCGGTGGCGGGGACGACCAGCCCGCCGCCGAGCAGGCCGAGGACGCCGCGACCGAGGCCTCCGCCCCCGAGGACACCGGCGAGGCGGAGCAGGCCCCGGCCGAGAAGCCCACCGCCGAGACCCGGCAGTCGGACGAGGGCACCGAGATCACCCTCCCCGCCCTGGGCGAGTCCGTGACCGAGGGCACCGTGACCCGCTGGCTCAAGCAGGTCGGCGACGAGGTCGCCGTCGACGAGCCGCTGCTGGAGGTCTCCACCGACAAGGTCGACACCGAGGTCCCCTCCCCCGTGGCCGGCACCCTGCTGGAGATCCGCGTGCAGGAGGACGAGGACGCCGAGGTCGGCCAGGTCCTGGCCGTGATCGGCTCCGGGCAGGCCCCGGCCCAGGAGGAGAAGCCCTCCGGCCAGCCCACCGCCGAGCAGGCCGAGGACGCCGCGACCGAGGCCTCCGCCCCCGAGGACACCGGCGAGGCCGCCGACGAGGCGGAGCAGGCCCCGGCCGAGAAGCCCACCGCCGAGACCCGGCAGTCGGACGAGGGCACCGAGATCACCCTCCCCGCCCTGGGCGAGTCCGTGACCGAGGGCACCGTGACCCGCTGGCTCAAGCAGGTCGGCGACGAGGTCGCCGTCGACGAGCCGCTGCTGGAGGTCTCCACCGACAAGGTCGACACCGAGGTCCCCTCCCCCGTGGCCGGCACCCTGCTGGAGATCCGCGTGCAGGAGGACGAGGACGCCGAGGTCGGCCAGGTCCTGGCCGTGATCGGCTCCGGGCAGGCCCCGGCCCAGGAGGAGAAGCCCTCCGGCCAGCCCGCCGCCGAGCAGGCCGGGACGTCCCCGGCCGGCGCCGAGGGCGGTGCCGAGGGCTACGAGGGCAGTGCCGCCGGCGCGCCCGAGCCCGCCCCGTCCCGCGACGAGGCGCTCGTGCGCACCGAGGAGCCCGCGGTCGCCGAGACCGGCGACGAGGAGCAGCGCCCGGCCGGCGAGCGCGACGGCGCCCGCACCGACGGCGCCGGGTCCGGCGACGGCTCGCCCTACGTCACCCCGCTCGTGCGCAAGCTGGCCAAGAAGGAGGGCATCGACCTCTCGACGCTCACCGGCACCGGCGTGGGCGGACGGATCCGCAAGCAGGACGTGCTGGCCGCCGCCGAGGAGAAGAAGAAGGGCGCGGCCCCGGCCGCCGAGCAGCAGCAGGCCGCGCCGTCGGCCCCGTCCGCCCCGCAGGCGGCACCGCAGCCGGACGCCAAGCGCGGCACCACGGAGAAGGCACCGCGCATCCGGCTCACCATCGCCCAGCGCATGCGCGAGTCCCTGCAGGAGTCGGCCCAGCTGACCCAGGTCACGGAGGTCGACATGACCCGCGTGGCCGTGCTGCGCGACCGGGCGAAGGCGAGGTTCCAGGAGCGCGAGGGCGCGAAGCTGACCTACCTGCCGTTCTTCGCGAAGGCGGTGGCGGAGGCGCTGCAGACGCACCCGAAGCTCAACGCCACCTTCCGCGAGGCCGAGAAGGAGATCGTCTACAACGCCTCCGAGAACATCGCGATCGCCGTGGACACGCCCAAGGGCCTGCTCGTGCCGGTGATCAAGGATGCGGGCGACCTCAACCTCGGCGGGCTGGCCAAGCAGATCGCCGACCTGGGCTCGCGGGCCAAGGAGGGCAACATCACGCCGGACGACCTGACCGGCGGGACCTTCACGATCACGAACCTGGGCTCCTTCGGCGCCCTGTTCGACACCCCGATCATCAACCAGCCGCAGGTCGCGATCCTCGGCACGGGCTCGATCGTGAAGCGGCCCATGGTGGTCTCCGACGCCGACGGCAACGACACCATCGCCATCCGCCGGATGTGCTACCTGTCGCTGACCTACGACCACCGCCTGGTCGACGGCGCCGACGCCGGCCGCTTCCTCCAGGCGCTGAAGGCGCGCCTGGAGGAGGGCCGCTTCGATTCGGAGGTCGGGCTCTGACGGCCGTCCGCGCCCCCGCGCGCTGAGCGCACACCGCCGGAGGGCGTGTTCCTGATCACAGGAGCACGCCCTCCGGGCGTCCCCGGACGGGGCTCCGATAGGCTCGGTGCATGACTTTCGTGACCGGTCTCCTCGTCCTCCTGCACCTCGTCGGCGCCGCCATCATCGTGGGCACGTGGATCTACACCATGAAGCGCCCCACCGTCTCGCCGGGCCAGTTCCACGCGTCGCTGCTGAGCCTGATCACGGGTCTGCTCCTGGTCGGCATCCACGAGATGGGCGAGGACCCGGTCAACCACGCCAAGGTCGCGGTGAAGCTGCTGATCGCCCTCGCCGTCGCGATCGCCGCGTTCGTCGGCCAGCGCCGGACGAAGCGCGGGGAGCCCGTCTCCACGGGCCTGGCCCACGCCGTGGGCGGGTCGGCGCTGATCAACATGGCGGTGGCCACCCTCTGGTAGGCCCTCCCGCTCCCGTCCCGGCCCCCGGTGCTGTCCGTCAGCGCCGGGGGCCGGCGTCGTCCCGGTCCGCGGGGTGCACGGGGGCGACCTCCGCGAGCCGCCAGCCGGCGCCGTCGTCCACCAGCCGCGCCTCGACCTCCTGGGCCCAGCCGTCCCCGGCGGGCACGACCGCAGGACCGGGGTCCCGCGGGGCGCGCCAGCCCTCCGCGCGCACCCGGGCCCGGAAGGCGGCCGTGCCCGGGCCGCGGGTCCCGGGCAGGGGACGGATCCGCTCCGCCGTGAGCTCGAGGGCGGCGAACGGGTCCGTGCAGCGGCGCGCCAGCTCCCCGACGAGCCGCCGGTCGGCCGCCAGGGCCGTGCTGCCCGCGGCGTGGACGCGCTCGAGCAGGGCCGCGTCCCCGGTGCGCAGCGCCCGTCCTCGCAGCCGCACCAGGTCGGCCAGGGCCTCGGCCGGGTCCCCGGTGGCCTCCGCAGCCGGTGCCGGGGCGGCCGGGGGCCCGGCCGCCCCGGCACCGCCCATGAGCCGCAGCGGTCCGGCCGCCGGCACGGGCTCCGCCGCGGGTCCGGAGTTCCCCGGCGGTGCCGGCACCAGCGCCCCGAACAGCAGCCAGCCGGTCAGCAGCGCCGCCGCCGGGGCGAGCAGGAGCGTCGCCGCCCGGGCCGGGACAGGCCGGTTCCCGTCCCGTCCCGCCGTGGGCCGCCGCGCCCGGCTCCCGGGGCGTCCCCCCGCGGGGCGCCGGAGCGTCGGCCGGGAGCCCGCGTCGCCGCCCGCCCGGCGCCGCCCGGACGCCGCGGAGGCGCCGTCGCGGTCACCGGGGCCGGGGACCGGCGCGGACGCGTCCGCCGGAGACGTGCCGGCGGCCGGTTCGGGACCGTCGACGGGGGCGGCCCCGGGGACCGGGGGCGCGCCGGTCGCCCGTGCGGCCCTCCCGCCGGGGGCCGGTCCCTCGGCGCCGCCCGACCCCGTCGGGGCGGCCGTGCGCGCCACCAGCTCGGCGGCCGTGGGCCGGCGTGCGGGATCCTCGGCGAGCGCCGCCTCCACCGCGGCGGCCAGCTCCGGCCCGGACCCGGGGCAGAGCAGCCCCAGCGGCGGACGGCCGGTCCCCGGCCGGGGCCACCGTCCGGTCATGGCCCACCACACGAGCGCGCCGAGGGCGAGCACGTCCTCGGCCGGGTCCGGTCCCTCGGCACCGGGCGGGAGCCCGGCCCCGGTGAGGACCGCCCCCTCCGCGCCGGGCCCGCGCAGCAGCACCCGCGCCGGGGTGAGCCGCCCGTGCCGCCAGCCCAGCCCGTGCAGGGCGGCGAGCCCGGCCGCCGCCCCGCGGAGCAGCGCGGCGGCCGCACCGGGGTCGAGCGGGCCGTCCGCGCGCACGCGCTGCTCGAGGGAACCACCGGCCACGTGCTCCTCGACGAGACCCGCGGGACGGCCGGCCGGGCCCGCCAGGGCGTGCAGGCGGACCAGGCCGGGCAGCTCCCGCCGCGCCAGCTGCACGGCGGCCGCCCGGGCCGCGGCCGCGCCGTCCGCACCGGCGCACCGGCGCAGCACGAACGGCTCGCCGGTGCGGGTCTCCCGGACCAGCCAGGTCCGGGCGCCGAGGGCGCGCACGGGCACCAGGCCCTCCTCCGGGGCCAGCACCGGGGGCGGGAGCGCGCCGCCGTCCTCCGGGGGGTCCCCGGCCGCTGCACCCCCGTGCCCGTGCCCCGGGCCCGGCACGCCTCCCCCGGCGGCGGGCCCGCCGGGGCCGGAGGTGCCCGGCCGGTCGGCGGGCCGTGGCCGGGCCTGCCGGCCGGGCGGGGCCACGGGCTCCGCGGGCTCCCCCGCGGTCGCGGCCGCGAGCCGGGCCCGCGGCGTGGCCCCGCCGGTCCCGCCGGCCCCCGTGGACCGGCCGCGCCGGGCCGGGGGCCGGCGCCCCCCGTCCGTCCGCCCGCCCTCCGCCCGGCGGGCCGGGCCCGCGACCCGGCCCGGGTCCTGCTGCTCGTCCTGTCCCCTGCTCCGCTGCACGGGACCACCATGCCCCGCCGCCGGGTCGGCGCGGGGGCGCTGTCCACAGCCGTCACGGGGTCCGGGCCCGTCGGTGCACCGCGATAGGCTGGGCCCATGTCCCTCACCTTCCACCGCGTCGGGTTCGCCCCCGACCTCGTCGACTACCGGGCGGCCCTGGAGCTGCAGCAGGAGGTCCACCGCCGGGTCGTGGCCGGCGAGCGGGACAACACCCTGCTGCTGCTGGAGCACCCGCCGGTCTACACGGCGGGCCGCCGCACCGAGCCGCACGAGTACCCCTACGACGGCACCGAGGTCGTCCCGATCGGCCGCGGCGGCAAGCTGACCTACCACGGGCCCGGGATGCTGATCGGCTACCCGATCGTGCGGCTGCCCGTCCCGATCGACGTCGTGCGCTTCGTGCGTCAGCTGGAGCAGGTCCTCGTGTCCGTGCTCGCCGACCTGGGCGTGGCCGCCACCACCGTGGAGGGCCGCTCCGGCGCGTGGGTGCTCGCCGACGAGCGCGGCCCCGACCGGAAGATCGCCGCGATCGGCGTGCAGGTCTCCCGCCGGGCGACCATGCACGGCTTCGCGCTCAACTGCTCCAACGACCTGCGCCCGTTCGGCAAGATCATCCCGTGCGGGATCACGGACGCCTCGGTCACCAGCATCTCGGCCGAGACCGGCCGGCTCGTGACCCCCGCGCACGTGGTCGGGCGCGTCGAGCAGGAATTTTCCGCCCGCGCCGCCGAGTTGTGCGAACAGTTCACCCCCGCGGGCGCACCCGCCCCGCTGCCGCGGCCCACCGCCGTCGGCTGATCCGCACCGGGCCCCGCAGCGAGGGGTCCGGGTGCCCGCCGTCGAGACCCCGACCTAGGAGACCGACCATGACCGTTGCCCCCGAGGGCCGCCGCCTGCTGCGCGTCGAGGCGCGCAACGCCCAGACGCCGATCGAGAAGAAGCCCTCCTGGCTGAAGAACACCGCCCGCATGGGCCCGGAGTTCCAGGAGCTGAAGTCGCTCGCCCGCGGCAAGGGCCTGCACACGGTCTGCGAGGAGGCGGGCTGTCCCAACATCTACGAGTGCTGGGAGGACCGCGAGGCGACGTTCCTGATCGGCGGGTCCAAGTGCACGCGCCGCTGCGACTTCTGCGACATCGCCACCGGCAAGCCGGACCTGCTCGACGTCACGGAGCCCCGCAAGGTCGCGGAGTCCGTCAAGGAGCTGGGGCTGCGCTACGCGACCGTCACGGGCGTGGCCCGCGACGACCTCGACGACGGCGGCGCCTGGCTCTACGCCGAGACGATCCGGGCGATCCACACGCTGAACCCGAACACCGGGGTGGAGATCCTCATCCCCGACTTCCAGGGCAAGCCGGACCGGCTGCAGCAGATCGTCGACGCCGGGCCCGAGGTCTACGCGCACAACGTCGAGACGGTCCCGCGGATCTTCCGCCAGATCCGCCCCGCGTTCACCTACGAGCGCTCCCTCGACGTCATCACCCAGGGCAAGGAGGCGGGGATGATCACCAAGTCGAACCTGATCCTCGGCATGGGCGAGACCAACGAGGAGATCCACGAGGCGCTGTGCGACCTGCACGACGCCGGGTGCGACATCATCACCCTCACCCAGTACCTGCGGCCCTCCCCGCTCTTCCACCCGATCGACCGGTGGGTGAAGCCGGAGGAGTTCGTGGAGCTCTCGCAGGTGGCCGAGGAGATCGGGTTCCTCGGCGTGATGGCCGGGCCCATGGTCCGCTCCTCCTACCGCGCCGGGCGGCTGTGGGCCCGCGCCATGGAGAAGTCCGGCCGGGAGATCCCCGCCCACCTCGCGCACATCGAGGACACCGGCAGCGCCTCGCAGGAGGCGTCCTCCCTCGTCGAGCGCCTGCGCTGAGCGGGCCGGGGGCCGCGCCACCGGCTAGACTGGACGCCGGACCGCCGCTGCGGACGTGCCCCCGGCACCTCCCCCGGCGTCCCGGATGTCCCGCCCGCACCACACAGACGAGGTCCCACCGTGTCACCCTCCACCGCCAAGTCGCGCGCCGCCTCCGCCGGGAGACCGGGCGGTAAGCCCGCCGGGAAGCCGTCCCGGGAGCAGCGCCGCGAGGAGAAGCAGCGGCGCCGGGCCGCCAAGGGCCCGGGGTTCCTCGGCCAGATCAAGCAGGTCTTCCGGATGACCCGGGAGACCGAGCCGAACATCGGCTGGTGGATGCTGCTCATCGGCCTCGCCGTGCTGGCCGTGTTCCTGCTGATCGGCCTGCTCACCGGCAACTGGATCACGTGGCTGCTGATCGGCCTGCCCTTCGCCGTGCTCTCCGCGTCCTTCTTCCTCTCCCGCCGGGCCGAGCGCGCCGCGTTCGCCCGGATCGAGGACCAGCCCGGGGCGGCCGGCGCGGCCCTGTCCTCCCTGCGCCGCGGGTGGATCGTCGAGGACCAGCCCGCCGCCATGGACCCCCGCACCCGCGACCTGGTCTTCCGCGCCGTGGGCCGCCCGGGGGTCGTGCTCGTCACCGAGGGCCCGTCGGGCCGGGTCGACAAGCTCGTGACCAAGGAGCGGCGCCGGATCGGTCCCGTCATCCAGAACGTGCCGATCCACGTCCTGAAGACCGGCAAGGGTGAGGGCCAGGTGCCCCTGCGCGAGCTGTCCAAGCGGATGAACAAGCTCGAGAAGAAGCTCACCAAGCAGGAGGTGCAGACCGTGCACCGGCGGATCAGCACCCTGGGCAACCGCCTGCCCATCCCCAAGGGGGTCGACCCCATGCGCGCCCGCCCCGACCGGCGGGCCATGCGCGGCCGCTGACCCGGTCCGCGACGACGGACGGAGGCGCTCCTCGCCGAGGGGCGCCTCCGTCCGTCGTCGCCGGCCCCGCGACCGGCGTGCGCGCGGCGCGGACGCGGGCGGCGTCCCCGGTGCCGGCTCAGCGCACCCGCACCAGCAGGGTCCCGGCGGCGCGGTCGTGCAGGCCGCGCTGGTCGGCGTCGAAGACCACTGCGGGGATCACGAGGCACAGCAGCACCGCGCGCACCACGGCCCGGGCGAAGCCCGCCGGGCGTCCCTCGAGGGTCTGCACCTGCAGCCCCGTGAGCAGGTGCCCCGGGGTGTGACCGGTGGCCCCCACGGCCAGGACGTTGAGCACCAGCAGCACCCCGAGCGTGACGAGGCCGTGGTCGTTCCACCCGGGCAGCAGCCACTGGGCCAGCGCCCAGCACAGGTACCAGTCCACGACCAGCGCCACGAGCCGGCGTCCCGGCCGCCCCACCGAGCCCGGGCCCTGCGCGGGCCGTCCGAGGCGCTCCCCGGGATGCCCGCCGCGGGTGCGCGGGCCCTCGAGCCAGGAGCCCAGGTCACGTCTGTCGATCATGGACCCCAGCGTATCGCCCGCCCGGCGCACGGCCGGCCTCGCCTAGACTGGTCGGAGCCGGCGCTCCTCCCCGCTGGGCGTAACACCGCGGAAACACCAGGGACACGGTCGCTTAATGGCCCCTCCGTAGCGTGGACAGCGGAAGAGGACGCCGCACGACGCTGCGGCACGGCCGTCCCGCCCACCTACCAAGGAGAACAGCAGATGTTCCAGACACCCGAGGAAGTCCTCGCGTTCATCAAGGACGAGGAGATCGTCTTCGTCGACATCCGGTTCACGGACCTGCCCGGCGTGCAGCAGCACTTCAACCTCCCGGCCAAGTCGGTGGACGGCGACTTCTTCGAGCACGGCCAGCTGTTCGACGGCTCCTCCATCCGCGGCTTCCAGGGCATCGCCGAGTCCGACATGCAGCTCATCCCGGACCCGTCCTCCGCGTTCGTGGACCCCTTCCGCGTCGAGAAGACCCTCGTGGTCACCTGCTCGATCGTCAACCCGCGCACCGGGGAGCCCTACCACCGCGACCCGCGCGGGGTCGCCGAGCGGGCCGAGGCCTACATGGCCTCCACCGGCATCGCCGACGTGGCGAACTTCGCCTCCGAGGCGGAGTTCTTCATCTTCGAGGACGTCCGCTACGACGTCCAGCCGCAGGGCTCCTTCTACGCCATCGACTCCG
Source organism: Kocuria sp. LUK (assembly GCF_021012935.1). Classification (NCBI taxonomy): domain Bacteria; kingdom Bacillati; phylum Actinomycetota; class Actinomycetes; order Micrococcales; family Micrococcaceae; genus Kocuria; species Kocuria sp. LUK. The sequence continues at coordinate 544,863 of NZ_JAJMZI010000001.1, forward strand.
ACGAGGCGCCGTGGAACACCGGCCGCACGGAGGAGGGCGGCAACCTCGGCAACAAGACCGCCACCAAGGGCGGCTACTTCCCCGTCTCCCCGGTGGACAAGCAGGCGGACCTGCGCGACGCGATGTGCGTGGCCATGGACGAGGTCGGCCTGGAGGTCGAGCGCTCCCACCACGAGGTCGGCGCCCCGGGCCAGGCGGAGATCAACTACCGCTTCAACACCCTCACCAGGGCCGCCGACGACCTGCTGAAGTTCAAGTACGTCATCAAGAACACCGCCGACGCCTTCGGCAAGTCCGCGACCTTCATGCCCAAGCCGGTGTTCAACGACAACGGCTCCGGCATGCACTGCCACCAGTCGCTGTGGAAGGGCGGCGAGCCGCTGTTCTACGACGAGAAGGGCTACGCCGGGCTCTCGGACCTGGCCCGCTGGTACATCGGCGGGCTGCTGGAGCACTCCTCGGCGGTGCTCGCGTTCACCAACCCGACCGTGAACTCCTACCGCCGCCTCGTGAAGGGCTTCGAGGCGCCGGTCAACATGGTCTACTCCCAGGGCAACCGCTCGGCCGGGATCCGCATCCCGATCACCGGCACGAACCCGAAGGCCAAGCGCCTCGAGTTCCGCGCCCCGGACCCCTCGTGCAACCCCTACCTCGCCTTCGCCGCGCAGCTGATGGCGGGCCTGGACGGGATCCGCAACCGCATCGAGCCGGCCGACCCGATCGACAAGGACCTCTACGAGCTGCCGTGGGAGGAGGCCAAGGACATCAAGAAGGCCCCGGGCACGCTCGAGGAGGCCCTGCAGGCGCTCGAGGAGGACCACGAGTTCCTGCTCGCCGGTGACGTCTTCACCGAGGACCTGATCGAGACCTGGATCGCGTACAAGCGCGAGAACGAGCTGCTGCCGCTGGCCGTCGTTCCGCACCCGCTGGAGTTCTCGATGTACTACGGCGTCTGATCGCCGCACGTCCAGGGCCCCGGATCCGCACGGATCCGGGGCCCTGCGCGTGCGGCGACACCGGCGGGCCGGTGCGGGCTCAGGTCCCGTAGAAGAGCCGCTCGAACACGGCCCGCGCGTGGCGGGTCGTGCGCAGGTAGTCCTCCTCGAAGCGCCCGGCCGCGCCGTGGGGATAGCCGCACCAGCGCGAGACCGCCTCGAGGTCCCCGCGCTTGGCGGGCAGCACGTCCGAGCGGCGCCCGGTGCGCAGCACGGTCCCGTTGCGCACGGCCGTGGCCAGCCGCCAGGCGGCCTCGAGCGCCGCGGCGTCCTCGGGGCGCAGCAGCCCCTCCTGCTCCGCCGCGCGCAGGGCCCCGAGGGTGCTCGTGGTGCGCAGCCCCTCGACCTCGTGGCCGTGCTGCAGCTGCAGCAGCTGCACGAGCCACTCCACGTCCGAGAGGCCGCCGCGGCCCAGCTTCACGTGCCGGGCCGGGTCGGCACCGCGGGGCATGCGCTCGTTCTCCACCCGGGCCTTCATCCGGCGGATCTCCAGCACCTGCCGCTCCGTGAACGCGCTCGGGTAGCGGTGGGGGTCGATCACCCGGCGGAAGGCCTCCGCGAGCGCGTCGCTGCCGGCCACGGGCAGGGCGCGGGTGAGGGCCTGGAACTCCCACGTCTCCGCCCACCGGGCGTAGTACTCGGCGTAGGAGCTCACCGAGCGCACCATCGGCCCCTGGCGGCCCTCGGGGCGCAGGTCGTTGTCGATCTCCAGGACGCGCTCGGCCACGATCGGCGGCGAGCACGGGGCCTTGAGCAGCTGCACCATGCGCTGCAGCAGCGTCTCGGCCTGCCGGCGGGCCGCGTCGTCGTCGGCGCCGTCGACCGGGCCGTACACGTAGACGACGTCCGCGTCGGAGCCGTAGCCGGTCTCGCGCCCGCCCTGGCGGCCCATGGCGACGACGAGGACCTCGGCGAGGCGGCCCTCCCGCCCGTGGACCTCGCGCTCGGCGACGTGCAGGGCACCGAGGATGCAGGCGTGGTCGACGGCGGACAGCGCCGCCACGACCTCCTCGACGTCGAGCAGGCCCGAGGTGTCGGCGAGCGCGATCCGCAGCTCCTCGCGCCGACGCAGCAGCCGGACCATGCGCACCGCCTCCGCGGACTCGGGGTGGCGCGACATCTGGGCCCGGATCTCCGCCCACAGCGCCTCGAAGGACGGCGGGCGCAGGTCGTCGTCGTGGCCCAGCCACGCCGTGGCCTCGGGGGAGTTCTCCAGCAGGTCGGTGACGTAGCGGGAGCTGGAGAGGATGTGGCACAGCCGCTCGGCGGCGGCGTTGGAGTCCCGCAGCAGGCGCAGGAACCACGGCGAGGTGCCCAGGGACTCCGCGAGCCGGCGGAAGCCCAGCAGCCCGGCGTCGGCGTCGACCCCGTCCGCGAACCAGCCCAGGAGCACGGGCAGCAGCGTGCGCAGGATCTCGGCGCGGCGGCTGACCCCGCGGGTGAGGGCCTCGATGTGGCGCACGGCGGCGCGGGGGTCGCGGTAGCCGAGGGCGGCGAGGCGGTCGCGCACCGACTCGGGCGAGAGCGTGGTCCCCGCCTCGGGCAGGTGGGCGAGGGCGGCGAGCAGCGGCCGGTAGAAGATCCGCTCGTGCATCCCCCGCACCGCGCGCTTGACCCGCCGCCACTGCTCGAGCAGCGCCTCCCCCGTGGGCAGGGACGTGTCCCCCGCCCCCCGCACCGAGCGGGCCAGCACGGTCAGCTCCTCCTCGTCCCGGGGCACGAGGTGGGTGCGGCGCAGCCGGAAGAGCTGGATGCGGTGCTCGAGCAGCCGCAGCCACCGGTAGTCGGCGCCGAACCGCTCGCTGTCGCGGCGGCTGATGTAGCCGCCCTCGGACAGCAGCGCGAGCGCCTCGGTGGTGGCGCGGGTGCGCACCCGCTCGTCCGTGCGCCCGTGCACGAGCTGCAGGAGCTGGACGGTGAACTCGACGTCGCGCAGCCCCCCGGGCCCGAGCTTGAGCTGGCGGTCCCGCTCGGCGTCGGGGATGTTCTCCGTCACCCGCCGGCGCATCGCCTGGACGGACTCGACGAAGTTCTCCCGGGCCGCGCTGCGCCACACGAACGGGTCGATCGCCTCCCGGTAGGCCCGGCCCAGGTCGGGGTCCCCGGCCACGGGGCGGGCCTTGAGCAGCGCCTGGAACTCCCAGGACTGCGCCCAGCGCTCGTAGTAGCGCACGTGCGAGTCGAGGGTGCGCACGAGCGGGCCGTCCCTGCCCTCGGGGCGCAGGTTCGCGTCGACCTCCCACAGCGGCGGCTCCTCGCCGCGGGCCATGACGGCCCGGGCGGTGCCGGTGGCCAGGGCCGTGGCCACCGCGGTCGCCTCCGCGGGGTCCAGCGGCGGGGCGCCGTCCGGGTCGGTCACGTCCATCACGTGCACGACGTCGACGTCGGAGACGTAGTTCAGCTCCCGGGCCCCGCACTTGCCCATCCCGATCACGGCGAGCCGGACCCGCTCGACGGTTCCCGGGTCCCACGTCTCGGCGGCCTCCGCCCGGGCCACGGCGAGCCCGGCCTCCAGGGCGGCGGCGGCGAGGTCGGCCAGCTGGCGCCCGACGGCGGGCATGTGCTCGGCCGGGCGGGCGGCGCCCAGGTCCCGGACCGCCACCCGGGCCAGCCCCCGCCGGTAGGCGGTGCGCAGGGCGGTGCGGGCGGGCTCGCCGGTCTCCGCCGCCACGGGGGTGGCGGCCCCGGGGTCGGCGCCGACGGCCTCGAGCAGCGCCGTGCGGAACTGCCCGGCCGGGATCTCCTCCGGCTCCGCGGCGGCGGGCTCGTCGAGCACGTCGAGGTGCTCCGGTCGGCGCAGCAGGAACTCCCCGAGCGCCTCGGAGGCGCCCAGCAGACGGAACATCGTGGCGGAGGCCTCCGGCCCGGCGTCGACGCGCCGCGCCAGGTCCGGGACCCGCTCGATCAGGCGCACGGTCTGGCGCAGGGCGGTGTCCGGGGAGGCCGCGAGCGCCAGGCCGTCGAGCAGGCGCTCGCGGTCCACGCCCGCGAGCTCGCGGAAACCCAGCCAGCGCTGGGCCTTCTCCAGGTTCGCGAAGCCCACCCGGATGAGCCGGCTCGCGGGGACGGGCGCGGCCGTGCCGCTGGGCTGGGGAGGCTGCGTCATGGCCCGCTCCGTCCGCGGCTCAGAGGATGCCGAGGTTGTTCTTGAGCTCGAAGTGCGTCACGACCCGCCGGTAGTCGTTCCAGTCGCGGCGCTTGTTGCGCAGGAAGTGCTCGAAGACCTGCTCGCCCAGCAGCTCCGCCATGAACTCGGAGTCCTCGGTCTCGCGGATCGCGTCGTAGAGGCTCGAGGGCAGCGGGTTGTGGCCGAGCGCGCGGCGCTCCGCGGAGCTCATGGCGGCGATGTCGTCCAGCTCGGCCGGCGGCAGCTCGTACTCGTTCTCGATGCCCTTGAGCCCGGCGGCGAGCAGCACCGCGTAGGAGAGGTAGGGGTTGGTGGCGGAGTCGATCCCGCGGTACTCCACGCGCGCGGCCTGCACCTTGTCGGGCTTCGACAGCGGCACCCGCACCAGGGCGGAGCGGTTGTTGTGCCCCCAGGACAGGTAGGAGGGGGCCTCCCCGCCGCCCCACAGCCGCTTGTAGGAGTTCACGAACTGGTTGGTGATCGAGGTGAACTCCGGGGCGTGGCGCAGCAGCCCCGCGATGAAGTGCCGGGCCGTGCGGGAGAGCCGGAACTCCGCGCCCGCCTCGAAGAACGCGTTGGTGTCGCCCTCGAACAGCGAGAAGTGGGTGTGCATCCCCGAGCCGGGGTGCTCGGTGAAGGGCTTGGGCATGAAGGTCGCGTAGAGGCCCTGGGAGAGCGCGACCTCCTTCACGACGGTGCGGAACGTCATGATGTTGTCGGCCGTCTGCAGCGCGTCGGCGTAGCGCAGGTCGATCTCGTTCTGCCCGGGACCGGCCTCGTGGTGGGAGAACTCCACGGAGATCCCCACGGCCTCGAGCATCGCGACGGCCTTGCGGCGGAAGTCCTGGACCACGCCGCCGGGGACGTGGTCGAAGTAGCCCTCGTGGTCCACCGGCACGGGTTCGCCCTCGGCGTCGAGCTGGTCGGACTTCAGCAGGTAGAACTCGATCTCGGGCGCCGTGTAGCAGGTGAAGCCCATGTCCGAGGCCTTCTCCAGCACCCGGCCCAGCACGCCGCGCGGGTCCGAGGAGGACGGCTCGCCGTCGGGGGTGAGGATGTTGCAGAACATCCGGGCCGTCGGCTCCGTCTCCCCGCGCCACGGCAGGATCTGGAACGTGGAGGGGTCCGGCTGCAGGAGCATGTCGGACTCCGACACGCGGGAGAGCCCCTCGATGGAGGAGCCGTCGAAGCCCAGGCCCTCCTCGAAGGCGGCCTCCACCTCGGCGGGCGCGAGCGCGACGGACTTCAGGGCGCCCACGACGTCGGTGAACCACATGCGGACGAAGCGGACGTCGCGCTCCTCGATGGTCCTGAGCACGAACTCCTGCTGACGGTCCATGGTCCTCTTCCCTCGTCGTCTCCCCGGCCCGCCCCGGCCGCTGGCGGGACCGGGGAACCGGGGACGTGGCTGTCCCGCCCACTCTAACGCGCCGCCGGAGCGGGCCCGGGGGCGCGGGCGCGCCCGATAGGCTGGGCGCATGACCCAGCAGCCCCAGGACGGCCCCCGCCCGGCGACCGGCGCGCTCGACGTGCGCCGGGTCCGCACCCACCACCTGCGCGAGGCCAAGCGGCGCGGGGAGCGGTTCGCCATGCTCACGTGCTACGACGCGCTCACCGCGGCGGTCTTCGACGCCGCCGGCGTCGACGTGCTGCTCGTGGGGGACTCGGCGGGCAACACCGTGCTGGGCCACGCGACGACCCTGCCGGTGACGGTCGGGGAGCTGCTGCCCCTGTGCCGGGCGGTCGCCGGGGCGGCGCAGCGGGCGCTCGTCGTCGTCGACCTGCCCTTCGGCTCCTACGAGGCCTCCCCGGAGCAGGCGGTCGGCACCGCCGTGCGGTTCCTGAAGGAGGGCGGCGCGCACGCCGTCAAGGTCGAGGGCGGGGCGTGGTTCGCCCCGCACGTGCGGGCGATGACGCAGGCGGGGGTCCCGGTCGTGGCGCACATCGGCTTCACCCCGCAGAGCGAGCACGCCCTGGGCGGCTACCGGGTGCAGGGCCGCGGCGAGGCCGGGCGGGCCCTCGTCGAGGACGCCCGGGCCCTGGAGGAGGCCGGGGCCTTCGCCGTGCTGATGGAGATGGTCCCGGCCGAGGCGGCCGCCGCCGTGGACGCCGCCGTGCAGGTGCCGACCGTGGGCATCGGCGCGGGGGCGACGACGACGGGCCAGGTGCTGGTGTGGCAGGACATGCTGGGCCTGCGCCAGGGGCGCATGCCGCGCTTCGTGCGCCGCTACGCGGACCTGCACGGGGTCGTCACCGAGGCCGTGGGCCGCTACGTCGAGGACGTGCGCGAGGGCCGCTTCCCGGCCCCCGAGCACGGCTTCTGAGCCGGTCGGCTCACCCCTCGCGGTAGGCCTCGTCCTCCTCGTCCCAGCGGCGGGTGCGCTCGGCGGCCAGCCGCAGCGCGTTCTCGGCCTCCTGCCGGGTCGCGTAGGGCCCCAGGAGCTTGCGGTAGTCGGACTGCGGGCCCTCCTCCACCTGCTCGGTGTAGAGGTTGAACCAGTACTCGCTCATGCCGCCTCCTCGTCTCGGGCACCCGGGCTGCTCGGCGCCCCGGCGCGTTAGGGTAGATCCTAGGCCCGGACCCGCACCGACGGGGCCGGGCGGTCCCGATCCAGGAGGTCCAGTCCCCCGTGCCCTCGCACAACAGCCCCGCTCCCGCCGCCGGCGCCGCACCGCTCGGCACCCTCGCCCCCGGCACCGTGGGCCCCGCCCGCCCCGTGCCGCCCGCCATCCCCCGCCCCGAGTACGTCGGGCGCGCGGAGCCGGACGAGGGCCGGTCCGGGGACGTCTACTCCCCCGAGGACGTCGAACGGATCCGGGCCGCCGGGCGGATCGCCGCCCGCGCGCTGCAGGAGGCCGGGTGCGCCGCCGTGCCCGGGACCACCACGGACGAGCTCGACCGGATCGCCCACGAGTACCTCTGCGACCACGGCGCCTACCCCTCGCCCCTGGGCTACCGGGGGTTCCCGAAGTCGATCTGCACCTCCCTCAACGAGGTCATCTGCCACGGCATCCCGGACTCGACGGTCCTCGAGGACGGCGACATCGTCAACCTCGACGTGACCGCGTACAAGGACGGCTTCCACGGCGACACGAACCGCACGCTGCTGGTGGGCGAGGTCGACGAGCAGTCCCGGCTGCTCGTGGAGCGCACCGAGGAGGCGCTGCGGCGGGCCGTCCGGGCGGTGCGCCCCGGCCGGGAGATCAACGTCGTGGGCCGGGTGATCGAGAAGTACGCCCAGCGCTTCGGCTACGGGGTGGTGCGCGACTTCACCGGCCACGGGGTCGGCCGCGAGTTCCACTCCGGGCTGATCGTCCCGCACTACGACGCCGCGCCCTCCTATGCCACGGTCATGGTCCCCGGCATGGTCTTCACCATCGAGCCCATGCTGACCCTGGGCACCGTGCAGTGGGAGCAGTGGGACGACGACTGGACGGTCACCACCCGGGACCGCCGCCGCACCGCCCAGTTCGAGCACACGCTGGCGGTCACCGAGGACGGCGCCGACGTCCTGACCCTGCCGTAGACTGCCGCCCTGAACTCCCGCCCCGAGAGGACCGCTCCATGACCACGCCAGACACCACCGTCGTCCCCGTGCCCAGCCGCCGGGTGATCGGCATCGACTTCGGGGGCACCGGGACCAAGGGCGGCATCGTCGACCTGGACACCGGTGAGCTCGTGGGCGAGCGCTTCCGCATCGCCACGCCGCGGCCGGCAACCCCCGAGGCCGTGGCCGAGGTCGTGGCGCAGATCGTGGACGAGCTCCAGTCCCGCCCGGAGGCGCCCGAGCCCGACTCCCCGGTCGGCATCGTCTTCCCCGCGATCATCAAGGACGGGGTCGCGCTCTCGGCGGCGAACATCGACAAGTCCTGGATCGGCACCGACGTCGACGCCCTGATGACCGAGCGCCTGGGCCGGCCCGTCGAGGCCCTCAACGACGCCGACGCGGCCGGGCTGGCCGAGGCGGTCTACGGGGCCGGGCGCGGCGTGAAGGGCCTGGTGATCGTCATCACCCTCGGCACCGGGATCGGCTCGGCGCTCGTGATGGACGGCAAGCTCGTGCCCAACGCGGAGCTCGGCCACCTCGAGATCGACGGCCACGACGCCGAGACCCGCGCCTCCGCCGCGGCCCGCGAGCGGGAGGACCTGCCGTGGAAGAAGTGGGCGACCACGCGCCTGCAGCGCTACTTCAGCCACGTGGAGTTCCTCTTCACCCCGAGCCTGTTCATCGTGGGCGGGGGCGTGTCGAAGAAGGCCGAGAAGTTCCTCCCCCACCTCTCCCTGCGCACGCCCGTGGAGGTGGCCCGTCTGCGCAACAACGCGGGCATCGTGGGCTCTGCCCTGTGGGCCTCCGTGCCGCACGACGCCGAGGGCTGAGCGCCCGGCCGCACCCGCGCACCGGACGCCCGGGGTCCCGCCGCAGCGGCGGGACCCCGGGCGTCCGTCGTCCGGGGAGCACGTCCGGCGGGCGCGGCGCACCGTGCCGGTCCGGGAGAGCACCCGGGCAGAAATAAACCCGCCGGGGCCGCGGCTTCCCCTCCGCGGCCCCGGCGGGAGCCTGTTGTGAGCACCACTCTACGACCGGTCCCCGCATCGGGCAAGAGACACGCCGGATTTCTTCACCTCGTCCTCAGGTCGAGACCTCGAGGGGTGGAAAACCTTCAACCTCCACCCGAGGGCGAGGCGTGCTCAGAGCAGGCGGGGCTGCGTGAGGCCCTCCCCGTTGCGGGCCCGGGGCCGCCGCCCGGAGCGCTTCTTCGGCCCCGCGCCCGGCGGGTCGACGGTCGCGGGGATGGTCTGCTGGCCGCTGTGCTCGGCCTGCTGGGCGCGCAGCAGCTCGATGGCGTCCTCGAAGTCCTCCAGTCCGCCGAAGGCCTGGTAGACGCTCGCGAAGCGCAGGTAGGCGACCACGTCGAGGCGGCGCAGCGGCGCGAGGATCGCCAGGCCCACCTCGTGGGCCTCGATCTCGGCGGCGCCCGCCGCACGGATCGTCTCCTCGACCTCCTGGGCGAGCATCGCGAGGTCGTCCTCGCTGACCGGGCGCCCTTGGCAGGCCTTGCGCACGCCGTTGACGATCTTCTGCCGGTCGAACGGCTCGGTCACCCCCGAGCGCTTGATCACGGAGATGGTCGTGGTCTCCAGCGTCGTGAAGCGCCGCCCGCACTCGGCGCACTGGCGGCGGCGGCGGATGGAGGTGCCGTCGTCCGTGGTGCGGCTGTCCACGACGCGCGAGTCGGTGTGCCGGCAGAAGGGGCAGTGCACGCGGGATCAGTCCCCGGTGCGCATCGTGACGGCCCGCCCGTGGGCGGGCAGGTCCTCGCACTCGGCCAGGGCCACGACGTCCTCGCCGATCTCGGCCAGTGCGTCCCGGGTGTACTCCACGACCTGCACGGCCTTGAGGAACGAGGTGGTGGACAGCCCCTGGGTGTGCACCGCGGTGCCGCCGGTGGGCAGCACGTGGTTGGACCCTGCGGCGTAGTCGCCCAGCGGGACGGGGCTGTACGGGCCCACGAAGATCGCCCCGGCGTTGCGGACCCGGGCGGCGACCTCCCGGGCGTCGGCGGTGTGGACCTCCAGGTGCTCGGCGGCGTAGGCGTCGGCCACGGCCACCGAGGCGTCGAGGTCGTCGGTGAGCACGACGCCCGACTGCGGCCCGGTCAGGGCGGTCGTGATCCGCTCGCGGTGCTTCGCGGCGGGGACCTGGCGCTCGAGCTCGGCGGCGACCCGCCGCGCGAGCTCCGGGGAGTCCGTGATGAGCACGGACCCGGCGGCGGGGTCGTGCTCGGCCTGGGAGATGAGGTCGGCGGCCACGTAGGCGGGGTCGGCGGTGTCGTCGGCGAGCACGGCGATCTCGGTCGTCCCGGCCTCGGCGTCCACGCCCACCACCGAGCGCAGCAGCCGCTTGGCGGTGGCGACGTAGACGTTGCCCGGGCCCGTGACGGTGTCGACCGGCTCGAGGACGTCCTCGCCGTCGCGCACGCCGTAGGCCATCGCGGCCAGGGACTGCGCCCCGCCGATCGCCCACACCTCCTCGACACCCAGCAGCCCGGCGGCGGCCAGGATCGTGGGGTGGGGCAGCCCGCCGAACTCGCGCTGCGGCGGGGAGCACAGCACCACGGAGTCCACGCCGGCGGCCTGGGCGGGCACGACGTTCATCACCACCGAGGAGGGGTAGACCGCCAGGCCACCGGGCACGTAGAGCCCGGCGCGGCGCACGGGGGTCCACCGCTGCACGAGCACGGCGCCGGGGGCGACCTCGAGCCGGGCGTCGGCCGGGCGCTGGGCCTCGGCGAAGGCCCGGGTGCGCGCGATCGCGGTCTCCAGACCGCGGCGCACCGCGGGGTCGAGGGCGTCGACGGCGCGGCGGATCTCCGCCGGGTCCACGCGCAGGCGCTCCTGCTCCACGCCGTCGAAGCGGCGGGCGTAGCCGCGCAGGGCGGCCGCACCCTCGGTGCGCACGGCCGCGAGGATCTGCTCGACGGCCTCCTCGGCGGAGGCCCGCGAGCCGGCGCTCTGCCGCGGGACGACCGCGCGCAGCTCGGACCAGGACAGGCGGCGCCCGCGCAGGTCGATGGTCCGCAGGGCCGGGGTCGTGGTCGTCTCAGCTGTCGTCACGGCATCCATGGTATTCCACCGGGGCGGCCCGCCGCTGGCCGGGCCGCGGCCGCCCGGTCCCGCCGGCGGGGCGGCCCGGCCTCAGACCTCCAGGCAGGTGGGCCCGAGCAGGACCTTGAGGTCGCCGAACAGCGCCGGCGACGGGTTGACCCGCAGGTCCGGTCCCAGGCGCAGCACCTGCACCTTCTGCCGGGTCTCGAGGTGGATGCGCACCTCGGAGTCGCCGCGGTGGTTGCGCAGGACCGCGCCGATCTCCTTGACGGTCGCCTCGGTGGCCCGGAACTCCGGCAGCGCGATGAGCACCGGCCCGCTGTGCCCGTCGGCGCTGAGCTCGGGCACGGTGAGCTCCTGGGCGGAGATGGTCACCGAGCCGTCGTCGCGGCGCTGCAGCCGGCCCTTGATCACGCAGATCAGGTCCTCGGCGAGCACGCCGGCGATGGGCGCGTAGGCCTTGCCGAAGAACATCACCTCGATCGAGCCCGTGCGGTCCTCGAGCTCCACGCGGGCGTAGGCGTTGCCGGAGGTCTTCGCGATCCGCCGCGACAGGGAGGTGATCATCCCCGCGACCGTCACGACCGCGCCGTCCGGGCGCCCGTCCTCCCCCAGCAGCGGCTGGACCGCGGTGTCCGCGTACTGGCCCAGCGCCTCGTCGAGCCCGCGCAGCGGGTGGTCGGAGACGTAGAGCCCCAGCATCTCCCGCTCGAAGGCGAGCAGGTCCTTGCGCTCCCACTCCGGCACCTCCGGGACCGCGACGGTCAGGGACGCCGTCGGGTCGTCCTCGTCCAGGCCCATGCCGCCGAACAGGTCGAACTGGCCGGCGGCCTCCTGTCGCTTGACGGCCACGGTCGCGTCGACCGCCTCCTCGTGGCACATCACCAGCCCCCGGCGGGTGTGGCCGAGGCGGTCGAAGGCCCCGGCCTTCACGAGCGACTCGATGGTGCGCTTGTTGCACACGACGGCCGGGACCTTGGCCAGGAAGTCGTTGAAGGAGGTGAACTCCCCCTTCTCCTCGCGGGCCTCGACCATCGCGGTGACCACGTTGGCGCCGACGTTGCGCACCGCGCCCATGCCGAAGCGGATGTCCGTGCCGACGGGGGTGAAGTTCAGGGCCGACTCGTTGACGTCCGGGGGCAGGACGGTGATGCCCATCCGCCGGCACTCGTTGAGGTAGAGCGCGAGCTTGTCCTTGTCGTCGCCCACGGAGGTCAGCAGCGCGGCCATGTACTCGGCCGGGTAGTGGGCCTTGAGGTAGGCCGTCCAGTAGGAGACGAGCCCGTAGGCGGCGGTGTGGGCCTTGTTGAACGCGTAGTCGGAGAAGGACTCCAGGACGTTCCACAGCGTCTGGCAGGCGTCCAGGGAGTAGCCGTTGGCCTGCATCCCCTCGAAGAAGACAGCCTGCTGCTTGTCCAGCTCGGACTTCTTCTTCTTGCCCATCGCCCGGCGCAGCAGGTCCGCCTGGCCCAGGGAGTAGTTGGCCAGCTTCTGCGCCGCGGCCATGACCTGCTCCTGGTAGACGATCAGCCCGTAGGTGGTGTCGAGGATCTCCGCGAGCGGCTCCTCGAGCTCCGGGTGGATCGGGGTGATCTCCTGCTGGCCGTTCTTGCGCAGGGCGTAGTTGGTGTGCGAGTTCACGCCCATGGGCCCCGGGCGGTACAGGGCGAGCACCGCCGAGATGTCCTCGAAGTTGTCCGGGCGCATGAGCTTGAGCAGCTGGCGCATCGGCCCGCCGTCGAGCTGGAACACCCCGAGGGTGTCGCCGCGCCCCAGCAGCTCGTAGGAGGCGGCGTCGTCGAGGGCGAGGGTCTCGAGGTCGAGCTCGAAGCCGTCCCGGTTGAACGCGATGTTCTCCAGGGCGTCGGAGATGATCGTGAGGTTGCGCAGGCCCAGGAAGTCCATCTTGATCAGCCCGAGCCCCTCGCACGTGGGGTAGTCGAACTGCGTGATGACCTGGCCGTCCTGCTCGCGGCGCATGATCGGGATGACGTCGATGAGCGGGTGCGAGGACATGATCACGCCGGCGGCGTGCACGCCCCACTGGCGTTTGAGGCCCTCGAGGCCCTGGGCGGTCTCGAAGATCTTCTTCGCCTCGGGGTCCTCGGCGAGGATCTCGCGCAGCTCCTCGGCCTCCCCGTGGCGCTTGGCGGAGGTGTCGTAGACGTCCTTGAGGGAGATGCCCTTGCCCATGACGTCCGGCGGCATCGCCTTGGTGAGCCGCTCGCCCATGGAGAACGGGTAGCCGAGCACGCGGGAGGAGTCCTTCAGGGCCTGCTTGGCCTTGATCGTGCCGTAGGTGACGATCATCGCCACGCGCTCGTCGCCGTACTTCTCGGTGACGTAGCGGATCACCTCGGAGCGGCGGCGGTCGTCGAAGTCGACGTCGAAGTCGGGCATGGACACGCGCTCGGGGTTGAGGAAGCGCTCGAAGATCAGCCCGTGGTCCAGCGGGTTCAGCTCCGTGATGCGCATCGCGTAGGCCACCATGGAGCCGGCCCCCGACCCGCGGCCCGGTCCGACGCGGATGCCGTTGTTCTTGGCCCAGTTGATGAAGTCCGCCACGACGAGGAAGTAGCCGGGGAAGCCCATCTGGATGATGATGCCGATCTCGTAGTCGGCCTGGCGCTGGCACTCCTCCGGGATCCCGCCCGGGAACCGGTGGTGCATGCCCTTCTGCACCTCCTTGACGAACCAGGACTCCTCGTCCTCGCCCTCGGGCACCGGGAAGCGCGGCATGTAGTTCGCGGAGGTGTCGAACTCGACGTTGCAGCGCTCGGCGATCTCGAGGGTGTTGTCGCAGGCCTCGGGGAAGTCGCGGAAGAGCTCGCGCATCTCCGCCGGGGACTTCAGGTAGAACTCGTCGGCGTCGAACTTGAACCGCTTGGGGTCGGCCAGCGTCGAGCCCGACTGCACGCACAGCAGCGCCGCGTGGGACTTCGCGTCCTCGGCGTGGGTGTAGTGCAGGTCGTTGGTCGCCACGAGCGGCAGCTGCAGGTCCTTGGCGAGCCTGAGCAGGTCCGAGGTGACCTGCTTCTCGATCCCCAGGCCGTGGTCCATGAGCTCGCAGTAGAAGTTCTCGGCCCCGAAGATGTCGCGGAACTCGGCCGCGGCGGCCCGGGCCTCCTGGTACTGGCCCAGGCGCAGCCGGGTCTGGACCTCCCCGGAGGGGCAGCCGGTCGTGGCGATCAGCCCCTTGCCGTAGGTGTTGAGCAGCTCGCGGTCCATGCGGGGCTTGTACAGCTGGCCCTCGAGGGAGGCCAGGGAGGAGGCCCGGAAGAGGTTCTGCATGCCCTCGGTGGTCTCCGCGAGCAGGGTCATGTGCGTGTAGGCGCCGCCGCCGGAGACGTCGTCGCGCCCGCCGTCGGCGAACTTCACGCGCGTGCGGTCGCTGCGGGCGGTGCCCGGGGTCAGGTACGCCTCGACGCCGATGATGGGCTTGATCCCGGCGTTGCGGGCCTTGTCCCAGAAGTCGAAGGCGCCGAACACGTAGCCGTGGTCGGTGCTCGCCAGGGACGTCATGCCGAGCTCGTGGCAGGCCTCGAAGAGGTCGTCGAGGCGGGCCGCGCCGTCGAGCATCGAGTACTCGGTGTGCACGTGCAGGTGGGTGAAGCTGTTCTTGCCGGTCGCCGTCGTCACCCGACCAGTGTAGTGGCCCGCGCCGTGCGCGCGTCCGCCGCCCGGGCGCGCGCCCGGGCGGGCCCGGGGGCCCGCCGGGTCAGGCGGGCCCGCCGTCCCGGAGGGTCTCCAGGGCGAAGGCGAGGTCCGGCGGGTACGGGCTCTCGTACTCGACCGGCTCGCCCGTGCCGGGGTGCTCGAAGCCCAGGCGGCGGGCGTGCAGCCACTGGCGGGTCAGGCCCAGCCCGGCGGACAGCGCCGGGTCGGCGCCGTAGGTCAGGTCCCCGCAGCAGGGGTGGCGCAGGGCCGCGAAGTGGACGCGGATCTGGTGGGTGCGCCCGGTCTCGAGGTGGACCTCCACGAGGGCGGCGCGCCCGAAGGCCTCCAGCACCTCGTAGTGGGTCACCGCCCGCCGGCCGTCCTCGACGACCGCGAAGCGCCACTCGTAGCCCGGGTGCCGGCCCACGGGGGCGTCGACGGTGCCGCGCAGGGGGTCGGGCAGGCCCTGGACCACGGTGTGGTAGACCTTCGTGACCGTCCGCTCCTTGAACGCCCGCTTGAGCAGGGTGTAGGCGCGCTCGGTCCGGGCCACGACCATCAGCCCGGAGGTCCCGACGTCGAGCCGGTGCACGATGCCCTGCCGCTCGGGCGCGCCCGAGGTGGTGATCGCGATCCCGGCCCCGGCCAGGGCGCCGACGACGGTCGGGCCCCGCCACCCGGGCGAGGGGTGGGCCGCGACGCCCGGGGGCTTGTCCACCACCACGATGTCGTCGTCGAGGTGGACCACCCGGAAGTCCTCCACGAGCTGCGGGACGACCGCTCCGGGGTCCTCCGGGACGGGCACGTGCACGACGAGGGTCTGCGAGGCCTCCACGCGTGCGGACTTGGCCAGGGCCCGGCCCCGGTGCAGGACCCGGCCCTGGGCGCACAGCTCCGCGGCGACGGTGCGCGACAGGCCGGTGAGGGCGGCCACGGCGGCGTCCGCCCGGGCGCCCTCGAGCTCGGCCGGGACGGTGAAGCGCTCCTCGGTGTGCGCGGGCTCAGCCACGGGCCTGCTCCTCCGGTCCGGGCGCGCCGGCGGGCTGCCCGTCCCCGGGCGCCGCGGTCCCCCCGGCGCCGCGCCCGGTCCTCGTGCCGTCGAGCTCGCGGCCCAGCAGGGTGAGCAGGACGACCAGGCCCACGCCCACGACCACGCCGCAGTCGGCGACGTTGAAGATCGCGAAGCGGGGCACGGCGATGAAGTCCACCACGTGCCCGACGCCGAAGCCGGGCTCGCGCAGCAGCCGGTCCGTGAGGTTGCCCAGGGCCCCGCCGAGGACGAGCCCGAGGGCGAGGGCCCAGGCGCGGGAGCGCACCCTGCGCAGCGTGAGGGCGACGGCGACGGAGACCACCGCCATCACGAGGGTGAACACCCAGGTGATGTCCTCCCCGAGGGAGAACGCCGCCCCGGGGTTGCGGATGAACTGCCACCACAGCAGCCCGTCGACGACGGGCACGCGCACGCCCGGCACGAGCCGGGCCACGGCCCACCACTTGGTGAGCTGGTCCAGGGCGTAGACCAGCAGTGCGGCCCCGACGGCCAGGGGCAGCACGCCGCGGCGGGCGGCGGGCGCGGGGCGGGCCGCGGGGTCCCGGGGGCGGTCGGTCATGGTCTCCTCGGCCGGGTCCGGCTCAGGCACGGTCCGCGGGGACCTCGGCGGACGGCTCGGGCTCGGGGGACGGGGTGGCGTCGAGGTCGCGCAGCTGGTCCTGGATGTAGCCCTTCAGGCCCGTGCGGTAGCGCTGCTCGAAGTCGCGCAGCCCGGCGACCCGGGCCTCGAGCTCGCTCTGCTCCTGCTCCAGCACCGACAGCGTCTGCTCGCGGGTGCGGCGGGCGTCCTCGACGAGCTCCTCGGCCTGGGCGCGGCCCTCCGCGACGAGGCGGTCGCGCTCGGCGGTGCCCTCGGCGACGTAGTCGTCGTGCAGCTTCTGGGCCATGGCCAGCACGCCGGCGGCGGACTGCGCGGCGTCGGGGGCCGCGGTGGCCGGCCCGGCCGCCGGCCCCGCGGCGACCGCGGCGGCGGGGGTCTCCTCGACCCCGGCCGCCGGGGCGGCGGAGGTGCCTTCCGCCGGGCCGGGCTGCTCCTCGGCGGGCGCGGCGGCGGGGCCCGTCCCCTTCGGGGCCACGGGGTGGCCGGCGGCCTCGAGCTGCTTCTCGAGGTCGGCGTTCGCCTGGTTCAGCCGGCGCAGCTCCACGACGATCTCGTCGAGGAAGTCGTCGACCTCGTCCTGGTCGTAGCCCTCGCGGAACTTGGTGGGCTGGAACCGCTTGTTGATGACGTCTTCGGGGCTCAGGGCCATGGGGCTCTCCTCCTCGGGAAGGGCGGGCGCGGCGACGGGCGCGCCCGGTGGCGGCGGGGGTCCGCCCGGT
Source organism: Kocuria sp. LUK (assembly GCF_021012935.1). Taxonomy (NCBI): domain Bacteria; kingdom Bacillati; phylum Actinomycetota; class Actinomycetes; order Micrococcales; family Micrococcaceae; genus Kocuria; species Kocuria sp. LUK. The sequence continues at coordinate 561,620 of NZ_JAJMZI010000001.1, forward strand.
CCCAGGCTACCGGGGCCGGGCGGGCGGGTCAGACGAGCAGGGAGCCGACGATGCTCTGCACGATGCTGACCGCGAAGATCAGGATGAGGAAGCCGAGGTCCAGGGCCACGCCGCCGAAGCGCAGCGGCGGCACGAGGCGGCGGAGCAGGCGCATCGGGGGGTCCGTGAGCGTGTAGACGGCCGAGGCCACCACGAGGGCGGCACCGCGGGGCCGCCAGTTCCGGGCGAACATCTGCACCCAGTCCAGGACCAGGCGGCCCAGCAGCGCCACGTAGACGAGGTGGAGGGCCAGGTACAGCACGGACAGCAGCAGGCTCATGGGGTGTCCCGGTCCTCGCGGTCGTCGTCGGTCCCGTCCGCGTCCTCGGCAGGGCCGGCCTGGCCCACGACCTCGACGTAGGACGGGGTGAGCAGGAACACCTTGCCGGTGACCCGCTCGATGGACCCGTGCAGCGCGAACACCAGTCCGGCGGAGAAGTCGACGAGCCGCTTGGCCTCGGCCTCCCCCATGTCGGAGACGTTCATGATGACGGGCGTGCCCTCGCGGAAGGCCTCGCCGATGGACTTCGCGTCGTTGTAGGACCGGGGGTGGACCGTGGTGATCGTGCGCAAGGTCGAGCTGTCCTCTCGGGAACGGGCGCCGGCCCGCTTGATGGGGGTGACCGGGGCCCGGTACTCCGCGGGGCGCCGCGTCGCGACGGCGGCCGCCGGCTCGGGGGTGCGGGCCTCCCGCGGCTCCTCGCGGACCGCGACCGCGGACGAGTGCTCCTCACGGGCCGGTGCGTCGTCGTAGTCCTCGTCCGTCTCGGCCAGGCCGAGATAGATCATGGTGCGGCGCAGGGCTCCGGCCATGGTGCTCTCCTTGGGGAAGGTCTGTCGGTGCGGATGTCGGCGGTGGGGGAAGGACCGTGATCCTGGGCGGCGCCGTGCCCGTCGGGGGACCGGGTGCGGGCCGTCCTCCAAGCTATCCTACGGGCGGCCGGGAACCGAGAATATCCGAGCCGACGCGCACGTGCGTGGCCCCCCGGGCGACCGCCTCCTCGAGGTCCTGGCTCATGCCCGCCGAGACCGCACGGGCCCCCGGCAGGGCCTCCTGCAGCCGGTGCGAGACCTCCCGGAGCCGGTCGAAGGCGGGCCCGGGCTCGGCCCCGAGCGGGGCCACCGCCATGACGCCGCCCGCGCGCAGGCCCTCGGTGTCCTCGATCCGGCGGGCGAGCTCGACGACGTCCTCGGGGCGGGCTCCCCCGCGGTGCTCCTCGGCGTCGAGGGAGACCTGCACCAGGCACACGAGGTCCGCGGCGGCGCACGGGCCCGGCTCCTGCTCCCCCGCCGCGGCCGCCTCGCGGTGGCGGGCCACGGCCCGGCCGAGGGCGTCGACGAGCGAGGCGCGGTCCACGGAGTGCACCCACGAGGCGTAGCGCACGACCGACCTGGCCTTGTTCGACTGCAGCTGTCCCACGAAGTGCCACGCGGGCGGGTCCTCGACCAGCGCGCGGACCTCCCGGGCCTTGGCGGCGGCCTCCTGGTCGCGGTTCTCCCCGACGTCGCGCACGCCCAGTGCGTGCAGGCGCACGACGTCCGCGGCGGGGAAGAACTTGGTCACGGCCACGAGCACGGGCTCGGCGGTCCCGGCCGCCGCGGCGGCCGTGCGCACGCGCCGGCGGACGCGCTCCAGGGCGGCGGCCAGCTCGCGGGTGCGGGGGTCGTCGGGGGCGGCGCTCACGCGGCACGCTCCCCGGCGGCGGGCCGCCACACGAGGCCGGCGATCCGCCCGGAGGCGGGGTCGCGGCGGTGGGAGGAGAGCCCCTCGTTCTCGAGGGTGCACGCCGGGCCGGGCCCGCCCTGCGGGGTGCGCACGGCCACGCCCAGGCGTCCGAGGACGTCGCGGGCGCCGGCGGGCAGGTCGAGGGCCGGGGTGCCGTGGCGGGTCGTGGCCGCCGCGGCCGGCAGGTGCCGCAGCGCGTCGGCCTGCATGGCCGCGGGGACCTCGTAGCAGGCCCCGCACACGGCGGGCCCGATCCAGGCCCGCAGCCGCTCGGCCCCCCGCGCGCGCAGCCGGTCCACGGTGCGCTCGAGCACGCCCTCCAGCAGGCCCCGTCGTCCGGCGTGGGCCACCCCCGTCACCGGTCCGGCAGGGGACGTCCCGGCGAGCAGCACGGGCACGCAGTCGGCGACCATCACCGCCAGCGGCGTCGCGCCGGCGCTGACCGCGGCGTCCGCCCGCGGGACCTGCGGGCGGTCCGGGGCGTCGGCGTCGACGACGTCGGTGCCGTGCACCTGGTCGAGGAACAGCAGCGTGCCGCGGGGCACGCCCATCTCCCGCTCGAGGGCCGCGCGCCGGGCCCGCACCGCCTGCGGGTCGTCGCCCGTGTGCAGCGCGAGGTTGCCCGCCGCACGGTCCGTGAACGCCACCCGGACGCCGTCCCCGGCGTCCTCCTGCCACCAGAACACCTGGCTCCTCCTGCTCCTGCTGCCTGACGTGCCGTTGCGCGGACGGCCGGGGGCCGGGCGCGCGGTGCGCGCCCGGCCCCCCGGCCGGTGCTCACTTCAGGAAGTCGGGGAAGTCCAGGGAGTCCTTGCGGGCCGGGCCCGCCCCGGTCTCGGCCTCCGCCGGGAGGTCGACGTCGAACCCGGCGTCGTCGGGCACGTCGTCGTTGGCGGCCGGCTGGGACCACTTCTGCGGGGCCGGCTGCTGGGCGTAGGAGGGCGAGCCGCCGCGCTGCGGGGCGCGGCCGACCCCGGCGGGCTGCGCCGCGCCGGAGCCGAAGGCCGCCCGGGTGCTCGCGGCCTGCTGCGCCGCGGGGCTGGTGTTGTTGGCGTTGGTCTCCGGGCTCACCGAGTCGAAGCCGGCGGCGATGACGGTGACGCGGGCCTGGTCGCCCAGGGCGTCGTCGATGACGGCGCCGAAGATGATGTTGGCCTCGGGGTGGGCGACCTCCTGGACCAGGCGGGCGGCCTCGTTGATCTCGAACAGCCCGAGGTCGGACCCGCCCTGGATGGACAGCAGCACGCCGTGGGCGCCGTCGATGGAGGCCTCCAGCAGCGGCGAGGCGATGGCCAGCTCGGCGGCCTTGACCGCACGGTCCTCGCCCTGGGCGGAGCCGATGCCCATCAGCGCGGACCCGGCCCCCTGCATCACGGACTTCACGTCGGCGAAGTCGAGGTTGATCAGCCCCGGGGTCGTGATCAGGTCGGTGATGCCCTGGACGCCGGAGAGCAGGACCTGGTCGGCGGACTTGAACGCGTCGAGCATCGAGACGTTGCGGTCGGAGATCGACAGGAGCCGGTCGTTGGGGATGACGATGAGGGTGTCGACCTCGTCGCGCAGGGTCTCGATGCCGTTCTCGGCCTGGTTGGAGCGGCGGCGGCCCTCGAAGGTGAACGGGCGGGTGACCACGCCGATGGTCAGGGCCCCCAGGGAGCGGGCGATGCGCGCGACGACGGGGGCGCCGCCGGTGCCGGTGCCGCCGCCCTCGCCGGCGGTCACGAAGACCATGTCGGCCCCCTTGAGGACCTCCTCGATCTCCTCGTGGTGGTCCTCCGCCGCCTGCCGCCCGACGTCCGGGTTCGCGCCGGCGCCGAGGCCGCGGGTGAGTTCCCGGCCGACGTCGAGCTTGACGTCGGCGTCGCTCATCAGCAGGGCCTGCGCATCGGTGTTGATCGCGATGAACTCGACGCCGCGCAGCCCCTCCTCGATCATCCGGTTGACGGCGTTGACGCCGCCGCCGCCGATTCCGACGACCTTGATGACGGCCAAGTAGTTCTGGGGGGTGGAGGAGTCCATGGGTACCTAACTCGAGAGGATGGCGGGTCCGGGATCGCGAACCGATTCTCAACCTTCGATCGAAGGTCGAATCTCGCGTCGTTCGGCGGCTCCCCGGGGAGTGTCGATGTCGGCCCAAGCCTAACAACCCCCGGGTGCCCCTGCACGACAACGCGTCCCGATGCCGACACTTTTCGCCGAAACCGCAGGCGGCGCCGGGTTCGCGCCCAACTCTCAGGCTCGTGCGGAGGGTCAGGTCCTGTTCAGCGCACCACGGGGCGGGTGGGGCTGGAGACGTCGTAGGTCTCGACGCCGCTCGCCGTGCCGCGGGCCTCGACGAGCTCGCGGAGCACCTGCGCCTTGAGCTCGCTGTCCTCGGCCGTGCCCCACACCACCGTGCGGCCGTCGGCGAAGTCCAGCTCCACGGAGGACAGCGACTCGGCGGAGGCCGCGCTGAGCTGGCCCAGCACGGACTCGGGCAGGGCGGCCAGCACCCCGGCGATCGCCTCGAAGCGCTCGGTGCCCAGGACCTCGGGCCCGCCCTCCACGACGGGGACGCCGGCCTCCTGCGCGGTCGCGGCCGTGCGCAGCTCGACCCCCTCCGAGTCGACGACCGAGAACTCCCCGCCGTCCGCCACGGCGGCGACCGGCACCCGCTCCTGCAGCTCGACGACGAGGCGGTGCGGCGGCTCGAGGACGACCTCGATGGAGCGGACCTGGGGCACGGCGCCGACGGCGTCGCGGACCTCGTCCTCGGAGACCCGCGGCAGCGGCACCCCGTGGTAGCCCGCCAGGGCCTCCTCGACGCGGGCCGGGTCCGTGAGCTCGGCCCCGCGGACCTGGACCTCGCGCACCGCGAGCAGCGGGGTGAGGAACAGGACGCCGGCGAGCACGGCGACCAGCACGAGGGCGGCGAGGACCCCGGCGAGGCGGCGGCGCCGCCGGCGGGACGCGGAGGGGCCGGGGAAGGCGACGACGGTGGAGCCGCCCGGTCCGGGGGTCCGCCCCGCCGCACCGGCGGGCGGGCCGGGGACGGGTGCCGGGGGCAGGTCGTCGGCGCGGCGGGAGGCCGTGAGGGTGCGGGCGGCCGCCCGATCCTGCCGGGTCCGGCGCCAGGCGCTGAACCGGCCACCGGCGTCGGGCACCTCCTGCAGCGTCCCGTCCTCGGCCAGGGGGGTGACCTTGGCGTCGTCGTTGACGCGGATCCGTGCCGCCGGCGGACCCGCCTGCTCCGGCACCTGCGGGGTCCGCGCCTGCGGGGCCTGCCCTGCGGGGGCGTGCTCCGCCGGGGCGTTCCCCCGGGGCGCCCCGGCCCCGGGGGCCCCCTCCTCGCTCCCCCGCGGGTCCTCGGCCGGTGCGGCGTCGGGGGCGTCCTGCCCCGCGGCCTCCGGGCGGGGGTCGTCCGGGTCGCCGCCCAGGTGCGGCTGGTGGGGCCGGCCGTGCCGGCTCATCAGCGCTCCCGCGCGCGGTCCGCGAGCTGCTCCAGGAGCCGCGGGCCCAGGGCCGTGACGTCGCCGGCGCCGACCGTCAGCACGAGGTCCCCGGGGCGGGCCGCCGCGGCGGCGCGGGCCACGGCCTCGTCGGCGCCCGGGGCGTAGTGCACGTGGCCGGGGGCGCGGGAGGTGATGACCTCGCTCGTGAGCCCGGGCACGGGCCGCTCGCGGGCGGCGAAGACGTCGAGGACGAACGCCTCGTCGGCCAGGGCGAGGGCGGCGGCGAACTCGGCGGCGAACTCCCGGGTGCGGGAGAACAGGTGCGGCTGGAAGACGACGAGCACGCGGTGGTCCCCGGCCACCTCCCGGGCAGCGGTCAGCGCCGCGACGACCTCGGTCGGGTGGTGGGCGTAGTCGTCGACGACGCGCACGCCCCCGGCCTCGCCGCGCAGGTCGAAGCGGCGGGCGGAGCCGGTGAAGCCGGCGAGCCCGCGGGCGGCGTCCTCGGGCGCGGCGCCGGCCTCCACGGCGGCGCACAGGGCCGCGGCGGCGTTGAGGACGTTGTGCCGCCCCGGCACGCCCAGCTCCAGCGGCAGCTGCCGGCGCTCCGGACCGGTGCCGAGCACGAGGGTGCTGCGGGTGGCCAGGCCCTCGGCCGTCCCGGGCAGCACGCGCACGTCCGCGCCGGGTTCGGTGCCGTAGGTCACGACCCGCCCGCCGGCGGCGCGGTGGCGCTCGGCCAGGGCGCGCGACCCGGCGTCGTCGGCGCAGGCCACGAGCAGCCCGCCGGGGGCCAGGGTCGCGGCGAAGTCGTCGAAGGCGCGGTGGAAGGCCTCGGCCGAGCCGTAGAAGTCGAGGTGGTCCGGCTCGATGTTCGTCACGACCGCGATCCGGGGGCCGTACCGGAGGAACGAGCCGTCGGACTCGTCGGCCTCGGCCACGAACCACCGGCCCGCGCCCAGCGCCGCGTTGGAGCCCAGGTCCGCCACGTGGGCGCCGATGGCCCACGAGGGCTCCAGGCCCGCGGCGCGCAGGGCGACGGCGGCCATCGAGCTCGTCGTGGTCTTGCCGTGGGTGCCGGCGACGGCGACGACGTCGCGGCCCTGCATCGCCGCGGCGAGGCCGTCGGAGCGGTGCAGCACCCGGGTGCCGGCGGCGCGGGCCGCGGCGTACTCGGGGTTGTCGGCGGCGATGGCGGTGGAGACGACCACGGTGTCCGCCCCGGCCACGTTCTCGGCCCGCTGGCCCACGTGCACCGTGGCGCCGAGGGCGGCGAGCTCGCGCAGGGCCGGGGAGTCCTGCCGGTCGGAGCCGCTGACCGCGGCGCCGCGGGCGAGCAGGAGCTTGGCGACCGCCGACATCCCGGCCCCGCCCATGCCGACGAGGTGGATCCGGCCCAGCCGCTCGGGGTCGAGAACCTGCTCAGCGCTCACGGGGGACCTCCTGGAGGATCAGACGGGCCAGCACGGCGTCGGCGTCGCGCACGCCGTGGGCGCGGCTCGCCGCGGCCATCGCGGCGAGCCGCTCGCGGTCGGCCGGCAGGGGGTGGACGTTCGCGCGCCACCACTCGGGGGTGAAGGCGTCGTCGGCCACGAGGCGGGCGGCGCCGGCCTCGACGAGCGAGCGGGCGTTGAGGGCCTGCTCGCCGTTGCCGACGGGCAGGGGCACGAACACGGCGGGCAGCCCGACGGCGGCGACCTCGGAGACGGTCGCGGCCCCGGCCCGGGCCACGAGCAGGTCGGCGGCCGCGTAGACCCGCTCCATGCCGTCGACGTAGTCGACCTGCACGTAGCCGGGCGCGGCGAGGGGTGCGCCGCCGGCGCCGGTGAGCTGCTTGCCGCGGCCGGTGACGTGCAGCAGCTGGTAGCCGTGGCCGGCGACCTCCCCCGCGACCTGCGCCACCGTGCGGTTCATCGCCAGCGCGCCGGAGGACCCGCCGGTGACCACGACGGTCGGCAGGTCCGGGTCGAGGCCGAAGGAGGCGCGGGCGCCGGCGCGCAGTGCGGCCCGGTCGAGGCCGGAGACCTCCCGGCGCATGGGCATGCCCACGGTCACGGCCCCGCGCAGGGGCGTGCCGGGGAACGCGGTGGCCACGGTGCGCGCCCACCGGGCGCCCACGCGGTTGGCCAGCCCCGGGCGGGCGTTGGCCTCGTGGACGACCAGGGGCAGCCCGCGGCGGGCGGCGGCGAGGTAGACGGGGGTGCACACGTAGCCGCCGACGCCCACGACCACGTCGGGGCGGACCCGGTCGAGGATCGCGCCGGCCTGGCGCACGGCCCGGGCGAGCCGGGCGGGCAGGCGCAGCAGGTCCGCGGAGGGCCGTCGCGGGAGGGGCACGCGGTCCACGAGCTCCAGCTCGAGGCCCGCGGCGGGCACGAGCCGGGTCTCCATCCCGGAGGCGGTGCCCACGGCGGTCAGCCGCACGCCGGGGGCCTGCTCGCGCAGCGCGGCGGCGACGGCCAGCAGCGGGCTCACGTGCCCGGCGGTGCCGCCGCCGGCGAGCAGGACGGAGGGCTCGCGGGGAGCCGGGTCGGTCGGGGTCATGGGCGTTCCTTGCTGGGGGTGCGGGGGCGGGGGGACCCGGAGGGGACGGGGATCCGGCGCGGCAGGCGGGTGAAGGACATCACCACGCCCACGGCCGCGAGGCTCATCATCAGCGACGACCCACCGTAGCTGATGAACGGCAGGGGGACGCCGATGACCGGCAGCACCCCGGTGACCATCCCGATGTTGATGAACGCCTGGCCCACGAGCCAGGTCACGACCCCGGCCGTGGCCAGGCGCACGAAGGGGTCGCGGGCGCGCAGGATGACCCGGGCCATGGCCAGGGCCATGAGCGCGAACAGGGCGAGGATCAGCACCGTGCCGAGCAGGCCGAGCTCCTCCCCGATGATCGAGAAGATGTAGTCGTTGTGCGCCTCGGGCACGTAGTTGTACTTCAGCCGCGACTGGCCCAGGCCCACGCCCCACCAGCCGCCGGAGGCGAGCGCGTTGAGCCCCTGCTGGGCCTGCCAGCAGGCGTCGGTGGCCCCGCACTCCCCGAAGAGCCACCCGGTGATCCGGTCCACGCGGTGGGGGGCCGTGGCCACCGCCAGCGCCCCGAGCACGGCAGCGCCGGCCGCGGCGATGCCGAACAGTCGCAGGGGCGCCCCGGCGAAGAACAGGGCGGCGGCGTAGATGAGCACGAACACCAGGACGGTGCCCATGTCCTGCCCGAGCGCGACCATGAGCACGGGCACGCCGAAGCCCGCCGCCGAGGGCCACAGCGCCTGGCGCCAGTCGCGCACGGCGCTGCCCTGCCGGGCGAGCACGGCGGCCAGCCACACGCACAGGGCGAGCTTGGCGGCCTCGGAGGGCTGGAAGCTCTGCCCGCCGACCACGATCCAGTTGCGGTTGCCGTTGACGGTGCTGCCCAGCCCGGTGAACACGAGCCCCAGCAGGGCCACGGCCAGCCCGAGCAGCCAGGTGGCCCCGCGCCGGTACCAGGCGGTGGGCACGAAGGAGAGCGCGAACATCAGCGCCACGCCCAGGCCCGCGTAGACCGCCTGCTTCAGGAAGTAGGAGTAGGCGGAGCGCTCGGCGGAGATCGACTCCACCGCGGAGGCGGAGAGGACCATCATGATGCCGATGGCGGTCAGGAGCAGGACGGACCCGGCCAGGGCGTAGTAGGAGTGGATCAGCGGTCCCTCCACGACGGCCCGCCAGAACCGGCGGACCCCGCGGGCCGAGCCGCGGGCGGCCTGCTGCACGCCGGGGCGGTCCTGGAGGGCGGTCACGACAGCCGCTCCACGAGCTCGGCGACCTCCCGGACGAACGCGTCCCCCCGGTGGGCGTAGGAGCCGAACTGGTCCATCGAGGCGGCGGCCGGGGCCATCAGCACCGTGTCGCCCCGGCGGGCCTGCTCGTGGGCCAGGCGCACGGCCTCGGCCATGACGGCGTCGCCGGCGGTGCTGCCGGGCTCCCCGGCGTGCAGCACCGGGACCTCCGGGGCGTGCTCGGCGAGGGCGGCGAGCAGGGCGTCGTTGTCGGTGCCGATGAGCACGACCGTGCGCAGGCGCCCGGCGTGGCGGGCGACGAGCTCGTCGTAGCGCACCCCCTTGGACAGGCCCCCGGCGATCCACACGACGGTCTCGAACGCGGACAGGGAGGCGTCGGCGGCGTGCGGGTTGGTGGCCTTGGAGTCGTTGACCCACACGACCCCGTGGGTCGTGGCCACGGGCTGGATGCGGTGCGGGCCGGGCTCGTGGGTGAGCAGCCCCTCGCGCACGGCCTCGGGGGCGACGCCGGCGGCGCGGGCGAGCGCGGCGGCGGCGAGCGCGTTGGCCACGCCGTGGCGGGTGGGGAACGGGCCGGTGTCGGCGACCGAGGCCAGTTCCAGGGCGGCGGTGCGCCGGTCCTCGAGGAAGGCCCGGTCGACGAGGAGGTCCTCGACCACGCCGAGCATGCTCACGTCCGGGGTGTCGAGGGTGAAGCCCACCGCCCGGCAGCCCTCGACGACGTCTGCCTCCTCGACCATCCGCAGGGTCTCGGGCTGCTGGGCGTTGTAGACGCACGCGACCCGGGTGTTCTCGTAGACCCGGGACTTGTCCGCGGCGTAGTTGGCGTAGCCGCCGTGCCAGTCGACGTGGTCCTCGGCGATGTTGAGCACCACGGAGGCCAGCGGGGAGACCGAGTGCGTCCAGTGCAGCTGGAAGCTGGAGAGCTCCACGGCGAGGACGTCGTACTCGACGGGCTCGCGCAGGGCGTCGAGGATCGGGGTGCCGACGTTGCCCACGGCGGCGGCCCGCAGCCCGCCGGCGCGCAGCATGGCGGCGGTCAGGCCCACGGTGGTGGTCTTGCCGTTGGTGCCGGTCAGGCACACCCACTCGGCGGTGCGCCGCCCGGCGCGCTCGCGCACGCGCCAGGCGAGTTCGACGTCGCCCCAGATCTGCACGCCCGCCGCGACGGCGGCCCGCAGCAGCGGGTGGTCGGGGCGGAACCCCGGGGAGGTGACCACCAGCTCGGGGCGGGCCCCGTCCACGGCGGGCAGGGCGTCGTAGGCGCCCTCCCCCAGGTGGACGTCGGCGGCGCCGACGATGCGCAGGGTCTCGGCCTTCGCGCGGGTCGCCGGGGTGTCCGCGCCGTCGACGACGACGACGCGCGCCCCCAGCTCCACGAGCGTGTCGGCGGCGGCGAAGCCTGAGACGCCGATCCCGGCCACGACCACGCGCAGCCCGGACCAGTCGGCGTCCCAGCTGGTGAGCCCCGCCAGGCGGGGGTCGTCGAGGACGGGGTTGTCGTTGTCCGCGTGGATCACTGGACCATACCTCCGTGGGAGAGCAGCCAGTCGCCGTAGAAGACGCCGAGCGCGGCCGCCACGAACAGCCCGGCGATGATCCAGAAGCGGACCACGATGGTGACCTCGTTCCAGCCCTTGAGCTCGAAGTGGTGCTGCAGCGGGGCCATCTTGAAGATGCGCTTGCCGCCGGAGAGCTTGAAGTAGCCGACCTGGAGGATCACCGAGACGGTGATGACCACGAACAGCCCGGCGATGAGCACGAGCAGCAGCTCGGTGCGGGTCAGCACGGCGAAGGCGGCGAGCGCGCCGCCGAGGCCGAGGGATCCGGTGTCGCCCATGAAGATCTTCGCCGGGGAGGTGTTCCACCACAGGAAGCCCACGAGGGCGCCGACCAGGGCGGCGGCGGTCAGGGCGAGGTCGGCGGCGTCGCGCACCTCGTAGCACACGCCCTGGGCGCCGGTGGCGCACAGGTGGGTGTTCTGCCACATGGCGATGAGCATGTACCCGCTGAACACGAGGATCGAGGCGCCGGTGGCCAGCCCGTCCAGGCCGTCGGTGAGGTTGACGGCGTTCGTGGTGGCGGTGGCGATGAGGTTGACCCACACGACGAACAGCACGGCGCCCACCGCGGGGCCCGCGAAGGCGAGGTCGAGGGCCGTGTCGCGGGTGATCGAGATGGCCGAGGAGGCCGGGGTGGACCCGTCCGGGCCGGGCACGAGCAGCACGAGCAGGGCGAAGGCGACGCCGATCAGACCCTGGAGCACGATCTTCCCGGCGGCGGAGAGGCCGAGGTTCTGCTTCTTGGCGATCTTCTTGTAGTCGTCGACGAAGCCGACCGCCCCCATGCCCAGCATCAGCAGCAGCGCGCTCAGGCCCGAGAGGGTCACGCCCCCGTAGGAGGGCCACAGCAGCCCGGAGACGAGGTGGGTGAGCCCGTAGGCGACCACCACGGAGCCGAGGATCGCCACACCGCCCATCGTGGGGGTGCCCCGCTTGGTGTGGTGGCTGGTGGGCCCGTCGTCGCGGATGAACTGGCCGTAGCCGCGACGGGCGAGGAACCGGATGAAGGCGGGGGTGCCGAACAGGGACAGCAGCAGCGCGAGGCCGGCGGCCATGAGGATCTGGATCACGGACGCTCCTCCCCCGCGGCCAGGGGGGCGTTGACGAACGGGCCGGCGGAGCGCCAGTGGTCCCCGCGGGCGGGGGCGTCGTTGGGCGGGGCCGGGTCCTGGTGCGCGGGCCCGCCGGCCGCGGCGACGCGGTCGCCGAGCAGGCGCAGGCCCGCGGCGTTGGAGGACTTGAACAGGACGATGTCGCCGGGGGCGAGCTCGTGGCGCAGGATCTCCTCGGCCTCCTCGGCGCTCGCGACCCAGGTCGCCTCGTTGCCCCACGAGCCCTCGAGCTGGGCGGCGTCGTAGACCGGGCGGGCGAGCTCGCCCACGGCGACGAGCTTGGAGATGTTCAGGCGCACGACCATCCGCCCCAGGGCGTCGTGGTCCTCGACGGTGGTCTCCCCGAGCTCGTGCATGCCGCCGAGCACGGCCCAGGTGCGCCGGGCCGGGGCGCCTGCGGTGCCGCGGCCCAGCTGCGCGAGGGTCTGCAGGGCGGCCCGCATCGACTGGGGGTTGGCGTTGTAGGCGTCGTTGACGACCGTCACGCCGTCGGCGCGCTCGGTGCGCTCCATCCGCCACCGGCTGGCGGGGCCCTGGGCGCTGAGGGACGCGGCGATGCGCTCGGGGGCGACCCCGGCGACGAAGGCCGCCGCCGCGGCCGCGAGCAGGTTGCTCACGTGGTGCTCCCCGATCAGCCGGGAGCGCACCGGGTGGGCGGAGCCGTCGGGCAGGTGCAGGGTGAACTCGGGGCTGCCCCCGGGGCCCAGGCGCACCCCGGAGGCGTGCACGCGGGCGGCGGGCACCTCGGGCTGGGTGTTCTCGGGGGACTCCCCGAAGAACACCACGGGGGCCGCGGTGCGGGCGTGCATGAGGCGCACGGCCGGGTCGTCGTCGTTGAGCACGGCCACGCCGTCGGCCCCGAGGGCCTCGACGAGCTCGCCCTTGGCGCGGGCGATGTTCGCGACCCCGCCGAACTCCCCGGCGTGGGCCGAGCCCACGCACAGCACGATCCCGATGTCGGGGCGGACCATGCGGCAGAGGTAGTCGATGTTGCCGATGCGGGTGGCGCCCATCTCGACCACGAGGTAGCGCGTGCGCGCGTCGGCCTCGAAGACGGTCAGCGGCACGCCCACCTCGCCGTTGTAGGACCCGCGCGGGGCGACCGTGGGGCCCTCGGCCCCCAGGACGCCCTTGAGCAGGTCCTTGGTGGTGGTCTTGCCGACGGAACCGGTCACGGCCACGACGGTGAGCTCGTGCTCGGCGCGCAGCTGCGCGACCGTCCACGCGGCGAGCCGGCCCATGGCCTCGACGACGTCGGGCACGAGGACCGCGGGGTACACGGCGCCGGCGGCGTCGCGGACCTCCCGCTCGGCCAGCGCCAGCACGGCCCCGGCCGCGAGCGCGGCGCCGACGTACTCGTGGCCGTCGGTGACCTCGCCCGGCTTCGCGACGAACAGGGTGCCCGGGCGGGCCTCCCGCGAGTCGGTGGTGACGTGCTCGACGGCGGGGCGCTCCTCTGCCCCGCCGACCGTGCGCCCGCCCGTGACCTGCGCGATCTGCGCGGCGGTCATCTCGATCATCGGTCCTCCCAACGGCCCTGCTGCGCGTCGGCCAGTGCGGCCCGCAGCTCGTCCCTGTCGTCCAGCGGATGGTCCACGCCCAGGATCTCCTGGACGGTCTCGTGGCCGCGCCCGGCCACGAGCACGGAGTCCTCCGGCCCGGCCATCGCGACGGCGGCCCGGATGGCCACGGCCCGCGGCGCGAGCACGAGCACCTCGGCGGCCCGGGCCCCGGCGGCCGCGCGGGCGCCGGCGGCGACCTCCTCGCGGATCCCGGCGGGCTCCTCGTCGTGCGGGTCGTCGTCGGTGACGATCACGACGTCGGCGTGCCGGGCGGCGACCTCGCCCATCACGGGGCGCTTGGAGCGGTCGCGCTCGCCGGTGGCCCCGAAGACCACGATGACCCGGCCGCGCCCGTCCGGGGGCTCGACCGCCGTCAGGGCCCGGCGCAGGGCGTCGGGGTTGTGGGCGAAGTCGACGACGGCGGTGGGCCCGGTGCCGATCAGCTGCATCCGGCCGGGCACGTCCGTGGTCAGGGGGTCGAGCTCGTCGAGGGCCCGCTGCAGGCGCTGCGGGTCGGCCCCGCCGGCCAGGACCATCAGCACGGCGAGGGCGGCGTTGGCGACGTTGAAGTCCCCGGGCAGTCCGGTGGCGGCCCGCACGAGACGCCCGTCGCGGTGGCGCAGCTCGAAGGCGTGGCCGATGCCGCGGCGGTCGAGGGCGCCCAGCGTCCAGTCGGCGCCGCGCCGGGCGGGCCCGGCGTCGTCGTCGGCGGGCAGGCCACCGCGCAGGGCGAGGACGTCGACGTGCTCGGCGCCGAGCTCGCCCCGGGCGTGCTCGGCCATGCGCAGGCCCCAGTGGTCGTCCTCGTCCTGGACGACGACCACGGCGCGGCGGGTGCGCCCGGGGGTGAACAGGCGGGCCTTGACCGCGAAATACTCCTCCATGGACCCGTGCAGGTCGAGGTGGTCCTGGGTGAGGTTGGTGAAGCCGGCGACGTCGTAGCGCACCCCGTCCACGCGGGAGAACTCCAGGGCGTGGGAGGAGACCTCCATGGAGGCGGCGGTGATCCCGCGCTCGCGCATGACGGCGAGAAGGGCGTGCACGTGGGGGGCCTCCGGGGTCGTGAGCCGGGAGGGTACGGGCTCGTCGCCGGCGAGGATCTCGATCGTGCCGATCAGGCCGGTGCGGTGGCCGAGGGCGCGCAGCAGCGCATTGGCGAAGTACGTGGTGGTCGTCTTGCCGTTGGTGCCGGTGACGGCCAGCAGCAGCGGGGCCGTCCCGTCGGCGGGCTGCGAGTCGTAGACGTGCGCGGCGAGGGCGCCCACGGCGCGGCGGGGCTCGGCGGCGACGACGGCGGGCAGGCCGGCGCCGGCCCGCTCCAGCAGCCGCAGCCCCTCCGGGTCGGTGAGCACGGCGGCGGCCCCGGAGCGCTCGGCCGCGGCGGCGAAGGCGGCGCCGTGGGTGCGGGCCCCGGGCAGCGCCGCCCACAGGTCCCCGGGGCGCAGGCCGCGGGAGTCCAGGGAGATCCCCGTGACCTCGGTGGCCGCGCCGCCGGTCGCGAGCTCCCCGCCGGCGAGCCGGGCGACCTCGTCCAGGCGCAGGGGCCGGGGGCGGGCGGGTCGCAGGGTCTGCGCGTCGGGTCCCGGAGGGGCTGTCGCGTCCATCAACGTCCTTCGTGGTCGGTCGGGCGGCGGGGGTCGTTCCGCCCTGGGGGGTGCGGCGGGGCCGGGGTCGGCCGGGCACGGCGCTACGGAAGTCTAGCCGTCCTCGTCGACGGGCCGGGACGCCGAGCGGTCGGCGGCGCCCGCCGGGGCGGGGTCGGCACCGGGCTGCTGCCCGGCCGGGTCGCCGTCCCCGGCGGGCTCCTGCGCCCCGGCCGCGGCGTCCTCGCCGGCCTCCGGGTCGTCCTCGTCGACGTCCGTGCGCAGCGGGATCTCCACCGGCTCGGTCGTCGAGGGCGGCACGCCGTAGTGACGCAGGACCTGGCCCATGATCGTGCTGAACGTCGCGGTGGTGCCGATGGTGCGCACGTCGCCCTCGGGGCGCTGCATCGTGACGGCCACCAGGTACTGGGGGTCCTCGATCGGGGCCACCCCCACGAAGGAGGTGGTGTAGCCGTCGTAGCCGCCCTCGGCGCTCGGCGCCTCGGCCGTGCCGGTCTTCCCGCCGACCCGGTAGCCCTCGACGGCGGCCTCCTTGGCCCCGCCCCGGGTGACGGTGACCTCCATCATGTCGAGGACCTGCTGGGCGGTCTCCTCGGAGACGATCCGCTCCCCCTCGGGCCGCTCGACGGCGTTCTCGGTGCCGTCGGGGCCGATCACCGCGTCCACGACGCGCGGCTCGACCTGCACCCCGCCGTTGCCGATGGCCTGGAAGATCGTGGCCGTGCGCAGCGGGGTCTGGGCCACGCCCTGGCCGAAGAGCACCGTGTACTGCTGGCGGGGGTCCCACTGGTCGGCGGGGGCGAGGATGCCCGGGGACTCCCCCGGCAGCTCGATGCCGGTGGCCTCCCCGACCCCGAAGCGGGCCATCCAGTCGTGGCGCTGCTGGGGGGTGAGCTTGCTCCCGACCATCACGGTGCCCGTGTTCATCGAGTCCGCGATGATCCCCGCGAAGGTGCGGTCCTGCTCGCCGTGGTCGAAGGCGTCGGTGATCTTCTCGCCGTCGATCTCCAGGAACGGCGGGACGGTGATCTCGGTGTGCGGGGTCACGAGGCCCTCCTCGACCGCGGCGGCCGCGGTGAGGATCTTCTGGGTGGAGCCGGGCTCCACGGCCTGGGTGACGGAGCGGGCGGCCAGGTCCTCGGCCTCGGCGGCGCCCGGGTCGTTGGGGTCCACGGTCGAGGAGTCGGCCAGGGCGAGCACCGCGCCGTCGGAGATGCGCATCACCACGGCGCTGCCCCACTCGGCGTCGAGCTCCTGGGCCCGGGCCGTGACGGCCTCCTGGGCGAAGAACTGGACCTCGCTGTCCAGGGACAGCCGCACGGAGGAGCCGTCCTCCACGGGGGTCTCCTCGGTCGGGGCGACCGGGATGCGCACGCCGTCGGCGCTGATCTCGTAGGTGCGCCGCCCGTCGGTGCCGGAGAGGACCTCGTCCATGGACTGCTCGATGCCGCCGAGGGCCTCCTGGTCCCCGCCCATGAACCCGACCACGCTGCCGGCGAGCGGGCCGTCCGGGTAGATGCGGTCGGAGGTGGGCTGGCCGTAGACGTAGGGCAGGCCGATCTCCCGCACGGCGTTCCACTGCTCGGGGGTGACCCCGCGGGCCACGTAGGCGAACTTCTCGTCCCCGTCGAGGGCGTCCTTGACCTCGGTGTCCGGCAGGTCGAGGGCGTCGGCGAGGCGGTAGACGGCCTGGGTGGGGGTGACGGTCTCGCTCGTGCCGTCGGCGCGCGGGCGCTGGAACTCCCGCACCAGGGTCTGGTCGACCGTCACGTCGTAGCGCTGGAGGGTGCGGGCGAGGACGTTGCCGTCGGCGTCGCGGATCTCCCCGCGCAGGGCCGGGACGGTCTCCGTGCGGGAGCGCTCGGCGGCGGCGGACTCGGCGCGGCCGCCGACGTCGAGGCCCTGGACCCACACCAGCCGCACGCCCAGCACGAGGAGCAGGGCCAGCACGAGCGCGAGGCCGACGTGGCTGCGGCCGATCCCCCGGTCCGCGAGGGCGCGTCCGGTGCTCGAGCGTGCGCGTGCCACGTGGGTGCCTCGTTTCCTGGTGCGTTCGGGGGCGTGCGGACGGTCCCGCGGGCGGTGGCCGCGGGGGTGCGGGACGGGGCCCCGGCTCAGCTGCCGGGGGCGCGCTGCTGCGGGGCCTCGAGGCCTCCGCCGCCGGCCTCCGCGCGGGCGGCGGCGCGGGCCTTCTCGGCCTCCGCGCGGTCCTGCTCCGCCTTCTCCCGGGCCCGTTCCTCGGCGCGCTCGGCCGCCCGGTCGGCGGCCTCGGACCCGGTCTGGTGGGGGTGCTCCACGAGCACCTCGTGGTCCTCCTGCGGCTGCGCCGGCAAGGGGTCGCCCTCGACGCTGCCGTCGGTGAGGTCGACCGTGCCGGAGCCCTCGGCGGGGACCATCCCCAGGTCCGCGGCCATCACGGCGAGGTTCTGCGGTGCGCTGTAGAACTCGAGGTCCTGGGTCAGGGCCTCGTTGCGCTGGCTCAGCGCCTGCTCCTCGGCCCGCAGCTCCACGAGCCGGTACTGCCCGCCGGAGATCTGCACGTTGAGCACCAGGATCGTGGCCAGGGCGACCACGAGGGCCAGCAGGCTCACGGCCACGGTGGACACCCGTCGGCGCCGGGCCCGGGCCGGCACGACCGTCAGCGGCGCCCGGTCGGGGCCGGAGCGCTCCGGCACCCCGGGGGTCCGGGGGGCGGGAGCCTCCAGCCGGCGCGCCGCGCTGCCGTCCGTGGGCGGGCGGTGGGTGCGGCGGGCCGCCCAGGCGCCGACGCCGGGGCGCCGCTCGCCCCGCAGGGCCGGTCGTCGCTGCAGTCCGGTTGCGCTCATGCCCTGGTCCTCTGTGCCTTCTGTGCTGCGTGCTGGGGGGTGTCCTCCCGGATGCGCTCGACGGCCCGCAGCCGCGCCGACGCGGCGCGGGGGTTCTCGGCGATCTCCTCCGGGGTGGGGGTCTCGGCCCCGCGGGTGAGCACCCGCAGGGTGGGCCGGTGCTCCTCGAGCTCCACGGGGAAGCCCTTGGGCGCCGAGGAGGCCGCACCGCGGGCGAAGGCCTGCTTCACGATGCGGTCCTCGAGGGAGTGGTAGCTGAGCACGACGACGCGCCCGCCGGTGCGCACGGCGCCGAGGGCGGCGGGCACGGCCCGGCGCAGGACGTCGAGCTCCTCGTTGACCTCGATCCGCAGGGCCTGGAAGGTCTGCTTGGCGGGGTGGCCCTTGCGGTGCTGGGCCGCCTGGGGCACGGCCGCGCGCACGACGTCGACGAGCTCGCCGGTGGTGCGCAGCGGTGCCTGGGCCCGGCGCTCGACGAGGGCGCGGGCGATGCGGGCCGCGAACCGTTCCTCGCCCCAGTCCCGCAGGATCCGGCGCAGCTCGGCCTCGGGGTAGTCGTTGACGACGTCGCGGGCGGTGCGGGTCGCTGAGCCGTCCATGCGCATGTCGAGCGGGGCGTCGTAGGAGTAGGCGAAGCCGCGCTCCCGCTCGTCGAGCTGGAGGGAGGAGACGCCGAGGTCGAACAGGACGGCGTCCGCGCGGGCGAAGCCGTGCTCGGCGAGTGCCTCGGGGATGCGGTCGTAGGTGGCGTGCACGGGGTGGAACCGGTCGCCGAAGCCGGCCAGGCGCGCACCCGCCAGGGCGTGGGCCTGGGGATCGCGGTCGATGCCGACGAGGTGCAGGCCGGGGAAGCGCCGGAGCAGGGCCTCGGAGTGCCCGCCCATGCCGAGGGTCGCGTCGACCGCGACGGCCCCGTCCTCCTGGAGCGCCGGCGCCATCAGGTCCAGGCAGCGCTGGAGCAGCACGGGGACGTGCCGCTGCTCGGCGGGGCGTTGCGCCATGGGCTCTCTCTTCGGCGGTCGGTCGGGTCGGCCGGCGCCGGGCGACGCCGTGGGACGGGGGTGGGCGGTCCAGGATCAGAACCCCATCCGCTGGCCGACCCTCGAACCCGGCCTGGCTCAGGGGAAGGTGAGCCAGGACGGTGACGGCTGTGCGGCTGGAGATCTCATCCGGGACGCGGTCCCGGGGTGCGTGCTCCGCGGCGCGCGGCTCAGAAGAGCCCCGGCACCACTTCCTCCTCGGTGTCGGAGAAGACGGCCTCCTTCTCGTTCAGGTAGTCGTTCCAGGCCGTGGCGTCCCAGATCTCGGCGCGGGTGCCGGCCCCGATGAAGGCCAGCTCCCGGCCGAGTCCCGCGTACTCCCGCAGCGGCGGCGGGATGGTCACTCGGCCCTGCTTGTCCGGGACCTCGTCCGAGGCACCGGAGAGGAAGACGCGGATGTAGTCCCGGGCTTGCTTCGAGGACAGCGGTGCCGCCCGGAGCTGCTCGTGGACCCGCTCGAACTCCCGGTGGCTGAAGACGTAGAGGCACCGCTCCTGACCGCGGGTCAGGACGAGCCCGTCGGCCAGCTCCTCGCGGAACTTGGCCGGCAGGATCACGCGGTTCTTCTCGTCGAGGCGGGGTGAGTACGTTCCGAGGAACATGCCCACCGCCTCTCCAGCCCGAGGGTTCTCCCGGTCCTCTTCTGGGCCCCACTTTACTCCACTTCACTCCCCGGTCAACGAACGCGCGGCCCGAGGAGGCGGTGCGGCGCGGCGGACCGGCCGTGGTCGCCCGGGCGTCGCGAAGGCCGCTCCCCCGGCGCCGCCGGGGCGTCGCCGCAGGTGGGAGCCGCCGCCGCGGATCGCACGGCCGCTCCCGCGGTGCTGCGGCGGCGGCCGGGCACCGGGCGGGGAGCGGTGTGGGGGGCACGGCGCGGCGGGCGGGGCGCGGTGCGGGCAGGGCCCGGCCGGAGCACGGCGGCACGCCCGTCCGGGGCCCGGTGGAGCACCGCGGGGAGGGAGGTGGGGTGGGAAGTGGAGGACCCCGGGACGGAACACGGGGTGGGAAGTGGAGGACCCCGGGACGGAACACGGGGTGGGAAGTGGAGGACCCCGGGGAAGAACGGTGGAGGGGGACGCGGAGGCGGGGCGGGAACCGGGGTCGGAGGGGCCCCGGCAGCACGGTGGCGGACGGGTGCCGGGCACACGGGGCCCGGATCGCGCAGGAGCACCCGGATCCCGGAGGGCCGACCGGCTCCGCACGAGGACCCTGTTCCGCACGGGCGGCGGAGCGGACGTCGCGTCCAACAGAAGAGCTCCCCGGCGCGGTGCCGGGGAGCTGCTCGTGCGGTCCCGTCCGCGGCGCCGCGGACGGGAGCGGGATCGGGGAGGTCTAGGGCTGGTCGCCGGAGTTGCGCTGGTCCCAGCGCTGCTCCAGGTTCTGCAGGAACGGCGAGCTGCGCCGCGGCTTGCGCTCCCCGCCGCCGGCGGCCTTGCCGGAGCGCAGGGTGGCGAAGTAGACGCCGGCGCCCATCACGACGAAGCCCAGGACGCCGACCAGCACGGACTTCAGGGCGACCCCGCCCAGCAGGACCAGCAGACCGACGACCGCGATCACGATGCCGAGGACGATGTTGCGGGTGGAGGCGCCCTTCAGGGCACGCGAGCCCATGCTCGTGGCGAACCGGGGGTCGTCCGCGTGGAGCTGCTTCTCCAGCTGGGCCAGGAGCTGTTGCTCGTGCTCGGACAGTGGCACGTCATGCCTCCTCATCCTTCGGTTGCGGGCTGCCCGGCTGATCCGGCACCGCAGTGCTACCAGGATAGACCGTCGGGTGGGGAATTGGCATCGCGGACGCGGCTGTCAACACCCTGCGAGTTCGGACCGGGGCGGCCGGGTGCCGCCCCCGGCGCGGGTGCCGCCGACCCGGCCCCGGGGGCACCGCGGGTCCCGGCGGGCCGCAGCAGGCGGGCCGGACCGAGCCGGCCCGGGCCGAAGCGCGCGTGCACCCGGTCCATGGCCTCCTCCGCCGCGCCCCACTCCTCCTCCCGCCCGTCGAGGCTCAGCTGCAGGGCGTCCCCTGCGGGCTCGAGGCGCTCGGCGCGGATGCCGATGAGCCGAACCGCCTGGGGGCGGCGGCCCAGCTCGGCGAGCAGCGCCGTGCCGTGCTCGTGCAGGTCGTGCGCGGAGGTGAAGGGCTGGGCGAGGGTGCGGGAGCGGGTGATGGTGCTGAAGTCGGCCCAGCGCAGCTTCAGGCCCACGCGCCGGGCCCGCAGCCCCTGCCGGCGCAGCCGAGAGGCGGTGCGGTGGCTCAGCCGCAGGAGCGTCTCGTGCAGGACCCGGGTGTCGGCGACGTCCTGGGCGAAGGTCTCCTCGGCGCCGAGGCTCTTCTCCTCCCGCACGGGGACGACCGGGCGGGGGTCGTGCCCGGAGGCGAGCTCGTGCAGGTGGTGCCCCGCGGCGGGACCCACGAGCCGGGCCAGGCGGGGCACGGGCACCGCGGCGAGGTCGCCCACCGTGCGCAGGCCCGCCCCGGTGAGCACCTCGGCGGTGCGGGCGCCGACGCCCCACAGCGCGGAGACGGGCAGCTCGGCGAGGAAGGCCACGGTGTCCTCGGGCTGCACGAGCAGCAGCCCGTCGGGCTTGGCCCGGGTCGAGGCGATCTTGGCGACGGTCTTGGTCGCGCCGATGCCGACCGAGGCGGTCAGGCCCAGCTCCGCCCGGATGCGGGCGCGCAGCCCGCGGGCGATGCCCACCGGGGGGCCGAGCCGGCGCACGGCCCCCGAGACGTCGAGGAAGGCCTCGTCCACGCTGATCTGCTCGACGAGGTCGGTCAGCTCGGCGAAGGTGGCCATGACCCGGCGGGAGACCTGCTCGTAGGCCTGCCGGTGCGGCTCGAGCAGGACGGCGGCGGGGCACAGCGCCCGCGCCCGGGCCAGGGGCATCCCGGAGCGCACCCCGTAGGCGCGGGCCTCGTACGAGGCCGAGAGGACGACCGAGCGGTGCCCGGCGGCGGCGACCACCACCGGCCGGCCCCGCAGGTGCGGGGCGGCGAGCAGCTCGACGCCCACGTAGAACATGTCCATGTCCACGTGCAGGACCGCGCACGAGCGCCAGCGGGCGAGGCGCTGCTCGCGCGCCCCGGCGTCCTGCTCGGTCATGGCTGCTCCGTCCTCCTCCGGGGCGCGGCCCGGCGGCCGGGTGCACCGGCCGGGTGCCGGCACGCCCCGGCCCGGGCCGGTCCCGGGGCGAGGACAGCATAGCCAGCGCCCCGGACATCCCCGGCGCGGGCTCCCAGGTCCTTGGTTAGGCTGGGGCGGATCCCCGGGGCCCGCCCCGCCGCCGCACCGAGATGAGGTCGACCCGCCCATGACGTCCCCCTCGCACCCCCGCGACACCGTCGGCCCGGAGGCCGCCGTCCCGCCCGCCCCCGCGGCGGAGCACCGGGAGGCCTTCCAGGCGGAGGACGCCGCGCACCGGGAGCTGCTGCACGCGGAGCTCGAGGCCTTCCTGGACCGCCAGCGCGGGGTCCTGGCCGGGATCTCCCCCGACGCGCTGCCGCTGCTGGAGTCGGTGGCGCAGCTGTCCTCCGGCGGCAAGCGGCTGCGGGCCCGGCTGTGCTACTGGGGGTGGCGGGCCGCCGGCGGCGCGGCCGGGGAGCCGGCGGTCGCCCGCGCGGGCGCCGCGCTCGAGCTCTTCCAGTCGGCAGCGCTGATCCACGACGACGTCATCGACCGCTCCGACACCCGGCGCGGGGCCCCCAGCGTCCACCGCCGCTTCGAGGCGCTGCACGCCGAGCAGGACTGGGCCCTCGACGGCGCGGCCTTCGGCACGGCCGCGGCGATCCTCGCGGGCGACCTGTGCCTGTCCTGGAGCGAGCAGCTGTTCACCGCGGCCGCGGGGGCGCTGCCCGGCGGGGGACGCGCGCGGCAGGTCTTCGACCTGATGCGCTCCGAGGTGATGGCCGGACAGTACCTGGACGTCCAGGGCGAGGTGGCCGGCGCGGCCCAGGACCGGGCGGGTGCGGTCGACCGGGCCCTGGACGTGGTGCGCTACAAGTCCGCCAAGTACTCCGTGGAGCACCCCGTGGCCCTGGGCGCGGCCCTCGCCGGGGCGGACGAGGAGCTGCTGGCCCGCTGCTCCGCCTTCGCCCTGCCGCTGGGCGAGGCCTTCCAGCTGCGCGACGACGTGCTGGGGGTGTTCGGCGACCCCGCCACGACCGGCAAGCCCGCCGGCGACGACCTGCGCGAGGGCAAGCGCACGGTGCTCGTGGGGTTCGTGCGCCGGCTCGGCGGCGAGGACCAGATCGCCCGCCTCGAGCAGGCGCTGGGCCGGCCCGACCTGGACGCGGAGGAGGTCGGGCGGCTGCGCGGGATCATCGAGGGCTGCGGGGCGCTGGGCGCCACGGAGGAGCTGATCGACGACCTCAGCCGCCGGGCCGCCGCCGGCCTCGACCGGCTGGGCGCCGACCCGGTGGCGGAGGCCGCCCTGCGGGCGCTGGCCGAGGCCGCGGTCCGCCGGGCGGCCTGAGGCACCCGGCGCGGGGCCCGCCCGGGGGCGCGGCACCCCACGGCGCCTAGGGCCGCCGTGCCCCCGGCGCCGGGTGCGCGCGGGCGGCGCTCACCAGGCGAGGGCCTGGGCGCGGCGGCGGACCTCGGTCTTGCGCCCGGCGCGCAGGGCGTCGACGGGTCGCCCGGGCAGGGAGTCGTCCTCCGCGAACAGCCAGCCGATCGCCTCGACATCGGTGTAGCCGGCGTCGCGCAGCACGGCGATCGTGCCCCGCAGCGGGTCCAGGACCCCGTCGTCGACGAGGAACGCCGCGGGCACGCGGCGGATCCCGTCGTGCGGGTTCCGCACGGCGAGCAGGGTCCCGTCGTCCACGAGGCCGTGGACGCGGGTGACGACGAGCCCGAGCCGCTCGGCGACGTCGGGCAGGGGCAACCACTCCTGGACGAGCCCGTCCAGTCGGTCGAACTCCTCGGTGCTGATTCCGGCTGTGCGCTTCACCCCCTCAGGGTGCCACGTCCGGCGCCGGGCGCGCACGCGCGTGCCGCCCCGGCCCCCGCGGCGTGCCACGCTATGCTCGTCGGGCGGAGATCGCCGAGCCTTCCGCGCCGTCCCCGATCAGCGTCAGAGAGCCCTCCATGCCGTTCCCCCCCGACAGCGACACGACCGCCCCCGACGACGCCCCGCAGCACCCCGCCCCCCGCGCCCCCGAGCCGGCCTGGGGCCGCCGCGCCCGCGCCGCCACCGCCGTCGCGGCCCTGGCCGCCCTCGGGGGCGGGACGGCCGCGCACGCCGCCCCGCCGGCACCCGTCGCCCACGTGGCCGCGGCGCCCGACCCGGCCGGTGCCGCCGACGAGGACGGGCCGGTCCACGTGGTCTCCCCCGGCGACTCGCTCTGGTCCGTCGCCCGGCGCCACGACGTCGAGGTGGCCGAGCTCATGCGCTGGAACGACCTGTCGGGGGCCGCGCTGCTGCACCCGGGCCAGCGCCTCCGGCTCGCCGCCGAGCCCGCCCCGGCCCCCGAGGACGCTCCCGCCCGCCCCGCGGAGCGAGCCGCGACCCCCGCGCCGGCCGAGGACTACACGGTCCGGGCCGGGGACTCCCTGTGGAGCATCTCCCAGGCCCACGGCGTGGCCGTGCAGCAGCTGCTGGAGGACAACGACCTCACCGTCGGCTCGCTGCTGCGGCCCGGCCAGCGCCTCGCCGTCGGCGGCGCCCTCACGCCCCAGCAGGCCCCGGAGCCGGCCGCGGCGCAGCCCCCCGCCGCCCAGCGCCCGGACCCCGAGCGGGCCGTGGGCAGGACCTTCCTGGGCCGGACCTACGACGACCCCGTCGTCGACTCGGCCAACCGCCACCACGCCGAGCTCGCCGCCCGTCCCGCGCCCTCGCGCGAGCAGGTGCGGGCGATGGTGCACGAGACCGCCGAGCGGATGGGCGTGGACCCCGCCCTGGCCCTCGCCCACGCCTACCAGGAGTCCGGCTTCGACCACCGGTCGGTCTCCCCCGCCGACGCGGTCGGGACCATGCAGGTCATCCCCTCCGCCGGCGAGTGGGCCTCCGGGATGGTGGGTCGGGAGCTGGACCTGCTGGACCCGCAGGACAACATCACCGCCGGGGTGGCGATCATCCGCCAGCTCGGGCGCAGCGCCCCCTCCCGCGACGTCGCGATCGCCGCGTACTACCAAGGTCTGCACGGGGTGCAGAAGTACGGGATGTACAAGGACACCAAGCAGTACGTGCGGGCGGTCAAGGACCACGCCCGGGACTTCGCCCGGTGAGCGGCCCGCCCGGGCCCCAGCGATCCTCCAGCGCCGCGGCCTAGGCTGGTCGCGTGCAGCATCCCGTTCCCGACCGCCTCAGCGGCACCGTCCTCGAGGGCCGCTACGAGCTCGGCCCGCGGCTGGCCCGCGGCGGCACGGCCACCGTCTACCGCGCCCGCGACCGCCGGCTGGACCGTCCCGTGGCGGTCAAGCTGCTGCACCCCCACCTCGCCGAGGACGCCGGAGCCGCCGAGCGCTTCGCCCGGGAGGCCCGCGCGGCCGCGCGGCTGTCCCACCCGCACGTCGTCTCCGTGCTCGACCAGGGCCGCTCCCCCGACGGCACGCCCTACCTGGTCATGGAGCTCGTGGAGGGCCCGACCCTGCGCCGGGTGCTGCGCGAGCGCGGCGCCCTGCCCGTGCCCGAGGCCCTGGACGTGCTCGAGGCGCTGCTGGACGGCCTCGCCGCCGCCCACCGCGCCGGGCTCGTGCACCGGGACGTGAAGCCCGAGAACGTGCTGCTCGACGCCGGGGGGCGGATCACGGTGGCCGACTTCGGCCTGACCCGGGCGGCCGACCAGCACACCGGCACCGGCACCGTGCTCGGGACGGTCGGCTACGCGGCCCCCGAGCTGGTCACGGGCCGGCGGGTCGACGCCCGCTCCGACGTCTACGCCGCGGGGGTGGTGCTGTTCGAGCTGCTCGCCGGGCGGCGCCCCTTCGACGGCCCGCCCCTGGTCGTGGCCCGCGCCCACGCCGACGGGCCCGTCCCCGACGTGCGCTCCGCGGCCCCCGGTGTCCCGGCTCCTGTCGCGCACCTCGTCGCCCGGGCCACGGCGCACGACCCGCAGGACCGCCCGGCCGACGCCGGCCGCATGCTCGAGCAGCTGCGCGCCGTGCGGGCCGCCCTCGGCCGCGAGCACCCCGCGCAGGCGCTCGGCGCCCGCCCGCCCGCCGGGGACGCCCCCACCGAGGTGCTCGGCGCCCGCCCGCCCGGCGACGGCGGGAGCACCCGCGTCCTCGGTGCCCGGCACGTCCCGGGCGGCAGCACCGCCACCGAGGTGCTGCGCCCCGGCGACCCCACCCGGGCGCTGGGCACCCGCCGCCCGGACCGGCAGGAGCGGGGCGCCTCCGGCTCCACGGACCCGTGGCGGCCGGCGGTCGAGCTGCGCCCGGCCCGGCCCCTGCGCACCGCCGGCGTGCTCGCGGTCGCGGCGCTCGCGGTGGCCGCGGCCGCCTTCCTGGGCTGGCTGCTCGGCTCCGGCCCCGGCGCCCCGGTGGCCGTCCCCGACGTGCGCGGCACGGGCACGGAGCTGGCCGAGCAGTACCTCGCCGGCGCGGGCCTGCGCAACGTCGTCGTCCGCGAGTCCCCCGACCCGACGGCCCCCGAGGGCACGGTCGTGGGCACGGACCCCGCGCAGGGCTCGGCGGCGCGTCCCCTCGAGCAGGTGGTGCTGATCGTCTCGACCGGGCCCGAGCAGGTGGTCGCCCCGGACGTCGTGGGGATGGGCGTGGAGGAGGCCGGGGACCGGCTGGCCGACGCCGGTCTGCAGCCGGGAGAGCGGACGGAGGTGCCCTCGGACGCGGCCGCCGGGACGGTCGTGGGCCAGGAGCCCGCGGCCGGCACCGCCGTGGCGCGCGGGGAGTCCGTGCTGCTCGCCGTCTCCGCCGGGCCCCGCGCGCAGGAGGCCCCCGGGGTGCTCGGCTCCCCGGTCGCCGACGCGGTGCGCGAGCTCGAGGCCGCCGGGTGGCCCGTGGTCGTGGAGGAGCCCCTGGGCGTGTCCCTGGGCGTGGTCGTGGCCCAGGAGACGACCGCGGACGGGGTCGTGCTCACCGTCCTGTGAGGGAGCGGCGGGCACGGCCCCGTCCGGGCGGCGCTCAGCGGCGGGAGAGGTAGCCCGCCACGAGGAACGCGATCTCCAGCGACTGCATGTGGTTCAGGCGCGGGTCGCACAGGGACTCGTAGCGGTCCCCGAAGGAGGACTCGTCCACGGGGTCGGCGCCGCCGAGGCACTCCGCGACGTCGTCGCCGGTCATCTCGACGTGGATGCCGCCCGGGAACGAGCCGATCGCCTCGTGCACCTCGAAGAAGCCGCGCACCTCGTCGACGACGTCGTCGAAGTTGCGGGTCTTGTAGCCCGAGGGCAGGGAGACCGTGTTGCCGTGCATCGGGTCGGTGACCCACACGACCTTCGCCCCGGAGCGCTCGACGGCCTCGACCAGCGGGGGCAGCTTCTCCCGGATGTTCTTCGCGCCCATGCGGGTGATGAACGTCAGCCGGCCCGGCTCGCGCTCGGGGTCCAGCTTGTCGATCAGTGCCAGTGCGTCCTCGCCCGTGGTCTTCGGGCCGAGCTTCACGCCGATGGGGTTGCGCAGCCGGGAGAGCAGGTCGACGTGGGCGCCGTCGAGCTCGCGGGTGCGCTCGCCGATCCACAGGAAGTGCCCGGAGGTGCCGTAGGGCAGGTGCGTGCGGGAGTCGATGCGGGCCAGGGCGCGCTCGTAGTCCAGCAGCAGCGCCTCGTGCCCGGCGTAGAACTCCGTGGTCCGCAGCGCGTCGAAGTCGGCCCCGCAGGCGTCCATGAACTTCACGGCACGGTCGATCTCGCGGGCCAGCGACTCGTAGCGGGCGTGGGCCGGGTTGGTGGTGAAGCCCATGTTCCAGGCGTGCACCCGGCGCAGGTCGGCGAAGCCGCCGGTGGTGAACGCCCGGATCAGGTTCAGGGTGGAGGCGGAGGTGTGGTAGCCGCGCACCATGCGGCGGGGGTCGTGGGCGCGCGACTCCGGGGTGAAGTCGAAGCCGTTGACCATCTCCCCGCGGAAGGAGGGCAGGGTGGTCCCGTCGCGGGTCTCCTCGCCGGAGGAGCGGGGCTTGGAGAACTGCCCGGCCATGCGCCCCATCTTCACGACGGGCATGGACGCGCCGTAGGTGAGGACGACGGCCATCTGCAGCAGCGTCTTCACGCGGGCGCTGATCCGGTCGGCGGTGGCGCCCTCGAAGGTCTCGGCGCAGTCGCCGCCCTGGAGGAAGAAGGCCCGGCCGTGGGCGACCTCCGCGAGCCGGGCGCGCAGCTGGTCCACCTCGCCGGCGAACACGAGCGGCGGCACGGAGCTGAGCTCCTCGATCGCGGCGGGGAACTCCGGGTGGTCGTGCCAGGTCGGCTGCTGGTCGGCGGCCAGGTCCCGCCACGCGTCGAGCCCGGGGTAGTCGGCCGCGGAGGGCACGGGGGCGGCGGACCGGCTGAGGGCGTCGGGAACGGTGAAGTCGAGCATCGTGTCTTCCTATGTCTCGTCCGGCGGGGCCGGACGGGGGATCAGGGTTCGGTGGTCCGGGCCGCGTCCTCGCCCGGCACGGCCGGGGAGTCGCGGTGGGTGAGGGAGTCCGCCGCGTGCCGGGCGGACTGGGCGGCGGTGTGCGCCGCGCTGCGGGCCTTGTCCTTGGCGGTGCCGAGCATCTCGGCGGCGGCCTGCTTGGCCTCCTGGCGCTTCTGCTCCGCGAGCCGGCGCTTGTGCTCGGCCGCGTAGACGTCGACGTAGACCTGGCCGGAGAGCGCCTGGATGGCCCGCATGATCTCGTCGGTGACCTCGCGCAGGACCGCGTGCTCGCCCTGGCGCCCGCGATATCGGGAGAAGTCGAGGGGCTCGCCGAAGATCGTGGTCACGCGGGTGCCGCGCCGGGGCAGCGGCAGCCGGGACCCGATGGGCTGGACCTTGTCGGTGCCGACCATCGCGATCGGCACCACGGGCGCCCCGCTCTCGAGGGCCAGGCGGGCCACGCCGATCTTGCCCTTGTACAGCCGCCCGTCCGGGGAGCGCGTGCCCTCGGGGTAGATCCCGAGCAGCTGGCCCTCCTGCAGCTTGCGCCCGCCCGCGCTCAGCGAGCGCGCCGAGGCCCGCCCGCCGGAGCGGTCCATCGGGATCTGGTTGATGGCGCGCATGAACGCCGCCACGACCCGGCCCTTGGCCCCGGGGCCGTTGAAGTAGTCCGCCTTGGCCAGGAAGAACACCTGTCGCGGCACCGCCACGGGCATGAACACCGAGTCGGAGACGGACAGGTGGTTGCTCGCCAGGATCGCCGGCCCCTCGGTGGGGACGTGCTCCAGCCCCCGGACCTCGGGCCGGAAGGCGAGGGCCACCAGGGGGCGGACGACGTAGCTCCTGAGGAACATGTAGACCATGGGCAGAGGGCTCCTTCGTGCGGGGCGGCCGGCCGCGGGGGCTCCTGCCGCGCGGACGGTCTCCGGGCTGGGCACATTCTCTCACGTCCGCGCGGGGCCCGTGCGACGCCGGCCGCCGGGCCCGGTCCGGGCACGGCCGGACCGGCGGGCGCCGGGCCCTCTCGCGTGCGCACGGGCCACCGCGGAGACGCCGCCCCGCGCGCCGTCCGGGCGGTCCCCCGCCCGGACGGCGCGGGAGCCGGGCGGGGCGCCCCCACCGGACCCGGCGGCCTGTCATCATGGAGCCATGACGCCTCCCGTCGCGGACCACCTCCTCCCCCCGGACCCCGCCGGGGAGCCCGGGGCGCTCTCCCCCGCCGAGCCCTTCGAGCTGCCGGCCGCGGGGCCGGCGGCCGCGCTCGTGCTGCACGGCTTCACGGGGGTGCCCCACAGCGTCCGCCCGTGGGGGCGGGCCCTGCACGGTGCGGGGGTGCACGTGAGCGGGCCCCTGCTGCCGGGGCACGGCACCCGCTGGGAGGACCTGGCCGGGACCCGCTGGGAGCAGTGGCGCGACCACGCGGCGGCGCACGTGCGCCGGCTGCGCGCCGAGCACGACGTCGTCGTGGTGTGCGGGCTGTCCATGGGCGGGGCCCTGGCCCTGCACCTGGCGGCGCTGCTGCCGGTGGACGGCGTGGTGGCGCTCAACCCGGCCCTGTCGGTGGTCAGCCGCACGGCCCGCCTCGCCCCCGCCCTGCACCGGCTGGTGCCCTCGGTCCCCGCCGTGGGCGACGACATCTCCCTGCCCGGGGTCACCGAGCACGCCTATCCGCGCACCCCGGTGGCCGGCGTGGCCCAGCTGGGGCGGTTCATGGTCCGCACCCGGCGCCTGCTGCCGTCCGTGACGGTGCCCGTGCTGGTGCTGCGCTCCCGCGCCGACGGCGTGGTCTCCGACCGCTCGCACGAGCACGTGCTCCGGTCGGTGGGCGGCAGCGTGGAGCTGGTCCGGCTGGACGGCAGCCGTCACGTGGCCACCCTGGACCGGGACGCGGACGTGGTCCACGCCCGGTCGGAGCGGTTCGTGGCGGACCTCGTGGCGGGGACCGACCCGGTGACGGGGCGCCCGCTGTCCGGGGCCGGCCCGGTGGACCGGGCCGGCCCCGTCGCCGGGGGCGCCCGGTGAGCGGGACGACGGGCCGCGGGCCCGACCCCGACGACGAGTGGGCCCGGATCGTGGCGGAGCTCCAGGACGTGCGCCGGGCCGGGGACCGGCACCTGGACGGGGCCCGGGACCGCTCCCCGGAGCAGGCCGTCTTCGGGGACGCCCCCGGGGACCCGGTCCCGGAGCGGCCGGTCCGGGACGGCCGCGGCCCCGAGGCCGTCCCGGGCGCGCCCGCGGCGGACGAGGAGGACGCCCCCTACTCCCCCGACCCGGGCCCGGTGGTGCGGGGCATGCGCCGCGGGGCGCTGCTGGCGTGGACGGTGCTCGTGGGCGTGCCGGTGCTGCTGGTGGTCCTGGCCCTGCTCCCCGGACCCCTGCCCGGGTGGGTCACGGGGGCCGGGCTGACGGCCGTGCTGGTCGCGATCGGGCACCTGCTGCGGTCCCTGCCCGAGGACCGCGACGACCTCGACGACGGCGCCCGGGTCTGAGCCGGCCGCCGCGGGCACGCTCACTAGACTGGCGGCAGCACCGCCCCGTCCCAGTGCCCGCAGCCGAGGAGAGCCCCCCATGCACCACGTCGTCACGGACGCGTTCGTGGACCCGCCCGTGCACCGCTCCGTCACGGACTTCCTGCTCGCGCAGGCCGCCCGCCCGGAGAACCCGCAGCTCTACGCGGTCCTCGCCCCGGACGGCACCTCTCGGCCCGTGCACGCGCAGGAGGTCCACGCCGCGGTGCGGGGCCTGGCCCGGGGGCTCGTCGCCGCCGGCATCGAGCCCGGCGACCGCGTGGCGATCCTCGGGCGCACCTGCTACGAGTGGACGCTCGCGGACCTGGCGATCTGGTACGCCGGGGCGGTCCCGGTGCCCGTCTACGACTCCTCCTCCCTCGAGCAGATCGCCTGGATCCTCGCCGACTCCGGGGCCCGGGCCGTGTTCGCCGGGACGGAGGAGCTCGCCCGCCGCGTGCACGCCGCCGGGGAGGACACCGGGGCGGCCCGGCGGGTCTGGCGCCTGGACGGCGCCGACCTCGACGAGCTGACGCGCACCGGCGCCGCGGTCGACGACGACGAGCTGGAGGCGCGGCGGGCCTCCCGCGGTCTCGACGACGTCGCGACCCTCATCTACACCTCCGGGACCACCGGCCCCCCGAAGGGCTGCGAGCTCACGCACGGCAACTTCGTGCGGCTGTGCGAGAACACCGCCCTGCTGGTGCCCGGGATCGTCCACCCGGGAGCGCGCACGCTGCTGTTCCTGCCCCTGGCCCACGTCTTCGCCCGGTTCGTGGAGGTCATCGCGCTGCACACCGGCACGGTGCTGGCCCACACCCCGGACGTGAAGCACCTCATGGCGGACCTCGATGCCTTCCGGCCGACCTTCGTGCTCGCCGTCCCGCGGGTGTTCGAGAAGATCTACCAGGGGGCGCGGCTGCGCGCCGAGCAGGGCGGACCGCTGCGGCGGCTGGTCTTCGCGCGGGCCGCCGCGACCGCCGTCGCCTTCTCCCGGGCCCGGCAGGCCGGGCGCCCCGGTCCCCTCCTGCGCGCCCGGCACCGGCTCTACGACCGGCTGGTCTACGCCCGGCTGCGCGCGGCGATGGGCGGGGAGGTCACCCACGCCGTCTCCGGCGGAGCGGCCCTCGGGTCCCGGCTGGGGCACTTCTTCGACGGCATCGGGATCTACGTCGTCGAGGGCTACGGGCTGACCGAGACCACGGCCCCGATCACGGCCAACACCCCGGAGGTCGGCCGGATCGGGACCGTGGGCCTGCCCCTGCCGGGCAACGAGGTCCGGCTCGCCGAGGACGGCGAGATCCTCGTGCGCGGGGCGCACGTGATGCGCGGCTACCACGGGCGCCCGGACCTCACCGCCGCGGCCTTCGAGGACGGGTGGTTCCGCACCGGCGACCTCGGCTCCCTCGACGACGACGGGGTGCTGGCGATCACCGGGCGCAAGAAGGAGATCATCGTCACCGCGGGCGGCAAGAACGTGGTGCCCAACGTGCTCGAGGACCCCGTCCGCGCCTCCGCCCTGGTCTCCCAGGTGATGGTGGTGGGCGACGACCGGCCGTTCGTGGCGGCGCTGATCACCCTCGACCGGGAGGTGCTGCCGGCCCGGCTCGAGCTGATGGGCCTGGACCCGGCCATGCCGGCGGCCGAGGCGGCCCGGCACCCGGAGGTGCTGGCGCACGTCCAGGAGATCGTCGACCACGCCAACCGGGCGGTCTCCCGGGCCGAGGGGATCCGCGCCTTCGAGGTCCTCGGCACCGACTGGACCGAGGCCTCCGGGCACCTGACCCCCTCGCTGAAGATCCGGCGGGCGGAGATCGCGCGGGACTTCGCCGCCGAGATCGAGGAGATCTACTCCCGGCCCGCCCCGGTCCCCGGCACCGGGGAGCGGCTGCGGGAGCGGCTCTCGGGCGTCCACCTGCCGGGCCGGGCCTGACCCGCCCGCCCGGGGCCGATCCGGGCGGGTCGGCCCCGGGCGGTCAGCGGCGGCCGGCGAGTGCCGCGGCGTCGAGGGGGCTGTGCTCCGGGACCTCGAGACCGAGCAGGGCGTTCTCCACGACCTCGCTCAGCGCCGGGTGGATCCAGTACTGCCCGCGGGCCATGCTCCCGGCGTCGAGGCCGAAGGACATCGCCTGCACGAGCGGCTGGATGAGCACGGAGGCCTCCTCCCCGATCAGGTGCGCGCCGAGCAGCCGGCCGGTGCCCTTCTCCGCGATGATCTTGCACAGCCCCGTCCGGTCCTCCATGGCCCACCCGTAGGCGGTGGCCCCGTACTCCTGGACCTTCACGGTGACCTCGGTGCCGTGCTCGAGCGCCCAGTCCTCGGCCTCCTCCTGGGTCATCCCGACGGAGGCGATCTGCGGGCTGGTGAACACGGCCGAGGGCACGAACCGGTGGTCGGTGGCCCGCAGGTCCTCGGGGTGCAGGAGGTTGTGCTGGACGGTGCGCGCCTCGGCGTTGGCCACGTGCTTGAGCTGGTACGGGGAGCTGATGTCCCCCAGCGCCCACACGCCCTCGGCGGGACGGCCGCCGGAGAGCGCCCGCTGCTGCTCGTCGACCGCCAGCAGCCCGTCCTCGCGCACGTCCAGACCGCCCGCGGCGGCGTCGAGCACGTCCGTGTTGGGGCGCCGCCCCGTGGCCACGAGCACGACGTCGGCGGGCAGGCGCATCGTCTGCTCCGGGTCCTCCGGGTCGCAGAACGTGGCCGAGACGGCGGCCTCGCCGTCCGCGGCCGGCTCGACGCCGGTGAGCGTCCAGCCCATCTCGAGCTTCCACTGCCGGGAGGCCTCCCGGGCGAAGCGCTCGGCGATCTCGGGGTCGTGGTAGCGCAGGATGCGGTGCGAGCGGTTGACCTGGGTGACCTTCGCGCCGAGGCTCGAGAACACGTGGGCGAACTCCGCGCCGATGTACCCGCCGCCGACGACGACGACCCGCCGCGGCAGCTCCTCCAGGCGCATGACCGTGTCCGAGGTGTGGACCTGCGGCAGGTCGATGCCGGGCACCTCCGGCAGGACGGGGCGGGAGCCGGCGGCGACCACGACCTGCCGGGCCGTGAGCTCGTCCCCCGAGGCCGTGCGCAGCGTCCGCGGACCGGTGAAGCGCACCCGCTCCTCGACGACGGTGACGTTCGGCAGCGACTTCCGGTACTCGAGACCGCCGTGGGAGATGGCGTCGATCCGCCCGAAGATGCGGTCGCGCATCCCCCGCCAGTCGACCCCCGCCAGCTGCGCGTCGACCCCGAGGCGGCCGGCCTCCACCGCGTGGCGGGCCAGCGTGGCCGGATAGGCGTACATCTTGGTGGGGATGCAGCCGACGTTCAGGCACGTGCCGCCGAAGGTCCCGCCGTCCACGACCGCCACGTCCAGGCCCTCGTAGTCCTCGGTGAGGATGGAGTTCCCGGAGCCGGAGCCGATGATGATGAGGTCGAATGTCCGCATGCGGCCCATCCTATGTGCGCGGCCCCGCCCGGCCCCGCCCGGGACGGGGCGGGCCGGGCGGGGCCGCGCGGGGCGGGGCTCAGCCGTCGGTGCGCAGCACCAGCAGCAGGTCGCCGCCGGCGACCTGGGTGACACCCTGGAGGGCCACCCGCTCGACCGTCCCGCCCGTGGGGGCGGTGATGGAGGCCTCCATCTTCATGGCCTCGATGGTGGCCACCTGGGCGCCGGCCTCGACGGTCTCGCCCTCGGCCACGGTCACGGTCACGGCCCCGGCGAAGGGGGCGGCCACGTGCCCGGGGTTCGAGGCGTCGGCCTTCTCCGTCTCCGGCACGGCCGAGGCCACGGAGGCGTCACGGACCTCGACCATGCGCGGCTGGCCGTTGAGGGTGACCATCACGGTGCGCATGCCCTTCTCGTCGGGCTCCGAGATGGCCTGCAGGGTCACGAGCAGGCGCACCCCCTTGCCCAGCGAGATGATGTGCTCGTGGTCGGTGGTCAGCCCGTAGAGGAAGTCGCGGGTGTGCAGCACGGAGACGTCCCCGTACTTCTCGCGGCCGGCCTCGTACTCGCGGGTCGGACCGGGGAACAGCAGCCGGTTGAGCGTGGCCCGCCGGGTCGCGGAGTCCCCGGCCAGACCCTGCTGCTCCTCCTCGCTCAGCTCGGTCACCCCGACCTTCACGGTGCGTCCCTCGAGCGCCTTGGCGCGGAACGGCTCGGGCCAGCCCCCGGGAGGGGTCCCCAGCTCGCCGGCGAGGAAGCCGATCACGGAGTCCGGCAGGTCGAAGCGCTGCGGGTCGGCCTCGAACTCGGCCGGGTCCACGCCCATCCCCACGAGCTGCAGGGCGAGGTCGCCCACGACCTTGGACGACGGGGTGACCTTCACCAGCCGGCCGAGGATCGCGTTGGCGGCGGTGTACATGTCCTCGATCGCCTCGAAGCGCTCCCCCAGGCCCAGCGCGATGGCCTGCTGGCGCAGGTTGGACAGCTGCCCGCCGGGGATCTCGTGCCGGTAGACGCGCCCGGTCGGGGCGGTGAGCCCGGACTCGAACGGGGCGTACATCCGGCGGATGACCTCCCAGTAGGGCTCCATCGCGGAGATCGCCTCCAGCGGGATGCCGGTGTCCCGCTCGGTGTGCTCGAGCGCCGCGACCAGGGCGGAGGCCGGGACCTGCGAGGTGGTGCCGGCCATCGAGGCGTCGGCGACGTCCACGGCGTCGACCCCGGCGTCGATCGCGGCCATGAGGGTGGCCAGCTGCCCGCCGGCGGTGTCGTGGGTGTGCAGGTGCACGGGCAGGTCGAAGCGCTCCCGCAGCGCGCTCACGAGCTTCGCGGCCGCGGCCGGGCGCAGCAGCCCGGCCATGTCCTTGATCGCCAGCACGTGCGCCCCGGCCTCGACGCACCGGTCGGCGAGGTCGAGGTAGTAGTCCAGGGTGTAGAGCTGCTCGTCGGGGTCGTTGAGGTCCCCGGTGTAGCACAGGGCGACCTCGGCGACCGCGGTCCCGGTCCGGCGCACCGCCTCGATCGCCGGGGCCATCTGGGAGACGTCGTTGAGCGCGTCGAAGATCCGGAAGATGTCCACGCCGGTGGCCGCGGCCTCGGCCACGAACGCGTCGGTGACCTCGGTGGGGTACGGGGTGTAGCCGACCGTGTTGCGCCCGCGCAGCAGCATCTGGATCGGGATGTTCGGCATCGCCTCGCGCAGCAGCCGCAGCCGCTCCCACGGGTCCTCGCCCAGGAAGCGCAGGGCGACGTCGTAGGTCGCCCCGCCCCAGGCCTCCACCGAGAGCAGCTGCGGGAGGGTGTGGGCGTAGGCGGGGGCGGCGGCGAGCAGGTCGCGGGTGCGCACCCGGGTGGCCAGCAGCGACTGGTGGGCGTCGCGGAAGGTCGTGGAGGTCACGGCCACGGCCTGCTGCTCGCGCAGGGCCTTCGCGAAGCCCTCCGGGCCGAGCTCCTGGAGCCGCTGCCGCCAGCCCGGCGGCGGGGTGTGCGCCGAGGGCCCGTCGAAGGGCGAGCGGTCCGGCTCCTCGCTCTTGTCCCCCGGGTGGGCGGGCAGCTTGGTGCGCGGGTCGATGCCCTCCACGCGCTCGCCGTTGGGCTTGTTGACCGTCACCTCCGCGAGCCAGGTCAGCGCCTTGGTGGCCCGGTCCGCGGAAACCCGCGCCCGCAGCAGCTCGGGGCGCTTCTCGATGAAGTCGGTGGCGACGTCCCCGGCGAGGAACTCGGGGTCCCCGAGCACCGCCTGGAGGAACTGGATGTTGGTGGCGACCCCGCGGATGCGGAACTCCGCGAGGGCCCGCTGGGCGCGGTGCACGGCCGTGGCGTAGTCGCGCCCGCGGCAGGTGAGCTTCACGAGCATCGAGTCGAAGTGCGGGGAGATCTCGGCGCCCGCGTAGATCGTCCCGCCGTCCAGGCGCACCCCGGCGCCGCCGGCGGAGCGGTAGGCGGAGATCTTCCCGACGTCGGGGCGGAACCCGTTGGCCGGGTCCTCCGTGGTGATCCGGCACTGCACGGCCGTGCCGCGCACCGCGAGCCGGTCCTGGGCGATCCCGAGGTCGGCCAGGGTCTCCCCCGCGGCGATGCGCAGCTGGGACTGGACGAGGTCGACGTCGGTGACCTCCTCCGTGACCGTGTGCTCGACCTGGATGCGGGGGTTCATCTCGATGAACACGTGCTGGCCGGCGCGCTCGCCGGCGGTGTCCACGAGGAACTCCACGGTCCCGGCGTTGACGTAGCCCAGCTCCTTCGCGAACCGCACGGCGTCGGCGTGGAGGGCCTGCCGGATGCCCTCGTCGAGGTTCGGGGCCGGGGCGATCTCCACGACCTTCTGGTGGCGGCGCTGCAGGGAGCAGTCGCGCTCGAAGAGGTGGACGATCCCGCCCTCGTCGTCGGCGAGGACCTGGACCTCGATGTGGCGCGGGCGCAGCACGGCCTGCTCGAGGAAGACCGTGGGGTCGCCGAAGGCGGTGTCGGCCTCGCGCATCGCGGCGGCCAGCGCCTCGGGCAGCTCCTGCGGGGTCTCGACGCGGCGCATCCCGCGCCCGCCGCCGCCGGCGACCGCCTTGACGAAGATCGGGAAGCCGATGCGCTCGGCCTCGGCCAGCAGCGCGTCGGGGTCGGCGGACGGGTCCGAGGACTCCAGGGTGGGGATCCCGGCGCGCTTCGCCGCGCGCAGGGCCTCGACCTTGTTCCCGGCCAGCTCCAGGATCTCGGCGCGCGGGCCGACGAAGGTGATCCCGGCGGCCTCGGCCGCCCGGGCCAGGTCCGGGTTCTCGGAGAGGAACCCGTAGCCCGGGTAGATCGCGTCGGCCCCCGACTCCTTCGCCACGCGCACGATCTCGTCCACGTCGAGGTAGGCCCGGACGGGGTGGCCCTCCTCGCCGATGCGGTAGGCCTCGTCGGCCTTCTGCCGGTGGATCGAGTTGCGGTCCTCGTAGGCGTAGACGGCCACGGTCTTGGCACCGAGCTCGTAGGCGGCCCGGAAGGCCCGGATGGCGATCTCGCCGCGGTTGGCGACCAGGATCTTGGAGAACATTGACACCCGTCCCGCGCCCGC
Organism: Kocuria sp. LUK; assembly: GCF_021012935.1. Lineage (NCBI taxonomy): Bacteria > Bacillati > Actinomycetota > Actinomycetes > Micrococcales > Micrococcaceae > Kocuria > Kocuria sp. LUK. The sequence continues at coordinate 599,303 of NZ_JAJMZI010000001.1, forward strand.
CGCGTCGCAGGCGCTTGTTCGCTGGATTTCGTGCAGAGCGAGGACCGCGGCCGGGGTGGCCGGCCGTGGTCCGTGGCACACAGTCAACCACGCCGGGGACGGGACGGCGTGTGTCCGCCGTCACACGCGCCGGACGGGCCCGGGCGCAGGCCGTGCCGGTCGTGCCGCGCCGCGGGTCCGGGGAGGACCCCCGGCTAGGATGGTCCGGGACCGCCGCGGGCGACCGGGCGGTCCCCGCCGCCCCGTCCGATCCCCCCGACCGAAGGATGTCCCCCGGTGCAGATCGTCAGCGTCAGCAGCCTCAAGGGCGGGGTCGGCAAGTCCTCGGTGACCCTGGGCCTCGCCTCGGCGGCGCTGCAGGAGGGCGTGCCGACCCTCGTGGTCGACCTGGACCCGCACGCCGACGCGACCACGGGGCTGGGCGTGCGCGCCCGGCACGGGCACGACGTCGGCGAGGTCCTCGCGCGCCCGCGCCGCGGCGCCCTCGACAAGGTGCTCATGGCCTCGTCGTGGGCCGTCCAGGAGGGCCGCGACAGCAAGGCCCTCGACGTCGCCCCCGGCTCGGCCCGCTCCTCGCGCTTCGACCGCTCCGACTACCGGGACAAGGACCTCGGCCGGCTCGAGCGGGCCCTCGCGGGCACGACCGGCTACGAGCTCGTGCTCGTCGACTGCCCGCCCACGCTCAGCGCCCTCACGCGCACGGCCTGGGCGGCCAGCGACAAGGTGCTCTCGGTCGCCGAGCCGTCCCTGTTCTCCGTGGCGGGCACCAAGCGCACGATGACGGCGATCGCCCAGTTCGAGCAGAGCCGCACGTGGGCGGTGCCGGCGGCGGGGGTGGTCGTCAACAAGGTGCGCCACTCCTCCGCGGAGCACCGGCACCGCCTCGACGAGCTGGCGGAGCTGTTCGGCCCGCTGCTGGTGGACCCGGTGCTCCCCGACCTGCCGGTGTGGCAGCAGGCGCAGGGCGCCGCCTGGCCGATCCACCGCTGGCCGGGCGGGGAGGCCCGCGACCTGGCGGGCCGCTACACGGCGCTGCTGCGGGGGCTGCTGGGGCGCTCCGCCTGAACCGGGACCGCGGGGCTCAGCCCGCGCCCTGCCGGCGGGCCCGCCGCGCGGAGAGCTCGTCCGGCGGGGCGGTCGGCTGCCCCGCCGCACGGTCGGCGTGCTCGCCGGGCAGGGAGGCCAGGGTGCCCTCGACCTCCCGCCACACGCGCCCGACGGCGATGCCGAACACGCCCTGGCCGCCCTGGACGAGGTCGATCACCTCGTGGGGCGACGTGCACGCGTAGACGCTGGCGCCGTCGCTCATCATGGTCAGCTGCGCGAGGTCCTCGATCCCGCGGGCCCGCAGGGCGCCGACGGCGGTGCGGATCTGCTGCAGGGACACCCCGGTGTCCAGCAGGCGCTTGACGATCTTGAGCACGAGGATGTCGCGGAAGCTGTAGAGCCGGTGCGTGCCCGACCCCGACGCCCCGCGCACGGTGGGCTCGACCAGGCCGGTGCGGGCCCAGTAGTCGAGCTGGCGGTAGGAGATCCCCGCGGCCTTGCACGCGGTGGGGCCGCGGTAGCCGATGGACTCGTCGCGGACGGCGGCGTCGTCGAAGAGCACGCCCTGGGTGCCCTGCGCGAGCGGGGCACCCGGAGCGGGCGTGCCGCCGGGGTTCTCGCCGTTGCTCACGCGGCCTCCTCGGTCGTGGGGCCGGCCCCGGCGGCGCCGGTCCGGTGTCCGCGCGCGGTCCCCGGATCCCGGCGGGGTGCGCGCACTACGGTCGACGTTAGACCTCCCCCGCGGCCGGGTCAAAGACGGCGGGACCGGCCGGCGGCCGTGTCGGCGCCGCCGCCCGGCCGGGCTCAGAAGTCCTCGGGGTCGACGTTGTCCAGGAAGTCGCGGAACTGCTGGACCTGGGTCTCCGGGGGGACCTGCTCCCCGCCCGCGCCCTCGCGGTGCTCGGGCTCGCGCAGCTCGCCGTCGGCGCTCATCACGAGCCCCGCCTCGTCCAGGACGGTCTCGGTGCACAGGATCGGGCAGTCGGTGCGGGCGGCCAGCGCGATGGCGTCCGAGGCCCGGGAGTCCACGACCGTGCCGTCGGAGAACTCCAGGGCCGCGTGGAAGACGCCCTCGTCGACCGTGTGGATGCGCACCCGGGTCAGCGTGCGCCCGAACGCGGTGGCCACCGACAGCACGAGGTCGTGGGTGAGCGGGCGGGGCGGGTCGATGCCCTGGACGGCGAAGACGATCGACGTCGCCTCGTTGGTGCCGATCCAGATCGGCAGGTGGCGCCCGCCCTCGACCTCGCGCAGCACGACCACCGGCTGCGCCGAGGGGACGTCCATGCGCACGCCGGCGATCTCCATGAGGACCTGGTGCACGGCCATCTCAGCCCTCCAGTCCTGCGCGCTCCTGCAGCGCCGCGATCTCGGAGCGGACCAGCGAGGTGTGGATCGTCAGGCACAGCCCGGAGATCTCCTGGGCCCGCTCCGCGGCCCGGGCCCGGGAGGCAGGGTCGCGCCGGGAGGCCAGCGGGGCCACGGCCTGCTCGACGAGGCCGAGCTCGCGGTCCGCGGCGGCCTTGAAGGGGCGCAGGTGGCGCGGCTCGAGCCCGTGGGCGGTCAGGGCCAGCGCCGCGCGGGTGATCTCGAGGGCGTGGTCGTCGAAGGCCCCGCCCTGCTCCCGGATCAGGCCGTAGCTCACGAGCTCGCGCACGAGCGGGACGCCGGCCCCCGTCCGGGCGGCCAGTTCCCGCAGCGAGTAGGCGCGCGCCGGGGGCACGACCGGCAGCGGTGCCGTGACGGGCGCGGCGGCCTCCTCCGGGGCGGGGCGGCGCTCGTCGTCGTGGTCCACGGCCCCGGGGACGGGTTCGCGCTCCTCGGCGTCGAGGCGGTCGCGGATGACCCTCAGCGGCAGGTAGCGGTCGCGCTGGAGCTCCAGGACCCGCCGGATCCGGGCGATGTCCGCGCGGGAGAACTTGCGGTAGCCCGAGGCGGTGCGGGCGGGGTGCACGAGGCCCTGGTCCTCGAGGAAGCGCAGCTTCGAGGCCGTGATCCCGGGGTGGTCCTCCCCGAGCTCCTTGAGCACGGCGCTGATGCCCACCCGGGGAACCGGCGCCGGTTCGTCCCGGGCGGAGGCGGCGTGCGCGTGGTCGGTCATGACTCCCTTCTACTGCTCCGGCTGCTGGCGCAGGGAGCGGTAGAACGTGAACCGGAACTTCCCGATCTGCACCTCGTCGCCGTTGTCGAGCACGACGTGGTCGACGCGGTCGCCGTTGACGTAGGTGCCGTTGAGGGAGCCGGCGTCGAAGAGCTCGAAGGTCTCACCGCGGCGCACGAAGCGGGCGTGGCGGCGAGAGACGGTGACGTCGTCGAGGAAGATCTCCGAGGACGGGTGCCTCCCGGCGGGGACCTCGTCCCGGTCCAGCAGGAAGCGCGAGCCGGCGCCGGCGCCGTCGTGGGCCACGAGCAGCGCGGAGCGCGGAGGCAGCGCCGCGACGGCGGCGTTCTCCTCGGGGGAGAGCTTGTGCGAGGCCGCGCGGGAGAGGACCTCGCCCACGATCTGGATCGACGTGGTGTCCGGCTCCCCCTGGGGGACCTTCGGGCCGTGGCGCTGTGTGGACATCTGTTCCCTCGACTCGTGGTGGTGGACGACTGGTCCGTGCCGGACCCCGGCCGCACGACCGCCTTCCCGGCGGTGTCCCGGGCGGCGGCCGGAGCCGCCCGGATGGTGCTCAGTGTACCGGGTGGGTGCGACGGGGCGCGGCGCGGCGGCCGCTGCCGGGGAGGGCCGGGTCAGCCGATCTGGGCGGTGTAGCCCTCGGCGTCCAGCAGCCCGGCCCGGTGGTCCTCGGCGGAGGGGCGGACCGCGAAGAGCCAGCCGTCCCCGTAGGGCGAGGAGTTGACGACGCCGGGCTCGTCCTGCAGCCGCTCGTTGACGGCCACGACCTCGCCGGCGACGGGGGCGAAGATGTCGCTGACCGACTTCGTGGACTCGATCTCCCCGACGGCCGCACCCGCCTCGACGATCTCGCCGACCTCGGGCAGCTGGACGAAGACGACGTCGCCCAGCTCGCTCTGCGCGTGGTCGGTGATGCCGATCCGCACCGCGCCCTCGGCGTCGGGCGCGGCGATCCACTCGTGCTCGGCCGTGTAGGACAGGTCGGCGGGAACGGTGCTCATGGGTCACTCCTGGTCCGTCGGGTGCGGTCGGCTCGATTATGGCACACGGCGCCCCGGCGTCCGGGGCGCGCCGCGGGGCTCAGCCGGCGGCCCACGCGTCGATCTCGGCGTGCAGCTCCCGGCGGCGGCCGGGGCCGGCGAACGAGGCGTCGACGGCGTGGCGGGCCAGGGTCTCGGCCTGGGTGTCGGTCAGCCCCAGCGCCTCCCGCAGGCCCCGGAAGTTGTCCCCCACGTAGCCGCCGAAGTACGCCGGGTCGTCGGAGTTGACGGTGACCACGAGCCCCGCCTCGAGCATCCGCAGCACCGGGTGGTCGGCGAGCTCGCCGACCACCCGCAGGCGCACGTTCGAGAACGGGCAGACGGTCAGCGGCACCCGCTCCCGCACGAGCCGCTCGACGAGGGCGGGGTCGCGCAGGCACTGGATGCCGTGGTCCACCCGCTCGACGCCCAGCACGTCGAGGGCCTCCCGGACGTACTCGGGGCCGGCCTCCTCCCCGGCGTGGGCGACGACGTGCAGCCCCGCGGCCCGGGCCCGGGCGAAGACCTCCTCGAACAGCCCCGGCGGGTGGCCCACCTCGGCGGAGTCGAGGCCGACGCCGTCGACCAGGCCCGGCTGCGCCACCGCGGCGTCGACCAGCTCGAGGGCCTCGGCCACGGGCCGGTCGCGCAGGAAGCACATGATCAGGGTGCTCGTGATCCCCCGCTCCGCCCGGGCCGCGTCCAGGGCGGAGCGGATGCCCTCCACGACCGCCGTCAGCGGCACGCCCCGCACCGTGTGGGCCTGGGGATCGAAGAACAGGTCGACGTGGCGCAGCCCCTGCGCGGCGGCCCGGTCGAGGTAGGCGCTCGTGAGGGCCTCGAAGTCGGCGGCCCCGCGCAGGACGGCCGTGGTCGCGTAGTAGAGCTCCAGGAAGGAGGAGAGGTCCTCGAAGTCGTACAGCCGTCTCAGCTCCTCGACCGAGGCGTACGGGAGGTCCACCCCGTTGCGGGCGGCCAGCTCGAACGCGAGCTCCGGCTCCAGGGTGCCCTCGACGTGCAGGTGCAGCTCCGCCTTGGGCAGGGCGTCCAGGTCCTTCCGCGCGTCCGCCACCGTCTTCTCCTCCTGCGCTCGGGCGCGCCCGGGCGGGCGCGCTCCCCGCATCCTACGCACCGGCGCCCGGCGGGCGGCGGGCGGCGGGCGGCTCGCCTAGGCTCGCCCCGGGGGCCGTCCCGGCAGCGGGCGGCGCCCCGGGCAGCGACGGGACGGCACGGAGCAGGAGGACGGCATGGGCGGGATCGTGGTGGTCGGGCAGGTCGGGCGGGACCTGGTCCTGGAGGTGGACGGGATCCCCCCGGAGGGCGGGTCCGCGCCGGTGCGCCGGCGCCGGGAGCTGCTCGGGGGAAAGGGCGCCAACCAGGCCGTGGGCTGCCGCCAGCTCGGGGTGCAGGCCGCGCTCGTGGCCGTCGTGGGCGCCGACGCCGCGGGCGCGGACGCCCTGGCCGCGGCGGCCGCCGACGGCATCGACGTGACCGGGGTGGTCCGCCGGGACGGGGCGGCCACGGCGCTGCTGGTCGACGTGGTCGGCCCGCCGGGGATCCGCCGGCTGCTCGAGGACGTCCCGGAGGAGGTCCTGCTGCGCCCGGACGACGTGCGGGCGGCCGCCGCGCTCCTCGGCGGTGCCGAGGCCGTGCTCCTGCAGCTCCAGCAGCCCGGCCCGGCCGTGGCCGAGGCGCTGCGCGCCGCCGCCCCCGGGTCGCTGGTCGTCGCCGACGGCGCCCCGGGCGACGAGCGGGTCCGGGAGCTGGTGCTGGAGCGCGCCGACGCGGTCCGCGCGGACACCGCCGAGACCGCGGCGCTGACCGGCCGGGCCCCCGAGGACACGGCCGGGACGCTCCGGGCGGCGCGGGAGCTGCTGGGGCGGGGCCCGCGCGTCGTCGCCCTGGCGAGCCCCGAGGGCGCGGACGTGGTGGCCTGGCCCGGCGGGCACGTGGTCCTGCCCCACCTCGAGCCGGACCCGGTGGACCCCACGGGCGGGGGCGACGCGTTCGTCGCGGCGCTGGCGGTCGGGCTGCTGCACGGCGAGGAGCCCGGCACCGCCGCCCGGTGGGCGGCGGCGGCCTCCGCGCAGGTCGCCGGCACCGCGGGCGGGCGCCCGGGGCTGTCCCCCGGGCTCGTGCGGCGGGGAGCCCCGCGCGGCTGAGCGGACCCGGACCCTCGCCCGGGCCGGGAGCCGGGCCGGGCACGGGAAGAGGCCGGTGGTCCGCGTTCCCGCGGTCCACCGGCCTCGAATTCGTCGGGCTGACAGGATTTGAACCTGCGACCCCTTGACCCCCAGTCAAGTGCGCTACCAAGCTGCGCCACAGCCCGAATTCCTCAGTGCGTTCCCGCCCTGAGCACTCGCAACACCATACAGCAACCCCGGACGGAATTCATCTCGGCGCCCGGCGGGTCAGCGCCGGCGCGCCCGCTTCTCGCGCACCCGCATCGAGACCTCGATCGGGGTGCCCCGGAAGCCGAAGGTCTCGCGCAGCCGGCGGGTGATGAAGCGCCGGTAGCCGGGCTCGAGGAACCCGCTGGTGAACAGCACGAACTTCGGGGGCCGGGAGGAGGCCTGGGTGCCGAAGAGGATGCGGGGCTGCTTGCCGCCGCGCACCGGGTGCGGGTGGGCGGCGACGATCTCGCCGAGGAACGCGTTGAGCCGGCCGGTGGGGATGCGGGTGTCCCACGACTCGAGCGCCGTCTCGAGGGCGGGCACCAGCTTGTCCTTGTGCCAGCCGGTGCGCGCGGAGACGTTCACGCGCGGGGCCCACGCCACGTGGGCGAGGTCGCGGTCGATCTCCTTCTCGAGGTAGTAGCGGCGGTCCTCGTCCACGAGGTCCCACTTGTTGAACGCGAGCACGAGCGCGCGCCCGGAGTCCACGGCCATCTGCAGGATCCGCACGTCCTGCTCGGAGAGCACCTCGTCGGCGGCCAGCAGCACCACCGCGACCTCGGCGCGCTCGAGCGCGGCCTGGGTGCGCAGGGAGGCGTAGAAGTCGGCGCCCTGCTGCATGTGCACGCGGCGGCGGATGCCGGCGGTGTCGATGAACCGCCACGGCTTCCCGCCCAGCTCGACGATCTCGTCGACGGGGTCGCGGGTCGTGCCGGCCAGCGGGTCGACGACGACGCGCTCCGTGCCGGCGAGCCGGTTCAGCAGCGAGGACTTGCCCACGTTGGGCCGGCCGATGAGCGCCACGCGGCGGGGCCCGCCCGTGATCTCGGTCCCGCCCACGGCGGAGAACTCGGGCAGGGCGGCCACGGCCGCGTCCAGGGCGTCGGCGGCGCCGCGCCCGTGCAGCGCGGAGACGGGGTGGGGCTCGCCCATGCCGAGGGACCACAGGTAGGTGGCCTCGACCTCGAGGGCCGGGGAGTCGACCTTGTTGGCCACGAGCACGACCGGCTTCTTCACCCGGCGGAGCATCTTCACGATGGCCTCGTCGGCGGCGGTGACCCCCACGGTGGTGTCGAGGACCAGCAGCACCGCGTCGGCGCGCTCCACGGCGAGCTCGGCCTGCTCGGCGACGCGGGCGTTGATGCCCTTGGCGTCGTACTCCCACCCGCCGGTGTCCACGAGGGTGAAGTTGCGCCCGTTCCAGGTGGCCCGGTAGGAGACGCGGTCGCGGGTCACCCCGGGGACGTCCTCCACGACCGCCTCGCGGCGGCCCAGGATGCGGTTGACCAGGGTGGACTTGCCGACGTTGGGCCGGCCCACGACGGCCAGCACCGGCGCGGGCCGGCGGGCCGGGGTCTCCTCCTCCGCCCCGCTCCAGTCCTCGAGCAGGGCGGCGTCCTCGTCGTCGAGCTCGTAGTCCTCCAGCCCGGCGCGCAGCACACGGGCGCGCTGCTCGGCCTCGTCGTCGCCGAGGGCCGCGAGCCGCTCGGCGACGTCGTCGGTCGCGGGCCCGTAGGTCTCGTCGTCGTGGGCGTGCTCGGGGGTCTCGGGGGTGCCGGTCATGGCTGTCCTTCGCTGGGCCGGTGCGGCCGGTTCGGGTGCGGGTGGCGGAGCGGGGCGGTCCCCGGCGCCAGTCTAGGCGGGGCGCCCGGCGGCGCGGACGACGACGTCGATCACGGCCTGGACGGTCTGCTCGACCGTCAGCTCGGAGGAGTCGACGGTCACGACGCCGTCCGCGGCGCGGGTGAAGTCGACGACCGTGGCGTCCTTGGCGTCGCGGCCCACGACCTGGCAGTGCAGGCGCTCGGCGTCCTGCTCCCCGCCCAGCTGCAGGCCGCGGCGGGCCATCCGGGCCCGCTCGTCGGCGGTGAGCAGGATCCGGGCGTCGGCGTCGGGGGCCACGACCGTGGTGATGTCGCGGCCCTCGGCCACGATCCGCCGGCCGCTGGCGGCGACGACCTGCTGCTGGCGGGCCACGAGCACGGCCCGGGCCCCGGGGTTGGTGGCGACCGCGCTGACGGCGTCGGTCACGCGCGAGCCGCGGATCGCGGCGGCGACGTCGGTGCCGCCGACGACGACCACCTCGCGGTCGGGGTCGGTGCCCTGCTCGAGGGGCAGCTCGGCCGCGGCCCCGGCCACGGCGGCGGCGTCGGTCAGGTCCACGCCCTGCTCGAGGCACCACCAGGTCAGGGCGCGGTACATCGCCCCGGTGTCCAGGTAGGCGAGGCCGAAGCGGCGGGCCACCTCCTTGGCGACGCTCGACTTCCCGGAGCCCGAGGGGCCGTCGATGGCGACGACCAGGGGCTCCTCCCCCGCCCCGGCGGGCGCCCCGCCGGGGGACGCGACGACTGCTTCGGTGGGACCCGTGTTCACTGCACGACCTTCCATCCGCGCTCCTGGAGCGCCTCGATCAGTTCCTTGCGGCGGTGGGGCAGCACCGAGACCTCGGCGAGGCCCACGGGCTGTCCCGGGGAGTGCTCGAGGCGCAGGTCCTCGAGGTTGACGCCGATCTCCCCGATCTCGGCCAGCAGGCGGGCCAGCTGGCCGGGCACGTCGCCGACGAGGACCGTGACGGTCTCGAAGGCCCGGGGCGCGCCGCCGTGCTTGCCGGGGATCCGCGCCCGCCCGGCGTTGCCCTCGGCCATCAGCTGGGCGATGTCCAGGCGCGCGCCGGGGGCCCGGGGGGCCTCGAGCGTGGCGATCAGGCGGTCGAGGTCCTCCCGGACCCCGTGCAGGGCGGCCACGACGGGCCCGGCGTTGGCGGCGAGGATCTGCACCCACAGCCCGGGGTCGGAGGCGGCGATGCGGGTGGTGTCCCGCAGCCCCTGCCCGGCCAGCGACAGGTGGTGCAGCGGGGTCTCCTGCAGCCGGGAGGCCAGCAGCGAGGACATCACCTGCGGCAGGTGGGAGATCAGCGCGACCGTGGCGTCGTGCTCGCGGGCGTCCATGAACGTCACGGTCGCCCCGAGGTCCACGGCCAGGTGCCGGGCGGCCGCCAGCGCGGCGGGCGAGGAGCTGCCGGAGTCGCACACGACCCACGGCATGGACGTGAACAGCTCCCCGCGGGCGGCCACCGGCCCGGAGCGCTCGCGCCCGGCCATCGGGTGGGTGCCCACGTAGCGGGTGAGGTCGGCCCCCCGGGCGCGCACGCCCTCGAGCACGGCCTCCTTGACGGAGGCGACGTCGAGGACGACGGCCGCCGGGTGCTCCTCCAGCGCCCGGGCGACCGTCTCGGCGGCGACGTCGGGCGGGACGGCGACGACGACGAGGGCCGGCTCCGGGAACCGGTCCCCCGCCGCGGCGCGGCAGGAGCGGCCGGCGCCGATGTCCTCGGCGACGGCCTCGGCGGTCGGGGAGGCGTCCTGGAGCCAGACCTCCACCCCGAGGTGGCGCAGCCCGAGGCCGATGCTCGCCCCGAGCAGCCCGGCGCCGACCACGAGGACGGGGCCCTCGGTCGCGGCGGGGGGCGTCGCGGGCTCAGCCGCGGGGGTGCGCGCCGCCACCGCCGTCCCTCACATCCCGACCGAGGCGAGCAGGTGCCCGACCTCGGTCTTCGACAGGCGGCGGACGGTGCCCTGGCGCTGGTCGCCGATGCGGATCGGGCCGACCTGGGTGCGCACCAGCTTCTCCACGGGGTGGCCCACCGCGTCGAAGAGCCGGCGCACGATCCGGTTGCGCCCCGAGTGCAGGACGACCTCCACGAGCAGGTGGCCGGGGGTCGAGTCGACGAGGCGGAACGAGTCGACCCTCGCCGGGCCGTCCTCGAGCTCGATGCCGGCCTTCATGACGGCGCCGATGCCCTTGTCCATGGGCCCGCGGACCTGCACGAGGTAGGTCTTGGGGACCTCGTAGGAGGGGTGGGTGAGGCGGTTGGCGAGCTCGCCGTCGTTGGTCAGCAGCAGCAGGCCCTCGGTCTCCACGTCGAGGCGGCCGACGTGGAAGACGCGCTCGTTGCGGCGGTGGTCCAGGAAGTCGGCGACGCACGGCCGGCCCTCGGGGTCCTCCATGGTCGAGAGCACGCCCTCGGGCTTGTTGAAGGCGTAGTAGACGAGGTTCTCGTCGAGCTGGACGCGGATGCCGTCCACGTGGATCTCCGCCGTGGCGGGGTCCACGCGCAGACCGAGCTCGGTGACGGTCTCCCCGTTGACCTGCACGCGGCCGGCCTCGATCATCTCCTCGCACACGCGCCGGGAGGCGACCCCGGCCTGGGCCATGAGCTTCTGCAGGCGCACACCGGCGGGATCGTGCTGGTCCAGGCGGTCCACGGGCGGGTTCTTGGGCCGCCGCTTGCGGTGCGGGCCCTTGGGCGGGACCGCCGGCATCCGGCGCGCCCCCCGCTCGGAGGCGGCGAAGGGCCGGGGTCCGGCGGGACCGCCCGAGCGGGCCGGGCCGCCCTGGCGGCCGGTGCGCTCCGGTCCGGCGCCGCGCGCGGCGCCCTTCGCGCCGGCGCGCCCTCCGGCCGCGGGGCCGGTCCGGGGGCCGCCCTGGGCCGAGCCGCGGGGACCGCCCTGGGCCGAGCCGCGCGAACCGCCCTGGGCACCACCGCGGGGACCGCCCTGGGCACCACCGCGGGGGCCGCCCTGGGCCGAGCCGCGCGAACCGCCGGCGGCGCCGCGGTCGGGGGTCCGGCCCCGGGCCCCGCCCGCGCCGGAGCCCTTGCCCCGGCCGGAGCCGCCCACGGCCCTGCCGGCCGAGCCGCGGCCCTGCGCGGGACGCCCGCCGGGGGTGCCGCGCCGGTCGCCGGGGCGGCCGGATGATGATCGTGAAGCAGCCATGGTGGTGTCTCAGTCCTCGTAGTCGTCGATCTGGTCGATGCCGGGCAGGTGGGGGGCGAGGTCGGGCAGCTCGTCGAGGGAGCCGATGCCCAACTTCTCCAGCAGGAGCGCGGTGGTGCCGTAGAGCACGGCACCGGACGCGGCGTCCCGCTCGAGCTCCCGCACGAGCCCGCGCTGCAGGAGCGTGCGCACCACGCCGTCGACGTTCACCCCGCGGATCGCGGAGATCCGCCCGCGGCTCACGGGCTGGCGGTAGGCCACCACGGCCAGGGTCTCCAGGGCCGCCTGGGACAGCCGGGCCGTCTGCCCCTCGGCGACGAACGCGGAGACCACCGGGGCGAACTCGCTGCGGGAGTAGATCCGCCAGCCGGCGCCGGTGCTGCGCAGCTCGAAGCCGCGCGGCTCCAGCTGACCATCATACCCCGGATCCGCCGGGCGGCCGTCGTACTCGGCGCGCAGCCGGTCGAGGACCCGCTGCACCGCGGCGACGGGCACCACGAGCGCGGCCGAGATCGCGTACTCGCTCACCGGCTCGTCGGCGACCATGAGGATCGCCTCGACGGCCGCGCGCAGCCCGCCGGGCAGCGCCTCGAGGTCGGGGCCGGCGCGCTCCCCGGGCGGCGGCGCGGGGTCGCTCACGCGGGCACCTCCGCCCGGCCCTCGACGACGGGGCCCTCCGGGGCCGGCGCGCGGGCCGGGTCCGCCGCCCCGGCACCGTCCGTGTCCTCGGCCAGCCGGTCGGCGCTCCAGCCGGGCCCTCCGGTCCAGCGCACGGTCAGCTCCCCGAGGGGTCCGTCCTGGACCAGGTCGACGACGGCGTCGCGGAACATCTCCAGCAGGGCGAGGAACCGCACGACCACCACGAGCGCCGAGGCGGCGTCGGCCACGAGGGCGCGGAAGCCGTGCGGGCGGCCGTCGGCGAGCAGCCCGGCGAGCACCTCGGCCTCGTCGCGCACGGTCACGGCGGCGCCGTGCAGGTGGTCGGTGCCGACCTCTGCGGGGGCCTCCGGGCGGGAGCTCAGGACGGCGAGCGCGAGGGCGGCGAACTGTTCGGGAGTGGTCCGCCAGTCCAGCTCGGGCAGGGCGGCGGCGGCCTGCGGGTCCAGGGGCGCGGACCGGGGCAGGCGTGCCGACTCGGCCCGCAGCCGCTCGTCGAGCAGGCCGGCCACCTCCTTGAACGCCTTGTACTGCAGCAGCCGGGCGAAGAGCAGGTCCCGGGCCTCGAGCAGCGCCAGGTCCTCCTCGTCCTCGACCTCCCCGCGCGGCAGCAGCCGGGCGGCCTTGAGGTCGAGCAGCGTGGCGGCCACGACGAGGAACTCGCTGGCCTCGTCGAGGGCCCGGGCGGAGCCCTCCTCCTGCAGGGCGCGCACGTACCGGAGGAACTCGTCGGTGACGGTGGCCAGGGCCACCGTGGTGATGTCGAGCTCGTGCTGGGCGATCAGGGAGAGCAGCACGTCGAAGGGTCCGGCGAAGTTCTCCAGGCGCACGGCGAAGCCCCCGGGACCCTCGTGCGGGACCGGGGGCTCGTCGGGGCTCATCAGGGCGCGCCCCCGCGGCTGATCAGCTCCCGGGCCAGCTGCCGGTAGGACTCGGCGCCCTGGTGGGCGGTCGCGAAGGAGAGGATCGGCTCGGCGGCCACGGTGGCGTCGGGGAACTTCACGGTGCGCTTGATCACGGTGTCGAAGACCTTCTCCCCGAAGGCGTCCACGATCCTGGCCATCACCTCGCGGGAGTGCAGGGTGCGGGAGTCGAACATCGTGGCGAGCACCCCGTCGATCTGCAGCCGCGGGTTCAGCCGGTCCTGGACCTTCTCGATGGAGTCCACGAGCAGGGCCACGGCCCGCAGGGCGAAGAACTCGGCGATCAGCGGGATGATCACCCCGTGGGCGGCGGTGAGGGCGTTGACCGTCAGCAGCCCCAGGGAGGGCTGGCAGTCGATGATGATGACGTCGTAGTGCTCCTCGACCTTGCGCAGCGCGCTGGCCAGGACCTGCTCGCGGGCGACCTCGGTCACGAGCTGGACCTCCGCGGCGGAGAGGTCGATGTTGGCCGGCAGCAGGTCCACGCCCTCGACCTCGGTCTCCTGCACGACGTCCCACACGTCCACGGAGCGGTCCATCATCACGTTGTAGACGGTCAGCTCGAGCTCGTGCGGGTTCGCCCCGAGGCCCGCGGAGAGCGCGCCCTGCGGGTCGAAGTCCACGAGCAGCACCTTCCGGCCCAGCTCGGCCAGCGCGGCCCCGAGGTTGATCGTGGAGGTGGTCTTGCCGACCCCGCCCTTCTGGTTGACCATCGCGATGATGCGCGCGGGCCCGTGCTCGGTCAGCTCGGGGGGCTCGGGGAAGTCCCGGACGGGGCGGCCGGTGGGGCCGACGGCCCCCGCCGTGTCCCGGCCCGTCCCGGGGATCCGCTCGTCGCTGCGCTGGCTCACTCGTGGCACCGTTCTTCCGTGTCGGGTTCTGGGGCGGCTCCGGCGGCCGGCGGGGCCGACCTGGGGCGTCGTCGGCGCCGGATCAGCCTCCAGGGTACCGCCGCCGCGGGCGGGGCCCGCAAACCGTCCCCGGCAGCGGCCGTGCCCGCCGTCCCGGAGGGGACGGCGGGCACGGCGGGTGCGGGCGGGCCGGTCAGCGCCCGGCCGCGGCCTCGGCGACCTGGGCCGGGGCCTCCCGGCGGGCCGGTGCGGCGTGCACGCCCGCGTCCATGGTGGCCTCGTCGAAGGGGTCCAGGCCGGAGAGCACCCGCTCGACCTGCACGAGGTCGATCTCGCGGGTCCACTTGCCCACGAGCAGGGTGGCCACCGCGTTGCCGGTGAAGTTGGTCAGCGCGCGGGCCTCGGACATGAACCGGTCGATGCCCACGATGATCCCCACCCCGTCGACCAGGTCCGGCCGGTGGGACTGCAGGCCCCCGGCGAGGGTCGCGAGACCGGCGCCGGTGACGCCGGCGGCGCCCTTGGAGGCGATGATCATGAACACCAGCAGGGAGATCTGCTCGCCCAGGGCCAGCGGGGAGCCCGTGGCCGAGGCCACGAAGAGGGCGGCCATGGTCAGGTAGATCGCGGTGCCGTCCAGGTTGAAGGAGTAGCCGGTGGGCACGGTCACGCCCACGACCGGCTTGGACACCCCGGCGTGCTCCATCTTGGCGATCAGCCGCGGCAGGGCGGCCTCGGAGGAGGAGGTGGAGAAGATGAGCAGGTACTCCCGGGCCAGGTACTTCATCAGCCGGAAGATGTTCACGCCGGTGACGAGCTTCAGCAGGGTGCCCAGCACGAGGACGATGAACAGCACGCAGGTGAGGTAGAAGGCGAGCATCAGGGTGGCCATGGAGACGATCGCCTGCACCCCGGTCTCGCCGACCACGCCGGCGATCGCGCCGAAGGCGCCGATGGGGGCGACCCACATGACCATCACGAGGATGCGGAAGACGAGGGCCTGGAGGTGGGCGACCGCCTTGAGGACGGGCTTGCCGGCCTCGCCCATCTGCTGCAGGGCGAAGCCCACGATCAGGGCGACGAAGAGGGTCTGCAGGATGTTGCCCTCGGTCAGGGACGAGACCAGGGTGGTGGGGATGATGCCCAGCAGGAACCCGACCGTGCCCTCGTCCTCGCCGTGTGAGCTCGCCGGCACCTCGTAGGCGCTGCCCTGGATGTCGAGGCCCTCGCCCGGGTGGACGAAGTTGCCCACGAGCAGGCCGATGGCCAGCGCGAGGGTCGACATGGCCATGAAGTAGCCCAGGGCCAGGCCGCCGACCTTGCCGACCGTCGCCGCCCGGGCGATCGAGCCGACGCCCAGGACGATGGTGCAGAAGATCACCGGGGCGATCATCATCTTGATCAGCGCGATGAAGGCGGTGCCCACCGGCTTGAGGGTGGTCGCGAACTCGGGGGCGGCCAGGCCCAGGACCGCGCCGGCGACGACGGCGACGATCACGAGGATGTAGAGGTAGTGGGTCCGGTCCTTCTTCTTCGGGGCGGACCGCTTCGGGTCGACGGGCTCCGTGGTCACGGCGGCCATGGTTCTCCTTGTGCCGGGGGTGCTCTGGGACGGGTCCCGCCCGGCGGACCGGGCGGCTGTGACGAGTCTCACCGGCGCCCGGGGCGGTGTCGCGTTGTGGTCATAATGGTCGTGACCCCCACCACAGGGGCGGGACGGCGGGAGGAGGCGCACGCGGATGTCCCTGGCCGGGCGGTTCCTGCGCCTCCAGCTCGCTGTCGTCGTGCTCGTCGTCGTCGCGGTGTCCCTGGTGCTCTACGACCAGGCCCGCGAGTCCGTCGAGGAGCGGGCCGTGGGCGTGACCCGCGCCGTGACCACCACGCTGGTGGACGACCCCTTCGTGCAGGAGGCGGTGCGCTCCCCCGACCCGCACGCGGCGCTGCAGCCCCTGACGGACCGGCTGCTGGCCGACACGGAGCTGGACTTCGTGACGATCATGGCCCCGGACGGGACCCGCTTCACCCACCCGGACCCGGACGAGGTGGGCCGGCCCTACCAGGGCGACCGCACGCACGCGCTGGCCGGGCAGTCCTGGACGTCCACGGAGCGCGGCGACCTGGGCCCGTCGGTGCGCACGATCGCCCCGGTGCGCGACGACGACGGCGAGATCGTGGCGCTGGTCTCGACGGGCGTGCTGCTGGACGCGCTGGCCGAGCGGGCGCTGCGGCAGCTGCCGGCGGTCCTGCTGGTCGGGGCGCTGCTGCTCGCGGCCTCCTCCGCCGTGGCCGCGCTGATGGCCCGCTACCTCGACCGGGCCACCCACGGGTGGGGGCCCGAGGAGCTCGCGCAGGTGCACGCCCTGCACGACGCCGTCCTCAACGAGGCCACCGAGGGCCTGCTGCTCGTCCACGACGGCGCGGTGGAGGTCGCCAACGCCCGGGCCCGGGAGCTGCTCGGCCTGCCGGGCCCGCCGGGGGACGCGGGCGGGCCCGCCGCCGTGCCCGTCGCCGGGCTGGGGCTGCCGGAGGCTCTCGAGCAGCTGCTGCTGGCCGGGACGCCCGTGCAGGAGCAGTGGTTCGTCGTCGGCGAGCGCACCCTGATCGTCTCGGCCCTGCCCGCCCGCGGTGCGCTGTCCGCGCGCGGGACGGTGGTCGTGCTGCGCGACCACACCGAGATCTCGCGGCTGTCCGGGCAGCTGCGCGCGGCCACGACGATGGCCGCGGCGCTGCGCGCGCAGACCCACGAGCACGCGAACCGGATGCACACGGTGGTCTCGCTGCTCGAGCTGGGCCGGGCCGGGGAGGCCCTCGAGTTCGCCTCGGCCGACCGGGCCCGGGCCCTGGAGCTCTCCCACGACCTCGTGGACCGGCTCGAGGACCCGTTCCTCGCGGCGCTGCTCGTCGGCAAGACCGCCGCCGCCCACGAGCGCGGGGTCGAGCTGGTCGTCGACGTCGAGGCCGGCCTGCCCGCGGTCCCCGTCCCGCCCGCGGACCTCGTCACGCTCGTGGGCAACCTCGTGGACAACGCCGTCGAGGCCGCCGCCGAGAACGCCGCCCGGGCCCGGCCCGTGGTCGAGGTCGCCCTGACCCACGGGTGGGCCGGCGAGGAGGAGCGGCCGGCCGTGGTCGTGACGGTCGCCGACTCCGGGATGGGCGCGGCCACCCGCCTGGGCGAGGCGATGTGGGAGGCCGGCAGCACGACCAAGCCCGCGGGCCCGGAGGGCCGCGGGGTGGGCCTGCACCTGGTGCGGGAGGTGGTCCGGCGCTGGGGCGGGCGGATCGAGCACGTCGACGACGGCGGTGCGGTGTTCACGGTGACGTTCCCGCTGCCGCGCACCGCGGGGGCCGCCGCGCCGGGGGGCACAACGTGAGCGCGCCGGTGCGCGTGCTCGTGGTCGACGACGAGCCGCTCACCGCGGCCGCGCACGCCGAGTACGTCCGGCGCACCCCCGGCTTCGAGCTGGCGGGCACGGCCGTGTCGGGGCGCACCGCGGTGCAGGCCGTGCGCGCCGCCCGGGGTGCGGGCCGGCCCGTGGACCTCGTGCTGCTCGACGTGAACCTCCCGGACGTCTCCGGGCTGGACGTGGCCCGCGGGCTGCGGGCGGCGGGCGAGTCCGTGGACCTGCTCGTGGTCACGGCCCACCGGGACGTCGCCACCGTGCGCCGGGCCGGCACCCTCGGCGTGGTCGGCTACCTCATCAAGCCCTTCACCTACGCCGCGCTCGAGGAGAAGCTCGCCTCCTACCGCCGCTACCGCGGGCTGCTGGGCCGCGGGGGGTCCGTGGACCAGGCCGAGGTCGACCGGGCCTTCGCCGCGCTCGGCGAGTCCGCCCCGGCGCCGGCGCCGAAGGGGCTGTCCCCGCAGACGCTCGCGGCCGTGACGGAGCTGGTGCGCGGCGGCGCCTGGCTCTCGGCCGGGGAGGTCGCCGAGCGCAGCGCCCTGTCACGGGTCACGGCCCGCCGCTACCTCGAGCACCTCGCCGAGCGCGGGCTCGTGGCGCGCCGGGCACGCTACGGCACGCCCGGGCGCCCGGAGCAGGAGTACGGCTGGGCCGGCGGGCGCGGCCCGTCCCGCCCCTGAGCGCCCGCCGGGAGCGGAGCGCCCCCGCCGGGAGCGGACGGGCCCGCCGGGGGCGCTCCGCTCCCGGCGGGCGGCGCCGCCCCCGGCACGACCGGCGCCCCGTCCGGAGCGGGCCCGCCCGGCCGGGGCCGCTCAGCGGGGCGGGCGGAGCACCTCGGCCAGGGCGTCGAGCACCGAGGAGTCCTCGATCGTGGAGGGCACGGTCCACTCCTGGCCGTCGGCCATCTGCCGCATGGTCTTGCGCAGGATCTTGCCCGAGCGGGTCTTCGGCAGGGCCTCGACCACGAAGACGTCCTTGAAGTCGGCCACGGCCCCGATCTGCTCCCGGACCGTGGCCACGAGCTCGGTGCGCAGCTGTTCCTCGGGGATCCGCGCCCCGGCCTTGAGCACCACGTACCCGGCCGGGCGCTGGCCCTTGAGCGGGTCGGCCACGCCGATGACGGCGCACTCGGCCACCGCCGGGTGCGCCGCCAGGACCTGTTCCATCGCGCCCGTGGACAGCCGGTGGCCGGAGACGTTGATGACGTCGTCGGTGCGGCCCATGACGTAGACGTAGCCGTCCTCGTCCACGTGCCCGGAGTCGCCGGTCGCGTAGTAGCCGGGGAAGGCCGTGAGGTAGGACTCCACGAACCGCCGGTCGTCGCCCCACAGCGTCGTCAGCGTGCCCGGCGGCAGCGGCAGGCGCAGGGCGATGTTGCCGTCCTCCCCCGGCGCCACGGGCTGCCCCAGCGGGTCGAGGATCTCCACCCGGTACCCGGGCACCGGTACGGACGGCGACCCGGCCTTCAGCGGCAGCCGCTCGATGCCGTACGGGTTCGCGCAGATCGCCCACCCGGTCTCCGTCTGCCACCAGTGGTCGACGACGGGCACCCCCAGCACCCGCCCGGCCCAGCTCCAGGTCTCCGGGTCGAGCCGCTCCCCCGCCACGAACAGCGTCTCGAGGGACCCGGTGTCGTGCCGGCGCACGAGCTCCCCCTCCGGGTCGGCCCGGCGGATGGCGCGCAGGGCCGTGGGCGCGGTGAACAGCACCTTGACGCGGTGCTCCTCCACCCGCTGCCAGAACGCCCCGGCGTCCGGGGTGCCCACGGGCTTGCCCTCGTAGAGGACCGTGGTCGCCCCGGCGAGCAGGGGTCCGTAGACGATGTAGGAGTGCCCGACAACCCAGCCGACGTCGGAGGCCGTCCACATCACGTCCCCCGGCCGGACGTCGTAGATGTGGCGCATCGACCACGTCAGGGCCACCGCGTGCCCGCCGTTGTCCCGGACCACGCCCTTGGGCGCCCCGGTGGTGCCGGAGGTGTAGAGGACGTAGAGCGGGTCGGTGGCCGCCACCGGCACGGGGGCGGCCGGCTCGGCGCCCTCGAGCGCCTCGTCCCAGCTCAGCCACTGCACCGCGGGCTGCCCGTCGCGGCCGGCGCGTCCCCGGGCGCCCTCGACGTCGTGCTCGAAGCCCGCCCGCTCGTGCACCACCACGGCCTCCGGGTCGTGCTCGGCCAGCCGCAGCGCCTCCTCCACGGCGGGGATGTACTCGATCCGCCGCTTGGGCTCCACCCCTCCGGTCGTGGTCACGACCAGCCGCGGCCGGGAATCGTCGATGCGGGCGGCCAGCTCCTTGGGGGCGAAGCCGCCGAAGACGACCGAGTGCACGGCGCCCAGGCGGGCGCACGCCAGCATCGCCACCGGCGCCTGCGGGATCATCGGCAGGTAGATCAGCACGCGGTCGCCCCTGCCGACGCCCCGGGCGGCGAGCGCCCCGGCGAAGCGGGCGACCTCGTCGCGCAGTCGCGCGTAGCTGTAGTGCTCCTGCACACCCAGGACCGCGGAGTCGTAGATCAGGGCGGTGCGCTCCCCGTGGCCGGCCTCCACGTGGCGGTCCAGGGCGTTGTAGGCGGTGTTGAGCCGGCCGTCGGGGAACCAGCGGTAGAGGGGCGCCGAGCTGTCGTCGAGGGCGCGGGTGGGCGGCTCGTCCCAGTCCACGGCCCGGGCCGCCTCGAGCCAGAAGCCCTCCGGGTCCTCGGTGCTGCGGCGGTAGACCTCGGCGTAGCCGGGGCCGGCCGGTGCGTCCTGCGGCGGGGTGGGACGGTCGTCGCTCATGGTTCCTCCGGTGCCTCGCGGGTGCCGTGCCGGCCGCCCCGCCCGCATCGGCACGCGGGCGGGGCGGCGGCAGGGTGCTGGTCGTGTCTGCCAATCTAGTGGCAAGGATCACACCCGGCAAGGGGTGTGTATACACAACTGGCGGAAAGTCTGGGACAATTGGCCGAAGCCTGGCTAACCTGGGGCTGTTATGTATACACTGACGATGTCCTGTGAGATGGATCACCGGATCGGCCCCGCGGCCCCCGGCCGCGGACCGGGAGCGAGGAAGGAGGCCGCCGTGCGAGCCAGCGAGCGCGCCTACCAGGCCCTGCGCGAGGACATCGTCGAGTGGCGGTTGCTGCCGGGACAGCTGCTCGGCGAGGTCGAGCAGTCCGAGCGCTTCGGCATCTCCCGCACGCCCGTGCGCGAGGCCCTGAGCCGACTGACGGCCGACGGGCTCGCGGAGCCCCACCGCGGCCGCGGGGTCGTCGTCTCCCAGGTCTCCCTCGAGGACGTCCGCGCGCTGTTCGAGCTGCGGGAGGCCCTGGACTGCCGGGCGGCCCGGCTCGCCGCCCGCCGCCGCGACCCCCGGGTCTTCGAGGGCCTGGCCGCCGAGCTCGAGGCCGCCTCGGCCCCGGCGGCGGAGCGGGGCGGCTACTACGAGCTCGTCGAGCGCATGGACCGGGCCATCGACGAGGCCGCCGGCAACACCTACCTCGCGTCCGCCCAGCGCTCCCTGCGCCTGCACCTGGCGCGGGTGCGCAAGCTCTCCCGCACCAACCCCGACCGTCTCGTGCGGGCCGCCGCCGAGCACGCCCAGATCGCCCGGGCGATCGCCGCGGGCGCCGAGGAGCTCGCCGAGGCCGCCACCCGCGTGCACCTGGCCAACTCGCTGCAGGCGGTGCTCACCACGCCCGTGCGCGAGTGGGTGGCCCCCGCCCCGCCGCTGGACGAGGCCGGCTGAGCCCGCCCGGCACGGCGGGCCGGCCCCCGACCCACGCACCCCCGAACCACCGACCGCCCCGAACGCTACACCCGAGAGGAAGACCCATGACCGTCCTGCACACCGTGCGCGTCCACCCGTCCGCGGACAACCTGCCCCGCGAGGAGCAGCTGGCCTGGAAGATGGCCGAGGTCGCCGCCGACCCGGTCGAGGTGACCCCCGAGGTCACCGAGATGGTGATCAACCGGATCCTCGACAACGCCTCCGTGGCCATCGCCTCCCTGGACCGGGGCCCGATCGTCTCCGCCCGCGACCAGGCCCTGGCCCACGCCGCGACCCCCGGCGGCACCGGCTCGGCGCTGTTCGGCGTGCACCCCGGCGAGCGGAAGGTCTCCCCCGAGTGGGCGGCCTGGGCCAACGGCGTGGCGGTGCGCGAGCTCGACTACCACGACACCTTCCTCGCCGCGGAGTACTCCCACCCCGGGGACAACATCCCGCCGATCCTCGCCGTCGCCCAGCACGCCGGGGCCTCCGGTGCGGACCTGGTGCGCGGGATCGCCACCGGCTACGAGCTCCAGGTCGACCTGGTGAAGTCGATCTGCCTGCACAAGCACAAGATCGACCACGTGGCCCACCTCGGTCCCTCCGCCGCGGCCGGGATCGGGACGCTGCTCGGGCTCGACGTGCCGACGATCTTCCACGCCATCGGCCAGGGCCTGCACACCACGACCGCGACCCGCCAGTCCCGCAAGGGCGAGATCTCCACGTGGAAGGCCCACGCCCCCGCCTTCGCCGGCAAGATGGCCGTCGAGGCCGTCGACCGGGCGATGCGCGGGCAGACCTCCCCCACCCCCATCTACGAGGGCGAGGACGGCGTCATCGCGTGGCTGCTGGACGGCCCCGGGGCCTGCTACGAGGTGCCGCTGCCCGCCCCGGGCGAGGCCAAGCGGGCCATCCTCGACACCTACACCAAGGAGCACTCCGCCGAGTACCAGGCCCAGGCCTGGATCGACCTCGCCCGGAAGCTGCACCGCGAGCGCCCCGAGCTGGCCGACCCCTCCCGGATCGAGCGGATCGTGCTGCACACCTCCCACCACACCCACTACGTGATCGGCTCCGGGGCGGGCGACCCGCAGAAGTACGACCCGGCCGCCACCCGGGAGACCCTCGACCACTCGATCCCCTACATCTTCACGGTCGCCCTCCAGGACGGCGCCTGGCACCACGTGGGCTCCTATGCCCCGGAGCGCGCCGGCCGCCCCGACACGGTGTCCCTGTGGCACAAGGTCACCACCGCCGAGGACGCCGAGTGGACCCGCCGCTACCACTCCCTCGACCCCCAGGAGAAGGCCTTCGGCGGCCGCGCCGAGATCGTCCTGACGGACGGGTCCACCGTCGTCGAGGAGATCGCGGTGGCCGACGCCCACCCGCTGGGCGCCCGTCCCTTCGCCCGCGAGCAGTACGTCGCGAAGCTGCGCACCCTGGCGGAGGGCATCGTCGAGGACGCCGAGCTCGACCGGTTCATCGCCGCGGCCGAGAACCTCACCTCGCTCGGGGCCGGGGAGCTGGACGCGCTCAACGTCACCGCCGCCCGCACCCTGCGCACCGGCACGAAGGGAGTCTTCTGAGCATGCTGTTCTCCACCACCACCCCCGAGGCCAAGCGCCGGGCGCTGCGCGAGATGCTCGCCTCCGGGCGCACCGTGCAGTTCCCCGGGGCCTTCACCCCGCTGTCCACGAGGCTGATCGCCGAGCAGGGCTTCGACGGCGTCTACATCTCCGGGGCCGTGCTCGCCAACGAGCTGGGCTTCCCGGACATCGGCCTCACGGCCCTGCCCGAGGTCGCGCAGCGGGCCGGGCAGATCGCCCGGGTCACGGACCTGCCGTGCCTGGTTGACGCCGACACCGGCTTCGGCGAGCCGATGAACGTGGCCCGCACCGTGCAGGAGCTCGAGAACGCGGGGCTGGCCGGGTGCCACATCGAGGACCAGTTCAACCCCAAGCGCTGCGGGCACCTGGACGGGAAGAACGTCGTGGACCTGGAGACGGCCGTCAAGCGCGTGGCCGCCGCCGCCCAGGCCCGCCGCGACCCGGACTTCCTGGTGATGGCCCGCACCGACGTCCGCGGGGTGGACGGCCTGAAGGCCGCCACCGACCGGGCGAAGGCCCTCGTCGATGCCGGGGCGGACGCGATCTTCCCGGAGGCGATGGCCGACCTGTCGGAGTTCGAGGCCATGCGCGCCGCGGTCGACGTGCCGATCCTGGCGAACATGACGGAGTTCGGGAAGTCGGAGCTGTTCACCCTTGACCAGCTCCAGGACGTGGGGGTCAACATGGTCATCTACCCCGTCACGCTGCTGCGCAGCGCCCTCGGGGCGATGGAGCGGGTGCTGACCACCCTGCGCGCCGACGGCACCCAGCAGGCCGCCGTGGACGAGATGCTCACCCGCGCCCGGCTCTACGAGCTCGTGGACTACACCGGCTACAACCGGTTCGACTCGGGGATCTTCGACTTCGAGGTCCCCGGCCTGCACCGCTGATCCGACCCGCACCCATTCCGATCCCCCAGGAGAACCTCATGACCGAGTCCCAGACCGAGGTCCGCAAGGGCCTGGCCGGCGTCGTCGCCGACTACACGGCCGTCTCCAAGGTCAACCCCGAGACCAACTCCCTGCTCTACCGCGGCTACCCGGTCCAGGAGCTGGCCGCGTCCTGCTCGATGGAGCAGGTGGCGCTGCTGCTGTGGAACGGCGAGCTGCCCACGGAGGAGGAGCTGGCCGAGTTCACGGCCCGGGAGCGGGCCCACCGCGCGCTGACCCCGGAGCTGAAGGCGATCGTCGACGCGCTGCCGACCACCTGTCACCCCATGGACGTGTGCCGCACCGCGGCCTCCGTCCTGGGCGCCCAGGACCCCGAGGCGGAGGACTCCTCCCCGGCGGCGAACCTGCGCAAGGCCCAGAAGCTGTTCGCGGCCATGCCGGCGGTCGTCTGCTACGACCAGCGCCGCCGCCGCGGCCAGGAGCCCGTCGCCCCGCGCGAGGACCTCGGCTACTCCGCCAACTTCCTGTGGATGGCCTTCGGGGAGGAGGCCGACCCGGCGGTGGTCGAGGCGTTCAACACCTCGATGATCCTCTACGCCGAGCACTCCTTCAACGCCTCGACGTTCACCGCCCGCGTGGTCACCTCGACCCTGTCGGACCTGCACTCGGCGGTCACGGCGGCGATCGGTGCGCTCAAGGGCCCGCTGCACGGCGGGGCCAACGAGGCCGTCATGGAGACCTTCGAGGAGCTGGGCATCCGCGCCGACGAGTCCCCGGAGGACGCCGAGGCCCGGGCCAAGGCCTGGATGGAGGAGGCGCTGGCGGCGAAGAAGAAGATCATGGGCTTCGGCCACCGGGTCTACAAGCACGGCGACTCCCGGGTGCCCACGATGAAGGCCGCCCTGGACCGGATGATCGACCACTACGGCCGCCCGGAGCTGCTGGGGCTGTACAACGGCCTGGAGAGGGCCATGGGCGAGGCCAAGGACATCAAGCCCAACCTCGACTACCCGGCCGGGCCGACCTACTGGCTGATGGGCTTCGACATCCCGACCTTCACCCCGCTGTTCGTCGCCGCCCGGATCACGGGCTGGACCGCGCACGTCATGGAGCAGGTCGCGGCCAATTCCCTGATCCGCCCGCTGTCGGAGTACAACGGTCCCGACGAGCGGCACGTGCCCGGCGCCTGAGCCCGCCCGCACGTCAGGTCCTGCCGCCGGTGCCGTCAGTACGACGGCGCCGGCGGCAGTCCCATGTAGTGCTCGAGGGTGGGGATGTCCTGCTCGACCATGCCCCGGGCCACGTGCTCGCCGACCCAGCGCAGGTGCCAGGGCTCGTACGCGTAGCCCGTGGTGGCCGTGTGCCCGGCCGGGTAGCGCACCACGAACCCGTGCTCGTGCGCGTGGGCGCGCGCCCACGCCCCGGCGGCGGTGCGCTCGAAGCAGGTCTGCAGACCGCAGGCACCGCCCGGGTCGCCGATGTCCACGGCGAGGCCCGTCTGGTGCTCGCTGTGGCCCGGCCGCGCGGAGATCAGGTCGGCCTGCGCCTGCCCGTACAGGGCGGCGTAGCGCTGGTAGAGGCTCGCCTGCACGGCGTGGGAGCGGTAGCCGCTGACCACCGTGAGGGGAGCGCCGTCCGCGGCCGCGGCCCGCTGCATCCGCCGCAGCGCCGCGGCGGCGGCCGAGCGCAGCTGCTGCCCCTCCACGGCCTCCAGGTCCGCCGGGGCGTGGTCGGCCGGCACGAGCGGGCGGCGTTTGTTGACCACGACGTGGACGGACGCGGCCCGGTCGATCTCCCGGTGGACCCGGGTGCCGCTGCCGCGGGCCCACTCGGCCCGGCCGCGCTGGAAGGACTGCCGGCAGGCCCCCCCGGAGCAGCTCTCGCCCGAGACGGGGTAGCCGAGGGCGCCCCGCTCGGCGCCGTGGCGCAGCCAGGCCGCCCGGATCGCTCCCCCGGTGGGGTGGGCCCCGCTCGCCCGTGACCACAGCACGACCCCGCCCTCGAAGGCCTGCCGGCAGCCGGCGTCCCGCAGCCCGCAGACCTCCCGGCTCACCGGGTAGCCCAGGGGCCCGCGCTCCCAGCCCTGGGCGGCCCAGGCGGCGCGCACGGCGCCCCAGGTGGCCCGGGCGCCCGTGGCCGGCGACCAGTGGACGTGGCCCCGCTCGAACCGCCGCCAGCACCCCTCGCGCGGCAGCCCGCAGCGCTCCGGGCCCAGGGCTGCGCCGAGACGCCCGCCGGCCCCGCCGAGCCGGGCGTGCTCCGCCTCGATGGCCGTGGCGGCGGAGGCCGGCGCCGATCCCCCCGGGACGACGACCGGCCCGAGCACGAGCCCCGCCGCGCACAGCAGGACCGACAGGCTCCGGCGCACCCGGCCCCCGGCAAGCAGTTCCCGTTCCACGGCGCCTCGATCCCTCGGACCCGCCCCCTGGATGTGCGGGTGCACATCCAGGGTAGGACGCCGGGCCGCGGGCCGGTAGGGCCTGCGGGCCCGGACGGCGGCCGTGGGGGCCGCACGGCGGACCGGCCCCGGCGGCCGGGCCGCACGGGGCTACCGGGCGCGGGGATGGGCCGCGGCGTAGACCTCGCGCAGGGACTCGACCGTCACGAGGGTGTAGACCTGCGTGGTGCTCACGGAGGCGTGCCCGAGCAGCTCCTGGACCACCCGCAGGTCCGCGCCGCCCTCGAGCAGGTGGGTGGCGAAGGAGTGGCGCAGCGTGTGCGGGGTGATCCGCTCGCCGAGACCGGCCCGCTCGGCGGCGTCCTTCACGGCCGTCCAGGCCGTCTGGCGGCTGATCCGGCCCCCGCGGGCGTTGAGGAACAGCGCGGGGGTCCCGCGGCCCCGCGCCGCGAGCGCCGGTCGCCCGCGCACGAGCCAGTCGTCGACGGCCCGCACGGCCCACGAGCCCAGGGGCACCATCCGCTCCTTCCCGCCCTTGCCGAACAGCCGCACGAACGGCAGCCCGCTCTCCTCCCCGCCCCGGCGCACGGCCCGGGAGAGGTC
The DNA here is from genome assembly GCF_021012935.1 of Kocuria sp. LUK. Taxonomy (NCBI): domain Bacteria; kingdom Bacillati; phylum Actinomycetota; class Actinomycetes; order Micrococcales; family Micrococcaceae; genus Kocuria; species Kocuria sp. LUK. The sequence goes on from NZ_JAJMZI010000001.1 coordinate 625,730, forward strand.
GTCGACGTCGAGGGCGATCGCCTCGGAGATCCGCGCCCCGGTCGAGTAGAGCACCTCCAGCAGCGCCCGGTCGCGCAGCTGCTGGGGGGTCTCCGTCCCGGTCGCGGCCAGCAGCGCCTCCACCTCGTCCACGCGCACGGCCTTGGGCAGGCGCATCCCCGGGGTCGGCGGGGCCACGGCCGCGGCCGGGTCGGTGCGGGTGAGGCCCTCGAGGACCCAGAAGCGGTGGGCGCCCCGCACGGCGACGAGCACGCGGGCGGCGCTGCGGGTGCTCAGCGGCGGGTGCTCCGCGGTGCCCTCGTGCAGGGCGCGCAGGAACGCGCGCACGTGCCCGGTGGTCACGGCCCGCGGCGCGGTCACCGGCGGGTCGGTGCGGGCACGCAGGTGCTCGGCGTAGCGCCGCAGGTCCCGCCGGTAGGCGGCCAGGGTGTTGGCGGACAGCCCGCGCTCCACGGCCAGGTGCTGCAGGTAGCGCTCCGCGGCGCGGGCCAGCTCCTCGGGCCCGTCCCCGCCCGCCCCGGGCGTCCCCGGGGCCTCCGGGCGCGAGGTGTCCGCTGCGGGGGTTCCGGTCCCGGAGCCGGCCGCCGCCGGGCGGCCCGTCCCGGCGGGGACCTGCTCGCCGGGGACCTGCTCGCCGGGGGCCTGCTCGCCGGCGTCGCCGGCGACGGCACCGGACCCCTCCGGTGCCCTCGCCGCCGCGGACGCGCCGCCCGCAGCGGGCCGCCCGGGGTCCGCCGCTTCAGGACGTCCCCGCCCGGACGGGGCCGGGGCGCTCACCGGTGGGCCGGGTGCCCCGGCCACGGGGTGTCCGCCGGTCGCAGGCTGCGGTAGCCGTCGGCCCGCGCGGCGTGGGCGGCGAGCAGGCCGATGACCGCCGCCGGGGAGTTCAGCCGCCCCTCGAGCACCGCCCGCACCGCGTCGTCGAGCGGGACCCAGGCGCCGTGGATCTCGGCCTCCTCGCCGTCGCGCTCGTGCAGCTGGTCCTCGGGGACCTCGCCGATGCCGCGGGCCAGGAAGATGCGGTTGGCCTCGGACGAGGATCCCGGGCTGTTGTGGAAGTCCACGAGCACCGCCCACCGCTCGGCCCGCAGGTCGGCCTCCTCGGCGAGCTCACGCCGCGCGGCCGCGGCCGGGTCCTCGCCGGTCACGTCGAGCAGCCCGGCGGGGATCTCCCACATCGTCATCCCGACCGGCCGGCGGTACTGGTTGATCAGCAGCACCCGGTCCTCGTCGTCGAGCACGAGCACGGAGACCGCCCCCGGGTGGGTGATGTAGTCGCGGCTGAGCGCGCCGGTGCCCTCGGCGAGCTCGAACTCGTCGCGGCGCACGTCCCAGATGTGCCCCTCGTAGACGGTCTCGGAGGCCACCGTGCGGCGCTCGCTGGTGCGGTCGGCGAGGTCCTCGGGGGCGATGCTGCGGATGTCCATGGGGTCCTTCCGGTGGTCGGTGCGGGGACGGCGCAGGCGCCGCTCCCTGCCGGGACGCGGCGCCTGCGCGGGGTGCCCGTGCGGGACGGGCGCGGGCTCAGCGGCCCACGGCCTCCCGGCGCTCGAGCGCTGCCTTCACGAGGCCGTCGAACAGCGGGTGCGGGCGGGTCGGTCGCGACATCAGCTCGGGGTGCGCCTGCGTGCCCACGTAGTAGGGGTGCTCCTCGCGGGGCAGCTCCACGAACTCCACGAGCGTGCCGGCCGGCGAGGTCCCGGAGAGCACCAGGCCCGCCTGCTCGAGGCGCTCCCGGTAGTCGTTGTTGACCTCGTAGCGGTGCCGGTGGCGCTCCTGGACGCGGGTCGAGCCGTAGGTCCCGGCGACCACGGAGCCCTCGGCCAGGCGGGCCTCGTAGAGGCCCAGGCGCATCGTGCCGCCGAGATCCCCGCCGCCCTCGACGAACTGCTTCTGCTCGTCCATCGTGGCGATCACCGGGTGCGCCGTCTCGGGCTCGAACTCGGTCGAGGACGCATCGGCGAGGCCGAGGTCGGTGCGGGCGAACTCGATGACCATGCACTGCATGCCCAGGCACAGCCCGAGGGCGGGGATGCGGTGGCGGCGGGCGTAGCTCAGGGCGCCGAGCTTGCCCTCGATGCCGCGGATGCCGAAGCCGCCGGGGATGCAGATCGCGTCGACGTCGCCGAGCTCGCGCTCGGCGCCCTCGGGGGTCTCGCACAGGTCGGAGGCGACCCACTTGATCTTCACGCGGGCGTCGTTGGCGAAGCCGCCGGCCCGCAGCGCCTCGGAGACCGACAGGTAGGCGTCGGGCAGGTCGATGTACTTGCCGACCATCGCCACGGTCACGAAGTGCGAGGGCTCGTGCACCGCGTGCAGCAGCCGCTCCCACTGGGCGAGGTCGGCGTCGCGGTAGTCCAGGCCCAGGTAGTCCAGGATGTAGGTGTCCAGGCCCTGGGAGTGCAGGGTCGTGGGGATGTCGTAGATGCTCGGGGCGTCCGGGCAGGAGATGACGGCGTCGTGGTCGACGTCGCAGGCGTTGCCGATCTTGCGCAGCATCGCGTCGGGGACCTGCCGGTCCGAGCGCAGCACGAGGGCGTCGGGCTGGATGCCCAGCCCGCGCAGCGCGGCCACGGAGTGCTGGGTGGGCTTGGTCTTCAGCTCCCCGGAGGGGCCGATGTACGGGATGAGGGAGACGTGCAGGTAGAACACGTTGCGCCGGCCCACGTCCTGGCGGACCTGGCGGGCCGCCTCGAGGAAGGGCTGGGACTCGATGTCCCCGACCGTGCCGCCGATCTCGGTGATGATGATGTCCGGTCGGTCCTCGCCCTCGGCGCGGCGGCGCATCCGGTTCTTGAGCTCGTCGGTGATGTGCGGGATGACCTGCACGGTGTCCCCGAGGTACTCGCCGCGGCGCTCCTTGGCGATGACCGTGGAGTAGACCTGGCCCGTGGTCACGTTGGCGGAGGCGTCGAGGTTCTCGTCGAGGAACCGCTCGTAGTGGCCGATGTCCAGGTCCGTCTCGGCGCCGTCGTCGGTGACGAAGACCTCGCCGTGCTGGAACGGGTTCATGGTGCCCGGGTCCACGTTGAGGTAGGGGTCGAGCTTCTGCATCGTCACGGACAGCCCGCGCGCCCGCAGGAGCATCCCGAGGGAGGAGGCGGTGAGTCCCTTGCCGAGCGAGGAGGCCACACCTCCCGTGACGAAGATCTGGCGGGTGACCTTCTCGGGTCGCGTGCGTTCGGTCTGCTGTGCGCCGGCCCCGGGGGCGGCTTCGTTTGCATTCACCACGGAATTCGAGCCTAGCATTCTTTGCCTCCTCGGCCTGGGGGTCAGTGCGTCAGGTCACCGCGCGGAGCGGGCGCCGCCGGGCCGGTCGCCCCGCGGCGCGCGGGCCCCGCCCGGGCGGCCGGGGTCGGCCCCGGTGCCGCCGGCCGGTTCCAGCGCGGCGCCGCGCACGAGCTCGCGGGCGTGCTCCCGGGCGGCGGCCGAGTCCTCGTGCCCGGCGAGCATGCGGGCGAGCTCCACGACCCGCTCCTCCTCGTCGAGCACGCGCACGTCGCTGACCGTGGCGTCGCCGCTCTTGGTCACGAGCACGTGCTGGTCGGCGAAGGCCGCGACCTGGGGCAGGTGGGTGACGACGAGCACCTGGACGTGCTGGGCGAGCATCTTCAGCCGGCGCCCGATCTCGACGGCGGCCTTGCCGCCGACCCCGGAGTCGACCTCGTCGAAGACGAACGTGGGCACGGGGTCCACGGCGGCCAGGACCACCTCGATGGCCAGCATCAGGCGGGAGAGCTCACCGCCGGAGGCGCCCTTGCCCAGGGGCCGGGGGGTCGCCGCGGCGTGCGGGCGGAGCAGGAAGGAGATCTCGTCACGGCCGTGGGCGGTGAACTCCTCGACGGGCTCGACCTCGATGACCAGCGACGCGTTGGGCATCGCGAGCGCCGTGAGCTCCTCGCTGACGGCCGCCGAGAGCCGCTCGGCGGCCTCGCGGCGGCGCCGGGTCATCCGGTCCGCGAGCTCGGCCAGCCCGGTGCGCAGCTGCTCGATCCGGGCGCGCAGCTCCTCCTCGCGGGCGGGGTCGTCCGTGAGCTCGTCGAGGCGCTGCCGGGACCGGTCCGCCCACTCGAGGACCTCGTCGACCGTGGCCCCGTACTTGCGGGTCAGCGTCTTGAGCCTGGCGCGGCGGGCCTCGACCTCGGCGAGGCGGGCCGGGCCCTCGTCGTCGAGCCCGGAGGCGTAGCCGGAGAGGTCGGCGGCGACGTCGGTGACGAGCACGCTGAGCTCGGCGACCCGGGCGGCGAGCTCCTCGAGCTCGCGGTCGGCGGCCGCCTCCTGCTCGAGGGCCCGCTGGGCGGCGGCGATCAGGGCGGTCGCGTCGGCGGCGTCGCCCTCGGCGAACTCGCCGCCGCTCAGGGCGGTGTGGGCGGTCAGCGCGGCGGCGCGCAGCTGCTCGAGGTTGGTCAGCCGCTGGCTCTCCTGGTCGAGCCGCTCGTCCTCGCCCGGCTGGGGGTCCACGGCGTCGATCTCCTCGAGCGCCCCCTGCAGGGTCTGCGCCTCCAGCGCCCGCTCCCGGCCGTGCTCGGTGACCTCGCGCAGCTGCTGCTGCGCGGTGCGGTACTCGCCCAGCAGGCCCCGGTAGCGGGCGAGGTCCGCGGCCAGCTCCTCCCCCGCGTACTGGTCGAGGGCGTGGCGCTGGGCGGCCGGGGACCTCAGGCGCAGCTGGTCCGACTGGCCGTGCACGGCCACGAGCGTCTGGCCCACGGCCGAGAGGGTCCCGACGGGCGCCGAGCGCCCGCCCACGTGGGCGCGGCTGCGGCCCTCGGCGGTCACGGTGCGGGCCAGGGTGACGAGGGCCTCCTCGTGCGCGCCGACCGTCTCGACGTCCACGGCCCCGCCGGCGTCCTCGACGAGCGCCGCCGCGGGATGTCCGGCGGCCACGCGCACGACGGCCTCGGCGACGGCGCGGGGGGCCCCGGCGCGCACCGCGCCGGCGTCGGAGCGGTTGCCGAGCAGCATTCCCAGCGCGGTGACGACCATGGTCTTGCCGGCCCCGGTCTCGCCGGAGAGGATGCTCAGGCCCGGCCCGAGGGGCAGCACGGCGTCGGTGATGACGCCGAGGTCGTGGATGCGGATCTCCTCGATCATGCCCCGGGCCTCCCGGCGGACGGGGCGGGACCGGGGACGTCGGAGTCCGCGGGATAGGGCATCTCCCGGCCCACCCCGGCGTGGGCCGGGGGCTCGGCGGCGACCGTGGGCAGCGCGGCGGTGCGCGCCGCAGCGGCCTCCTCGGGGGGCACGGGTCCGCGCCAGCCCGTGGTGGGCAGCTCGAACTTGCGCACGAGCCGCTCGGAGAACGGGGTGCGGTGCATGCGGGCGAGGTTGACGGCGCGCGGGGAGCGCACGACCTCGATCCGGGACCCCGGCGGCAGCTCGGTGGTCCGCCGGCCGTCGCACCACAGCACCCCCCGGGTGTCGGTGCGGGTGAGCACCTCCACGGCCATCATGGAGTTCGGGGAGATCACCAGCGGCCGGGAGAACAGGGCGTGGGCGCTCAGCGGCACCATGAGCAGCGCCTCCACCTCGGGCCACACGACCGGCCCGCCGGCGGAGAAGGCGTAGGCGGTGGAGCCGGTGGGGGTCGCCAGGACCACGCCGTCGCAGCCGAAGGTGCTCAGGGGCCGGCGGTCGACCTCGACGACCACCTCGATCATTTTCTCCCGGTTGCCCTTCTCCACCGAGGCCTCGTTGAGGGCCCAGGTGTGCAGCACCTTGTGCTCGCCCTGCCACACGGTGACGTCGATGGCCATGCGCTGCTCGACGGTGTAGCGGCCGTCGACGACGGCCTCGACCGTCCCGGCCAGGTCCGAGCGCTCGCTCTCCGCGAGGAATCCCACGTGGCCCAGGTTCACCCCGAGCAGCGGGGTGTCCACACGGCGCACGAGCTCGGCGGCGCGCAGGATCGACCCGTCCCCGCCGAGGACCATCACGAGCTCGATCTGCCGCAGGGAGACGTCCTCCTCCAGGACCTCCACGGGGGCCAGCGGCTCGATGTCCTCCTGGAGGGCGTCGAGGTCGGCCCGGGAGAGCACCGGGACGAGCCCGGCGTCGTGCAGCTGGCGGCACGAGTCGCGCGCGGCGTCCTTGGCCTCCTGCCGGCCCATGTGGGCCATGACCAGAATCTTCCTGCTCACGGGTCCTCACGTCCTCCACTGGTGGGTACGGGGTGGCTGGCCACGGTGCCCCGGCGGCGGGGACCGTGCTCCACCCTACGCGAGCCCGCGGACTCTCAGCAGGTCCGCGCCGCGGTGGTCCCGGGCCGGCGGCACCACAGGAAGAACTCGTGGTTGCCGTCCTGGCCGGGCAGCAGGCTGCGCCGCCGGCCGAGCACCTCGAGCCCGTGCGCGCGGGCCGCCGAGGCGACCGCCTCCACCGCCCGGGCCCGCTCGGCCTCGGAGGTGACCACGCCGGTGCGCGCGAGCCGGTCCGCGCCGACCTCGAACTGGGGCTTGACCATCAGCAGCAGGTCGCCGCCGGGGACCGTGGCCGCCGCGAGCGGGCCCACCACCAGGGTCAGGGAGATGAAGGAGAGGTCGCACACGGTCAGCTCGGCGGGCCCGCCGACGTCCTCGGGGCGCAGGCCCCGCACGTTGAGGCCCTCGTGGACCCGGACCCGCGGGTCGGCGCGCAGCACGGGGTCCAGCTGGTCGTGGCCGACGTCGACCGCGAGCACCTCGCGCGCCCCGGCGCGCAGCAGCACGTCGGTGAAGCCGCCCGTCGAGGCCCCCGCGTCCAGGCAGCGCCGCCCGGCGACCACGACCTCGGGGAACGCCGCGAGCGCCCCGGCGAGCTTGTGCCCGGCGCGGCTGACGTAGTCCGGGACCTCGGCGGGGCGCACCTCGAGGCCGTCCCCGGGACCGACCCGGGCGGAGGGCTTGCGCGCCACGGTCCCGTTCACGGCGACGCGTCCCTCGGCGATCCACCGCGCGGCCACGGTCCGCGAGCGGGCCAGGCCCCGGGAGGTCAGCTCCTGGTCGAGGCGTGCGCTCACGGCTCCGCGTCCTGCTCCGGGGCCCGCCCCGGTGCGTCGGGGCGCAGGGCCGCGGGCACGGCCCCGGGCTCGGCCTCCAGGGCCGCGCTCAGCCGGGCGTGCACGGTCTCGTAGAGCTCGGCGTGCTCCTCGAGCGGGGTCGTGGCGAGCTCGGCCACCGGCGCGAGGGCGGCGTCCACCTCGGGATGCCCCGTCGGGGGCGGAGCGGTCCCGTCCGGGGCGGGGCCCGGTGCGGGTCTGCCTGCGTCCTCCCCCGGCGTCACCGGGATCCCGTCCACACCAGCTCGGGCCGGCGCGGCTCGTCCGTCTCCGGATGGGCCGCCCACCACGCCGCGCAGGCGGCCCGCCAGGCGTCGAGGTCCTCGGGGTCCCCGTGGACGCGCAGCACCGCGCCGTCGGTCTCGGCACGGGCCGTTCCGCACGCGGCGCGGTGGCCGCCCGCGGCGGACTCCGCCGCGACCTCCGGATAGGGCGCGAGCAGGGCCTCGAGGGTCGCGACGACGTGGTCCGGGCGCTCGGCGGTGCGCGCCGCCAGGATGCTCTCGCGGGTGTCGACGCCGGTGAGCACGGCGACCGTGGTGAAACCGGCCCGGTTGCCGCCCAGCACGTCGGTGTCCAGCCGGTCGCCCACGACGACGGGGCGGGTGCTGCCCACCCGTCGCGCGGCGGTGCGGAAGATGGGCGCCTCCGGCTTCCCGGCGACCTCCGGGGTGCGGCCGGTGGCGGTGGCCACGGCGGCCACGAGCGCGCCGTTGCCCGGGGCCATGCCCCGCTCCTTGGGGATGGTCAGGTCCGTGTTGGTGGCGATCCACAGCACGTCCGGGTCGGCCAGGACGTAGGAGGCCTCCGCCAGGTCCGCCCACCGCAGCTCGGGGTCCAGGCCCTGCACGACCGCGCGCGGGGCCTGGGCCTGGGTGCGGACCGGACGCAGCCCCGCCCCGGCGACCACCTCCTCGAGCGCGGGGGCGCCCGTGACCAGCACGGCCGTGCCCGCCGGCAGCCGCTGCGCGAGCAGCTCCGCGCCGGCCTGAGCCGAGCTGACCACGGCCTCGGGCGAGGCCGGCAGGCCGAGGTCCGTGAGGTGGCGGGCGACTGCGTCGACGGACCGGGAGGCGTTGTTCGTCACGTAGACGACCGGCACCCCGTCGCCGACGACGCGCGCCAGCGTCGCGGGGGCCCCGGCCACGGCGTGGTCGCCGGCGTAGACGACGCCGTCCAGGTCGCTGAGCACGGCGTCGAAGCGGTCCAGGAGGCGCTCAGCCACGCGCCGGTCCCTCCTGCGCCCCGTCCGCGTCGTCGGCGACGAGCTCCTCGTCGTCGTCGGGGTCCAGGTCGGCCTCCCCGCCGCCCTCGTCCTCGTCGTCCGGGTCGAGGTCCTCGCCGCGCTCGTCGTCGTCCTCCGGTTCCTCCTCGGTCCCCTCGTCGAGGACGTCCTCGGTCCCGTCGTCGGCCCCGTCGTCCGGGTCCTGCGTGGTGGTGCCGCCGGGAGCGGTCTCGGCGACGACGGCCTGTTCGCCGGGGCCGCCCGCGCCGGGGGCATGCTCACCGGCCGCGGCGTCGTCCGGCAGCTCGACGCCCGTCTCCTCCGGCTCCTCGCCGACGAGGTCCACGATCTCCGGCTCGGCGAACTGGCCCGTGCCGAGAGCGGCCTCGGCGACCACTGCCTGACGGTCCCACGCGACGGCCTCGCGGTCGCGGCCGACCCCGCGCAGCGCCTCGGCGTACGCGCGGAAGAGGCGGGGACTGTAGGAGAAGCCCCGGTTGCGGTCCAGCTGGGGGATGCCCAGTGCGTCCACGGCCCCCTGGGCGTCGCCCTGGTCGCGGCGCATGCCGGCCAGGACGATGGCCAGCTCGACCCGGCCCGCGGCGTCCAGCTCGGCCACCGCCTCCGAGGTCGCGAGCTCCACGGCCTTCTCCGGGCGCCCGAGCGCCCGCTCGCAGTCGACCATGAGGGGCAGGTGCTCCTGGGAGCCCGTCATCCGCCGGTAGGTGCGCAGCTCCTTGAGCGCGAGCGCCCAGTCGCCGGCCTCGTAGGCGGCGATCGCCGTGGCCTCGCGCACGGCGGCGATGCGCCCGCCCCGCCGGCCCGCGGCCTGGGCGTGCTCGAGCGCGAGCTGCGGGTCGTCCTCCAGATAGCGCCCGGCCATCACGAGGTGCTTGGCCACGGCCTCGGCGTTGCGAGGCTCCAGGGCGCCCAGCTGCGCCCGCGTGGGCTTGTCGAGCTCGCGGCCGGTGATGTCCTCGTCGACCTCGGGGGCGCGGTGCCGGTGGGTGGAGGCGTCGTAGCGCTCCTCGCGGTGGTCCTCGCGCCGCCCGGCACCGGCCCACCGGTCGTCCCGTCGGGGTCCTCCGCCGCTGCGGGCACCCTGCCGGTCGCCGTGGCCGCCCCGGCGCTCCCCTGCCCGGTCGTCGCGCCGGCCGGGTCCGCCCCGGCGGTCGTCCTCGCGCGGACCGCGGTCGCGCCACGGACGGCTCTCCCGGTCCTCACGCCGGTCGCCGTAGCCGCCACGCCGGTCGTCCCGGCCACCCTGACGCGACCCGGCACCACCCTCGCGGCGCTCACCATAGCCCCCACGCCGGTCGTCGGTCCGTCGCTCGGCTCCTCCGCGCCGGTCCTCCCAGCGGCCGGGTCCACCCCGGCGGTCGTCCTCGCGCGGACCGCGGTCGCGCCACGGACGGCTCTCCCGGTCCTCACGCCGGTCGCCGTAGCCGCCACGCCGGTCGTCCCGCCGGTCGCCCGGGCGGTCCTCGCGCCGGTCCCGGCCGCCCTGACCGGCAGCACCGCCCTCGCGGCGGGCTCCGTGGCCGCCACGGCCCTCGCCCCTCCGGTCCTCGCTCCGGCCGGAGCCGCCCCGGCGGTCGTCCTCGCGCGGACCGCGGTCGCGCCACGGGCGTTCGCCGCGGTCCTCACGGCGCCCCGGACCGCCGGAGCGGCTGTCCCGGGGACCGGAGGAGCGGCCGGAGCGGCCGTCCGAGCCGGAGCGGCCGGACCGCGGGCCACCGCCGTCGCGCTCGTCCCGGGAACCGTGCTGGAAAGACTCGGACACGTACCGCTCCTCTGTGCCGACCGGGGACCGGTGGCGTTCGTGATTGCGGATCGCGGCCTCCACGGCCGAACGACCCCCTGGTTCTGATCGCACCCATTCTAGGCGAGGCGGGCGGCGGCTCCCGATGCCGTGGTCGGGACCACGTCCCGACCACGGGATAATCGTGGGCATGACCAAGAAACCACTCACGTCCCACCTGCTGGTGCGCGTGCTCATCGGGATCGCCCTGGGCGTCGTGTGCGGGCTGTTCTTCCCAGAGGGACTCGCCCGCGTCTTCGTCACGTTCAACGGCCTGTTCAGCGCGTTCCTGGGCTTCCTGATCCCGCTGCTCATCCTCGGGCTGGTGACCCCCGCGATCGCAGACCTGGGCCGCGGTGCGGGGAAGTGGCTCGGGCTGACGGCGGCGCTGGCCTACGGCTCCACGGTCTTCGCCGGCCTCGTCGCCTACCTGGTGGCGCGCGGCACGTATCCCTGGTTGCTCGGCGGGCAGCGCTCGGTCGAGGCCCTGGCCAGCCCCGAGGAGAGCGGCCTCAGCAGCTACTTCGTCCTCGAGATCGACCCGGTGTTCGGGGTGATGACGGCGCTGGTGCTCGCCTTCTGCCTGGGGGTCGGCATCACGCTGATCCCCGGTGACACGCTGCACCGGGGCATGGACGACCTGCGCCGGATCATCATGCGGATCGTGGAGCTGGTCATCATCCCGCTGCTGCCCGTGTACATCTTCGGGATGTTCCTGGGGCTGACGATGAACGGGCAGATCCTCACGGTCGTCACGACGTTCCTGACGGTGACGGTTCTGGCGCTGGTCCTCACGGTCGCCCTGCTGCTGCTCCAGTACGCGGTCGCCGGCCTCTACACGCGGCGCAACCCGTTCGTGCTCCTGAAGAACATGCTGCCGGCCTACGCGACAGCCCTGGGCACCTCGTCCTCGGCCGCCACGATCCCCGTGACCCTGCGGTGCGTCCAGGCCAACGGCGTGAGCCGCCCGGTCGCGGGGTTCGTCGTCCCGCTCGCGGCCACGATCCACCTCTCCGGGTCGACCCTGAAGATCGTCCTGTTCTCCCTCGCCATCATGACGATCACGGGCATGCCGGTGGACGACCTGACCTACCTCGGCTTCATCCTGATGCTCGGGGTGACCATGGTCGCCGCCCCGGGCGTGCCGGGCGGGGCCATCATGGCCGCCGTGGGCGTGCTCCAGGGCATGCTGGGGTTCGACGAGACGGCCGTGGCGCTGATGATCGCCACCTACATCGCCATCGACTCCTTCGGGACGGCCACGAACGTCACCGGCGACGGCGCTCTCGCCACCATCATGCAGAAGCTCATCGGCACCCGGGTCGAGGGCCTTGAGCCGGAGCTCGTCATCACCTCGGACGACGACGGCGCACCCTCCGCGACCCGGACGGCCGGGGAGGGACCCCTCCCCCGTTCCTGACCGTCTCGGCCCGAGCAGCACGCCGTGCTGCGGGTGTGCAGAGGGCCCCGACCGTGCGGTCGGGGCCCTCTGCACACCCGGACCCGTCCCAGCGGAGCACGGCCGCGTCATCGGTCCGCGACGGACCAGCACAGCCGCGTGCGCATCGACCCGGGATCCGCTCCCGGGGACGGCTGCGTCTCGTAGACCTCCCACAGTGGCGCCCCGAGCAGCACGCCGTGCTCCCCGGCCCAGGTGCGCAGCCGCTCCCAGGCGGAGCCCAGCCCGTCGTAGCCGCCGCGGTGCTCGAGCTCGACGACGCGGCCCGCCGGCAGCCGTCCCGGCACGATGTTCCCGGACGGGACCACAGGATCCACGACGGGGAAACCGACCTCCAGCGTCACGGTCCGCCCGGGTACGGCCGGGTACAGCGCGAGGGCCGGTCCGTCCGGAACGATCTCTCCCCGGGCCACGGCCCGGCCGAGGTCCCGGAAGGCCTCGTCGAAGAACGGGCGCAGCTCCTCCATCGCCACCGTCCCGCGGACGACGGCAGTGTGCCGTCCCTCGTACTGAATCACGCGGGGACCGGACGGGGTCCCGCGGTCGTCGGGGCGCCGGCTGCTCTCGTCCATAGGACCAGTCTGCGCCGGACGGTGCACGAACGGAACCGGCCTGCGCGGCGGCGGCCGGTGCCGGCAGCCGGCGGGACGATGTCCCCGCCGGGATCGGTGCGGCTGGTGCGGGCGCCGGTGTCCTGTGCGGGGTGGTGCCGGCACGGCGTCCGGTGCCCGGGGACGGGTGGTGCCGGCACGGCGTCCGGTTCCCGGGGCCGGTGTCCGAACCGGGGCCCAATCCGGTATTCGGTGCGGTGTCCGGGGCGGTGCCCAATCCGGTGTCCGGGGGTGGTAGGAAGCCCCCGCACCGTGGGGTGCGGGGGCTGTGCGGGGGTCGGGTCCGGGTCGGCGGGGCCTGTGGTGGCCACGCCCCCCGGGGGGGGGGGGGTGGGTGCTGGTG